>NZ_AP024480.1:1516250-2142500 GCF_017347585.1 Caldicellulosiruptor diazotrophicus
TAATACTTTTTCAATTTTGGGACCCAAACTTACAGTCAAAATTACTGTACCATTTTTTTCTATGAATTGGTTTGCAGAAGGCTGTTGTTCAATAACTGTATCCACTGGCTTGTCAGAATAATCTTTTTTTACCTCAACACTCAAGCCACTGTTATCGAGTTCTATCTGAGCATCTTTGATATTAAGCCCAACAACATCTGGAACTTTGACCATTTCTGGTCCTTTGCTAACTATTAGCTTGATAGTAGTATCTTTTTTCACTTTAATACCTGCAGCTGGGTCTTGATTGATGACCACTCCTTTTTCAGCCGGGTCATTTTTCTCTTCAATTGAATATTTTAACCCAAGTTCATTAAGCTTTGTTTTTGCATCATCAATTGAAAAACCTACAAGGTCTGGCATCGTAATGTCATTTTCTTGATAAGTCAGGCTTTTCCCAATAGCATTATAAAATATCAGCCAGCCTAATGCAACAATAATAAGGGCAGTTAAAATTCCTGCTACCACATATATCCAATCTTTTCTTTTTTCTTTTGACTCTTTTTTTGGGTCTACTGAGGTATTATCCGATTTTATCTTTTCAAGCTGAAACTGTTTGGTAGCAGCATTTTCGTGAGAATCTATCTTGACAAAATCGCCCTCTGGTTCAATAAGCGAATTTTTCAAATCTTGAATCATTTCACTGGCTGATTGATATCTCAGTAAAATATCTTTTTGCATTGCCTTTAAAATTATTGCTTCTAAGCTTTTTGGTATATTAGGATTATAAAGCGTAGGTTTTATTGGCTGTTCTTGCAGATGTTTTAGCGCAATAGAAATTGGAGTATCCCCATCGAACGGCAAAACTCCAGTCACCATTTCATAAAGTACCACTCCAAGAGAGTATAGGTCAGACCTATTGTCTACATATCCTCCTCTTGCCTGTTCTGGCGAAAAATAGTGAACAGAGCCAATGGTAAGATTAGTGTTTATAATGGTACCTGTTGAAACTGCACGCGCAATGCCAAAATCTGTTACTTTGACAATTCCATTTTCGTCAATCAAGATGTTTTGTGGCTTTATATCCCTGTGCACAATGCCTTTTTTGTGGGCATGGTCCAAAGCTCTCAAAACCTGTATAGCAATGGTTGTTGCATCTCTTGGACTGATCCTGCCCGTTTCTTTCATAAACTCTTTTAAAGTTTTGCCATTTACATATTCCATAACTATGTAGTACATCCCGTCCTGCTCACCAACATCATAGATAGATACAATGTTAGGATGTGAAAGAGATGCTGCTGCCAGCGCTTCTGTTCTGAACCGTTGCAAAAATTCCTCGTCTGTTGCAAATTCCGACCTCAAAACTTTTATTGCAACATATCTATTCAAAATTGCGTCTTTAGCTTTGTAAACAACCGACATTCCACCGCTTCCTAATTTCTCTTCAACTTTGTATCTGTTTCCTATTACAAACTCATCCATAAACAATCATCACCCTCACAAAATCTCTTTTATCTTACAACAGAAGATATACAATTGTAATATTGTCAATACCACCTGCCTCAAGGGCTTTTTCAATTAATTTCTTACCTACATCATAAAAACCATTTTCTCTAAATATTTTATGAATTTGAGTATCAAAAACCATGTTTGTCAGTCCATCAGTACACATCAAAAAGCAATAATCCTTATTTTGGTCACGTTCAATTTCATAAAGGTCAACTTCTAATTCTTCTTCTATTCCAATTGCTCTTGTTATGATGTTTTTCTTAGGATGAGTATAAATTTCCTCTTTTGTAATTTTTCCATCTTTGAACATCTCATAAACCAGAGAATGGTCCTCTGTAATTTGTTTAATTTCATTGCCATCTATAACGTAGACTCTTGAATCTCCAATGTTACTTACAATTATCTTATCCTTATAGCAAAATAATCCCGCTAAAGTAGTACCCATTCCATACAAAAGTGGATTTTTTATCTGATGGTTTATAATCTTCTGATTTGCATACCTGTAAGCTTCTTTTATGGTCTCACTCAAAGAATACTCCAACATATTCTGATTAAGTAAAATGTAGTCAATTACATACTGACAGGCAAGGCTACTTGCCACCTCGCCCGCACTGTGTCCACCCATACCATCAGCTATTAAAAAAATATTCAGTCCATCTTCCCCTTTGTAAACAATATAATAATCTTCATTGTTTATCCTTACATTTCCTTTTTCTGTTATTGCAATGTATTTCACATACTTCATCCCCTAATTCCCTTATATGTTAAAATACCGTCTTCTTAACTGTCCACAAGCTGCAGATATACTGCTGCCCAACTCTCTTCTTATTGTAACTTGAATCTGATAGGATTTTAGGGTTTCAAAAAATGTTTTTATTTTTTCCTTAGAAGGTCTTCTGAACCCTTTTTCTTCAACTGGGTTAATAGGTATCAAATTTACATGCACAAGCTTACCTTTTAATATCTTACCAAGCTCTTGAGCACATTCAGTAGAATCATTTATCCCATCTATTAAAGCATACTCAAAAGTGACTCTTCTGTTGGTCTTTTGAATATAGTAATCAATTGCTTTCATAATATCTTCAATAGGATATTTCTTGTTTATCGGAACAAGTTTGTCTCTCAAACTATTGTTAGGGGCATGTAGAGAAATTGCAAGGTTTACCTGTTTGGGAAAATTACAAAGTCTATAAATTCCTTCAACTATGCCAATTGTTGAAATTGTAATATGTCTTGCCCCTATGTTCTTACCTTCTTTTGAGTTTATTATATCAATAAACTTAAACACATTTTCAATGTTGTCAAATGGCTCACCACTGCCCATCAGAACAACATTTGTTATTCTTTTGCCTGTAAAGTTTTCTGCATTGATTACCTGGTCAACCATCTCACCAGGCGAAAGATTTCTGACAAATCCGCCTATAGCAGAAGCACAAAAGCTACAGTTCATTTTGCACCCAACCTGCGTTGAGACGCATATTGCATTTCCATATCGATAATGCAAAAATACACTTTCAATTCCATTTTTATCGCAAAGTTCATACAGAAATTTTATACTCTCTCCATCACTTTGATGTTGTAAAATCTGTAAAGAGTTTATCAAAAACTCATCATAAATCTTCTTTCGAAGTTCAACTGGTAGATTTGAAAATTGCATTACATCAGTAGCATTTTTCTTGTAAAGCCACTCAAAGACCTGACCTGCTCTAAAAGGTTTTTCACCAATATTTTCAAACCACTTTTTTAGCTCATCCAAGGTCAAATCTTTTATAGGTTTTTTCATCTTTCTTATCTTCCGCCCTCTTTTCTAAGTTTAGCTATAAAAAATCCATCACATTTAAACTCATCAGGGAAAATAGTTGTTTGGGATACCAATGAAAAATCTTTGTGCTTCTCTAAAAACTCTGTAACCGTTTCTTCATTTTCTCTTCTTGACAGAGTGCATGTAGAATAAAAAAGAAGTCCTCCTCTTTTTAAGTAACCTGCCGAATTATCAAGTATTCTTACCTGCAGCTCATGAAGATTCTCAATATCCTGATAACTTTTATTCCATTTGATATCAGGCTTTTTCCTGATTGCACCAAAACCAGTACAAGGAAGGTCGGCAATCACAATATCAAATTTTTCGGTAAAATCAGGATTAAAAATCTCAGCATCATTCTTTGCAACAATAATATTATTAAATCCAAGACGCAAAATGTTTTCGCGCAAAATATCAAGTTTATGTTCGTTTATATCACATGCAACAATAAACCCATCTATAACCTCTGCGCAGTTAAAAGTCTTTCCGCCCGGTGCAGCACACAGGTCTAACACTTTCTTTGCTCTTTCAAAATCTTCTTTATTTAACTTCACAACAAGTGAGGATGCCAAATCTTGAAAATAAAAATAACCCTTTTTATAAAGTTCTGTTTCCTTTATGTTACCCTTCAAAAGGTAGATTACTTCTTGGTTGTAAAAATTGATTTCATACTCAAAACCGTTTTTTTCAAGTTCTTGTATTAAAGTCTTCACGTCTGTCTTCTTAGTATTAATCTTTATACTCTGAGGTGGCTTTGTATTTAAAAATTCCAAAATCTTTAAAGTCTTTTCAAATCCATAATTCTCCTCAAAATAATCTATTAAAAATCTGGGATAAGATAGCTTTATTGAGATATAACTTTTATAATCCACATCCTTTATTTTCTCTAATGATTCTCGTATTTGATTTTTGTTTCTGATTATATTCCTTAAAATTGCATTTACAAAAGCTTTTAAATTTGGACTTATTTTACTTGTAATTTCACATGCCTCGTTCACTGTTGCATACTCTGGAATCTTTTCAAGAAAAAGAAGTTCATATGTGGCGACTCTTAAAATATTTAATATTCTTTTATCCTTTACTCCTTTTTTGGCAACAAAATTAATATAGTAGTCAATAAGACTTTTGTATCTTAAGACACCATGAACAAGCTCAACAAACAGAGCCTTGTCCTTTTCTTTCTTTAACTTTTGATGGAATTTCTCCATTAAAGAGTCCATGCCAGAAAACTTTTTCTTTTCAACCTCAAACAGTAGAAGAAAAGCAGCTTCTCTCGTATTAATCTTTAATCATCCCTTCTTCGTTGAACTAAACTAAGATAGTACAAAAGCTGGAGTATAGCAACAGATACCGCTGCAACATATGTCATAGCAGCTGCGCTAAGCACTTTCTTTACTGCTATCTCCTCGTCAGGAAGTATAACTCCTGCTACTTTTAACGCATCCACAGCCCTTTTGCTGGCATTTAATTCAACAGGCAGCGTAATTAATGTAAACACAACTGCCAAGCTAAAAAGCAAAATTCCAAGGTTTATGAATATATCTCCATTTTTTAGCAAAAGGCCTATCAAAATGAGCGGAAAAGCCAGATTTGACCCTATATTCACAACAGGGACCATGGCAGTTCTAAGAGCAAGCCACGGATATTTTTGGTAGTGCTGAATGGCATGGCCTGCCTCATGTGCAGCAACTCCAACTGCAGCAACAGAATTTGAATCAAAAACACCCTGTGATAGTCTGAGCACTCTAAATCGCGGGTCGTAATGGTCTGTCAAAAGTCCCGGCACATATTCTACTCTGACATCATAAATACCGTTGGACCACAGTATATTTTTGGCGACCTCGGCACCTGTTAACCCTGAAAATGTTCTGACTCTGGAATACTTTGAAAATACCATCTGGACCCTCATTTGAGCTATTAGAGATATCAAAAATGCAGGAATAGCAAACACAAGATACAAAGGGTCAAAATAGTAAAACACTTTTCATCCTCTCCTCTGAAATTAGGCTAAAATATCTCCTCTTTTTATTTTATACCCATTGACAAAGTCTCTTGCACCAATCTTTTTCCCACCCTCAAGCTGAAGAAGTTTAAGTCTTATCAGACCATCTCTAACTTTTATTATAATACTGCTGTCATCTATCTCAACTATAGTACCATTTAGTACATTACTATTAATATTGTTTTCATTATCCTGAACAAGTTCCATATCATGAATCTTCAAAAGTTTTTCTTTAAAAGTTGTAAAAATCCCTGGCCATATCTTAAGAGCTCTAAATCTATTATAGATTTCCTTTGCGCTCATATCCCAGTCAATTTTTCCTTCTTCCTTTTTGATAGGAGGTGCATATGTCGCTCTGCTGTGATCCTGTTTTACAGGATTTATACTCTCAATATTCTTCAGAACCTCAATTAAAAGCTGACTACCAATTTCTGAAAGTTTTTTAGAAAGTGTTAAAATGTCATCATCATTTTCAATTTTAACTTTTTCCTGAAGAAGAATATCTCCTGTATCTAATCCTTCGTCCATTTTCATAATGGTAATACCTGTATATTCCTTGCCATCCATAAGTACTCTTTGAATTGGTGCAGCTCCTCTGTACTCCGGTAAAAGGGAAGCATGAACATTTAGGCATCCAAATTTAGGTATCTCAAGCACTTCTTTAGGAAGAATTTTCCCATATGCAACAACTACGATTGTATCAGGATTTATCTCTTTTAGAAATTCAAAAAACTCCTCGTTATTCTTTAGCTTTTCTGGTTGAACAACTTCTATTCCAACTTTTTGAGCAAACTCCTTGACAGCTGGTGCTGTCAATATTCTTTTTCTCCCAACAGGTTTGTCAGGTTGGGTCACAACAAGTTTTAAATTGACGAAAGACTCTTGAATAAGCTTTTGCAAAATATCAACTGCAAAATCTGGTGTTCCCATAAATACAATATTCAAACTTACATTCTCCTTTCTGAAACTCAGACAATTTATTCTAAATCCATTTTATCTCCTCTTGACCGCCTTTGTTCAATTTCCTCTTCAGAAACAAATCGGATAACTTTGTCAACAAACAAAATCCCATCAAGATGATCTATCTCATGACACACAGCCCTTGCTAAAAGCCCCTCTGCTTCAAGTCTAAACTCATTTCCGAACCTATCCTGAGCTTTCACTACCACTTTCTGTGGTCTTTCCACCTCACCCCACACATTTGGAACAGAAAGACATCCTTCTACATCCACAGCACTTCCCTCTACTTGTTCTATTTCAGGATTGACAAGTTCAATTGCTCCTTCTCCTATATCAATCACAACCGCTCTTTTTAGTACCCCCACCTGGGGCGCTGCAAGACCAATGCCGTTTGCTTCATACATGGTATCTTTCATATCGTCAAGAAGCTGGCAAAGTCGCTGGTCAAATTTCTCAACAACCTTCGATTTTTTGCGCAATATCTCATCTTCATATGTTCTTATTTTTCTCAGTGCCATTTGTCTAAATTTAAACCCTCCTATTTTTTTAAAGTGTATCCAAAGGATTTACGTCGATGATAAGCGATGCGTTACTATAATTATATCTTTCTTTTATTAGATTTGCTATACTAATCATCTGCCCAGCTCTTTTGAACTTTACCAATATGTGATATCTGTACTGGTTTTCTATTTTAAAGATAGGATTTTCACTTGGACCATAAATTTTCATGTCACATTCATTTTCATGCTCCCTGAGCAAAATATATACATGCTCTATCCCCCTTTTTGCCATATTCTGTTCACTTGCTACTGTAACAAAATTGACTACATAAGAGTACGGTGGATATTCCATCATTTTTCTCAGTCTCATTTCCTGGGCATAAAAGCTTTCATAATCGTGCTTTGAAGCAAACACAATGCTGTAATCCTCAGGGTTAAAAGTCTGAATTATAACTTTTCCTGGCTTTTCCCTGCCAGACCTACCCGCAACCTGTGTAAGAAGCTGAAATGTTCTTTCTCTACTTCTAAAATCTGGCATGTTCAAAAGAATATCTGCATCTATCACACCAACCAAGGTCAAGTCAGGGAAATGCAAACCTTTTGCAATCATCTGCGTACCAACAAGAATATCTGCTTCTTTTTCCCTGAACTTTTTCACAAACTGTTCTGTCGCATCTTTTTTTGAAGTTGTATCACTGTCCATACGCAAAACCCTTGCATCTTTAAAGTACGCTTTTATCTCTTCCTCTATTTTCTGGGTGCCACTACCATATTGTCTGACATACCTGCTGTTACATTTTGTACAGACACCTCTATATTCCTCTTTGTACCCGCAATAGTGACATTTCAAATACCCTTCTTTGTGGTATGTAAGTGAAATACTACAGTTTTTACACATATAAACATAACCGCACTCACGGCATATGACAATTGGAGAATAACCTCTCCTGTTTAAGAAAAGAAGAATTTGTTCTCCTTTTTTTAGATTATTTTCTATTTCTGTAAGTAAAAGTCTGCTAAAAATGGACCTATTACCTTCCCCCACTTCTTTTTTCATATCAACAATCAAAACTTCTGGCAGAGTTTTGTTTATTCTATTTTTTAGTATACATAATGAATATTTTCCTTTCTTTGCATAATAATAATGTTCAATTGATGGAGTTGCAGAGCCAAGTACAATGGGTATATTATTTATTTTAGCCCTCATCTGGGCAACCTCAACAGCATTTATCCGTGGTGCCTTTTCAGATTTATAGCTTGGTTCATGCTCTTCATCGATAATTATAAGACCAAGGTTCTTGACAGGTGCAAAAACTGCTGAACGCGGACCAATTACCACAACCGCCTCTTTATTTCTGGCAGCAAGCCAGCTGTTTAGCCTGTCTATACTTTTCATTTTGCTGTGATATACTAAAACCTTGTTTCCTATTCTACTCTGAACATTTTCTATCATCTGTGGTGTTAGTGAAATTTCTGGTACCATGAAAATTACGCTCTTACCTTTTCTAATTGCATGTTGTATTGATCTTATATAAACCTCTGTTTTTCCACTTCCTGTAACTCCAAACAAAAGAATATTTCTGTATCCTCCTTCATCAAATGCAGAGATTATACTGTTTACAGCTTTGTGCTGTTCGTCGGTTAAATTAAGTTCTGGCTCTACCAGTAGTAGATTTTTGCCAGTATTTTCTTTTATATTAAAATTTCTTAAATCATATTCCAAAAAACCTTCCAAAAATAGTTTTACTATTTTTTCTTTATTTTCTTTTACAAGCTTTGAATTTACGCTGACTGGTTTTTTTAAAATGCTTTCATATAATTTTCTCAAATCATCATCTAAGTTTTTATATCCTCCATTATTCTTTGCACAGACATTATATATCTGTTTGTTGCTCACAAAAGGAGGTATAACAAGTGACAAAGCCTCACCCAAATTCAACGCATAGTAATTTTTCATTGAAAAAGCAAGTTCTATCTGTTCCTTTGAAACAATTGAAAACTTATCAATTACAGCAAGAATACACTTTAACTTATTTTCCTCTATATCAGTAGTTTGCTTTATCCCAACAACAAGCCCTTCTACAATTCTATTTGAAACTCCAAAGCCTACATACACTCTTTTCCCTATCTCAATGCTATTTTCAAGGTGTGCTGGGACTAAATAATCAAATATCTTATCAACATTGGCGTCCTGGTAGTTGATACAAACCTGAGCTATCATCTTAAAACTCAAACTCCATCCATTAAAAATTATTACCTCTGCTACATTTTGCAGAGGTAAGTCACTACATGGTCGAAAATCCTTTTAGCAACTTCACTTTTGCTCATTTTCGGAAGATTTTCTACCTTTTCTTTTGATATGAGTGTTACAATGTTTGTATCAACATCAAAACCTGCACCCTCTTCAAGCACATTGTTTGCAACAATCAAATCAGCATTTTTCTCTTCTAATTTTTTTTGAGAGTTTTCTAATACATTCTCTGTCTCTGCTGAAAACCCCACAATTATTTGACCTGGTTTTTTATTCTCTCCCACAAACTTTAAGATATCTGGATTTTTGACAAGTTCAATAGTAAGTTCATCCTTTTTTTCCTTTTTAATCTTGTTTTGGTTCGTTGTTTTAGGTCTATAATCTGCCACAGCTGCAGAAAAGATCAGTATATCGTACTGCTCGTAAATCTCTTTTACCTTCTGATACATCTGAGAAGCTGTTTGCACGTGTATAATTTCTATGTCAGCATAGGTGTTGATACTCACTGGACCTGAGACGACTGTAACTTGAGCTCCTCTTTTGTACGCCTCTTCAGCCAAAGCATAACCCATTTTGCCAGATGATCTGTTTGAAATAAACCTGATGGGGTCTAAATATTCTCTTGTAGGTCCTGCAGTAATGAGAACTTTCTTTCCTGCCAAGTCTTGACTGCAAAGATGCTTTTCTATCTCAATCAATATTTTTTGATTTTCTGGATATCTTCCCTTGCCATACACACCGCAAGCCAAAAACCCTGATTCGGGTTCCACAAAGCTTATCCCCACCGATTTTAGCTTGTGAATATTTTGCTTCACAATAGCATTTTCGAACATATTAGAATTCATTGCAGGTACAATTAGTACAGGTTTGTCAAATGCCAAAAACGTCGTGGTCAGCAAATCATCAGCAATACCATTTGCAAATTTTCCAATTATATTTGCAGTTGCAGGAGCCACCACAAGAATATCTGCCCACGTTGTAAGAGAAATATGTTCTATATCGTAAAAATATTCGCTTTCAAAAGTATCAGTATAAACCTTGTTTTGGGATAAAGTTTGTAACGTTAAAGGAGTTATAAATTTTTGAGCATTTTTTGTCATTACTACCTTAACGTTTGCTTCATTTTTCTTTAAAAGTCTTATTAGATCGCATACCTTGTATGCTGCTATCCCACCGCATACTCCTATTAATATGTTTTTATTTTTTAATCTCATTCTTTTTCACCGGCTTTACGTACTTGTAAGAAATCTTCCCAGAAGCAACCTCATTTACTGCCATTGAAACATACTTGTCAAAGTTAAAATTGGTAATGTCAACCTTTTTTTGGGCCTGCTGAAGAAGTTGTCTTGCTCTTTTTGCAACAAGCACAGAAAGCGTATATTTATTGTCCACATACTTTAAAAGCTCGTCAAGCCCTGGTCGCAAAAGCATCCTTCATTCACTCCTTCAAAAAACTTTGTATGTCAAACCTCTTACTCTTTAGTTTTTCAACTTCGATAATCTTCTGTATTTTTTCAGCAGCATCCTCCACATTGTCATTTATAACACAATAGTCATACTCTGGCACAAGTTTTATCTCACTTTTCGCAATCTCAAGTCTTGCTCTTATTTCATCTTCCGACTCAGTGCCTCTTTTTACAAGTCTTTTGTAAAGCTCTTTTATGGATGGTGGCAGTAAAAATATCAGTACTGCATCCGAAAATACTTTTTTAATCTGAAGAGCTCCTTTTGTCTCAATTTCCAAAATTACATCATATCCTCTTTCCAATGCTTCAAAGACAAAGTCTTTGGGTGTACCATAATAGTTATTGTTATACTCAGCATATTCTAAAAATCTCTCATTTTTAATCTCTTCTTCAAATTGCTCGCGCGATACAAAAAAATAATTCACGCCCTCTTTTTCCCCTGGCCTCGGCTTTCTTGTTGTCTTGGAAATTGAAAGCTTAATATTAGGATTTTTCTCAAGAAGTCTTCCAACAACTGTACCCTTCCCAGTCCCTGCAGGCCCTGAAATCACAATCAAAAGTCCATCTCTCATTTTTTGTCATCCTCATCCTCAATTTCAATGTCCTCTTCCTCTTCAAACTCTTCTTCAGGTTCTATAATTCTGTGTGCTACAGTCTCTGGCTGAACAGAAGAAAGTATCACATAGTCAGCGTCAGTGATTATAACCGCTCTTGTTCTTCTACCATATGTGGCATCAATGAGCATACCTCTTTCTCTTGCTTCTTGAACTATTCTTTTTATAGGGGCTGAATCAGGACTAACTATTGCTATCAGCCTGTTCGCTGAAACTATGTTACCAAACCCAATGTTTATCAGTTTTATATTACCGCTACTGCTCAAAACAAACTCACCTCTATTCAATATTTTGAACTTGTTCCCGGATTTTTTCAAGCTCATCTTTAAGACTTACAACACATTGAGAAATCTCAAAAATAGTAGACTTAGCGCCAATTGTATTTGTCTCTCTGTTCATCTCTTGAACTATAAAGTCAAGTTTTTTGCCAATACATCCTCCAACTTCCAAACACTCAGTAAACTGACTTATATGACTTTTAAGCCTAACAAGCTCTTCTGTTATATCACTCTTGTCAGCAAACAGAGTTATCTCCAGCATAAGTCTGTTTTCATCAATGCTCTTCAAATCGAAATATTCACTTACCCGTTTGTAAAGTTTTTCTCTGTAATTTTCAACCAAATCCTTTGAATACTCTTCTATTCTATTCACCAAAGCTTTGATGGTTTCTAATCTCATCAGAATATCCTTTTTAAGATTTTCACCTTCTGTTTTTTTCATTTTATCTAAATTTCGAAGTGCCTCTTCAATACAATCCAAAAGCTCAGATTTTACAGTACCAATGTCAAGTTCTTCAGTCTCAATCACAAGGGCATCTGGAAGTTTTATAAAAGTCGAAAGGCTAAAATCGTCCTGAATTTCTGAAAAGTTTTCTCTAACCCTATTTATTGCTTCTAAGTACTGCCTCATTATCCCTATGTTAGGAATAATTCTGTAGTCTTTTTCGCTGAAGCTTTTAAAATTAATATATATATCAACCTTTCCGCGGCAAATATATTGTGAAACCATATTTTTTATCTCATTTTCAAACTTGATAAATTCTTTAGGCATCTTCAAGTTTATTTCCAAATATCTATGGTTTACACTTTTTATGTCCACGCTGTACTCTCTCTCATTTATTATTCTTTTACATCCACCGTAGCCTGTCATACTTTTAATCATGATAATGCAACCAATCCTTTCAATGTTATTGTAAAAAAATCTTCATTCGAAGAAAATAAAAACTCTTACTTAACTACTATCTATTTTAAAGTATTTTTACCCATAAAATCAAGAAAGGGTTATAATATTAGTTGAAGTAAAATATACTTTTGAAAAGCAAGGTGAAGTTAAAAATGATAATAGGCCTCGATGTTGGTGGTACAACCATCGACACAGTGGCAATAGAAAATGGAAAAGTTGTTGCATTTAAAAAATTCGAACGTGGTAGAAGTTTAATAAATTCTGTATTAGAAAGTTTAAACCAGTTTGTATCTAAAGAGATGATTTCGAACCTTGAAAGAATAACACTCAGTACAACCGTCACCACTAACGCAATAGTTCAAAATAATTTGGATAAGGTTGGAATGATAATAGAAAACGGTATTGGAGCAAATCCTGAATTTTTGATGTGTGGCGATATGAATTTCTTTGCAGATGGATATATAAATAACAGAGGTATAGAGGCAAAACCAGTAAATATCGAAAGCGTAAAGAACGCTTTGCAAAGTTTTAAACGAGAAGGTATAGAAATCTTGGGCATTGTTGGCAAGTTCTCTGTTCGAAATCCAAAGCATGAACTTGCTATATATGAGGCAGCTAAAGAATACAACTTTAAATTTATATCAGTTGGTTACAAACTTTCTGGCAAACTCAACTTTCCCCGAAGAGTCTTTTCCACATACCTAAACTGTGCAGTCTACAGTACATTTAACATGTTCTATAAAAGTATTTTAACATTTTCACAAGAAAGAAAAATTCCTCTTGAAAAGATATTTATTCAAAAGCCAGATGGTGGAATTGTAAATTTGCAAGATATCGAAAACTTTCCGATATTCTCTATTCTCTCAGGCCCAGCTGCATCTGCTCAAGGCGGATTTGTCTTATCCAATTTTGCAAAAAATGCAATCGTAATTGACATTGGTGGAACAACAACTGACATTGCGTTCTTGTCAGATGGCAATCTTGTTCTTGAACCATATGGAGCAAAAATCGGAAAGTATCCTACATTGGTAAGAGCAATATATTCACGATCTGTGGGGCTGGGAGCAGAAAGTATTGTTAAAATAGTAGATGATACAATTAAGATAGGACCAGAAACAAAAAGGTGGCATGAACAGGACAAAAATGAGTTTGCTACTTTGCATGATGTTCTTCAATTTTCAAGTTCACACCCTGGAAGTCCTGTAAATGCTCGTTTAAAGTCTTTATCTTCTCAGCTGAATATGAGCCAAGAAGATTTTTGTAAATTGGTGATAAGCAGGGCAGTAGCAATGATAGAAGAAAAAATGAAAGAGGGAATTGAGTACATCAATAATCTTCCAATTTATACCATAAATAAGCTATTGTACGGAGAGAAATTCGCACCTCAGAAGATAATTCTAATTGGTGGACCGGCTCAGCTTTTAAAACCTCATTTAGAGAACGAGCTTAAAATAAAAGTTGAAGTTCCAAAACATTACATGGTTGCAAACGCAATTGGTTGTGCGATTGGCTCAATCTCAAAAGAGTACAACTTAGTTGCAGACACTATCCAGGGCAAGATGGTAATCCCAGAGCTTAATATATATCAAAGTATTCCTGCAGATTTTACTATTGACCAGGCAAAGAAGGTTTTAATTGAAAAGGTTTTAGAGTACAGTGAAGCTAAAAATAAAGAGGATGTAGAGATTGTGGATGAACACTCTTTTAACATGATAAGAAGTTTTAAATTCTGCGGGAGAATGATTAGAATTAAAGCTCAGCTAAAACCTAAATTTTTAAATTTGAGAGATTGATTTTTTGAGGAGTGAAACAAGATGTTAAAAGCAAAAAATAGTTTAGGACTCATACTCTTTCCTGCCTTTGACTGGAGAATTTCTCCAACGCATCCTGAAAGAGAAGAAAGACTTTTGTATACAATTGACCAGATAGAAGAAGAGGGGCTTTTTGACTATGAAAATATAAAAATTTACAATCCAGAAATGATTGAGTCAAAATATATAGAAATGACCCATTTTTGCATCCCCGCTATTTCTTCAATTGTTACCGTATCTCACAAGATAGCTGCAGGCTCAGCAATAACTATTGCTAAAAAGGTTCTGTCAAAAGAAGTGGAAAAAGGATTTGCTCTCATCCGACCACCCGGCCATCATGCACACAGAATAACATATGGTGACAAAGGATTTTGTATCATAAATAATGAGGCGATAATGGTGGAATATTTAAGAAAAGAATATAAAATTAAAAAGATAGCAATAATTGACACTGACTGTCATCACGGTGATGGAACGCAGGATATCTTTTGGAACGACAAAGATGTCTTGTTTATCTCTTTGCACCAAGATGGCACAACCCTATATCCCGGAACTGGTTTTACTGACGAAATTGGCGGACCGTCAGCAATTGGTTATACTTTAAATCTCCCCTTGCCACCATATACATCTGATGAAGGATTTTTGTACTGCTTAGACAATCTTATTATCCCTGTTTTAGAAGAATTCAAGCCTGACATCATAATAAACTCAGCAGGGCAGGATAACCATTATTCTGACCCACTGACAAACATGAACTTTTCAGCACAAGGATATGCAAAACTCACAGAAAAGTTAAGCCCAAATATTTCTGTTTTAGAAGGCGGGTATTCTATTGAAAGTGCCCTCCCTTACGTCAATTTGGGTATAATATTTGCGCTTGCGGGTATTGACTATTCGAACATAAAAGAACCTGACTACAATCCTGAAAAACTTAAACAGTCTCAAAGAATAACTGATTACATCAAACGGCTTTGTGAACATGTATACAGTATATGGAAATCAAAAGAAGAATCAGAATACAAAATCAAAATGGCAAATCAAGATTATTATGTCAGAAAAAAATCCATTTATTATGACACAATGGGATTCAGAGAAAATCAGCTTGAAAAAATAAAAATCTGCAAAAAATGCTCAGGTCTAATATTAATAGACTCCCTTTGTTTGGGATATAGGGTTTTAGCCATAGTAATTCCACACGACGCATGTAATGACTGCGAAAATGAAGGTCACAAGCTCTTTGAAAATACTGAGGTTGGAGACTATTCTCATATACTTTTGCAGGATAAAAAGAGTTTTGAGCTTTTTAGAAAAACATCATAAAACTTCTATGGTTTGTTTTATTTTAAAAGATATTTCTCTTTTGTCTCTTTCAATTTCTCACCATTTATGAGCACCAAGCTGCCCTGCTTGAATTTTAGTTTTTTGGCTAAGTATTCACATTTTATTTTCAAAAGATAAAAAACATTTGATTGAACATCTTCAAAGTCATCCACAGTCTCAAAGTTTGCCTGCCCTTTTGAAATAATCACATCAGCAGTAGATATAAGATTTTTGACTTGCTCAGAGACAAAATCTTTGGGGACTCCTAAAAGCGCTGCTCCGCTCTCAATCACATTTGCAATCCTGTTCATGCCAACTTCCTCTGCATCTTCTAACGTAGCATCGTTAAGTACAGGCTTAGATTTTACAATGTAATAAACATTTTTCCCCATTTTATTTAAAATTTCTACCAATATCTTATCAAACACAATTTCACCTGCATTGTCACCGACAATTACAATATTTTTTGCCTTCTCAATCTTTTCCTTTAATAGAGGATAGTCATCAATCCAAAATCCAAAATCAAACGCGTGTTCTAGTTCTTTATCAATATCAAAATCTCTCTGAATTCCCAAGTCAATAACATTGCCTGCAACAGAAACTTTCAACGCTTCATAAAGAGTATCATCAGCTCTTTGTACCTTTTCTTTCACTCTTGGATACAGTTCAAGTGCCAGTTTGTTTGAGGATTTTTTCGCTTCATAATATGGGTCTGGATTATTTATAAACTCATATGTCTTTAGCAATACAAGTGAAGAGTTATACGCTGGTGAGTCAGAAGGCTGCAAAGTTTTTATGAAATCCATAAGATTATAGAGCACTTCTATCTTTTTTTCATCGGGAACTTTTATCATCTCCATACATGAAACTGCCTGTTTTAGGTAGCAGTGAATGCAATCAACAAGGCTCTTCAATTTAAAGATCACTCCTTTTGAAGTTAAATTATTTAGCCAAGCTACAAAATAAAGTATTAATAACTCTTGATTTGTTGTCAAGAAGAATATTATAATTGTATATGTCAGATACGCTCCATTAGCTCAGTGGCAGAGCAGTCGATTCGTAATCGACTGGTCGGGGGTTCGAATCCCCCATGGAGCTCCAAAAATATTAGAAAATCAAGATATTTCGCCTTATAACGTATCATAAAATTTTATAGAATTTTGCATTATGGATTAGCAAGAAATTTGCAAAACTGAAAAATAAGCGAGGCGGAGGGTATGTTGGACGAATAAAAAATAAAAACGATTTTTGGACATGATCAAGGCAATCTTTATACACTATTAAGTAAGCTCTATCTGTATGTGGGTTATAGTTAAAATCTTTTAAAGTTTGTTTGTAATCTTTAATATCCATATCAACACTCTCCTCAAAATTAATTAAATATAGTATTCTCCATTTTTTAATTTTCTTTCAAAAACAATACAATTCCATAATAAATACAAAAAGAGTACATATCGCCCAAAAAACCTTCTACAACTTTTTGACACTACCCTTTTATATGTTTATCATCTTTGGTCCCCCTGGTTCCACCAACATATTGTCAATATATATCCACCTAACGAAGTGATTAAAAGACACACATAGCTTAAAATATTCAATTCTCTCTTAAGTTCTTCACCTGCCATTCCAGAATAAATTGCTGGTATGGTCCACGGGAAATATTGACCAAATCCAAGGTAGGGTGCAAAATTTGCCAATAATAATACCATTATTAGAAAACCAAGTGGTGCCAAATATCCTCGTGCTCGTAAAGCAAAAAACGAAATTGGTGTTCCGAGACTTATCACCATGCTTACTACCACAAAATATTTCTTAACAATTGATAATATGATATCATAATCCCATCTGGGTAATTTTAAAATTAAGCCAACAACAAAGCTTAAAATTAAATCTGAAATTGCCAACATAACACACAACAAAAGATAGACAATATATTTAGAGTTTAAGATAACAGAGCGGGAAATAGGTAAAGAGAGCAAATCTCTATAAGTATTATCTGAGTATTCTCTACCAAAAACAAAACTTGCAACAAACCCAAATGCAATTATTCCAACCAACCCGGTTCCTTGAGTAAGAAAGGTACCAAGATACGAAACCCAATCTACGGGTATGGAAAGCGTTGAAGTTTTTATTCTTAAAATACTTGATTCTGGAATCAAATTGGGATTTTCTATTAAGTACATTATAACACCACCCATTATGGGTACTAAAGCGTAGACCATAAAAACTATCCACACAAATATCGATCTCTTAAGTTTTTTTAATTCAACAATAGTTGCTATTAAAATATCTGCCATTATTCATTCCTCCTCGTTTCTTATGGTTCTGATAAAGAAAGATTCTAAATCCTCTTCAAAAGGATAGAGTTTATACGGAGGCAAGTCATTATTTGTCAGGAACTTACATATTTCGTCAGATCTACTTAATGCTCTCTCATCTAAAATTTCAATTTCATTTTTGGTGTTTATAGACGGTACCCATCCTTTTTGCTTTAATAGTTCTATAGCTTTATAATTATCTTTTGTAGAAATCACTAATCTCTTTTTGAGTTGCTTTTCTAATTGCACAGATGTTAGTTCTTTTACAAGTTTTCCCCTATGAATAATTCCTATTTTTGTTGCTATCTTTGCAAGCTCGGCGAGAATATGACTTGAAACAAAAATTGTAGTTCCATTTTGAGAAAGCTCTCTCAGCATTTCTCTTACTTCAATTATCCCAATAGGATCTAATCCATTTAGCGGTTCGTCCAAAATTAGCAATTTAGGTTTATGGATTAACGCCTTTGCAAGTCCTAACCTTTGTAAGTTACCAAGTGATAAATTTTTTGCAAGTATATTCTGATACTCATTAAGTTTCAATTTTTCTATAATGTTATCTATAAGTGTCTTTTCTTTAAGTTTCCTTAACATAAAAAATAATTCCAGATTTTCTCTAACAGTAAGATTAGGGTAAGCATATGTGGATTCTACTATGTATCCTATATCATTCCACTGCTCAAAACCTTTAGCTATATCCTTTCCAAACAAAAATACTTTTCCATCAGTTGGTTTCATCATTCTAAGCAACATTCGTATTGTTGTAGTTTTTCCAGCACCATTCAAACCTACAAATCCGTAAATTTCACCCTCTTCTATCTCAATATTAACTTTATTAACAGCTATAAAACTTTTGAATTTTTTACTTAAATCTTCTGTGATTATTACTTTCATTTCTATCTCCTCCAAAAACATATTGCCTATTGAGTTGTGTGTATTTATCATACTTCCTCTTTTATTTGACTTTCTCAAAACTCATAAGATTTGAAATAGTTTCTCAATAAAAAAGATATTCAAAAATCTTTAACATCAATACTTTGTATCCCTTGTGTTTTTGTGTTCTCGTATTTTGAAATTTTACCACAAGGAAACATCTCTCTATCTCTCTCAAAGATATTTTTTCTTTAAAAGTTACATTCTTCTATGCAACAACTTCATCAAAAAAAAAGACATATTTAGCTCACTCACTTATTCAATTTCTTTTAAATAAAGCCATAAACATACGGGACAACATGGCATAAATACCCTCCTCACCACGGTATATTTTCTACCGTTAAATAATTCAATAATTTGTGATGTCTGATAAAGGTATATTTTAGCCCAATCCTCTTTTAGATCCAAATCTTCAAAACCATCATCTACGGTTGTAGAAAAACCATCTTTTCTTTCATACTTAATTGGTTCACCATTTTCATCAAACAGAAAAATTCTTATATACTTTTTTATACTTTCTTGTGGAGTAATATTATCATTTGTATTTTTATAATAAATCATAATAAAAACCTCCCCTAATAAAATGTAATACTACTTATATATTCTCCAAAAATGTAAGCTGTCCCTTTTAATTCCCATTAAAAATTTTTTCTTTACCCTTCTTTTTATGATTTAGATACATTATTTTTATTTTCTTACATAATTTCAACATAGCACATTAATACTTATGGCATTATAAAAGTTAAAAAAACTATTCTTAAATTTTTGATATAAAGTTTTTACACCTGTAATTAACACATGTTATAATACAGCTATAGAAGGAGAAGGTGAACTTGAAACCAAAGGAATTAATAAAAAATACTCAAAAAAGATGGATGGTATGAAGTTAGACAGAAAGGAAGTTAGATAATGGCAGATAAATACATTTTCCCATCTATTTTTGAACCGAGTGAAAATGGTGGATATCGTGTTACTTTCCCCGATTTACCTGGATGCATAACAGAAGGCAAAACACTTGAAGAAGCTTTATATATGGCTAAAGATGCTTTGGAATTACATTTATGTGGCTTAGAAGAAGACAACGAGGAAATCCCTGAACCTACTCCACCTGAAAAGTTAGATATTCCAAAAGGTGCTTTTGTTGTTCCAATTGTTGTTTATATACCACCAGTGAGAGAAGAAATGGCAAACAATAGTGTAAATAAGACTGTAACCTTACCAAGGTGGTTAAAGAAAGCTGCCGAAGAAGCTCATATTAATTTTTCTCAAGTTTTACAGCAAGTCTTAAAAGAAAAGCTCGGTATAAAAGACCGTAATTAGAAGGGCTGACTTCTCATTTTTTTAAAAGCCATTAATTCTTGGCTTCTCAAACAGATAACTGAGTTTCATTACTTTAGCTTTGTTTATTCCTCGGCAAAAAGAAAAAGAAAAAGAAGGTAAATTTGTTAGTTTTTACAACACCTCTTTGATTAGGGCAAAATCTATTTCAAGGTCTTCAAAGATACAAACCTTGACCTTGTCACTGAAGGTGTAAACTTCTGGCGGCAGATAATCTTCATTGTCTTTGAGTCTGTATACTAAAATTGTTTGGTTGTTTGGATTTACAATCCAATATTCTTTGACTTTAAACTGTGTGTAAAGATTGAGTTTTCGGATATAATCATGTGAAAAATTGCTCTCTGATACAACCTCAATTATCATCTCAGGAGCTCCAACACAGCCTCTTTCAGTAGTAAGTTTTTTCTTATCACATATGATTGATATATCAGGCTGGACAACATTTGTTGCTTTGCTCTCATCCTGCCCTTCCTCTACAAGGACAACATCAAACGGAGCTGTGTATAACTTGCAGGACTTATTAGAAGATTTGAGATAATTTTTCATCAATGTTGCAAGCTCTATTACAATTTCCTGGTGTACCCTTGACGGTGCAGGGCCCATATCATAAATAACACCATCAACAAGCTCTACCCTTGCGTCTTCAGACAGCTCAAGGTAATCTGCATAGGTATAAACTTTAGGTATCCTTGCTTCCATTTAAATCACCTTTTTCTTAGACTTTGTTCATAAGATTTAAATCATTTATTAGCTCTACTTTTCATAATGGAATTACATATCTTAAAATATTCTATCACATTGTAAAAAGTTTGTCTTCATCTTCACCTACTCAAAATAATCTAAAAACAAAAACCGCCATCTTATTTGAATTTACAACACAGATGGCGGTAAATCTTTTAAAAGTTATTTTTTGTGGTTTAACGCAACCAGAACACATGCATTGTAAATTGGAACTATGCTATTCTTTTCACATAGCTTAATTAACTCATTACTTTCGGCTCCTGGCTGAAACCAAATATACTTTACTCCTATTTTTATCGCCTGTTCAATATATGACTTTCCTTTTTCTGGTGAAACAATCATACTCATGCAATCTATTTTTTGATTTAAATCCAACAATGTTTTGTATACCTTGTCACCCTCAATCTCATCGTACAAAGGATTTATGGCAAATACCTTGTAGCCATTCTCTTTGAGCTTTTTGTAAACCATGTATCCATATTTTTGCTTATTTGGTGTTGCACCAACCACAGCCCAGTTTTTAAAACTCAAAGCTAATGCAATAGCTTTGGCATCCACATCATTCCACCTCATTTTCTGCTCATAATAAAGTTATAAACCACATCCAGCCTGCTATCATCAAATTCAAAAGTATCTTTCCCAATTGAAATCAAAAGTTTGTTACCCACAACATTCATCCTCAAATCTTCACCATATTTGTCTTTATACATTTTCTTTAGGCTGAGCATGAACTGTTTTACATTCTCTTTTCTATATTCGAACAAAAATTCATCAACAGCATCAACAATATCGTATTCTTTTATAATCACAGGGTCACGCAATACTCCTTCTCCACGTATTTCGATAGAGTTTGATTTTCGATCATATATAATCTTAAACTCGTTAGCTTTTGCTTCGTACATTAGTTCTTTAAATCCTTCTGAAACATTATAGGTAATAACAGAGAAAAATCTATCCGACGGATATATTATCCGGGAAATATCGATACAAGCTTCAATAATATTATCTATCAAATAAGCATCTAATTTTTCTGCTAAAGCTGCTTCTTTAAATTTTATCGCAAACTCATTATAATCTTTGTAAGGAATATTAGTAAATTTGTCTTTTTCAAGTTCTTTCAAATCTTCTACAAAAAAGTAAGCAAAACCTGCATTGCCGTTTTCTATGTCGTATTCCTCAAAGGAGTAGCCCATAACTAAAGCGTACCTTTTCATGGCTCTCCCCTCCAATCAAAAAACATTTCTTATATATTATATACCACTCAAACGCACATTTGTATTAAAAAATTTTTAAAAAATATTTTCAATCTTAAGTAAGGTCATTTCTCTAACATGACGAATATAAAATTTAAGGAGACCAATTTCACTTATCAAAAGAACGCGGTTTTGTTCTAAAAGATATTCATTTATTTTAGTAAGCTCTTCATCTATCTTATCTATTTCTTGATGCTCAATTAGCATAGCCCAGCTTTTTTTATACTCATTCCACTTCTTCACAATATCCAAGTAGTTTGACTTTGCAAGATAGTAGTTGTTTTCAATAACGTTTTCATACAAGTCAGACAGTCCACTTTCAATCTTCGCTGTAGCACCTAATATTATATGCATCGAAATTAACATAAGTACAGTTATTAAAATGAGAAAACCTCCAACTGTAGCCCATACCTTCATTTGTTTTTTTCCTCCTTTTTTTGAACAAACCAGTGGCCCTCAGGATCAATGCAAGCAAAAAAAACATCTTGTACTTTATCTATACCTCTTTTTTTAATCTCTACAAGTACCTGATCTAATGTCAGATTGGCGTACTTTAAAGACTCTTCTTTTAATTTGCCATCAACTATTATACTTATTGGAATTCCTTCATATTTTGTTGGTATCCCTAAATCAGCAGGAGTAACATATCTTTTTTGAGACTTTGGAATCACAGAAATATCTCCATCAGTCTCCAGTATGGCGTATTCTATGTCATGAATGTTGAAAAATCCTTTTATTCTCAACTGTTCCATAAGGTCATTTAAGCTATACTGTGTCTTTCTTAGTGCATCTTCTAAAATTTTACCTTTTGCTATCAAGATTGTTGGACTTCCACATACAAGTCTTTTTATAAAATCAGATTTCAAACTCCCAAATGTGATTAACGTTTGTAAAAATAAAAGAGTCAAAATAGGAATGATACCGTTTATAAGAGGAACCCCTGTGTTTTGCATCGGAACAGCCGCAAGTTCAGAAATCATTATAGTTATAACAAGTTCAAACGGCTGTAGTTCGCCCATCTGTCTTTTCCCCATAAGTCTCATAACTAACACAACCAATATATACAATATTAACGTTCTAATAAAAATGGTTATAACCATAAAAATACCCCTCTCTTTGGTATTTCTATTTGCTATCTTTGCCAAAGATAAGGGGTTTTATTCTTAATATTATTTTTTTGGACGTTGTCTATACCTTACCTTTTTAAACTGTTCTTTATTTGGTCTGCAAAATCCTATTGTAATCAAATACTTTTTGAAAACTTTGAGCTTAGTATATAAACAACTTTCTTTATTTACTTTTTCTATAAACTTTATAAGATAGCATATTTTTCTTTTATCTATTCCTTCATATAGCAAAAACTTTATTTTTCCTTTCAACTGAGTGATATTACCAAATTCAAGGATTATTTCAAAAATCTTGTACGCACTTTTTAGCTCGCGTAAATTCAAAAGATAAAAATACAAATAAATAAAAAGATGAATAACCTTTTCAAAAATGCTTTTATCCTTTCCTATTTCTGATAAAATTTCAATAGTTTTGCTACTCACAAAAATGGGTTCCAGCAAATTTTCATTAAAACGATTAGGGTACCTCTGGAGAAACTGTTCCAAAATTAAAAGCTTTTCATCAATTTCTTCTTTATTATTGTCCTGCACAGCCTTTTTTAAAGCTTTGAATAGAGTACTAAGAAAATTGATAGGATAACTGTTTTTATATAACACCCAAAAATAAACAATAACTATTGCTATGTTTGCTATCGACAGTATAATATCAAAGTTTATACCTTTTACTACCCATCTGTATGAAATTCCTATAGTGTTCACAATAGCAAGCATTAATATAATATGTGTAGTTGATAACAGCATCATCATAATTAGCATATCATTTAAACAAAGAGAAAAGATAAATGAACAAATCTTCTGAGAATATTTTACCCTCAGTACTCGCAGTACATATGAAATAGTAATTGTCACACTAAAAAATATAAATAGTTGCAATGCAAAAAGCCATGTGAGTAGTCTATTTGCACTGAGTTTGTCATAAGAAACTGAAGTTGGAGATAAGATGTAAATTACAACAACAAGTAAAATAGAGGAAAGCATCTGCTTCCCCCTATCTATTTTAATCTTTTTTATCATTTTTATTCAGCCTCTCAAATCAAATATGCGTTTTGTCTTCTTTTCACTTCGAGGAAGTTCACCTATCCTACACAAAATCACCTCAGGTGATACTCCTATTTTATTTTTAAACTCAGAAAAAATTAACTCTTTCATCTCAGACAAAAAATATTCATCTTTAACTTCAACCTTTAATGTAAGTTTATCCCTGTAATCAATTCTTTCTATAATTACTTGATATTCGCTTCCAACACCTTCTATATCCTTCAAAAATGTGTCTATTTGAGCAGGAAAGATATTAACACCTTTGACCTTTACCATATCGTCAGTCCTGCCAACAATCCTGTCAATACGCGGATACATAGAACCACAACTGCATTCACCTGGAATTTTACGTGTTATATCCCTCGTTCTGTACCTTATAAGAGGAGCACCTTCTTTTTTTAATGTAGTAATGACAAGTTCACCTAACTCTCCATCAGCCACATATTCTCCTGTTTGTGGGTCAATTATTTCAAAATATAGGAAATCATCAAAATAATGAAGACCCGTATGTTTTTTGCAATCTATCGCAATTCCAGGTCCATAAATCTCTGTTAGCCCATAAATATCAAAACTTTCTATACCCAGATACTCCTCAATAGTTTTTCGCTGTTTTTCTCCCCATCTTTCAGAACCAAATATCCCAACTCTCAAATGTATCTTGTCTTTTAACCCTCTTTTAACTACCTCTTCAGCAAGTAAAAGTCCATAAGATGAAGTTGCAACAATGACTGTTGATTTTAAATCCATCATCATCTGAAGTTGTTTTTCTGTATTCCCTGGTCCCATCGGAATTGTCATTGCACCCAGAAATTCAGCACCAAGCTGAAAGCCAATACCTGCTGTCCACAGCCCATATCCAGGGGTTATCTGAATTCTATCAAGCTCTGTAATACCTGCAAACAGATAACACCTTTTCATCATTTCCTTCCAGTCATCAATATCCTTTTGAGTGTATGGAATGATTACTGGCATTCCGGTTGTACCTGAAGAAGAGTGAATTCTTACAACCTTTTTCTCATCCACAGCCATAAGCCCTAAAGGATAAGCTTCTCTTAACTCTTCTTTTGTTGTAAATGGAAGTTTTTTGATATCCTCTATATCCTGTATTTCGCCCAGCTTTATTCCTGCTTCCTTGAATTTTTTCTGATAAAATGGGCTGTTTTTAAAAACATTTTCAAGCTGGTTTAAGAAAAGTTCATTGACATTTTCTCTCATCCTGACACTTCCCATAATCTCTTCTCCTCTCTTCTTTTCTCTTCTCAATTATATTGCTAATATATAGAATTTTAATATTTCTCATAAACTTTTTCAACAAGAATTTTATTCATTTCGTACATTGGAGGACTTAAGACCTGACTTAAAACTGTTAAAATTTCTTCTTTTGAAAAATGTAAAATTCCTTTTTTGCATATTAAAGTAAGCATTGTAATATTCTCTGCTTTTGGCATATTTAATTTAAAAGCAATATTACAAGCGTTTATTATAGTTAATTTTCTGAAATTTTTCTCAAAGTATTTGAGTATTTGTTGTTTTTCTAATTCTGAATTTTTAGGCTTTACAAATCTATCATTTAAAATAATTAGAGAATCCTTATTAATTTTGTTAATATTTCTTGCTGCTTCAGTTATTTCTAATCCAATTAAAATATCAGCTTCACCATCTGGTACAATTGGTCCAACATTATCTCCTACCCTGATATAACTCACAACAGAACCGCCTCTTTGGCTCATTCCTATGTTTTCAGCTGATTTTACATCAAAACCTCTATTCGTAAAAAGTTGGCAAATCACCCTTGAAAGCAGAATATTCCCCTGACCACCTATTCCAGCTATTATAATATCATTCATTTTCCATCACCTTTTCAATTGCATTATTGGGGCAAAAATTTTTGCAAAGTCCACAGCTCTTACATAAAACTGAATCTATAAAAATACTTCCATTTTCATCTTCATCTATCGCTGGACAGCCGGTAACATTAATGCATACCTTACATTTCAAACAGTTCTGATTTATTTTAAAGTAACTTTTTCTTGATTTTAGATTGGCACATTCCCTACGAAAGACTATTACCCCAAGTTCCTCGGTATTTAAAAATTCTCTAACTTTGTCTACATTTTCTGTGAAATCTGAGTAAGGGTCAATCACTAAAATTTTTTCAATACCTATTCCTTTTACAATATTTTCAATATTTACTTTTTTCCCTTCTTCTCCATAAATTTTCTTTCCAGTTCCAGGATGAGGTTGAAATCCTGTCATTCCAGTTGTCAGATTGTCTAAAATACATACAGTTATGTTATGCATATTGTAGTAGCTGTTTACAAGTCCTGTAATACCACTGTGGAAAAAGGTTGAATCTCCTATAAAGGCAATAATCTTTTTAGAAGCATCAGCAATTTTAAGACCTTGTGCCATTGTAATGCTTGCACCCATACAAAGACAAGTGTCTGTGGTTGAAATTGGTTTAGCAAATCCAAGGGTATAACAACCAATATCCCCCGTGAAGACTACATCTTGCCCTTTAGTTGCATATTTGACAACCAAAAAAGAATTTCTGTGAGGACAACCAGCACAAAGTTGTGCCTGCCTTTTTGGAATTTGTAAAATATCTGTAAGCGTATTTTCCTTTATATGTAGCTTGTTAGAAAATATTCTGTTTAAAATGTCTTTTACTTTGTCGACATCGAGTTCACCAGCAAATGGAACATAACCATTTCGCTTTCCATATGTTGAGATAATTCTACCATTCTCAAAAAGTATTAGTTTTACTTCTTCTTCTAAAACTGGGTCGAGCTCTTCAATGAATATTAGCATTTCTTTATCCTTTACAAATTCCAGTATAAATTCCTCATCTAAGGGATGTGGAATTGTAATCTTGAATATTGAAAACAAATCATCATAACCCTTTATAGCTTCTTTGACATAAAAATATGAAACTCCCCCTGTTATAATTCCTATTTTCCCTCTGCCTTCAATTTTGTTGTAAACAGAAAGTTCTTTTTTCATATTTTGAAGTTTTTGTTTTAGTTCAACATGTTTTATGTACGAAAGTGCAGGTAAAATAACCCAGTCTGGCTTTTTCACAAAGCCTTTAACCTTCTTCTTTTCTCTTTTAAATTCAAACTCAACTGACTGGTTGGAATGACAAACTCTTGTTGTCATTCGAAAAAGCACAGGCAACTTGTATTTTTCTGAAATCTCAAAAGCAGGTTTTATGAGCTCAAATGCTTCTTTTGGAGAAGAAGGATCAAAGACAGGCAGGTTGCAAAACCTCGCAAAGTTTCGAGTGTCCTGCTCTGTCTGAGAGGAATGAGGTCCAGGGTCATCTGCTACAAACACTATAAGTCCACCTTCTACACCCACAATAGTAAGCGATAAAAGAGGATCTGCTGCAACGTTCAACCCCACCTGTTTCATTGTAGCTACAGCTCTTGCTCCTGCAAGGCTTGCACCTGCTGCTATTTCAAGTGCCACTTTTTCATTTGTAGACCATTCTACATAAAAGTCGTCATCTTTAAAATTTTTTAATGTTTCTATAACCTCTGTTGAAGGTGTACCAGGATATCCAACCGCAACATTTACGCCATTGATAAAAAGAGAATATGCTACAGCTTCGTTGCCCATTAAGACTTTTTTCATTTTTATTTATCGCCCTCTCTCTACAAATATAAAGTTGACTTGTATTTTATTATACAGTAAATTTTATTTATTTTAAAATCGATTTTAAGATTAAAATTATATTCATTTGTAAAAAATACTAAGTAGAATATTTTATTCAAAGGTGAAAACAATGATGAACGACCATAATATAAACAAACGCAGGTTTGAACACTTTAAAAACCTTGTTGAAAATTATACCAGAACCAAACGTCATCTTGAAGAGTATGGGGAGATTTTACCATATGAAAAGATCCAACAAGTTATTCAAAAGCAAAGGCGAAGAGAAGAGCAAATAGAAAATATACAAAAAGCCATATTAAACGAACATGATAGGGAAGATGAAGTTAGAAATTTAGTTAAAAACTATCTCTATACAGAAGGATATTTAAAGCATTATAAAGACAAGCTGCCAAAACAAATTGTGAATAATATGCTCAGAAAACAAACATTCAGAAAAATTCAACTGGAAAATTTAATAAAAAAAGTTGACGAAGAAAAGTAAAGAATAATGCTATAAAGAATTATCAAAACTAATTATAGAAAATATTTAAAAAAGGAGCTGAATAATATGAAAGCAACAGGAATAGTTAGAAGAATCGACGATTTAGGAAGAGTTGTAATACCAAAAGAAATAAGAAGAACTCTTAAAATCAGAGAAGGTGACCCGCTTGAAATATATACTGATAATGAAGGTGAGGTAATCTTAAAGAAATACTCCCCAATTGGTGAAATGGGCGCATTTGCTAAAGAATATGCTGAAACTCTTCATCAGGTAACTGGACATACTATAATCATAACTGACAGAGATAGAGTAATAGCTGTTGCAGGTGCTTCTAAAAAGGATTATATGGACAAACCTCTGAGTCAAGAATTAGAAAGAGTAATGGATGAAAATTCTATTATTGTTGTTAAATCTGAAAGTGATATGAGCAGTATACCAATTGTTGAAGGTGATACAACAAGATATACAGCTCAGATTGTGAGCCCTATACTTTCTGAAGGAAGTGTAATAGGTAGTGTAATTATGTGTTCAACACAATCCCATGTTATTATGGGTGACTCAGAGTACAAACTTGTTCAAGCTGCAACATCTTTTTTTGGGAAACAGCTTGAGCAGTAGTTGTTTTTGACAAAATTTTAAGGTTAAACTGTAGGTTTTTAAACCTACAGTTTTTTTTAATAAAATATTGGAGTATAATAAACTGTGTGAAAGAAAAAATGAATTTACAACAAAGTAAATAATGTAGCTTGTTTGGGGGTCATTAGATGTTCAAATTAAATGCAGACTTGACATCAGATAATTCTTTGCGCAAAAGTCTCAATTTTGTTATTCTTGGTATCACATTTGGAATTGTTTTTTTCAATGTAACGACAGGGTCACCAGTTGCAGGATTTGCAAAGGCTATAGGTTTCGGTGATTTAATGTATGGTATAATGCTCGCACTGCCAGTGCTTGGCGGTGTGGCACAAGTTTTTGCGTCTTATTTTCTTGAGAAATCAAAAAAAAGAAAATTTATATTTTTAATAAGCGGATTTATTCATAGACTGCCGTGGGCTTTAATTGCCATTTTACCACTGATTTTGGGAAAGGGCTCATACATCTTGTTGTTATTTTTAGTACTATTAATGACAATATCTTCAATATCTAATTCGTTTACAAATGTTTCTTTTTGGTCATGGATTAATGATTTAGTTCCAGTACACATAAGAGGTAGATTCTTTTCTAGAAGAGCAACAATTTCTACAATAGTTGGAATGCTCAGTGGACTTGCCATTGGCAAATTTCTGGACATTTATAATAACCTTTTAGGATTTTCTATAGTTTTTGTGTTCGCAGCTATAATGGGAATGCTTGATATTGCGTGTTTTTTCTTTGTGAAAGATATTCCTATGAAGGTCCAGGACCAACAAATCGATTTGAAGAATATGTTTGTTTCAACACTTAAAAATAATCATTTTAAAAAATTTATGGTCTTTTTTATTGTTTGGAATTTTGGACTTAGCATTGCAGGTCCGTACTTTAATATGTATATG
Organism: Caldicellulosiruptor diazotrophicus; assembly: GCF_017347585.1. Classification (NCBI taxonomy): domain Bacteria; kingdom Bacillati; phylum Bacillota; order Caldicellulosiruptorales; family Caldicellulosiruptoraceae; genus Caldicellulosiruptor; species Anaerocellum diazotrophicum. Next base: position 1,546,082 of record NZ_AP024480.1, read on the forward strand.
ATAAAAAACCTTAAAATGAGTTATTTTGATATAATTCTCCTAACGCAGATTGTGAGTAACATTATAACTATACTTACATTACCTTACATAGGAAGAGTGGTTGATAAAATAGGTAATCGACCCATGCTTCTTTTTGCAACAAGTATTTTGTCGTTTTTGCCTATTGTGTGGTGTTTTACTAATGAAAATAATTACAAGTATTTAGTGACTATAATAAGTATTTTTGCAGGACTGTTGTGGCCTATAATTGATATGAGTAACAATAATTTGATTCTTAAACTATCTGACCAGACTCAAACCTCCATGTATGTTGGTGTTATAAACATGTTCAATGCAATATTTGGGTCAGCAATTCCAATTGTGCTTGGAGGTTATCTGATAGAAAATGTAGCACCTTACATTGTTATCTTTTTCAAAAATTATATGCATTTAGATATAGCTACATACCATGTTGCATTTTTTGTATCAGGCTTTTTGAGATTTTTATCTGTAATTTATCTTAAAAAGAACGTGAAGGAACCTGGTGCAAAGAGTCTTAAAAATGTTATCAAAAGTAAAATAAAAAACACATAAAACGCAAAAATGCCCAAAGCTTCTTTTTGCTTTGGGCATTTTTCAAAATTATTTTTTTGATGTGCGACCAGGTCTGTAAGCCGAGTTCTGTCGAGAACGGCTATTTCTCTTTGGGTCTGACGTTGCCATCAGACCTCTTGCGACCAACCCGGGAACGCAGCGGGCCACTGCATTGTTCCCCTATTTGGTCTTGCTCCGGGTGGGGTTTGCACAGCCAGTCAGTCGCCTGACTGCTGGTGAGCTCTTACCTCACCTTTTCACCCTTACCATCCAGAAAAAATGGATGGCGGTACTTTTCTGTTGCACTTTCCTTGGAGTCGCCTCCACTGGGTATTACCCAGCACCCTGCCCTGTGGAGCTCGGACTTTCCTCACAAGGGAAATTATCCCCTGCGCAGCCGTTCGACCTGCTCGCATACCCTATTATAAATTTTATTTGAATTATGTCAACTATTATTTTTCTCTATTTATCAAATAATTGGTAAGTTCTATAAGAAGTTTTGAATTATCATACTTTTTTATTACATCTATAGCTTTATTAGAATAATGCTCAACAAGTTGCTGTGCTCTTTCTAAACCATAAAAGGTTACAAAAGTATTCTTCTTTTCCTTTATATCCTTCCCTATACTTTTGCCCACTTTTTTACTGTCACCTATAACATCTAAAATATCATCTCTTATTTGAAAAGCAAGACCAAGATTTTTCCCATATTCCTCCAAGTCAGATATAATATCGTCTTCTGCACCTGCTACAAGAGCTCCGCATACACATGATGCCTGAATCAATCTTGAGGTTTTCTTCAAGTGCATATCAAACAAAAGATCTTCGCTTTTAATATTATGTCCTGAGTTTGTTATATCAATAACCTGACCACCTATCATACCTTCCACACCAGATGCCCAGAAAAGATATTTAGCGGCTCTTACTAAATTTTTTTCGCAACCATAGCTCAGTATCCAATCTAAGCAAACTTCTGCTGCTAAATTTAAAAGCGCATCCCCTGCCAAAATGGCTATTGCTTCTCCAAACACTACGTGATTTGTCGGTTTTCCTCTGCGCAAAATATCATTGTCCATTGCTGGCAAGTCGTCGTGAATGAGAGAATAAGTATGAATAAGTTCTATTGCAGATGCTATATCCAAAATTTTTTCGTCTACCATTTGGTCTTTTGAAACCATCTGATATGAAAGCAAACATAGCAAAGGTCTGAGCCTTTTTCCTCCTGCAAAAACACTGTATCGCATAGCCTGATATATTATTTCTGGAGACCTTTCTTTTAAAATTTTTTTTAAATGTTCTTCTACTTTTTTCTGCGAAAGATTTATATATTCCTCTAACTCCATGTTTATCATTCTTTCTGTCCCAAGCCTCCATAAATGTCATTAGTAATATCATCTTGAATATATTCTCCATTTAGTTTTTCAATTAACACAACTCTCTTTTCCACGCTACGGAGTATGTCATTGCAAACCTTAGAAAGCCTAACTCCCTCTTCGTATAGCTTTATAGCTTCCTCAAGAGAAAGATTACCATCTTCCAAACTCTTAACAATTTCCTCTAATCTTTTCATCGCATCTTCAAATTTCATATCTTTCTGCAGTTCACACATCACTTTCAGCTCCTTCTTGCTTGAAAAACACCTTAGATTTTATTATACCATCTGAAAGCTGAGTAACTATCTCATCTCCATTACTTATCTGCGAAATGGTAGTTAAAATCTTAGAATTATGTAATGTGATTGAATACCCTCTCTTTAAAACATTCAGGGGATTTAGGGCAATTAACTTTTCCAGATTGACCTTATATGCAAACTCTTTTTGCTGAAAAATCTTTTTGAAAGCTTCCCCAAGCCTTCTACTACAGTTATCAAAATTTGTTCTCGCAACCGAGAGCCTTGATTCAGGGTTCAAATCAGCCAATCTTTTTTCAAAATTTTTCAAGTTTCTATGAGCTTCATGGAGCTTTTTACTAATTGCAAAAGATAGCTTGTGGCAATACAAATCAATATCCTGTGCACGTTTTGCAATGGTATTTGCTGGTGAATTTTGGTACAATTTATATTGAAGTATTCCAACTTTCTCTTTAATCATATTAAATATCTTTTCCATCGCACTTTTCATTCTCTTATGACATTCATTTAGCTTTTCCAGCGCCTGTTTCTGGAAACTCACCACCATTTCGCCGGCATTGGTGGGAGTTATAGCCCTCATGTCTGCAACAAAATCACTTAAAACATAGTCTCTCTCATGCCCCACCGCTGATATAACAGGAATTTTAGATTCAAATATCTTTCTTACTACTATTTCGCTGTTGAATGCCATTAAATCTTCAAATGCACCGCCACCACGTCCAACAATAATAACCTCAACAGGCTCTGCTGTGTTGAAATATTCTATTCCCTCGCAAATCTCATATGGAGCATTTTGTCCCTGAACTGAACAGCTGTAAATGTATACCTGAATGTTTTCAAATCGGGTATAAATTGTATTAAGAATGTCTCTAATTGCTGCACCATTTTTTGAAGTGACTATCCCTACCTTTTTAGGATAACGTGGAATTTCTTTTTTGTACTTTGAGTCAAATAGTCCTTCCTGTCTTAACTTTTCTTCAAGTTGTTTTAATTTTACAAACAGCTCTCCAAGGCCTATATCAGTAATTTCGCTTACTTTTAGCTCAATTATTCCTTCTTTTTCATAAAAAATGACATTGCCCTTTACAAGCACTTTGGAGCCATGCTTTATCTCAACACTTTTGTCAAACCAAAAAAATACACATTTTATCTTTGCATCATATTCTAAATCCTTCAGTTCAAAATAAAGATGGTCACCTGAAACTGAAGGTCTTATAACCTCACCTTTTAGGTATATGTTCTTCAATAGCACATCAATTTCAATTTTCTTTTTTAAATAGCTTGTAAGTTCATAAACGCTCCATTCTTTTTTAGAAACTATATTGTTTATCATCATGATTTCTGGCCTCTTTTCACCTCATTTGCAGCAATCCTTCCAAGTATACCGTTCACAAAGCTTGGTGCCTTCTCTATTCCAAATATACTTGACATATCAACAGCTTCGTCAATTGCAACAGAAACAGGCACTTCTTCTTCAAATAAAAGCTCATACACAGCAATTCTCATAAGTTCAAGCTCAACCATTGGAAGTCTGCTAAGTGGCCAATCTTTTGAATATTTTTCAATAAGGTTATCTATTATCTGCTGGTTTTGAATAACTCCTTTTAATAATCTTTCAAGATATTTCTCATCTATGTCTTTGAAATCTTCATCTTGATTTAATTCTCTAAATTTTTTGTAAAACTCTATTATGTCTTGCGTATCAACTTCAAATCTGTAAGCATACAAAATCTTCATACAGAGTTCTCTTGTCTTCCTTCTTCTGTGCATTTTTCTTTCTTTTCAACCCCTTTTTTTACCATGGTAAGTGTTTGTCTAAAAACTCAATTAATTTCTTCTTTTCGAAATATCGTCCGCCTATAAATATTCCAACCGCTATGCAAATGAATATAAATAGTGTTTTAAAAAAACCAAAAATAAGCACAAATATCGCAAATACAAGACCAATTAGCCCGCCTATTATTTCTCCCAAGTGTTTTATAAAAAATTCCTTTAATAAATCCATTTTAACATCCCTACCTCAAATGAGTAATAGGCACTTGCGGGGCAACCATATCCTTCACGTGAAAGTTAATAGCTTTAACAGGAATTCCTATCGCCACTTCCACATGAGTCTTTATAGCATTTTGAACCTCTTTTGTCAACTCAGGTACATTGACATCATTTGTAACAATAGCATCAATGTAATAAATAACCCCACTTTCGTCAAACTCTATCTCAATTGAAGTATCTTTTATTCCCTTTATATCCTTTACTGCATTGTACCCTGCAGACTCAAATGTTTTTGGTGATATTAAAAGATTACCAAACTCATTTGTGTGAACAATCCCAAGCCTTGCCTTTTTCTTTTTAACGCCAATGAACATTACTGAAATCCCCATAACTATCAAAAGTAGTGGTACGATAGCATATATAGGTGTATTCATGTAATTATTTACCGCAGCCTGTACAGTATCTATGTCAAATATGTTAAGCGAAAGCAAAATAGCAATGATAGAAAGGAAAATTACAATTAATGTGAATATAGTCAAAAGTATTCTCTCTCCAATTTTCATTTGCATCTTTCCTCCTCACAAAAATGAGAGTAAATCTCTGCTGCCCAGAGATTTACTCTGTCACCTCTTCTTTTTGGTCTTCTTTTTCAAACTTTATCCCCTGAACATGTATATTGACTTCAACAACTTTCAAACCTGTCATGCTTTCAACAGCATTCTTCACTCTCTCCTGAATCTCCCATGCCACCTCTGGAATTCTGACACCATACTCTACTGTTATGTAGATGTCAATTGCTGCTTCCTTTTCTCCAACCTGAACTTTTACACCTTTTGCCAAGTTCTTTTTACCCAGAGCTTCTGTAATATTGCCTGTCCACGACCCCACCATTGATGCGACACCTTTTACTTCTGAAGCTGCAACTGCTGCTATTATAGCAACAACTTCCTCAGCAATCTTTACAACCCCACCCATTGTTTCGCTAATACTGTTTTCTGACATATTAAAATACCTCCTCACTTTTATAACAATTTTCTTTCATGTTTATATTATACCCTATACATTTTGGTTTTAACAACATTAGTTAATTTAAGTTTTTACTTTGAGACACCCTTATCTTGTTAAAATCTACTTTGAATACGTTCATTATCACATTTTGTATTTGAATCAATTCTTGTTTCTTAAGTTTCTTTTGTACAACAACATATATTGTATCATCTGTATAAAACACTACACTCTCTCCCAAACCCTTGGAACTTAGAACATTTTCGCATATCATCTCCTTGTTGCTGATGTCAATAATCCTTGCTATCTTCTCATCAATTCTTTTCTGCACATTTGCATCAGTTTGGTCATTTAAAAGAGATTTTAAAAGGTTGATTTCTTTAGATCTTTCTATTTCTCTTTTTAGTTTCATTTCATCTATTATACTTTCTCCAGCATTGTTTTCACTTTTATGTACAGTCGAATTACTTACTTCAATTACAGAAGGGTTTATCTTCTTTTTATTCCCAAGCTCCACTCTTGAATTTACAATTCCTGCTACTATAAGCAAGACAACAAACGAAATTATCATAATCTGTCTCTTGTTATATACTTTTACAAATATCTTCTTGTTCACTTAACAAACACCTCCACTTTATCAGGAGTTATACCAAGCACAGTTGATGCAGCCTTAATAAGTCCTATATATATTTTCTTATCCCTTGCTCCTTTTGAAACTATAGCCACTCCTCTGACCTTTGGATATATCTTTTTCACCACAAAAGGTTTTGATTCACCTTGCTGTTGAAGTAGCACCACTTTGCTATCTATTTCTTCTTCAGAAAGTGTTGTATTTTGATTTTGTTTTTCACTTCGCCTGTTTTCTCTTGTTTCAGTAGCAAGCACATACTCATAGCAATTATCAAAAGTAATCATTACTGAAACATCTCCTGTTGGGTCTATTTCTCTTAATATACTCTCAAGTCTCTTCTCAATTAGCTGTTCGTACTGCTGCCCATCCTCTTGAATTTCTTGTTGTTTTATAGTAGCACTTGTCTGTTTTGACGATGTAGAAAAGTTTGCAGAAACTATAAGAAGAAATATTCCACATACACCCAAAAAAATAATTAAATCTTTGTTTTTTACGATATTTTCAAGTAAATTTTTTATTTTTTTAAAATCAGTCATTTTTTTCACCTCAACTTTTGGAAATAGATTTTATCCTTGCGTACGCGGTACTTATTTGAAATTATCTCAACCACCTTATTGTCATACTCACCTTCAATTATTACTTCATAAGCCTTACCAAAATCAGGCGAATCCATATTTTCATATATGTTTATTTCAACAATGTGTATCTCTTTCCCACATTTATCTTTTACATTATCTTCAATATCATCTTTCAACCTGCTTTTATACTCTTGTATAAGAGCTTGTCTATAAATCTCTGAAGAGTAAACTCCTTGCTGGTTAAATTCATTTTCTATCCTTTGTAGACTTTTCTCAAATTCAAATTTTAAATAATCTGTTTTTTCAATAATAGGTGCTACTAACACCATACTTACAGTCAGTCCCAGAAAAACATCTATGTATTTTTTGTATTTTTCATTTACCAAGTTTTCGATTAAAATTGCAATTATCACTATATAAAACAGAGAAAGACTAATTTCATTTAAAATCTCTTGCACATTCTCACCTTCCAACCTGAAGCAAAAAGAGTGATGAGGAAAACGTAACAACAAACATACACAAAGCTGCAAATGATATTGCAAAAATCAAAATGAGTATATCCGCATAGTCATCTAATAACTGAGCAAGCTTTGTATCCCCAACCAGCCCCACAAAAATAGCTGCTATTCTGAAAACAACAAATACTACCAAAATCTTTAAAAGTGAAATTCCTATTCCTATGAGTAATACTATCAAACCTATCATACCCAAAGAATTTTTTACTATGGCAAGGCTTGTGGCAATGGTATCTGCAGCATCAGATAATATCTTCCCTACAAACGGTACAAAATTACCAACACTGTATTTTATTGATTTTGTAATTAAACTGTCCACTGTAACGTTCGCAATACCTTCGACAGATACAATAGCAACAAACACAACAATCCCAATTAATATACTCCACATCAATATAGTTTTACATAAATTCAAAACTCTTCTTAATCCCAATCTTCCACTATCGATATTAGATAGAATACTGAGAAGTATGTAGGTGTACGCAAAGGGTGAAATAATGTTTTTCAAAAATTCAGACGAAAAAACAATAGCAAACATTATCTTCGGACTAATTGCAGTTGCATAAGTTGGATACCCCATAGAGGCTATTAGAGAAACAAAAAGAGGAAAAAATACCTCAGCAAAATTACATGCATTTTCAACTGTTTGCTGGGCATCTAAAAGAATACCTTTTAAATTTTGAAGTACAATCAAAATCTCAGTAAAGAAAAAAGCTAAAAATGTCACATTTGAAACAGACTGATTCTTAAGACCTGTTTGAACACTTGCAATAAGTATGTATAATAATGCTATTATAAATATCAAACTTATCTGACGAAAAGTAGAAGAAAACTGCTCTGTTATTTTCCTTTTTAAAATATTTACCACATCCAAATTTGCTCTCTTTTGTTCTATAATGTTTTCCAGATAACTACTTATATCTTTTTCAGCATAGTCATATAAAATTTGCTTCGCTTTTTTGATGTACTCTTGTGAAATTTGGGATGCTTGGCAACATCCAAATATTACCATGAAAAGTAAAAGTATACTCACTGAAACTAAAATCTTTTGTCTCATTATTCATTCCTCTTACCTTAAAAATTTGGTAATCAAATCGAACAAACTCAATATTAAAGGAATTGATAAAAATAAGATTATAATTTTTGCTGCGAATTCCACCTTTTCAGCAATTGCACTTTCACCGCTGTCTTTACACACACTTGATGTATACTCTGAAATTAGGGCAATACCAGTCATTTTTATTAACGTCTTTATATAGCCACTTGCAAAAGAGACTCTATTGCTCATTTCAACAATTTTCTCAACAACATACACAAGTTTATCAATCATCATTAAAAAAATTAGTATTCCAACAAAGACCGTTATAGCAAGTCCAATCTCTTTTTGAGTTCTTTTTAATATACTCACAACAAATATTGAGACCAGGCAAAGCGCAATTATATTTAATATTTCCATTTTCTGCAGTCCCTTGGCAACTTAGTAAAGATTAAAAACTGATTTAACAGTATCAAAAAACCTTCTTATGAGGTCAATTACGAGAAAAAGCACAATTATAACTCCTACAAGGGTTGTCATCATGGCAAGTTCTTCTTTCTCAGCTTTTATAAGCACCTGATTTACAAGGTATAGGATGATACCTATTATTGCTATCTTGAAAATTAAATCTATTCCATTCATCAATTCTTACACCTCAACCTATTTATAGAAGTAATATGCAGATAGATACTCCACAAAAAATCCCAAGCACTGCAAACATTTTACTATATTTTTTGTACTTAAGCTTGTAAATATCGTAGTATTCTCTCAATTCTCTGATTCCTTCATCCAAAACTTTTTCTATCTCGTTTATAGAGTAAAAAGCTATTACATTAAAAAGACTTATAAGAAGACCATGAAGATTCTCGCTAAGTTGGTAAATATTTTTTACATCACTTTGTTTTTTACCTATGGACAAAAAGTAGTATTCAATTACTTGATTAAATTTATTTTCTTCTTTGAGCTTAAAATTTTCTAAAATCTCGGCAAACGTCAAACGTGCTGCAATTACATTTGCTTTTGCATATGTAAAAAACACTATCATATGATTTACAATCTTTACCTGTTGCCCCAACTTTAATGTTTGATAGTATCCAATCATGCAAGATGAAAAAATAATTAAAATCGAACCAATTACCTTAATCACCATTTCTTTCTTCACCCAATGATATTATTTTTTCAATAGTTCCAGGACCGTTTCGAAAACTTAAAGTAATCACTTTTTCAAATACACCCTGATTAACTATTTTTCTTGAAAACTCTCTCATATAGAGGTCTTCTACCGATTCTGCGTGCATTGTAGCAATTAATTTTACACCCATCTTTGAAGCTTCACAAACTGCCAAATAATCTAAAGGCGACCCAAGCTCATCCATCGCAATTATTTGAGGATTTAAACTTCTCACAGCCATTAAAATTCCTCTCAGCTTATCCACCCCGTCCAACACAAAGGTTCTGATACCAATCTCCTTTCTGTCGTTATTCTCTGGACAAATCTCAGATCTTTCATCAATTACCACCACTCTAAATCCTTTTCCTGCTAAAATTCCCTCACCAGAGCTTAAGATTCTTATAATGTTTCTGAGAAGTGTAGTTTTCCCACAGCCAGGCGGGGAGATTATGAGAGTGTTATAGATACTATCAAGATTCTCTTTCACTATATTTTTTAAGATTTTTTCGGGTTCTATTCTAACTGCTTTAGACACTCTTATATTAAGCCCACTGATTGAACTGACAAAACCCTGTTTGTTTCCATTTTCAAAGGTAAATTTTCCAGCAACTCCAATTCTATGCCCACCGTCAACTGTAAAATATCCCTGGAGTATGTTTTTTTCGTATGTAAACAGAGAGTTGTTTGTCAGCCTGCTTATACATTTGTTTAAAATTTCTTTTGTAATTATCAAACTTTCAAAGACATACTCTCTTTTACCAATTACAATTAGTGGACAGTTTAAGTTTATTTTTATCTCACAAATTTCATGAAGATTTTCTTCAAAGGTTGTTTTGATTGTGTAAACAATCTCGGCAGGAAGTCTGTTAAGGAGTTTCTCAACTTCTGTATTTACACTTGCAACTGCCATTAAGACCTCACATTCCTTTCTCATTTGTTCTATATTAAATTATTATTATGTTACCCAGAAGATTATGAGAAAAAAATAAGAGCTGCAAATTCCAATTAATTGCAGCTCTTAAAAAGGATAACCAAATTCATATTTACTCTTCCAGCGTAAAGCTTATTCTCTCAATAGAAACTGCTTTTCCGCTACTGCTGTCCACTTCAAACACAATGCCATTAAACTGAGCTTTACCTTTGGCAACCTCAAATCTGACAGGAAGAAGAGTTGTGAATTTTTGAATTACAATATCCTTGTCAACACCTAAAACAGAGTCATAAGGTCCAGTCATACCAATATCTGTTATATAAGCAGTACCGTTTGGAAGTATTTTTTCATCTGCTGTCTGAACATGTGTGTGAGTCCCATAAAGACAAGAAACACGACCATCAACATAAAAGCCAAGGGCTATCTTTTCTGATGTGGCCTCTGCATGAAAATCAACAATGATTATTGGACATTCTATTTTTGTTAAAATCTCATCAATTTTTCTAAAAGGACAATCTAAATTTTCCATAAAAACTCTACCACACAGGTTAATAACTGCAAATTTAATACCATTTTTTTCAAACACATTATATCCTCTACCAGGGGTTGTTCCCTCCGGATAATTTGCAGGTCTTATTATTCTGGACTCGTTTTCTATAAAAGTAAAAATCTCTTTATTTGCCCACACATGGTTTCCCATTGTCATAACATCAATTCCTATAGAAAAAAGATCATCAGCCACCTTTTTAGTAAGTCCATTGCCACCTGCAGCATTCTCACAGTTAGCAATCACAACATCTATTTTGTAATTCTCCTTAAGTTTAGAGAGGGTGCTCTTTAGAATGTTTCTCCCCGGTCTTCCAACAACATCTCCTATAGCCAAAAATCTCATTCCATACCTCCAGATATTTTCCAGAATAAATTTATAAAAAGCGTGTCTTGTTCAAAGCTTTTAAAAGCTATGAACAAAACACGCTTTTTTTCTCATTTTGCATATTCAACTGCTCGAACTTCTCTGATTACGTTCACCTTTATCTGACCTGGATAATCAAGTTCACTTTCAATTCTCTTTACTATCTCCCTTGCCATTATAACAATATCATCGTCACTCACATGGTCAGGCTTTACCATTATTCTTATCTCTCTTCCTGCCTGGATTGCATAAGCTTTTTCAACACCATCAAAAGAATTCGCAATCTCTTCAAGTTTCTGAAGTCTTTTAATATAAGACTCAAGAGATTCTCTTCGAGCTCCTGGTCGTGCCGCTGAAACAGAGTCAGCAGCCTGAATTAACACATTGTAAATTGACTTTGTTTCCATCTCACCGTGATGTCCACCAATCGCTTCAAGGACATCCGGGTTTGTCTCTTTATACTTTTTAGCAAGTTCATAACCAATCAGGGCATGTGACCCTTCCATTTCATGGTCAACTGCTTTGCCAATGTCATGAAGCAGACCTGCGCGTTTTGCAATACTTTGGTCAAGACCAAGCTCTGCTGCCATGATACCTGCTATGTTTGCTACCTCAATAGAATGTGCAAGAACATTTTGACCATAACTTGTTCTGTACTTAAGTTTTCCTATGAGCTTAATGAGTTCTGGATGCAAATTGTGAATCCCAAGCTCAAATACAACTCTTTCTCCTTCTTCTCGAATCTTATTCTCAACCTCTCGTTTTGCTCTCTCATACATCTCTTCAATTCTCGCAGGATGTATTCGTCCATCCAAAATGAGCTTTTCTAAAGTGAGTTTTGCTATCTCACGCCTTATTGGATCAAACCCTGATAATATTACCGCCTCGGGTGTGTCGTCAATTATAAGGTCAATTCCTGTAACAGTCTCAAATGTCTTGATGTTTCTTCCTTCTCTACCTATGATTCTGCCTTTCATTTCGTCGTTTGGCAGTGTAACAACAGATACAGTATTTTCTGCAACATAGTCTGATGAATAACGCTGGATAGCAGTAGCAATAATTTCTCTGGCTTTTTTGTCAGCTTCTTCTTTTGCTTGCTGTTCAAGCTCTTTTATCATGAGCGCAACATCATGTTTGACATCCTGCTCAACACTCTTGAGTATTATTTGTTTAGCTTCTTCCTGAGTGAGCCCAGAAATCCTTTGTAGCTCTTCCTGCTCTTTTTGTTTTAAAAGTTCAATCTCCTCTTGGAGTTTTTGAATCTCTTTCAGCTTCTGATTGAGTTGTTCTTCTTTTTCTTCTACAGAAGCCATCTTTTTGTCAAGCATCTCTTCTTTTTGGATAAGTCTTCTTTCAAACCTCTGTAGTTCTGCTCTTCGTTCTCTTACCTCTCTGTCAAATTCGCTCCTTGCTCTGTGTATCTCTTCTTTTGCAAGGAGTGTTGCCTCTTTTTTATATGCTTCGGCCTGTTTTTTGGCCTCCTCAACAATTCTTTGGGCTTCTTGTTCAGCACTTTTTATGGTTTTTTCCGCAATCTTCTTTCTATATAAATAGCCCAAGAAAAAGGCAACCATTGATGCTACTAAAACAACTGATCCAATAATTACAAACTTCAATGTCTCACTAATCTTTTGCACCTCCTTTGTGTTGAATAACTCAACAACAATTTTAAAAAACTGCTTCAATTAAATTTTATTACTTTTTGCATACAGTGTCAACAATGGCGACTTCTCAATAATCTAAGAATTCTCTAATTTTTTCAACTACTGTATTGTAGTCATATCCTCTTGCCACAAACCACTTAATAACCTTTAAAATCTCTTTGCTATCCTCTTTACTTACTCTCTTTAACTTCTTTTGCAAAAGCTTTACAAGAATTTCTTTATCATTTTCAGACTTTAAATTTAGCTTTGAAATTGTGGATGATTTGAACCCATTTTTCCGCAAAAGCTGTAATATCTCAAAGCTTGACTTTTTCTTTTGATACTTATTTACAAGCCTTTTTGCAGCTTCCAGCTCATCAATGTATCCGCTATTAACAAAATAAGCTACCGCTTTCAAAGCAGTAGCCGAATCATACCCGCGGGAAAGCAAATACTTGTAATACCCATATTCAGATTTGAGAGGATATTTTTGAATGTACCCTACAAGCATCTTTTTAGCGCCTTTGAGACTGCTCTCAAATAAAACCTCTTCCAATTCTTTTTGATCTATCTCATCTTTTGCATACAATCTTTTTTCAAGATAGACCTCTCTGTCAATCTCAACTTCTTTAGCATGGTCAAAAACAAGTAAAATTCTGTTTCCCACTATCTTTTTATCCAATATCCTCATTAATTTCACCACTCAACAGCAAATCCTCATCAGAAATCTCTGCTGTTGTCTTTATTTTCTCAAATGCAAGGTTTGCATTCTGCCTTATCTTTTCAATTATCTCCTGCATTATATCAGGATTTTCTTTTAAAAACTGTTTTGCGTTTTCTCTGCCCTGCCCAATCTTCTGACCATTGTAAGTATACCATGCGCCACTCTTTTGAATAACATCTATGTTAACTGCAACATCTAAAACATTTCCTTCTTTTGAAATTCCTTCTCCATAAATCAAATCAAATTCAGCCTCTTTAAACGGTGGTGCAACTTTATTCTTCACAACCTTAACCTTTACCTTGCTACCTATCGGCTGGCCTTGAGATTTGATAATTTCACCTTTTCTAACTTCTAACCTGACAGATGCATAGAATTTGAGTGCTCTACCACCCGGTGTTGTCTCTGGGTTACCAAACATCACACCGACCTTTTCACGAAGCTGGTTTATAAATATGACTGTGGTCTTAGTTTTGCTTGTGATACCAGCAAGTTTTCTGAGCGCCTGTGACATGAGCCTTGCCTGAAGCCCAACATGCGCTTCTCCCATCTCACCATCAATCTCTGCCTGAGGCACAAGCGCTGCAACAGAGTCAATTACAATAACATCTATTGCATTACTTCTAACAAGCGCCTCAACAATCTCTAGTGCCTGCTCTCCGCTGTCTGGCTGAGACACAATAAGATTGTTTATGTCAACACCGAGTTTTTTAGCATAAAATGGGTCAAGCGCATGCTCAGCGTCAATAAATGCTGCCTCTCCACCCATCTTCTGTGCCTCTGCAATTATATGAAGCGCAATAGTGGTCTTGCCAGATGACTCTGCACCATAAATCTCTACAATTCTACCCCGCGGAACTCCTCCAACGCCAAGCGCAATATCTAAAGAAAGCGCGCCTGTAGGTATTACATCAATATTTTCTTTTGCCATCTCACCAAGCTTCATTATAGCGCCTTTCCCGTAAGCCTTCTCAATTTCCATAATAACTTTATCTAAGGATTTTTTCTTATCTAAGTTTTCCATTTTTAACCTCCATCTTTTCGAACACATGTTTAGAATTATTATATACTTTTGCTTCTAACTTTTCAATAATCAATTATTTTTTTTCTCAAAATGTTGAGGGCAGCTTTTGAAGTCATCTCTTTTATTTTTAACCTATCGCCAGAAAACCTTAATTCAAAACTCTCAACACTATTTTTTGTTGCAATACCAATATATACAAGCCCAACAGGTTTTGTTTCACTTCCACCGCCTGGCCCTGCAATTCCTGTCACAGACAAAGCAATGTGGGCAAGCGAATTTGAAAGTGCTCCCTGTGCCATATACCTTGCTGTCTGATGGCTAACTGCCCCGTGCTCTTTCAACACTTGCTCTGGAACACCAAGCAGTTTTATCTTTGCCTCATTTGAATATACTATAAACCCTCTGTCAAAAACTTCAGATGCACCTGGCACATTGGTAAGCTTGTTACAGATAAGTCCTCCTGTACACGACTCGGCAACGCTAACCTTCAAGTTCTTTTGCGTAAGCAATCTTACAACAACCTCTTCTAAAAGTTGTTTATCTATGCCATAAATATATTCTCCTAAACGTTCTCTTATTCTATCTTCAATCGATTGAAGAAGTGACATTGCAACCTTCTCATTTTCTTTTTTTGTTGTAATTCTCAGCTCAACTTCAAACGGCTTTGCATAAAGAGCCATCGTTGGGTCTGTCTGAGAGAGGATTAAATCCTTCAGAGCCTCTTCAATAGAAGACTCACCTATTCCAACAAACTTTAACACTCTTGAGTAAATCTTTTGTTTTGAAAATTTCTCTAAATAAGGTAAAACTTCTTCTTCAAACATCGGCTGCATCTCAAACGGAGGTCCAGGAAGCAAAATTGCAATCTTACTACCTTTTTCAATGATAAATCCAGGTGCTGTACCATTTTTGTTGTGAAGAACTTTTGCACCTTCGGGGACATATGCCTGTTTTTTGTTAATCTCAGGCATTTTTACATTCCGGTGTTTAAAAAACATTTCAATTTTTCTTAATATATCTTTATCCATCACAAGGCTTAAACCAAAATAATCGGCTACTGCTTCTTTTGTAATGTCATCAGATGTTGGACCAAGCCCTCCTGTAAAAATCAGTATGTCAGACCTTTTTGTGGCTATATCAATTGCCATTTTGAGCCTTTCCATATTATCCCCAACAGTTGTCTGGAAATAAAGGTCAATACCAACTTCGGCCAACTTTTGGGCAAGATACTGACTATTTGTGTTCAAAATCTGACCAAGTAACAGCTCGGTCCCAACACTTATAACTTCTGCTACCATAAAATTTTCGCCTCACTTTTTTGTAAAATCTATCACTTTCCAGTTAGCTTTTATATAATCAAAACCTGAATAAATTGTAAGTATTACTGCCACGTACAACATTATCTTATCAAGAGGAAACCCCAGAAGAACAAAAGGATAGTTGTCAAGCAAAAGAAGCACAACTGCCACAATCTGGCTTATTGTTTTCAGTTTTCCCCATATATTTGCAGAAATAACTACACCTTCAGCCGCTGCAACCATCCTAAGGCCAGTTACCACAAATTCTCTTCCAATTATAATCATGGCAACCCAAGACGAAATTTTTCGCAGCTCCACTAAACACACAAGTGCTGCGGTTATCAACAACTTGTCTGCAAGAGGGTCCAAGAATTTACCAAAATTTGTTACAATTTTTCTTGACCTTGCAATATATCCATCTAAGCTATCGGTAATTGCAGCAACAATAAATATTGATGCTGCTATCACTCTTGAATACGGAATGCTACTGTAAAGCAAGAAAAACATAAATGCAGGTATCAGGAGTATCCTCACAGTTGTTAAAATATTGGCGATATTCATCAAATTATCTCTCCTACCAAATCATACTCAAACGCATCAAGTATCTTTACCTTGACAAACTTGCCAACTGTCAGTTTATTTTGAGAAAACACCAAAACTTTTCCGTCAACTTCTGGTGCTTCAAACTGGCTCCTTCCAATGTAAAAGTTGTTTTTATCTTTTGCCTCTATAACCACTTCGTATTCTCTGCCAACTCGCTTTTTGTTCTGCCTTTTAGAAATTTTTCTCTGAATATTCAAAACCTTTTCATATCTTCTTTGTTTCACCTCATCGTCAACCTGAGGAAGCTGCGAAGCAATTGTTCCTTCCTCTTGAGAATACATAAAAGCACCAAGCCTGTCAAACTCAGCCCATTTTAAAAAGCTACACAGTTCTTCAAATTCCTCATCAGTTTCTGTAGGAAACCCAACCAAAACTGTTGTCCTAATTACAACCTCATCAAAATTTTGTCTTATCTTCTCTATCAGTCTTTTTATACCTTCTTTTGTTGTTTTTCTGTTCATGAGTTTTAATATTCTATCATTTATATGCTGGATTGGAATGTCAAAATAATTAACTATTTTAGAAGAAGATTTTACCACCTCAATAAGATTTTCATCCACATCCTCAGGGTAAGAGTACAAAAATCTTATCCACTTGATTTTTTCAATCTTTTCAAGTTCTTCAAGCAAAGCAGGTAACATCTTCTTGCCGTACAAATCCAAACCATACTTTGTAGTATCCTGAGCTGTGAGGATAATCTCTTTATATCCCTTCTCTGCTAATTCGTTTGCTTCCTTCACGATATCTTCAAGTGGTCTGCTTGTATACTTGCCTCTAATAAGTGGTATGGAGCAATAAGAACATCTGTTGTTACACCCTTCTGCTATCTTTATGTAGGCATAGTAACTGGGTGTAGCAATCACTCTTGCCATTGAACTATTGTACACAAACGAAGAAGTATCATCGAACAGTTTTATCTTCTGCTTACCTTCATACAAATCTTTTATAACCTCAGGCAGTTTTAGCATTTCTTTCACACCAAGTATTGCATCAACCTCCGGCATCTGATCTAATATCTCATCTTTGTATCTTTGCGCTAAACACCCTGTTACTACTAAAAATTTGCACTTTTTGTTCTTATATTCAGCCATATCTAATATAGTATCTATGGACTCCTGTTTTGCATCGTTTATAAAACCACATGTGTTTACAACAATCACATCGGCATCCTCTGCATCTGGGGTTATTTCAAATCCTGCCCCGACACATGCGCCCATCATTATTTCACTGTCAACAAGGTTTTTGTTGCACCCCAGTGAGACAAACCCAACCTTTATCAATTCTTGGCACTCCTTCTCTACACCAGATTGTTTTGAAGCATGGTAGCAAAAAGTGTATTTTTCATAAGAATAGCAACTGTCATTGGCCCAACACCGCCGGGAACAGGTGTAATAAACGATGCCACTTTTTCTACACTTTCAAAGTCAACATCACCAACAAGTTTGTGGGTATCAACATCCCTATTTATTCCAACGTCAATGACAACTGCTCCTTCTTTTACCATATCAGATGTCACAAATCTTGGTTTTCCAACGGCAGCAATAAGTATATCTGCCTGTTTGCAAATCTCTTTTAAATCTTTTGTATATGAATGACAAATGGTAACTGTTGCATTTTTTCTCAAAAGAAGTAAAGATAAAGGCTTCCCAACAATATTGCTTCTTCCTATCACAACAGCATGTTTTCCTTTTATCTCTATATTCTCTCTTTTTAAAAGCTCAATAATCCCAAATGGCGTACATGGTTTGATTGCTTTTTCAAACTCTATGCCAGTTGCAACCATTCCAACATTGAGCGGATGAAATCCATCAACATCCTTGTGTGGAAGGATTTTTGTGCAAATCCTTTTCTCATCAAGTCCATTTGGCAGCGGAAGCTGAACCAGTATACCGTTTATTTTCTCATCCCTGTTCAGTCTGTCAATCAAGCTCTCAAGCTCATCTTGAGTTGTGTCTTTACTGAGGGCAAACTCCATAGAATTTATTCCAACCTCGCCACATGCTTTTCTCTTGGAATTCACGTAGCTTCTGGATGCCGGGTCATCTCCTACAATCACAACAGCCAAAGTTGGCTCTATTCCCTTTTGTTTTAGTTTTTCAACCTCTATCTTTACTTCATTTTTTATTTCTTTCGCTATCTTTTTCCCATCTATTATCTTTGCTGGCACTTTTATTACCTCCATCTTTTTGTTTTGGTGGAATCAAGCAATCTTTGCTATATCCTATCAAATCTTCTCTTTTTGCTATTTTCAAAGCCTCATACACTAAATCATAATTTTTGGGATTATTAAAGTGCAAAAGAGCTCTTTGCATCATCTTTTCTTTCAACGTCTTTGGAACATAGACCTTCTCTAAGGTAAATGGGTCCAATTCGGTGTAATACATAGTAGTTGATACAGTTCCAGGTGTTGGATAAAAGTCCTGAACCTGCTCTGGTACAAATCCATTTCTTTTTAGAAACACTGCAAGCTCAATTGCATCTTCAAGCTTTGTTCCAGGATGCCCCGACATAAGATAAGGAATGATAAACTGTTTTTTATTCAGCTTTTTATTTGTCTCAAAATATTCTTTTACAAATTTTTCATATACCTCTTTCGGTGGCTTACCCATATATTTTAACACATTATTAGAGATATGTTCAGGTGCTATTTTTAACTGTCCAGAAATATGATACATGCAGAGTTTTTCCAAAAACTTTCTGTAGTTTTTGTCAAGTAAAAGGTAGTCATACCTTATTCCCGACCTTATAAATACTTTCTTCACACCTTTTATCTTTCTTATCTTCTCTAAAAGTTCAAAATATTCGCTGTGGTCAACCTCCAAATTTTTGCACGGCTGAGGAAAAAGACACTGTCTATTTTTGCAAGCACCTCTTTCAAGCTGAAATCTGCACGCAGGATTTCTAAAATTTGCAGTAGGTCCACCAACATCGTGAATATATCCCTTAAAATCGGGAAGTTTTGTTAGCTTTTTTACTTCCTCTAAGATTGACTTCTGGCTCCTTTTTTGAATAATCCTTCCCTGATGAAAGTGAAGAGCGCAGAAATTACAACCTCCAAAGCACCCTCTGTGAGATACAATGCTAAACTTGACCTCTTCCAGTGCTTTTATACCGCCTTCTTTTTCATAAATGGGATGATAATTTCGCTCATACGGCAGAGAATAAACATAATCCATCTCTTCCACTGTCAAGGGTTTTGCAGGCGGATTTTGAATTACGTACAAATTTTTGTGTGGTTGTACAATAATTTTGCCTGTATATGGATTTTGTTCCCTGTATTGAATAGCAAAAGCTCGGGCGTACGCTACTTTATCCTCTTTAACTTTTTCATAGCTGTCAATGATGATGAAGTCTTTCCCTTCAAGATGCTGAATATCCTTTGCTACATAACATGTCCCTTGCACATCTCTTATCTCTTTTATGTTCGCTCCCTTTTTGAGCCTTGATAGAATCTCAAACAATGGCTTTTCTCCCATTCCGTATATCAAAAGGTCAGCACTGCTGTCTATCAAAATTGAGGCTCTTACTTTATCAGACCAATAATCATAATGAGCAAATCTTCTCAAAGAAGCCTCTATCCCACCAATAATAATAGGAATGTCACCATACTCTTTTCTTATCAAATTACAATAAACAATTGTTGCTCTGTTTGGTCTCTTTCCTCTTTCCATACCAGGTGAATAATAATCCTCACTTCGAGGCTTCTTGAAAGAAGTGTAATGTGCCACCATAGAGTCAAGGTTTCCTGCCGATACTAAAAAAGCAATTCGCGGTCTTCCCAGTACTGTTATGCTTTTTGAATCTTTCCAATCTGGTTGAGGAATTATTCCAATCCTAAAACCATAATCCTCTATTATTCTTGATATTATTGCATGTCCAAAAGAAGGATGGTCAACATACGCATCTCCACACACAAATACAAAGTCAAGTTCGTCCCACCCACGCTTTCTCATGTCTTCCCTGCAAATAGGTAAAAAAACCATCCTATTTTCTCACTCCATATTCATAAGCATCTCGTCAAACTGCTCCTTGGTTATCAAAACCTGGCGTTTACCAGTAGAATCCATCTTGCTAATTATTCCTCTTTCTTCCATCTGATCGATTAGTCTTGCTGCTCTTGAATAGCCAACTCTGAGTTTTCTTTGTAAAAATGAAGTTGAGACGTTCTGAGCTTCCACTACAAGCTGGATAGCCTTTATCAAAAGTTCGTCAGCCTTGTCATCTTTAACATCCAAAACCTTGCTGTTTATCTCTTCAATCACTTCCTGATTGTACTCAATGTTAAAGTTCTGTTTTAAAAACTCAACAATTTTCTCAACTTCGCTTTCAGAAACATACGCACCTTGGACTCTCATTGGTTTTACCAAACCTATTGGAAGATAGAGCATATCACCCCTTCCCAATAGTTTTTCAGCACCCGCTTGATCTAAAATAGTGCGTGAATCAACTTGGGATGACACAGCAAAGGCTATTCGCGACGGAATATTTGCCTTTATAAGACCAGTGATAACATCTACAGAAGGTCTTTGTGTTGCAACAACAAGATGCATACCTGCTGCTCGTGCCATCTGTGCAAGTCTGCATATACTATCTTCAACCTCAGCAGGTGATACCATCATAAGGTCGGCAAGCTCATCTATAATAATTACTATATACGGAAGCTTATCTTGTCTATTTTCTTCACACCACTTGTTATAGCCGATAACATCTCTCACTCCTGCCTGGGCAAAAAGCTTGTATCTATTTGTCATCTCACCCACTGCCCAAGCAAGTGCGTTTGCAGCTTTTTTTGTATCTGTCACAACAGGTATTAAAAGGTGGGGTATGCCATTGTACAGACTCAGCTCAACAACCTTTGGGTCAATTAAAATCAGTTTTACCTCATCAGGCATACACCTGTAAAGAATGCTAATTATAAGCGAATTTATACACACACTTTTACCTGATCCTGTTGCACCTGCAATCAAAAGGTGAGGCATTTTTGTTATATCCGATATCACAGGACTTCCTGCAACGTCTTTTCCTATGGCAAATGGTATCTTGTACTGCAGTGTATAAAAATCTGGACTTTCAATCAGCTCTCTTATATAAACAGGTTTTGGTTCTTTGTTTGGGATTTCTATCCCTATTGCAGACTTGTTTGGAATTGGTGCCTCAATTCTAACAGATGGTGCTGCCAGTGCAAGAGCAATGTCATCAGAAAGATTGACAATTCTGCTTACCTTTACACCTTGCCCAGGTTGCAGTTCGTATCTTGTAATTGTTGGCCCTATATTTACTTCTGTCACCTGAGCTTCAATTCCAAAGTTTTTTAATGTTTCTTCAAGCTTTCTTACATTTTCATTGATATCTTTTTTTGAAATCTGCAAGTTATCAGTCGGTTTTCTGAGATAATCAATGGGAGGATAAAGATATTGGTCGCTTGAAGGCAAAAACCTTTTTTTATCCGCAGTTTTAATATCTTTCCTGCTTTTTTTGGACAATTTTATAGGAACTTCCTCACTTTTTTTTTCTTCAGTTTCAACGTCAATATTGAAATTGTGCAAAACATCAGTTTTTAGTTTTATACTCTCTTCTTCTGTAGTTTCTTCTATCATCTTTTCATCTTGCCGAATATTATTAATTGTCCTTTTTTTTAATAAACCTCTTATAGAAAAACTGAAAACAATCATACTCATAATTATAAGCATAGAAAAACAAATAATTAATGTACCAGTAAAACCAAACAACGATACAAAAGGATATGTAACACCAACACCAAACACGCCAAAACCCTTGAAATTCAAACCATCAAAGTATGCATCTTTTAAAAACTTTATAAATGAATCTGAAGTTTTTATATTCGATTGAATAAAGGTGGTAAAAATCATGAATATAAGAAGTATATAAGTAAATACTACCACATCCCTCTTGTCAAACACTTTTGGTCTTCTTAAAATTGAATCAAGTGATACATAGAACATGAAAGCAAGTATTATAAAAACACCAATCCCAAAACATCCTAACAAAGTTTTCTTGATAAATTCACCAACTATTCCTACTTTATCTGTTAAAACTGAAAAAACAAAAAATAGGGTGATAAAAAGCAAAAAAGTCCCATACACCTCAGCATTTAATCTGTCAAAAACCTCTTTTTTTATCTTATATCTCTTCTTTTTCGATACTGCCTTTGCTCTCATAAATCCCTTCACTTCTTCTGTGTATATTTTCCTAAGAATATTATAGCCTTTTCCCAAAAAAATAAAACCCCCAAAAATATTTATTTACAGGGGCTTAATCATTTTTTTACACCTGGGCATAACAAAAGCGGCTGAATTTGTTTACCAGAAAGTGATTCAACTATTGTGGGAATTAGAAGAGTGTACTCTGCAACAAGTGAATTAGGTTTTTCTAAAGGGTCATCCTGTCTAAATGGAACAAAGTAGATGTTTTTTGTGTTAAGAAGAATAGCAATATTTTTGCAGTTAAGACCAAGCGCATCGTTTGTAGATATCGCAACAACCACCGGTCTTTGATTTCTAAGGTGCGCTTTTGCGCACATAACAGGAGTTTCATCAACAATTCCATTTGCAAGTTTGGCGATAAAGTTACCTGTTGCAGGTGCAACAACCAGTACATCAAAGAGTTTCTTTGGACCGACAGGTTCTGCTTCTACAATATTTGTAATTGGTGGGTTTCCACAAATGGAAACTATTCTCTTCACAACTTCGTCTGCTTTTCCATAGCGTGTATCTGTTGTCTGAACTTTTTCACTGAGTATTGGTGTTATAATTGCACCCTGTTTTTTTAGTTTTTCAATTTCAGGTATTATTTGATCAAATGTACAGAACGACCCTGTAATAGCAAACCCAATTTTCAAATTGTGCAAATCCATTTTATCACCCCCAGATTTCTTCCAGCAAACCTAACAGCACTTCAGATAGATATTTAGCAGCAGTAACTGGTGCCACTTTGCCAGGAAGTGAAAGCGCATGTACCACTTCAATACCTTTTTTCCTTGCATATTCGAAGTCCACTCCACCCGGTTTTGAGGCAAGGTCAATTATAAGAGTGTTACTTTTTATCCTATCTATTACTTCTTTCGTAACAACCATAGCAGGAATGGTATTAATAATCAAATCCATTTTATTTACATACTCTGCTATATCGCACAGGCGGGCTGGCAAAAAACCAAATGCTTTGCACCATGTAAGATCTGAGCTTTTCCTTGAAGCCACATATATGTTTGCTTCAAATCCTCTCAAGACCTTTGTAAGGACTTTGCCTATCCTTCCATATCCAAGAATTAAGACATTCGAAGAGTGAAGGGTAATTGGCATCTTATCAATTGCAATCATCAAACACCCTTCAACAGTAGGAATTGCGTTTAGTATTGCAAGCTCTTCTTTTTCATATAGGTCAAAAAATATTACATCTTTTTCTTTACAAAGATTTTTTACATTTTCAGGAATAACACTTGCAATTAGGATAATCCTTTTGCCAGACAACTTATCTATTAAATTTTGTATCTCTATGGAATATTGTGAAAGAGGCGCAAATATATACTTTCCATCTTGTGTGAAGGGAATTGGTCCTATTACTACCTTAGACTTTTCAATAACTTCATCCAAATTTTTTGCAAAGTTTATATTTGGACTATTAAACACTTTGCTTTTATCTGTTGCCCAAAGCAAAACATTAAATCCATTATCAACTAAGCTTTCAGCCAAAATTAAAATCCTTTGGTCTCCACCAATGACACCTATATGTTTCCCCATCATTACCCCTCTTTTTTCGTTCTTTCTGCAAAGCTAATATAATCTATGTTATAAGGTCAAAAAAGGTGCTTGGACAAAAAAATAAAAGCCACATTTAGTGGCTTTCTATCTCTTTCAATCTTTTTTAAAATGCATCTTTGATAAGATTTATTTTGGTCACATCATTTTTGCCATCTAAAAATATCTCAACAACATCAAATCTGTACAAATACTTATCTTGCGAAAGATGATATGTAATGAAATACTCAGCCACTCTTTTTATGTGAAACTGTTTTTTAAAGTTGACAGATTCTGAAGGCAAGCCAAATTTCAAGCTCTTCCTTGTCTTTACCTCTACAAATACAATTGTGTTGCCTTCTTGTGCTATTATGTCAATTTCACCAAACCTGCATCGAAAGTTGGTTCTCAAAATCACATATCCCTGTTTTTTTAAAAAGTCAACCGCCAATTCCTCACCAAATCTTCCCACTTGTTTTAAATTCATCTTTTACTTTTCCCCGTTGCTATTAATCTTATCAAGATACCCAATGAAAACTAATATCTGCGCAACAACTTCGTACAAATCCTCTGGAATATACTCCTGAAGATCTAAATTAAATAGCTTTTCTGCCACGTTTTGGTCTTCATATACAGGAATGTCTTCCTGTTTTGCCTTTTCAACAATCTTTTCTGCAACATAACCTTTTCCTTTTGCTACAACTTTCGGTGCTATGTCTTCAAGATCATACTTTATAGCCACAGCTTTTTTTGGCTTTTTCTTTTTCATTGTCTCACACCTTCAAATCAAGTCTGCTTAAAGTATTATCAAATATTAAATAGTCAACTGCAAGAGAAGAATTAGAAGTGTTATCAATTCTGTACTCAATATCAAGTTTATACCCATTTTCTTTTAAAAACTCTAAGAGCTTCTGCTGGTTTTCTCTTATCAAATTCAAAGTTGACAGCCTTTCACAAACTATGATTGATTTGAAACTACCGTGGAAAACCTTTTTAACATAAATACCTATTGTCCCAATGTTCTGGGTTGCCAATTTTAGCATAATGGAATTTGCTTTGAAGTTTGAAACTCCCTTCTTTTTGTTAATAAAAACTGATATTTCATATTGGTGATTATCAAGCTCATACTTGAGATTAAAAATATTCATGTAAAAGGTATCAAAATCAAGTGTGATTTGCTGACTTTGATTTGAGTTTATCTTCTCCAGAAACTGAAACACCTTTTGTTCAGAAAACTCTTTGTGAGAGTCAGCTATCTTGAAAAGTAAGAATTCCTCTTTCTTATTCAAAGTAATATCTTGAATTTTAACTGCTTCTTTATTTTGAAATCTTTCAAAAATCTCTTTAATCTTCTCCACAAACCTTATAAATTCACTTTTTTGCTTTATAAATTCCTCTTTTGATAAAGGTTTTTTAGAAAAAATCAAGCCCAAAAAAGCAAATAAGTCATTTTCATTATCTATTTTAATATCAAAGTTTCCTATATGATCATTTAACATACTTTTAAAAAAATCCTTCATGAAATTCTTCTGAGGAACAAAAATCAATCCTTTCCCTTTTTCGAATACCACTATAAAACTTTCACTTTTGTAGTCAGAAAATTTCAGCTTTTCCAATATCCCATTTTCATCTTGATTCTCCAAAAAAAACTCTTTTTTAAATTCAAAGGTTTTATCAGACAACTTTAAAAAGACATTTTCATCTTTTTTAGTTTCTAAAGAAGCAACAAACATTTTTTCTTTCTCTGCAAACTCCAAAAACTCAGCCGATAACTTTTCTTCGGGAATGGTAAAAATCTCTTCTTTTGCATTTTGTGCAAAGTCAAACATTTTATTTAACTTTACAGCCTCGAGGGTTTTAAATAAAGTCTCTTCTTGTGGTTTATCTTCAAAGTAAGATATACTATTAAAATTTTGCTGTTTAGAAACAACGTCCATTATCTTGAATGTAATCTTACCATCTTTCCAAACAGGATTTGCAAGACGTATCTTGTCCCCTGGATTGAAAGAAAATAAGGAGTTATTTTGAGCTAAAATTGTCTTTGAACCTACATTCAGAATAACCCTATTTCCTTCAACTCCGATAACCTTAGCATCAAATTCTTTTTCTTGATTGTCAAAAAGACTAAGTATTTCCTTTATGTTATCTTGTTTTAAGAAGGTTATAAGATTATTTATATAATTCATACTTTTTCACCTTAAAGAGAAAGAATATTTTTTAAAAACGAAATCCTATGAATTTCACATGGACCAAGTTTTTGCAAAATTTCTATGTGCTCTTTTGTGCCATATCCTTTGTGTTTTTCAAATTTATAAAGTGGGTACTTTGAAGAAATCTCTACTATATATCTGTCTCTTGAAACCTTTGCTAAGATGGACGCACAGGCAATAGAGTAGGATTTTCTGTCACCTTTTATGATAGCCCTTTGATTAAAGCCCAGGTTCGGAATTTCATAGCCATCTACTAACACTATGTCGGGCTCAATTTTTAAGTTTTCAATAGCATTCTTCATGGCCAAAAAAGTTGCATTGTTTATGTTTATCTCATCTATGATTTTGCTATCCACCATCTCAACTGAATACGCTATACTCTCTTTTATTATCTCCTCAAAGAGTTTTTCTCTCTTTTTAGGAGTCAACTTTTTTGAGTCCCTCACACCTTCAATTATCCTTTTTCTGTCCATTACAACCGCTGCAGCAAAAACAGGTCCTGCCAAAGGTCCTCTTCCTGCCTCATCAACTCCGCAAATAAATCTATAACCTTCTCTCAAAAGTTTCTCTTCTATTTCAAAATAGTTTTCATCTTCTGACAACCTCATCAAGTGTTACCCTCCCAATCTTTCCTTTTTTCAAATCATCTAAAAATATAGTTGCTGCCTTCAGAGTATCAATTCTGCCTTCTTTAAGTATACATCCTCTTTTCTTTCCAATTTCTATTAGGTACTCTTCCTCCGAAAGGGTAGAAAAGTCGATTGAATACTTGGCATTCAAAAGATTTGAATACCTTTCTTTTATCATTCCAATTGTTTTCTTTGCAACAAACTCTTTGTCAAAAAGTTCTTCTTTAATACTGCCTATCGCACAAAGCTTTATAGCAATGATGTCATCTTCAAGCTTTGGTACAAGTATTCCGGGGGTGTCGAGCATCTCAAAATAGTCGTTGAGTTTTATCCACTGTTTTGCCCTTGTTACACCAGGCTTGTCACCTGTTCTTGCCTTGGCTGAGTTTGTTATCTTGTTTATAAGCGTCGACTTTCCAACATTTGGTATGCCAAGTACCCCAAACCTTATAATTTTTTTTCTTCCTTTTTGTTTTGCCTCTTCAATCTTGTCTTTTAATAAATTTTCGGCAATTTTCAGTATATTCTTTACGTTTGTACCTTTCAAAGAATCAATACACACAGCAACCTGGTTATTTTCCTGAAAATACTTTACAAATTCTTGATTTTTTGTTTCGTCGGCTAAATCTGATTTGTTCAGAACATAGATTTTAGGCTTATCTTTTATCAAACTTTCTAATTGTTCGTTTCTGGAACTCAAAGGCGCTCTTGCATCGAGCAAAATTAGATACAAATCAATATACTTGTTTAGATCTAAAATTTCTCTTTTTGCCTTTTGCATATGACCAGGATACCACTGAACAATCAAATCAAAAATCCTCCTCTTTTTTAAATATAAAAAAGAGACTAAGCTTTTTTAAGCATTAGTCTCTTCTGTATTGTTATTCTCTTTATTGTTTGGCTGCTGAACAAGCTCTTTAATCTTTGCAGCCTTACCTATCTTTTCTCTGATGTAATAGAGTTTTGATCTTCTTACTTTACCTCTTCTTATAACTTCAATCTTCTCAAGTCTTGGTGAATGAAGAGGAAATACTCTTTCAACACCAACACCATACGAAATTCTTCTAACTGTGAAAGTTTCAGATAGTCCTTTTCCTCTTCTTTTTATGACAAGCCCTTCGAAAGCTTGCACTCTTTCTCTTCCACCTTCAATAACCTTAAAGTAAACTCTTACTGTGTCACCAGGTTTGAAATCAGGGATATCTTTTCTTAGCATTTCACTTTCAATTTCTCTGATTATATCCATCTCCCACTTTCCCTCCTTCCAGCAATAAGGATGTTCTTGCAAACCATGTTTGCAGAGGACCATGTACTTTATTTACAAGAAAAAAGCCCAAAAATGAACATGTGTAATTATAACACAATTTTTTGCGTCTCACAATATTTTATTAAAAATTCTCTGTCTTCGTCGGTAAGTTTAAAGTTTTCAAGCAAATCAGGTCTGTTTTTTATTGTTTTCAGTAAGCTCTGGTACCTTCTCCACTTTCTTATCTTATCATGGTCTCCGCACAAAAGTATCTCAGGAACTTTTTGACCTCTGAATTCAAACGGCCTTGTATACTGCGGATATTCCAATAGCCCTGTTGAAAAACTCTCTTCTTGAGCTGACTTTTCTTCAATAACACCCTTTACAAGGCGCGAAACTGAATCAATTACCACAAGCGCAGCATACTCTCCTCCAGTCAAAACATAGTCTCCTATAGAAATCTCATCTGTCACAATCATGTCAATTACTCTTTGGTCAATTCCTTCATAGTGCCCACATATTATTACAATCTCTTCTTCTTTTGACAGCTGCTCTGCATAGCGCTGAGTATATGTTTTGCCTTGAGGTGTAAGATAAATAACTCTGTGAGGTTTGGCTGGTTTTATACTCTCATATGCATCAATTATTGGCTGGGCAGTCATAACCATTCCAAACCCGCCGCCGTACGGATAGTCATCTGTCCTCTTGTGCTTATCCATGGTAAAATCTCGTATATTAATTGTTTCTATCTTTATCAACCCTTTTTGCTGAGCTTTTTTTAAGATGCTATAATTTGTCGCAGTCAAAATCACTTCTGGAAATAAAGTTAAAACTTTGAATACCATTTTCAATCTAACAACCCTTCAACAACCTTTATTTTCATATATCCCTTTTTGACATTAACCTCTTTTACAATGTCTTTCAATGCAGGAATCAGTAAATCTTTCTTTCCTATATAGCTGTCGCAAATGTAGACATCGTTGCTGCCAGTTTTCAAAACATCCTTTATTCTACCCAGTTTTCTGCCATCTAAATCATACACTTCAAGCCCAATGATATCGCATATAAAATAGGTGTCTTTCGGCAGTTTTTTGGCTCTTTCTCTTTCTATAACTATATACCTGTTTTTCAGCTTTTGTGCTTCATCTATGCTGGAGATTTCCTTGAACTTAATAATCACAATATTATCTTTTACTCTATACCTCTCAATTGTGAGCTTTGTTGAAAGGTTATCTTCTAAAAGAACATATTCAAGCTCAGAAAACCTGTCAACCTCATCTGTAAGAGGTATTACCTTCACTTCACCTTTAAGTCCAAAAGTGTTTACAATCTTGCCAACCTGGAGGTACTTATACATAATCTACCTCCTTTTTAAAAAAGAGTTAGGCAAGATACGCCTAACTCTTTTATTGTAGAATCTCAACTATAACTCTTTTGTTGTCTTTATTTGCTGCAGCTCTGACAACTGTTCTTATAGCTCTTGCTATTCTTCCCTGCTTACCAATGACCTTTCCCATATCTTCAGGAGCAACTTTAAGCTCAATAATTACTGACTGCTCACCGTGGATTTCGCTAACCTTTACCTGGTCCGGATTGTCAACAAGAGATTTTGCTATGACTTCAACTAAATCCTTTAGCATGACAAACTATCCCTCCTTTTAAAATGTTTTATTCAATTACTCCAGCTTTCTTAAGCAGAATTTTAACTGTATCTGTTGGTTGAGCACCGCATGATAACCATTTTTTTGCCTTTTCAACATCAACTTTGATGTCAGCAGGATTCTTCAAAGGATTGTAATAGCCAATTTCGTCAATTGTTTTTCCATCTCTCGGTGTGCGTGAATCTGCAACAACAATTCTATAAAAAGGATTGTTCTTTGCTCCCATTCTCTTAAGTCTTATTCTCACTGCCACTTCAAAATCACCTCCTCTTTTAAATTTTTTGATATATTACATGAAAGGAAATCTAAGTTTTCCTTTCTTGGCAAAGCTGGGATTTGAAAATTGCTTCATCATTCTCTTCATATCCTCAAACTGTTTCAGAAGTCTGTTTACATCCTGAACAGTGGTACCTGAACCCATAGCAATTCTTCTTTTTCTGCTGGAATTAATAATGCTTGGGTCTTGGCGTTCTTCTTTTGTCATGGAATTTATGATTGCTTCTATTTTTTTAAGTTCCTTTTCGCCAGCATCAAAATCCACATCACCTTTTAATTTAACGCCAGGTATCATGGAAATAATCTGAGATAAAGGCCCCATTTTCTTTATTTGCCTTAGCTGGTCTAAAAAATCTTCAAGAGTAAACTGCATACTTCTGAGCTTTTTTTCAAGCTCCTCAGCCTTTTTTTGGTCAATAGCTTCCTGAGCTTTCTCTATTAAAGTCAAAATGTCTCCCATTCCAAGTATTCGTGAAGCCATCCTGTCGGGATGAAAAACCTCTAAATCTTCCATCTTCTCGCCAATACCGGCAAACTTTATAGGCTTACCAGTTATTGCCTTGACAGAAAGTGCAGCTCCGCCTCGTGTATCACCGTCAAGCTTTGTCATAATAATTCCATCTATGCCAAGCTGCTCATTGAAAGCTGCAGCAACATTCACAGCATCTTGTCCTGTCATGGCATCTAATACAAGCAAAATTTCTGTGGGCTTTATTGCATTTTTGATTGCAACCAGCTCGTCCATAAGTTCTTGATTTATATGAAGTCTTCCTGCAGTGTCAACAATGGTAACATCGCATCTGCTTGCTTTGGCAAACTCGATGCCTTCCTTTGCTATCTTAACAGCATCTTTGCTGTTGTAATTTGCAAAACATTTTACTCCAGCCTTTTGTGCAACAACCTCTAATTGCTTTATTGCAGCAGGTCTGTATATATCACAGGCAACAAGCAAAGGGTTCTTGCCCTGCTTTTTTAAAAGCCCAGCAAGCTTTCCAGCTGTGGTGGTCTTACCAGAACCTTGAAGCCCCACCATCATATAGATAGAAAATCCGCTTGGTGAAAATGTAAGTTTTGTGTCACTTCCACCAAGAAGGTTTACCATCTCGTCGTATACAATCTTTATTACCTGCTGGGCAGGAGTAAGGCTTTCTAAAACTTCTTCTCCCACAGCCTTTTGTGTCACAGTGTTGATAAAATCTTTTACCACTTTGTAGTTTACATCAGCCTCTAATAGCGCAAGCTTTACCTCTTTCATTGCCTCTTTGATATCTTTTTCTGTAAGCTTGCCTTTACCTCTCAGCTTTTTAAATACATCCTGCAGTTTTTCAGAAAGACTACTAAACATCTTCTTGCCACTCCTGAATACTATTTATTATGTTCATAATCTCTTCATCTTTGTATCTTTCGTATATTCTCCTTAGTTTCTGTAGGACCTCTTCAATTATGCTCCTGTTTTTATAATACCTGTCCGCCAACTTCAGCTTTGCCTCGTACCTTTTTAAAGCTAATTCTGCTTTTCTAAATGCATCAAAAACACCCTGCCGTGATATGCCAAGTTCTTTTGATATCTCTCCCAAAGTTAAATCTTCATTTACATACAGTTCTATAATCTTTTTTTGTCTTTCGGTCAAAAAGTCCTTATAAAAATCGTAAAGAAGGCTCAAATATACCTTATTTTCTTGCTGCATTTTTAATTTCATCTCTCTGTAAAGCTTAAAAACTTGACACTATTATATGATAATAAACTTCTGATCTTTTGTCAAAAATTTTTTGTGATTAGATAGTGTCAGGTCAAGTCCAAATTTTTGTGTAAAATACCCTCTGGTTAGAATATAAGCTTTTTAGTATATTTTAATCGGTCGAATAAAATTCCATATGGTTTTTTGTAAATTATAATTTACCAATTATTACCTGTAAGCCTTAAAATATCTTCTACGCCCATTTACAAACTAACAGCCTTAAAAAAGCTCATTTCATCAAAACAATTTCTTTTCTAACACCTTCCTTCACCTTTTCCTGCCACTCAAAATACTCTCTCATCTGTAAGTACTTCCTCGTAGATAGCCATCTTTCATCCTGTTCCATTAATAAAGCACCTATTAAGCGAATACACGACTCTCGGCTAACAAATACCTTATCACCCTTTCTCGTCGACGAATTTCTCCATTCAGTCGCTCTAACATATCAGCCTACGCGCAGCCTCCTTCGGTATGGCTCTGGAAGTTCTAAAACTGCTATCGCGTCTTCAAATCCTTCTTCTAAAACTTCCATTGCTTTTGGGGCTTTATTTTTGTACTCTTCCAACACTTGATTTAACAACACCCTTGCTGTCTTTGCATCTGGAGCTTCAAATATAGCTCTTATCTTAGCATGTAGTTCCTTTTGTAAACCCTTCGGTGTCTTGTCAAGAATGTTTCTCATAAAATGAGTTTGACACCTTTGCCAGGTCGCACCTTGAAAATGTCGATAAATCGCTTGTACAAGCCCTTTATGATGATCTGAAACAACTAAATCGACTCCATGCAACCCTCTTTCCTTTAACCATGAGAAAAATTCTCCCCAGCTTTCTTCTGATTCGCTGTCTCCTATCATAACCCCCAAAACTTCTCTGTAACCTTCTTCATTTACACCTACACCAATTAGAAGACTTCTCTGTCGAACACGACCTTCTTCTCTTATCTTTACAACCATCGCATAGGCTTACACAAAAGGAAACTTCTTTTCTTCCAAAGACCCCGAATTCCACTGCGCAATTACAGGATCAAGATTTTTGCAAAGCTCTGAAATGGTGGATTTTGAAAACTCAGTCCCACATAACTCATAAGTAATTTCTTCAATCTTTCGTGTGGATACCCCATTTACCACCATCTCCATCAATGCCAATAAAAGCGCTTGTTCACTTCGCTGATAACGTTCAAAAAGGTCTGTAGTAAATTTACCATTACGCAGTCTTGGTACTTTCAAAGTCAAAGTCCCTACTCTGGTAATTAAATTCCTTGAATAATAACCGTTACGATAATCTTGTCTTTCCTCTGTCCTCTCGATAGGCTTAAGCCTTAATTTGTTCAGTAGCAAGATACGCTAAAATTTGATTAAGTATTGATTCTAATAACTTGGCTAATTTCTCGTCTTTTGTGCCTGTTGTAAAAAGGTAATGCAAAATTTCAGAATCTATGGTAATATTGTATTGAGCCATTCCTCATCCCTCCTGAAAGAATTTGGTTTTTGGTTCTTCTTAATTTCTATTCTAACCAGAGGGTGAGGGGTGGCTCAATCCCTTTTTACACAATTATATAGACTCAACTTAGTGTCAAGAGTTTGTAGAAAATATTTTATTATAAATTGCAATAATTATTAATGAAATAACACTTGACAAGTTTTTTTATTTTTTGTTATTTTTAATACGTAGTTTATACTAAAATTTTCTATTATAAGAGGAGTGTAATTGATATGTATTAGAAATTACACTATTATTATAATTAATTTTTTAAACTAATTACTTCTTTTTTAGTGAATTGATTAAAATATTTGCTGTTAAGGAGGGTAAAACTAATGATTAAAACTGTTCACAAAAAATGTTTTAATCAAATCAAAGTTCTCTTTTCAACAGTTTTAGTTATATTATCTACTTACTTACCAACTTTTACTTACCCACACGAAATATACTCGTACCCCATTAGATGGTATACTAAAATTACAGAAGATGGCAAAACAAAACTTTATTTAAAAGCTAATAAGGATTATTTAGAACAACCATTCTTAGAAACATATACATCTTCCTTAAGTAACTGGAATAATGCATGGAGTGCTAATGCAAATTATAATATTCACTCAGTTTCTCATATAAAATGTATTGATACAACATATTCAAATGCAAATCTTTTCTTTTGCTCAGCCTCAAAAGAATGGTGGCAACAATTATTTAATTACAGTTACCAGCAATACGAGTATGTAGCTCTCACAGAAAATTACAATATCTATGGAACTAAAATTGACTCTTCTACCGTTTCAAGTGTAGACAGAAATATTGGCAAATCTATTATATACTTAAGTCCCTACGTCACTTCGACTGCCTACAATTTTATTCAACGGAGAGGAATTTTAATGCATGAGATGGGACATGCAATTGGTTTGGGGCACCCAAATGGTACAGATTCCAGAAATCCATATTCAGCTCAAACATACGGAAGTATAATGGACAATTATTTTAATGAGGATTATCCTTCTATTCACGACGTATATGATATAGAGATAATGTATAATTTTAATTGCCGTTATTAAAAAATGTATTTGATAGTTTAGGAGGTAATAGTATGAAGAAAAGAATTAAAATAGGTATTCTAATTCTTTGTATTTTTTTGTTGTTATTACTACCTTACATGCTTATCAGATTTAAAAATACACACACAACAATTCAATATGAGAAACCTAAAATTTATATTGAGCCTATGTCTTCTGTAAGATTTCTTAATTTTGAATTTTGCGCAAAATATTCAGAGCTTATTATCGTTGGAAAAGTTATTAAAAAAGAACAAGTAGAAGAAACAATAACTGCACAACCTGGTACAAATGAATATGGAGTTGCGAAAGCAGCAGGCATACCTTTTGTTAAGACCCTGCCAAGACTTTATGTTACAGTTGAAGTTGAAAAGGTTCTTAAAGGCAAATTAGATGAAAAACAAATCGATGTAGGCTTTGTAGTCTTTGATCCGCAAAATCACTCTGATCTTTTTGCAATGAATCCTGGTGAAAAATTTGTGTTTGTTTTGACAAAAGGAAAAAACACAAGGCCTAATACCTGGTATGTAAATTGTCCCAATAGGTTTATATTCAAAGTGAACAGCAACAATACCGTATATCCTGCTTGTTGGTGGTATGATGAACGATATAAGAAGAAATATTTTAATATAACCTTAGATCAATTATCAGAAGAGTTCAAAAGAATAGATAAACTTGAAAATGTTCCTATGTATGATGATGTCCCAAAAGAGATATGGGAAAAGTACTACGAAGCAGAATCTGAATCGCAAACTAAAAGCTCTTCAGAAAAATAAAATATCTAAAAGGTGGGAAGTTTTAGCTTCCCACCTTTTAGTTAGCCTTAAAAACACAATTTTATATTAGTAAAAATTGGATGAGAATACAAGGAATATTGGCAGAAATTCTTTAATGGCTATGAACAATCTTTGTAATTTTATCCTAAGACACAATAGCAAAGTGAGCCGAACATTTCAGTAATTTTAAGGTATATTATACAGAATTTAAATCCGTTATCTGTCAATAACCACTTTTAATTTCCTGCATACCTTCTTTTCCTCTTAAATAGCCAATTATAATTTGATTTAATCGGGGATATTCTCCCATATCCTTCTCAGTTCTTGCTAAAACCTCACCGTCAAGCAAACCTATAACTTCTGCATCCTTCAAGTTTGCCATTGAAGAGACTATTCTGTGTTTTTGTTTAGCATCATCAATTGAATCGCAGTACAAAATTCTGCCATTTTTGATTATCGCAATATTTGTTGCATACTCTTCAAGTTCAAAAATCTCGTGTGAAGACACAATAACTGCTATATTTTTCTCTTGAACATATTGTTTTATAAGTTGTATCAACTCAAATCTTACAGTTGGGTCAAGGTTTTGAGTAGGTTCATCTAAAAGCACTAGCTCTGCATTTGTTGCCAATGCTAAGATAACAAGGATAAGCGTTCTTTGACCCATTGAAAATTTAGAAAGTTCTTGATTTGTACTAAACCCATAGCGCGAAAGAAAATTTTTGAAAAATAAATCATCCCAATTTGGATACAAGGCTTGATACATCTTACAGTAATCATCTAATGTCAATTTTGAAAAAACTTTTTTGTGCTCGGAAACAAATGCTATGTTTTTCTTTAAAGAAGGCTCAAAAGGCTTGCCAAAAATCAAAATTTCTCCGGTATCTCTGGAAGCTGCATTTATTATACACTTTAGAGTTGTCGTCTTACCAGCCCCATTTGGTCCAACAAGAGCCAATATCTCACCTTTTTGTACAGTAAAACTCACATCAGATAAAATTTGTTTGTCACCTATTCTCTTGCTCAAATTTTTGACTTCTACTACCATCATTTCAGTTCTCACCACCTTTTTTTTACATATGCAAAATAAGCAAAAAAACAAATCAGAGCAGCATACAAAAAGGCTAAAACTATGTTTTCCTGCTTTGTAAAGCTTATTAAACTATATGGATTAAAATCAGCTGCATTCAAATTAGTTGAGCCTAAATCTCCCAGCAAAGCATCTGAAATTGTTATTACAATACTCCAAATAAAACCATCATGTCCTAATGTCGTGAATAACATACTTATCCCGTAAATTGCTAAAAGCGCAATGATTGTTTTTAAAATAACCAATAACCCTTCTAAAATGGTCAGGTTATAGTATATTTTATCAGCTGCTGATGTTATTGAAATTATAAGAACTAAAAACATTAGATTATATAGGAAAAGCTCTCTTTTTGAGAACGGCAAAAAATACAAAAGCTCAACATTTTTATTCTTAATATCATTTACAAGCATTGCAGAACATAGAAGTATTATGCCAATAACTCTTATGGTAAAACTCGGTATAAACAATATTAGCGTGAAAAATAGTATTTGACCTGTTTTTTCTTTTAGTTCCTTTCCAATGTAAATATCCATTTTTGTTAGACTTTCTTCAATGTTAAAATTTAAAATTCTTGAAAATTCAAACCTCTTCATTTTTCCACACCTCCTCAAATAAAATCATGGCTGTGTAAAAATCTATTTGATGACTTTTAAGTTCCCTAACACACTCTTTTATTATCTCAATTATCTTTTTATCAACATCAATATCCTTCTTCACAAAATACCCAATCCCCTGTTCTGCTTCAATAAAACCTTCGGCTTTTAGTTTTTCCAGTGCTTTTAAGACTGT
The DNA here is from genome assembly GCF_017347585.1 of Caldicellulosiruptor diazotrophicus. NCBI lineage: Bacteria > Bacillati > Bacillota > Caldicellulosiruptorales > Caldicellulosiruptoraceae > Caldicellulosiruptor > Anaerocellum diazotrophicum. The sequence continues at coordinate 1,583,055 of NZ_AP024480.1, forward strand.
GTTTATATTCACATCAAAAATTGCCTGAAGTTCTCTCACAGTTGGAAGCTGTGAACCTTGCTGAATATTTCCAAGTATTATCTCTGATTTAATCATGTTGACAATCTGCACGTATGCAGGAACACCGCTGTGTTTATCAACTTTTCTCAGCATTTTAATCATCACTCTCTCATAAGTTTTACATAACCTGAAGTTTTGGTTGTAACAGGTGCACTGTAAAGGTTATTGATTTTTACAATACCACCTGTTGCTTCAATGTTCAAAATGCCCTTTTCATTTTCGTTATTTAAAATATTAATTGAGCCATTCAATCCTGTTGCATTAATATCAAACTCCTCAAACCTTGCTTTTGCCCTGATATTCAATCCTGTTGAATCAATTTCAATTTTGTCAAATATCAACTGTGAATTTATATCTGCTCCAGAAGAATCAATCTTCAAAGTCTTCCCCTTAAAATCAGCTCTCAGCTCAAGCCCTGCACAGTCTATAGAGATATCATCTGTTGCTTCAATCTGCCCTTGAATAAAGCTGCCATCTGAATTTACTGTTAGATTTTTGAACTTCCCATCACCTCTTGTTTTTAGCCCTCTACAGGAAATTTTTACATTTCTCAAAGATTTTGTACCAAGTCTTATTTCATATGTTGTATCAAATTCTGTATTTCTGTCAAAGACTTTCAAAGTTTTTCCTGAAACTTTTGTTTTGAGCACTGAAGGAAAATAGATGGTATCTTCATCATCAATGAATTCTAAATCTATTCCGCCTGAACAGGTAATTACAATTTCATCAAAATTCTTAATTGACATATCCTGGTCTGCAGAATAAGTAATTAAATGATAAACCTCAATAAAGCCGCTGCTGGTAATCACATCAGAAATTATTTGTGAAATACTTTTTGATAACCCAGAAAACTTATAATCTTGCTTATCAGAAGAATAGTAGTGAAGTTGAGATATAATTAAACCAACAATAACCAATGTGACTAAGGCTACAGCAATAACCATTCCAAAAGAGGTTTTCTTTATTGGAAAAATACTAAATAAAAACAAAATGCAACTTAGTACAAATAAAACCTTTAATGCAGTCCATGGAAAAATCCATGCAAATAAAATTGAAAGCAGTGATAAAACAAGTCTCACTGTTTGGCTTGTGTGAAATTTTTTAATCTGAAATATGTTAGAGCTATTTTTGGATATAAGATAGAAAAGCCCAAGTACAATGAAAAAAATGACCACCAGCAAACCAATAAGTCCTAAAACATTTTGATTGAAATGCATAATCTACCCTCCTGTTTGATTTTTATAGTGTTATATAATTATATAACACTATGATTTGAGTTTGTCAAGAAGATGTATTTACTTTTTATTTTTATGTTATAATACAATCTGTCACAAAACTAACACTGAACCAAAATAAAGCTTTAAATGAAAGGAGTAAAAAGATGGTAAGAGTTAGATTTGCACCAAGTCCAACAGGTCAGCTTCACATAGGTGGTGCAAGGACAGCACTTTTTAACTATCTATTTGCCAAAAAACACAATGGAAAATTTATTTTACGTATAGAAGATACTGATTTAGAAAGGTCAAGAGAAGAGTGGGCAGAAGGTATTATGAAAAGTTTAAAGTGGCTTGGAATTGAATGGGATGAAGGTCCTGATGTGGGCGGTGACTTTGGACCGTACTTTCAATCTCAGAGAAAGGAAATCTACCTAGAATACATTAAAAAGCTTTTAGAAGAAGGAAAGGCTTATTACTGTTTTTGTACACAGGAAGAGATAGAAAGAGAAAGGGAAATTTCAAGGCAGCAAAAGATACCGTACAAGTACAGTAAAAAGTGCAGGAATATCAGTTTAGAAGAAGCAAAAAAGAGAATCGAAAACGGTGAAAAAGCAGTTGTTAGAATAAAAGCACCGGTAGAAGGAACAACAGTTGTGCATGATATCATTCGTGGAGATGTTGAATTTTCAAATGACCAGTTAGATGACTTTATAATCTTAAAGTCTGATGGAAATCCAACATACAACTTTGTGTGCGTAATTGATGATTATCTTATGAAAATATCGCATGTTATAAGGGCTGAAGAGCATCTTTCGAACACCCCAAAACAGCTAATAATATATGAAGCCTTAAATATTCAGCCGCCGCAGTTTGCACATGTTCCAATGATTTTAGCACCTGACAGAAGCAAGCTGAGCAAAAGACACGGTGCAACTTCAGTTGAAGAGTTTTTTGAGAATGGATACTTAAAAGAAGCAATTGTCAATTACCTTTTGCTCCTTGGCTGGTCACCTGGCGAAGACAGAACCATTATCTCCCTCGAGGAAGCTATACAGAAGTTTGAACTTGAAAAGGTTTCAAAAAATGCAGCTATTTATGACATAAATAAGCTAACCTGGATAAACGGGTATTACCTTAAAGAAACAGATCTTGATGATTTGTATGAGAGAATGAAATATTTTTATTCCAAAAAAGGAATTGATATATCAAGCTTTGATAAAGAATATGTAAAATCTGTTTTAAAGCTGGTGCGCGAAAAAGTCAAAACACTTGTTGAAGTAGTTAGTGCAAGCACTTACTTTTTTGATCCCAACTATGAATATGAACAAAAGGGTGTAGAAAAATATTTTACGGCTGATAACCTAAAATGCCTTCAACTTCTTCTTGGTGATTTAAAAAATGTACAACCTTTTTCAGCAGAAGAAATTGAAAAACTTGTGAGGTCAAAAGCTGAAGAATTTAATACAAAAGCTGCAAATCTTATTCATACAATAAGGATGTGCATAAGCGGAAGAACTGTAACACCTGGTCTTTTTGAGATGATGGAAGTTCTCGGTAAAGATGAAGTAATAAATAGAATAGAAAAAACACTTAAAATATTTGCGTAAATACAAAAAGGGTTGGAAGGAAAAATGCACAACTTCTTCCAACCCTTTTTCTTTGTTTATTCTTCATATCCATGGGGATGTGTTGAATGCCATTTCCACGCTGTAGATATTATTGTCTCCAAACTATTATATTTCTGCTGCCACCCAAGAAGCTTTTGGGCCTTCTGTGATGATGCAACCAAAATTGAGGGGTCGCCTGCTCGTCTTGGTCCAATTTCATATGGGATTTTCTTGCCAACAACTTCGCTTGCCTTTTCAATTACCTCCATCACAGAAAATCCCATCCCATTTCCTAAATTAAATATTTCACTTTTATTGTTTTTCTCCAAATACTCCATAGCTTTTAGATGCGCATCACAAAGGTCAACAACATGAATGTAGTCCCTTATACAAGTACCATCTTTTGTATTGTAATCATTACCATATACAATAACCTTTTCACGAATACCAAGCGCTGTTTGGAGCACAATTGGAATAAGGTGTGTCTCAGGATTGTGGTCTTCTCCAATAATCCCGTCGGGGTGGCTACCTGCAACGTTAAAATACCTCAGTGAGACAAATTTTAGCCCATAGGCAATATCCATCCATTTTAGCATCTTTTCAATTGCAAGTTTTGTCTCACCGTAAGGATTTGTAGGCTGGGTTTTGTCCTCTTCAAGTATGGGGATGTTTTCCGGTTCTCCATAGACGGCAGCTGTTGAAGAAAACACAAGTTTTTTTACATTGTGTTTTATCATTGTGTCAACAAGGTTAAGAGTACCATAAACATTGTTATAGTAATACTTTATAGGATTCTGAACGCTCTCTCCCACCAAAGAAGACGCAGCAAAATGGATAACTGCCGAGATGTCATTTTCAGCAAATACTTTTTCCAAAAATTCTTTATCTTTGAGGTCCCCATTATAAAACTTTCCACCTAAAACAGCTTTCTTGTGACCTTTTTCAAGATTGTCAATAACCACAACATCATATCCCTTTTCAATCAAAAGCCAAACCATATGGCTTCCAATATACCCTGCTCCACCTGTAACCAAAATCATTTCTTATCAATCCTTTCTTTTTTAAAGAATTTTTAAATTTCTATCTCCCTAGCTCCATCGTCAATCTCAAATGTGTAAAAGTGAGCTTTGAGACCTGTCTTTGCACGGTAATTTTCCCCTACTTTTCTTACAAACTCTTCTATAGCATCCTTATGAACAATTGAAACTGTGCAACCACCAAAACCAGCACCTGTCATTCGTGTACCAATTACACCCTCTATTTTCAGAGCTTCATCAAAAAGTGTATCAAGCTCGAGTCCTGTTACCTCATAGTCGTCTCTTAGCGATATATGAGATTGTATCATAAGCTTGCCAAAACCTTCAAGGTCTCCCTTCTGCAAAACATCAATGGATTTTAAAACTCTGTCGTTTTCGTACACAACATGTCTCACTCTTTTTAGGATTATTTCATCATCAATTAAATCTTTGTACTTTTCAAACGTCTCAACGTCAAGCTCGCCAAGGCACGAAATGTTAAGTTCCTTTTTCAAAAGTTCAAGCCCTTTTTCGCACTGAAACCTTCTTTCATTGTATTTTGATTCTGCAAGACTTCTTTTCTTGTTAGTGTTGCTGATGACAATCTTGTAATCACCAAGTTTTAAAGGTACATACCTGTACTCCATGGTGCGTGTGTTGAGAAAAATGGCATGGTCTTTTTTCCCAAGACTTGAAGCAAACTGATCCATAATACCACAGTTTACCCCTACAAACCTGTTCTCAGCCCTCTGACATATAAAGCTAAGCTTGAGCCTGTCAATTGGCTTGTTATTGAATAGGGAGTAAACTGCAATTCCAGTTGCACACTCAATTGCAGCAGATGATGAAAGCCCTGCTCCGTGCGGTACAGTGTCGTGAAAGAGCATGTCAAGACCTCCAACTTCATATCCTGCCTCTTTTAGCTCCTTTATAACCCCAAGTTGATAGTTCCCCCACCTGATATTTTTATACTCATCAATCTTATCGATGTCTGCTTCAACAAGCTCTTTTAGGTCTGTTGCATATAAGCGAACTTTTCTGTCGTTTCTTTTTCTGGCAAGAACGGTGGTACCAACATTAAGTGCCGCAGGGAAAACATACCCACCGTTGTAGTCTGTGTGCTCACCGATTAGGTTTACTCTCCCACTTGAGAAAAAACACCTGATAGGCTCATTATTTTCACCATATACATCTTTGAACATCTTCAAAAGTTCTTCAATCTTCATTTACTTGATTCCTCCTTGCATCTTTTGCAAAAATCTTTTATAAGCCTGTCTCAGCTCTTCTGCCTTTTCCTCTGGCGAGGTGGTATTACACGGTGCCCATGCCCCTGTTTCACTCGATGCATTGAACTTTTGCTTATCTTTTGACCGCATGGGCGGGTAAAACTCTACATGAAAATGATAAAACTTTGAATAATCCTCATCGACATTGACAGGAAGCTGATGCATACACATCATGTACGGGAACTGATAGTCAAAAAGACTGTCCAATGTTCCTGTTGTCTCTTTTAATATCTTTGCAAAGCTGTCTTTTTCTTCTTCTGTAAGGCCAGAAATAACCTCCACATGTCGTTTTGGAGATATAAACACACCATAAGGATATTCAGTAAAGAAAGGTAGGTATGTTACAAAATGGTCGTTTTCTATGATTATTCTCTTTTTAAACTCCATCTCTTCTCTGTCAATCCTGCAGATTAAACACTCACCATGATCTTCATAGTACATCTTAGCACTTTCAAGTTCACGCAAGATTTTTAGTGGTATCCATGAATATCCATATATCTGACCATGTGGATGCGGCATTGTTACACCCACTACCTCGCCTCTGTTTTCAAAGATGAATATAAACTTTATGTTTTTATCTTTCCTTAAGGTTTCAAATCTTTCAACCCACAGATCCACAAGCTTTCTTATATGAGAGATCTCAAGCTCAGGCAGTGTTATGGTATGATTTGGAGAATATAAAATCACCTCACATTTTCCATATGCAGGTGCAACCTTATAAAAAGATGTAGCAACATCATCTGGTTGTGGTGGATTTTGCATTAAAGCTGGAAAGTCGTTATCATACTCTAAAACATCATAACTTTCTGGAACCTTGCCAGAACCAGGGCAAAACGGACACCAATCTTTGGGCATCTGAGGTCTTTCCTGTCTGTGAGATGCAATCATTACCCAGTCACGCAAAAGAGGATTCCATCTGAGTTCTGCCATTTTTCTCCCCCACATCAAATAAAATTTTTTCTTATTTCCTTCTAATTTTCATTCTAAAAAAAAAGAAGTGCAATTTAAATGCACTTCTTTTTTATGTATTAGCATTTTTTTTAGGTGTATCATAAATATATTTATCCTTCTTGTAATTCATAGGAGACACTCCATACTTTCTTTTAAACAATCTGCTAAAATAGTTCTGATCTTCTATTCCAACCATTTTTGAGATTTCTCCAATTGGAAGGTCTGTTGTTTCTATGAGCTCTTTTGATTTTTTGAGTCTTATATTGATTAGGTATTCCTTAAATGTTACACCAAGTTGCTTTTTGAAAAGATAACTTAAGTAAGTTGGTGACAAGTACACCATTTTTGCCAAATCGTCAAGTGTTATCTCCTCCATATAATGGTTTTTGATATATTCTATTATCCTTTCAATTGACGAAAGAGAAGAAATTCTTATCATCTCTGAGTCTATAATGTATTTTGCCACTATGTGCATCATATCAAGTACACTTTTCAGTTTTTCCTGGTCTATGAAAGTTAGCTTGAAAAAACTCTCTCTTGCTCTTTGTACATCAACTGGTTGACCGTCTAATTTCTTTGCAATTTGTTCCCACATCTTTTCTGATGGCGGCTCTAAAAGAATCTGACCAATAAAAAGTGAACCTATATAGCTTGTGTTGAAAAACAGAGGAATAACAGCCTCAATAAGTCCCATGTGACACTTATAAACATAAATACCTTTTTTCTTTTGAGCAGTCTGGGCACCACTTATATCAGATTCTCTGCACGCTTCACCATTTTTGTAATAGTTTTTCATAATGGTGCAGAACTCGCACGTGCCTTTCTTTTTATTCTCAACCCAATTGTTGTCAGCTGTCAAAAAGTTTGCTGAGATTCCTGTGATGTAAGAAAAGTTGTCTAAAACCGAAATCAAATCGTCATACTTGATAATCTCTTTATAATCCATACCAATTTACACCCTCTATAATCTTAATCAATACAGACCACTTTGATATCATTTCGCATGAAAATATCTGCTGTGATGCCATTCCCTTCAATCAGTTTTCTTGAAAAGCTTCCGTCATAGATTTTGCCACAGCCACAAGAAGGACTTTTAGACTTTAAAAATGCAATCTGTGCACCGAAAAACCTTGCAAGTTTTAAAGCCTCATACGCACCTTTATAAAAATTATTGGTAAAATCCCTACCTGTTAAATCAATAACCCTGCCATCTTTTATCTCACAGGGATTTCGTGGTGTTGGAAGTCCACCAAGCTGTTCAGGACAAATGGGAATAAGAATGTACTCATTTTTCAATCTTTCAACAACTTCTTCTCTTAAATTGTTTGTCCCATCATATTTTGTGTTAAGACCTATAAGACAGCTGCTGATGATCGCATACCTCATTTTTTACCCTTCTCCTGCAATATTGCCTCTTCCATAAACTTAATTATAGCATACTGGACCTGTTTTACTCCCATACCAGATTTGGCAGAAAATTGGTAAAATAGTTCCTTTTCAATCCCCAGTTCTTTTGAAATAAGCACTGTATTTTTTGCAAGTTCATTATTCGAAAGTTTATCACACTTTGTTAGAACAATCATTATTGGAATTTCTTTTTTGTCAAAAAAGCCAAGCATTATTTTATCATCTTCTGTGGGAAGATGTCTTGAATCTAAAAGTAAAACAGAAAGTTTTAGCTCCTGCCTTTCAAGCAAGTACTCCTCAATCATTGTTTTCCATCTTCGTTTTTCCTCTTTTGAAACCTCGGCATAACCATAACCTGGAAGATCTACAACCCTGAACTTGTTGTCTATATTGAAAAAATTGATTGTTCGGGTTTTACCTGGGGTTGACCCAACCTTTGCAAGCTTGTCTTTGAACACGGCATTTATAAAAGAAGATTTCCCCACGTTTGACCTTCCGCATATGCACATCTCTGGCATTTTAATCGGCGGATAGTCTTCTTTTTTCACAGCAACCTTTTCAAGCCTTGCATTTGAAAGATTGATTTTCAAATTAATTTTCACCCCCTTTACTTTACAATCGCAATATTAAATACCTCATCAATTGTCTTTACAAATATAAAGTTCATATCTTTCTTCACATAGTCTTCAAGCTCATCCACATCCTTTTTGTTTTCAAAAGGAAGAATAACGTTTTTTATACCCACTCTTTTTGCTGCTAAAACCTTCTCTTTTACACCGCCAATTGGAAGTACTCTGCCGCTTAAAGTAATCTCTCCTGTCATAGCAATATCGTATCTAACCTTTCTCTGTGAAAGTGCTGAAACCATTGCAGTTGCCATTGTTACTCCAGCAGACGGTCCATCTTTTGGAATAGCACCTTCTGGAACATGAATGTGAATATCACACTCTTTGTAAAAGTTTTCGTCAATCCCAAGTTCTTTGGCCCTTGACCTTATAATGCTCACAGCTGCCTTTGCTGACTCTTTCATGACATCTCCAAGCTGGCCTGTGAGCTCCAATTTGCCACTCCCAGGCATCACAAGCGCTTCGACATAGAGCGTCTCTCCGCCAAAAGGTGTCCATGCAAGACCTGTCACAATTCCAACTCTGTCTTGCTCAATCAGCTCATCTCTTCTGTACTTTCGAACACCTAAATACTTTTCCAAATTTTTTTGAGTAACTCTTACAATTTTCTTGTTTTCTTCTAAAATCTCTTTAGCAACTCGTCGGCAAAGTCTTGCAATTTCTCTTTCTAAGTTTCTTACACCAGATTCGCGCGTGTAGAATGTTATTACATCTCTAATAGCTTCTGTTTCACATCTTAGCTGAGATTTTTTGAGCCCATTTTGTTCCATCTGTTTAGGCAAAAGATACCTTCTTGCAATCTCAAGCTTCTCTTCTTCAGTATATCCTGTAATCTCAATCACTTCGAGCCTGTCAAGCAAAGGTCTTGGGATTGTTTCAAGTGTGTTTGCTGTCGCAATAAACATTACCTCAGATAAATCAAAAGGAATTTCAATATAATGGTCGCGGAATGCAAAGTTCTGTTCACTGTCCAAAACCTCCAAAAGTGCTGATGCAGGGTCACCTCTAAAATCGTGTGACATTTTGTCAATTTCATCTAAAAGTATAAGAGGGTTTTTTGTCTTTGCCTGACGAAGAGCATAAATAATTCTTCCTGGCATTGCCCCAACATAGGTTTTCCTATGTCCTCGTATCTCTGCTTCATCCCGAAGACCACCAAGTGAGATTCTTACATAATTTCTGTTAATTGCACGTGCTATCGACTTTGCAATTGATGTCTTTCCAACACCAGGTGGTCCCACTAAACACAAAATAGGTCCTTTCATATCGTTTTTTAGTTTCCTTACAGCAATATACTCAAGTATTCTCTCTTTAACTTTTGTAAGTCCATAATGGTCTTCATCAAGCACATTTTTGACCACATTTATATCAATTTTCTCAACACTTCTTACATTCCATGGAAGGTCAACAATCCAGTCAAGATACGTTCTTATAACCCCAACCTCAGGCGAGTTTGGAGGCAATTTCTCAAGCCTATCTATTTCTTTGAACACCTTTTGAAGACTTTCCTGACTCAGTCCAAGTTTTCTGACCTGCTCTCTATATTCCTCTGCCTCAGAAAAAAGACTATCTTTTTCCCCAAGTTCACTCTGGATTGCTTTAAGTTGTTCTCTCAGGTAATATTCTTTTTGAGTCTTATCTATCTGTTTTTTAACTCTAATAGCAATTTTCCTTTCAATCTCAATTATTTCTTTTTCTTTTAATAACGTCTCATATAGCTTTGCAAGTCTTTCTTTCAAGTCAACTTTTTCAAGCAAAAGCTGCTTATCTTCAAGCTTTACAACAACATTTGCGGCTATAACATCTGCAAGCTGGTCAGGGCTTTGAATTGTGGTGACAGACAAAATAGCATCAGGAGGAATTTTGTTTGTAAGTCTTGCAAACTCTTCAAATGCTCCAACCACATTTCTTATGAGTGCCTCTAATTCAGGGTCATCTTCTAATTTAACCTCACTTTCTTTGTACTCTTCAACCTCAACTAAAAAATATGGGTCTGTTGACAAATATTTTATTACACGTGCTCTATAGAGCCCTTCAACAAGTATCCTTGAAGTATCGCTTGGCAGTTTTAACATCTGCTTTACCTTTGCAACTGTGCCAAACTGATACATATCATCTGGTGCTGGTTCTTCTTGTTTGGGGTCTTTTTGAGAAAGAAGTAAAACAAGCTGGTCGTTTTCCATGGCTTGTTCTAATGCCTTAAGAGAAATTTGTCTTCCAACATCAAAGTGAAGCATCATGTATGGAAAAACCACAAGCCCACGCAGAGGAATCACTGGTATTGTTCTTGTAGATACTGTACTGCTCAAATTTTATCTGCCTCCGTTTTTATAATTTTATTTCAGGGTGTATAATTATATTAAAAACTCTTTAAAAGGAGCTAATTGCCATGATGGAAAACTTGATAGACAAACTTATTCAAAATCCTATTATACCAGCTATAAGAGACAAAGCAATACTTGAATATGCAATAAACTCTGAGTGCAAAATCGTTTTTCTTCTTCACTCATCTATTTTAACCATTAAAGATGAAATTAATATGATAAAACAGAAAAACAAAATAGTCTTCGTCCACATAGACCTAATTGAAGGTGTGGGAAAAGATGAAAAAGGGATCGAGTTTTTAATAAACTGCGGTGCTGATGGTATTATATCAACAAGACAAAACTTAATCAACTATGCCGCTTCTCTTTTTATACCCTGTGTTCAAAGAATATTTTTGATAGACTCTCAGTCAATAACATCCGGTCTTAAGATAATTGAAAACTCCAAGCCAACACTAATTGAGGTGCTACCAGGTGTAATACCAAAAGCAATACAAAGGCTGGCCATTTCTACCACAGTCCCTATCATCGCAGGAGGAATGATTGAGACAAAAGATGAGATAATTCAAGCTCTGTCTTCAGGAGCTGTAGCAATCTCAACAAGCAAACATACTCTTTTTTCAATTATCTAATGATTCTTTTTGACCAACTCTTCTTGTTGTAACAACATCAGCACCAGTATCAAGAATATTTTTCACAATCACACTTCCTATCTCAACTGGTGCTAAAACCTCTATGCCTTTTAAGATAGAGATAGCTTCAAAAATCTTCTCCTTAGGAATAGGTTTGGTTGTTCGAACAGGTACAAACTCTATCTCACCACTTTTAACATGGACTGTGGTTGTAAGAATTCTTTTAGGGTTTGTAAACTCTTCTTTTGCCCACTTCATCCCTCTTGTGCACCCAAATCCGACAAACTCAAAAGTACCGCCTTGCTCCTTTTTTTCAATTATGCAGCCTCTCGGGCAAAGAATGCATGTGACTTTATTTTTCTGCATCTTGGCTTCTTCTCTCCTTTTTTGCCTTTAAATGTTTTGTAAGCTCACCACAATATCATTAGAAAAATCCAGCTGAGAGAGAATCTTTTGTGAAATTTCTATACTCTCCATCTCCCCAGGTGTTAGAATGCTTTTTTTGTACTCAACAAGAACCTTGCCTGCATTGGAAACAGTCACAATAGCATCTTTATAGAAATTATCTACCCTAAATCTGAGAACAAAGGGCTGGACAAAGTTCTTGTTTAGCTTTTGCGGCACAACATATCTTATACCCTCTTTTGCCACTATATTTACATGAATATTGTTTTCAAAAAGCTCAGGGTGCTGAGAATATATTGCAGCATACCTTCCTGCTATCTGTGCCTCTAATGTAACATTGTCAACAAGGTCATGAACATGAAGAACATTTCCACAGGCAAATATACCTTTTTGCGAAGTTGAAAATGTATTGTCAACAACTGGACCTCCTGTTTTGATATCAAGAACAATTCCAGCTTTTTTACTCAGTTCATTTTCAGGTATCAGCCCCACAGAAAATAGCACAGTGTCGCATTCGATAAACCTTTCTGTTGCTGGAATTTCTTGAAGCTGAGAATCCACTTTTGCAATTGTAACCCCTTCAACTCTGTATTTACCATGAATCTTTACAACCTTGTGTGATAAAAGAAGAGGTATTCCAAAATCGTCCAAGCATTGAACAATGTTTCTTCTAAGCCCTGTAGAGTAGGGCATTATCTCCACCACTGCCTTTACCTCTATCCCTTCCAAAGTAAGACGTCTTGCCATGATAAGACCTATATCCCCAGACCCAACAATTACCGCTTTTTTGCCAATCCTGTACCCTTCAATATTTATAAGTCTCTGTGCCTGGCCTGCTGTGAAAATCCCCGCAGGTCTTGTTCCAGGTGTTATTATAGCACCTCTTGTTCTTTCTCTACATCCCATTGCAAGCACAATCGCATCTGCTTTTATCCTCTTAAGTCCTTTTTTATTGACAGCTACTATTTCCTTTTCTGGAGTTATGTCTATCACATGAGTTTCGGTAAGATACTCTATCCGATTTTCTACTACCTGCTCAACAAATCTGTGGGCATACTCAGGCCCTGTTAGTTCTTCCTTGAAATAGTGAAGTCCAAAGCCAGGATGAATACACTGGTTTAAAATTCCTCCTAAAAACTTGTCTCTCTCTATTATCAGCACTTTTTTATCATCCAAGATTTTAAAACTTTCCAAAGCTGCCGCAAGACCAGCCGGTCCCCCACCTATTACAACTACTTTGTATTTTTCCATCTCACTCTTCCCACCTTTTCTCGGTCAGAATATAAGAGTTCTTCCCGAACTTTGTTATTTTGGTTTTGTCAATTTTTAGCTCCCTTGAAAGAATACCTATCACACGAGGTAAACAAAAACCGCCCTGACACCTTCCCATACCAGCTCTTGTTCTTCTTTTAATACCATCTATGGTTCTTGCACCTCTTTTTATTGCCTCAAGAATTTCGTATTCAGACACAAGCTCACATCTGCATACAATGTTTCCAAAGCTCGGATAAAGCTTAATCATTCTTACTCTTTCTTCATCAGAAAGTTTTAAAAACCTTTTTATATCTTCTCTATAAGGATTAAAATTAAGATTCCTTTTTGCGTTAAGTTTGCTGCTAACCTTTTCAGCAATATACCTTCCTATCGCCACTGATGAGGTAAGACCTGGTGACTCAATTCCTGCAACGTTTATGAAGTTTTCAACATTCTCATCTTCTTCAATGATAAAGTCATGATTATCCGGTGTTGCTCTGATTCCAGAAAAGGTTGTTATTACATCTCTCTTGCTCAGGCTTGGCAATACTTTCTTTGCCTTTTCAAATACCTCATCAAGCCCCTTTTGGGTTGTAGCTGTGTCATCCTTGTCATCTATATACTCAGAGTTTGGTCCAATAAGTACATTTCCATCTACAGTCGGGGCAACTAAAATCCCTTTCCCCTTTTCTGTGGGTACCTGGAAAATGACTCTGGTAACTGGCATCTTATCTGGCTTGTCTAAGATGTAGTACTGTCCGCGTCTTGGATATATTTTAAAAAGCTTTGCTCCTGCCAATTTACTTATTTCATCTGCATACACTCCTGCGCAATTTATCAAAACCCTGGTTTTTATAAAGCGGCTGTCCGCTGAATGAACCACAAAATAGTCTCCATCTTTTTCTATTTTGCAGACTTCAAAGCTAAATATTATATCTGCTCCATTTTGAACAGCATTTTCAAAAAGGGCGACTGTTAATTTATACGGATTTGTAATTCCCGAGTAAGGAGCAAAAAGTGCTGCTTTTATGTTTCTGCTCAAATTCGGCTCATTTTCAAAAACCCACTCTTGACTTTTTATCTCAAGTCCTTTAACACCATTTCTTTTTCCTCTTTGCAAAAGTTCTTCCAACACATTTATCTCATAATCATCAAATGCAACCACAAGTGACCCAACCATCTTATACTCAACATCAAGTTCATTGCAAATATCTGCAAATATATTGTTCCCCTCAACATTGAATCTTGCCTTTTTGGTTCCTTCAATTGGGTCATAACCTGCGTGAACTATTGCGGAGTTTGCTTTGGACGCACCTTCTGCGACATCTTCCATTTTTTCGAGGCAACACACGTTCAATCTATAACGTGTTAACTCTCTTAAAATTGACATGCCAACTATCCCTGCTCCTATTACAGTAACGTCATAAATTCTACTCATATTATCACCCTTTTCAAAATATGGTAAATAAAAAACCTGCAAATAGCTCCTTTTTAAATGAAGCTATTTGCAGGCTCTCCACATCTCTTGCCAAGCTTTATTTTAAGATAATTCAATCAAAAAATCAATAAAAATTTTTCAAATATCATTATAAAACCTTATGTCTGATCCATGCTGGTCAGAACATTATCAAAATAGTTTATATTACACCTTTTCCCGTCCCAGTGAATACAGACATCACAGCTTATATCGCCTTTATGAGAGTAACCCCCATCGTTAAATTCTGGGCAGAGTTTTGCAACTGCTCTTTGCTGTTCTTTGCTTGCCATGTTGTTTTACCACCCCTTGTTTAGTCTCAAAATACTTTCTATAATAAATAACTTTTCCTGCTAAGATGGTCTTTTATACATCTTTAGCACAAAATATGTGCTATAATTTATCTTAAAGCGTAAATAGTATCTTACCATGAAGGAGGCCTTGAAAATGAGCAAATTTTTCATGCCAACAAAGGTCATATTTGAAAAAGATGGTGTTTTAAAAAATAAAGACCTTTTCAGGCTCGGTAAAAAAGCTTTCATCGTGACATCTCCATCTTCTCTGATGAACGGTTCTTTAGAAGATGTAACAACTGTATTAAAGGAACTTTCAATTGAATATTCAATATACAGCAAAATTGCTCAAAACCCAAGTGTAGAACAGATAGATGAAGTTTCAAACTTGGCAAGAGAGTTTTCCCCAGACTTTATAATTGGAATCGGCGGAGGTTCTCCTCTTGACTCATCAAAGGCAGTGGCAGTGTTGTGTGCTGAAAAAAATCTAAAAGCTCAGGACCTTTTTGACTCAAAATTCGAAAAGTGCTTACCTATTGTTGCAATACCAACAACATGTGGTACTGGAAGCGAAGTTACGCCATATTCAATCTTGACCTTGAAAACCATCGAAAACAAGAAAAGTTTTTCTTCAGAATTGATTTTCCCGAAAATAGCAATTGTGGATTATAAATATCTTTTAACATTGCCATATAACGTTATTGTAAATACCCTCTTTGATGCTCTTTCTCATGTGATAGAAGGCTACCTTTCAAAATCCTCAGACCATATAATTGAAGCTTACGCTAAAAAAGCATTGAGCCTGTTTGCAAGCTCAAAAGGTAATTTAAAAGAAAACCATCTAAAAGAAACTGACCTTGAAAAGTTTGCATGGATATCATTGATTGGTGGAATAATTATTGCACAAACAGGTACTTTAATTGTTCATCCTTTAGGTTACAACCTTACTTATTACCATGACATCCCTCACGGAAGAGCCAATGCAATTTTACTTTCAAGCTTTTTGAGGCTTGAAAGCAAATATTTAAAAGAAGAAGTAAACTTTGTTTTAAACAACATGGACTTTGAAAGCATAGATGAATTTTCTGAGTTTGTAAGATTTTTTGTTAAAGAATCTATTCCAAAATTGTCAAGTGACAGGATGGAATATTATGCAAAAAGAGCACTTGAGTCTAAAAATGTAGCAAATTTAAAACATACAGTCTCGCTTGATGAAATGATAGATGTTTTGAAAGGTTCCATTGAATAATTCTAAATAAACCATAGTTATATAATCGATTTACAAGGGTATAATATAATCAGGAAAATTACTTATAAGGAGAAGTTTATTGTGGCAAAGTTACTGTATATAAAGGCTAATCCAAAGAGCGACCAAAGTTCAAGAACATTTATAATCTCGGAACATTTTATAAAGGTATACAAAGAATTTCATCCAAATGACCAGATTATCACTTTAGACCTTTACAAAGAAGGAATTCATTTTCTTTCTCAAGAGGACATCAACGATATCTTTGCTCCAAAGACTGAGGCATCAAAGCATCACCATATTTTGAAGTATGCCTATCAGTTTCTTGAGGCTGACAAGTATGTGTTTGCTGCACCTATGTGGAATTTGGGCATTCCCGCAATCCTCAAGGCATATATAGACTATATCACAGTCTCTGGAATAACATTTAAATACACAGAACAAGGGGCTGTGGGTCTTCTTCGTGGTAAAAAAGCAGTTCATATCATGGCAACAGGCGGAGAGTACAAAACACCACCATTTTCGGACTTTGAGATGGCAAACAGGTACCTGAAAACAATTTTGGGTTTTATGGGAGTTGAGGATTTTCAGACGATAACAGCTCAGCGGCTTGACATCGTAGGTGAGGATGTAGAAAAGATTATGTTCACTGCGTTGAAAGAGGCTGAGGAGATAGCAAAAGGATTTTAAAAAGAAAATTTTGGGGACAGATTAAAACAGGGGCTGTCAAAAAAAGACAATTTGATAGCCCCTTTCTTGCAATACAAAGTGTTTGTTTATTTAATACTTTGATACAGTAATTAGATTTAACACTATTTTTATTTCCCATATGAAACTGTCATCCTTGTTATAAAAGTATTCTTTTTTTCAAATATTTTTCGCACCTTTTTCTCTCTTAAATCATATTCAAAAACAGCGCTTGGATAAGCTTCAATCCCTTCGCCAAAAAACATTCTCTTTGCATCTTTAGGAATACCGATAAACCAGAGTTTTTTCCCATCATTACTTAAATAACCTGATATCGGAGAGGAAAACTCCTCAACAGGTGTATCTTTTATTTTTTTTAGCATACTTTCAGTTAGTATTGGTACTATTACTTTTGACTTTAGATCTAACTTGTATATGCCCGTTTCTCCCTTTTTTCTGGTAGAGTTTAGATAAATATTGGTTGCACTAAAAGTAATAATATTACTCTTTGGTACAAAACCTAAAGCTCCAATTGATCCTGCTTTGAGTTCAGTAATTTTCGTATATTTTTGATTTTTTAAATCAATGATGTAAAAAGTATGTTTTATTGAATCAACAGAGGAATTATCCTCATACATCTTTTTCTCATCCTTATATGAATAAGCAACAGTCAAAATGTGATTACTATCAATCACCTCAATTTCGTCAAATACCATATCAGAATTTATAGGTTTTACCATTTGAGCTTTTTTCTTTTCAACATCAAAAATCCATATTCTTGGTATTGGAGAACTCAATCCAACTCTTGATACACATATTTTCAAAGGTTTTTCACTGAGAATTTCAATATCTATTTCTCCAGCCTGATCATTATTAGTTACTTGAAATACTTCTCGATTTTGTAAATTCTTTACAAACAACTCCCAAGGCCCAGTTCCAATTGCATCAGCATACGCAAGCCATTCCTCATTTGTAGAAATATCTCCAAAGGTCATAACTTCCCTGTTTTTAAGAATTAGTTCTTCCTTTCTCTTTTTAGGTATAACCTTCCACATATGAGTCTTTCCATCTTTATCATATACTGAGATAAGTAACTTTTCCACTACCTCTTCTTTGCTGGCTCCCCCTTTATTATAAATTCCTAAAGATAAGGATAGTAGCAATAAAATTGCTACTATCCTTATTACTTCTATTTTTAACTTTGAATAGGCCATTCTATTTTCCCCCTAAAAATTCCTTTGCTTGGATTATGAATTTTTGAAAATGCTGTTTTTACCATATCCAATATTCTACCTTGCACATATGGACCTCTATCTAATATTTTTACTATTGTACTTTTGCCATTTTCAAGACTGGTTACTTTTACCCTTGTCCAAAATTCAATTGTCTTATGTGCAGCACTTTCGCTATCCAATATAACTCCTGCTGCTCCTTTTTTTCCTTCACCATTATACCATGAAATATAACCTGTTTCTGTATTCAACTTTGTAGCACCCTGTTGCAAAATGTTATTACTATTTTCATCATTGTTTGCTTTATTTTCTATTTTTTCTGATTTACTATCATTAGTTTTGATTTCATCTAATTTCACTTCTTTTAAATCAATTTTCAAAGGTTCTTCTTGCCCCTGATGAATAACAACTGGTGCACCTAATGCGTCATATACAACTATCATTCCAGGCTCTACTTCAGGTAAATCCTCTTCAGGTAGCGGTTTACAATTTTCTGCTATTTTTTTGTCTTCTTTTGATAAAGAAACTAGATTATCACTGCCTTCAGACAAAACAATTAATTTTCCATTTTCATCAAATGTAATAATCGTGCCTGGTTTCATATAAGATGGTATTTTATTATGGCTTTTATCTATTTCGTTACTATTCAAAGCCGTTGCAGCTAAAGAATTCCAACTACTTAACACTAAAAGCAAAACTGAACAAAAAGCAATGATTTTGTCAAAGTTCATTCTAAACATTTTTTTGGTAAACATCTACCATCCACCTCCCATTTTATTTTGCATACCTTCATGAGCGCCCATTTAAAAAGTTGATGCCGCTGTAAACTAAAATCTTCTAAGTTATATAAACAGCTTACAATATAAACAGGTCACTATATTTTTCTATATCCTCTGGTTTACTTCTCGATTTGCATAAAAACCGTCTTATTTATAAAAGTTTATCTGCATATTGCTATGTTCGCTAAAATTTCCTTTAGCAAATTCACCTTAATTTTACATTATTAATTTTCAACCTGTCAAACTCGTTTTTTAAAGCCAATTTTAAGCAATTTTTAGTTATTAGCTCTTTCTTTCATTAAATTTCATAAATTTATTGCATTTTTCTATAATATAAAGATGTTTCACCTAATTATTCTATCATAACTGTTATAAAAAAATGATAGGCCATTAATTAACACAAAAACTCTATTTTGAAATCACATCATAGCTTACAATGCCGCCTTTTATCTGAAATAGTAGTTCAAATTTTTTATTTTTTAGTCTATAAATATTGGTGTCAAAAATCTTATTCGGAACAAATGAATAGTATTTTCTGTCGATAAAATAAATTGTTTTATCATTTTTATATATAGGCCAGTAAATATTTGTGTCTTTTGGTACATTATTAACAATTTCCAATTTCCCAGTATTTAGGTCAACAATTACTGGTTTAGACCTAAAAGGTTCTATAATGGGAGAATAATCACCAAATTCTCTGTATTCTGGTTCACCCTGTGTAAACATATATTTATCACTTGAAACAAAACATCCTGGAGAGTTGCACAACCCTGTATTTGAACCAAATTCTTTTACTAATCCGCTTTTTAAATTTATAGCCGTTAGATATCTATAAGGTGGAGTTCCCGATGAAGAAGTGCTAATTACAACCCACTTATTTTCTTTGCTTATAGCAGTAGAATATATCAATCTATGATCTACTGTTAATGGTAAATTACCCATTTTTTCAGAGATAAGCTTTTTCTTAGTATTATTCAACAAATCAAACAAGACAAGCGATGTAGCTAAAATATTATTACTCGCTATTTCGCCACACACTATATACCTTGAATCACTTGAAATTGAAGGAAACCAAAATTTACCTTCTGCTACACGCTCCAATATGAACGGGAATTTTTTATCATTTTCTTGTTTATTCTGATATTTCAGTATATACAGTGCTTTTTCAGTAGCTATTACAAATTCTTCTTTAACCTTGTTTACATTAATAAACTCAACCCTCTCATTTAGTCTTTGTTTATACACTTCTCTTCCGGTTTTATAATCAACCAGAATTACTTCTTTAAGATTCTGCGTATAAGCCACATGATTTTTTCCCCATGAAAAAAATCTGCGCAGGAAAAACGTTAATTTCTGGTCAATCTCTGCATTGGATGTTTTAAATTTAAACAATAATTTATCATTCCCTTTGCTATCAACAAGTCTTTCCTCAAACGTGGTTCCGTATAATATATTTCGATTTTTGTTATTTAATACTTTTACATATCCTATTTTTTCAATACCTAATTGAAGAAAATATGCATACAAAAATCCTACTAATATTATTGCAAATAATGTCAGTCCAGCAAAAAGAAATTTTTTCATTGCAAATTTATTAGTTGACTTTATTTATTCACATCCTTTTCTTTATTGTTATAAAACTTAACTATATTTTACTTTAATACTAACTTTTATTCAATACGTTTTTAGTAGATTTGCTTAACATCACAATCTTAATAAATTTAAAGACAAGAAATATGAAAATCCTCTCTTGTGGTCAATTAAATATATAACCACAAGAGAGGCATCACTATCATGCATAATGCAATCAACAAAAATATACTTAATTCGATACAAAAGGACATTTGTATGCTCTATATAAACTTTCTACATCAGACTTACTTCGCGCGCGATGAATAACTTGATCATAACCTGGTCTTCGCTACAAATTAGGATTTGCTACCTTTGTACCATCATAATTTTGTTTCAAACAATACCATTTGTAATTATTGTACTGGTAAGCAATAGACATTATTTGGTCTCTTGTCAGACTAGAAGTACCTATGCTATATTTAGTAGATTGCTCTTTAAACTGTGTAGCATAGTTCTTGTTTTCAATTAAATTTTCATTACTTCTCAATGATTCTTTATATTTGATATACTGCTCACTTGTCATCCATAAATTTACTTTTAATACATATACATTCTTTTCACACGGCAACAATACAAAAACATCACCGTCTTAATCACTTACCGTGAAATTTTTGTTTTTTACTTCGAAGTTTTTCTATCAGCCTTTTTAAAGATTCTTTTCTAAAATCAAAAGAGTCTTTAAAAATGTCTAATCTGTGACCATTAATTATAACTACATGATTATTTATCCATTTAACATCAGCTTTATCTTCCGGGTAGTTCCAGTATATGTTTCTAATTTTCAAGCCATTTTTATAACACAGCTCTCCTCTAACTCCATATGCTGTTGTTGCACCACCATTGATTAAGTAAAATTTAATTTTATATTTTCCATCAGGGGATAAAGATTCACTTAAAAATTCGCCATGCGGAAGTCTGTTTATATCAAAAAATAGCCAGTAGACAAAAAAAGAAAATAATAATATAAGCATTAATATTGTTTTCAATAATTTGATTAATATTCTTTTAAAAGAACCATTGTTTACTTCAGCTGAACCATTAGATTTATAAACCTTGCTCATACCATGATATCCCTTTCCTAATTGCTTCTTGATCTTTCGGATCATCAAAATAGCTTTTATAGTAAGAAATATCCCATGTTCCAGATAATATTTGAACAAGTCCAGCAGCTGCACATAAAACTTCTGCTGGAAGAGGTAATGATCTACCTGTATATCCATAATGAATATTACCAATATCTTCTCCATGTATATACTCTATCTTACCATCAACAACGATTTTATATAATTTATTCCATCCATATATTCTTTTGTAATCCCAATCACCACCTTCTCTTACTTTAGATGTCCAATATGCAACTTTTGCAGAATACGCTAAGGCAGCATTTCCACTAATAATTAATGTTGATAAATAAATACCGTTCAATTCATTTACATTAGCTCTGCACATTTCTATCAAATATACACGCTCTGGCTCATCTGGATCACGCTGAATAACAATTGAATTTTTATCGCTTTTTACACTTTTATTTTTTAGTTGTATATTTTTTGAAAGCTGTATACTAAAATCATCTTTTACTTCTATAATTCCTTCCTCTATAGCTAAGTTAAGGTATTTTATGCATTCTTTATACTTCAATATTAAATTATCGTCTTTGACTATATCTTTTATTGATTCATTGACAGTAATACTTCCATCATCATTAATCCTTAAATAATTTTTGGGACTTTTTAGCACAAGACTATTAATGTTGAGCAAACTTTCTATCAATTTACTATCTTGCAATGTATAGTTGCCAACTATCTTATATTTTTCATCTTCAGCATATGACAAAGAGAAGTTAAATACATTAAATATAAATACAAAAATCGTCATGATACTTAAAAAAGCTAACTTCTTTTTACTGCTTTTCATATTCCCATTCCTCCTACCTATTTTATTTTGCATCCTCTCATGAGCGCCCATGAGAAGTTGATGCCATTGTAACTTGAAATCTTTTAAGTATAATAAACAAATAGACAAATAATGGTAACAAACATAAACATGTTGCAATATATTCTTTTTATATTCCCTGGCATACCATCCTATTTGCATATAAACTATCTCATTTGCGAGAGGCAATATGCAAATTGCTATATTTATTAATATTCTCCTTGGCATTTTCACCTCAATTTTACTTTATTAATTTTTATCCTGTCAAACTCGTTTTTTTTTTTTTTTTTAGTTAATTTCATGCAATTTTTAGCTATCAGCTCCCTCTTTCTTTTAATATCTCTAAATTTCTTAAATTCTCTCTTGTTTTTTCACAAACAAAAAGCTGCCCCCCTTCTCTTGGAAGCAGCTTTCAAATTTTTTCGAAGTTCCTTTTATATTATATCCCTTTTTACTCTTATTAAAGTACTATACAAAAACGGATGTAGGAAAAATGCAGGCAGAACTAACTCTATTACAATGCAGATATAAACTTCTATCAAAGCTAAAATTCTTAATAAAAGTACAGTTTATGGAAACATTTGGTTTGCCAACGAAATAAAAAAATATAAACTATGTCTTTAAAGATTCTTTAGGAAATAAACCAGCTTCGTAAATTTCTTGACATAATGGATCAGAAGCATAAAAACTACCTGTTTTGATATATGCATAAGCTCTACAGCCACCTCTACAAGTAGAGAGAAATTTACACATTGAGCAGACTCCTTTTAATTGATTTACATTGATATTTCTTATTTCCTCCATAACAAAACTGTACCAGCATTCTTCTATAGTTTTTTCTCTAATATTCCCAATAATTAATTCATTTATATTTAATAAACCATCACATGGTGCTATATTCCCATTAGAATCAATTCCTATTATGTTTGGAAATGTACAGTAATAACCTTTCCCATACTTTCTTGTTGATAATACTTTTGGTATTAAACCAGGTGGTAAAATAAGACTTAGCTCGGTAGAAGTATTTTTACTTACAAAATATTCTGCTATATTACTAAAAATATCCATTTTTTCTTTTACTGATACATCTATTGCAGAACAAGCTCTTCCTGTTGGAAGTAATGGAATTAATGCATATGTATCAACGTTTAATTCACAAGCTAAATCATATAACTTGAAAATTTGATTTTTGTTATCTTCCATTAATGTCGTTGCCATTATCACTGTAGTATCAGAATTTTTAAAATATCTCTTTGCTAAATTTAATGCTTTTATTCCTTCTCTAAAAGCTTCTATTTTATTTCTTATTTTATCATGTGTTTCTTCTAATCCATCTATACTAACTTGAAAAATCTTCAAATTAAATTTTGATAATATTTTTATTATTTCTTCGTCGATAGTAATTCCATTAGTACTCACTGAAATTCTCAATCCTTTATTATGTGCAAATTCACAAATTTCTAATATGTTTTCATTTAGAAAAGGTTCTCCACCATTTAAATACAAGTCTAAACAACCTGCCTCATATAACTGTTCAATTATCAATTTAATCTCGTTAACAGAAAGTTCACTTTGATAATCAAAATTTTTATTTGCTACATAACAATGTTTGCAAGCTAAATTACATTTACGAGTAACTTTAACCGAAGCAGATAATATGGGTATGCTACTGAAAATATCTTCACTATTTACAAACATTTTCAAAATTCACTCTCCTACTATACAATCCGGCGGGAAAAGACCCTCTTCATATAGTTTTTGGCACGTTGGAAATGGTGCATGTATATCTTTATAATACGCATACGCTGAGGCACGACAACTACCTGCACATGTACTTAGAAATATACATTTACTACAAACACCTTTAATATCTAATCTATTTAGTTCGGACAACTTTGAAAATACATTAGACCTTTCCCATATATCCAAGACAGAAGATTCTCTTATGTTTCCTGCAATATATTCAGGAAAAGTAAAAAAACCATCACATGGAGCAACATCACCATTTGCTTCAATACCTATGATATTAGGAAATGCACAACATACCTCAAATTGCTTATGCAGACCTTCTTCTCGTAAATTGGCAGGTACTAAAGCTGGCGGAATAATACTATTTTCTGCTAACTTGAATTTTCCTTTATATTTTCTATAAGCACTAAACAAATCATTAATTGCTAATTTTAATTCTTGCGAAGTTACATCTAGTTCACTATTAGCTCTACCAGCTACTAAAAGTAAAACTAAAGAATATATATCAACTTCATATTCAACTACAATATCAATTATTTTATTAATTTGATCATAATTTTCTTTCATAAGACAAGTAGCTATTGTCACATTTTTAAAATTCAACTCTTTTAATAATTTTAAAGCATTTATTGCTTTTTCGAAAAACCCATCACCTCTAATTTTATTATGAATTTCCTTAGGTCCATCAATACTAATTTGAAACATAGAAAAGTTTATATTTTGTATTTCTTTTAGTATATCTTTTGTGAGTAGAGAACCATTAGTACTTATTAATATTTCCATATTTTTATAGTACGCATATTGTAATATCTCTACTATATCTCCTCTTGCAAATGGCTCACCGCCTGTAAAAAAGATTTTCTTTACTCCAAATTCATCACTATAAACGTCTATTAGCTTCTTAATTTCTCGAGTAGTTAACTCATTATTAAATGGTTCACCTGAGTTACCATAGCAATGTTTGCAAAATGCATTACATCTTTTAGTTACTCTTATTGAAGCAGCAAGTATTGGTATATCACCTAATATCTCCTTAATTCCAATAGAAGTATCCACTAATTCCATTTATTTATCAATCCTTTCGATAAGATTCCCTTCTATCAATAAATTCAGGCAATTTTTTATATCTTCAATAATCATTTTTTTATCTTCATCAGATTGAGGCGTATATTTTTCAAAGAACTTTTTTACAATTATATTCTCATCTACAGGTTCTCTACAACATTCCCATATTTCAAAAGCTGTTTTGTTTAAAGCAATTCCATTACTAAATAAATATCCATTTTTAAATATTCTATAATCCACTTTTACTTGTTTATATTTAGACATCTAAACACCCCCCATTTTAATCAGTATTTCAATATATCCTTTCAAAAAATAACAAAACAAAAACTGCTAAACCCGAAATTAAAATAAATACAGCACTTACAAACAAACCATATGAAATACCTAAAACCTTTATAAAGTAACCAATTCCTATACCTGCTAAAATTTCGCCGCTAGCCTCTGCAAATTGAAAAAAAGATAATGTAGTAGCCCTTATTTCAGAATCAATAAATTTATTTAGATAGCTCTGAAGATAAGGTCTAAGAATAACTTCTAATACAAAAAAGGACACTAAACATAAGTACGAGATAATATTTAAGTTTATAAAGATAGCAACAGTTAGTATTATAAACATTGAAATTTTTAGATTGCCAATTATTAATAAATCATTCTTTTTATTGTTAATCAACATGTTTTGTAAAAACATAAATGCAAGACCAAAAATAGCACTAATTATATATATATTGCTTATCCAAAAAACGTTGAATTTTCTATATTTTAAATATGTCTGATAAAATCTTTCTATACCATCAAATCCTATTGCAAATAAAAACATTGCTAATGACAATAACAATAGAGTTTTACTTGACATCACATAAGAAACAGATAATTTTATTTTATTTATTATTGACTTATTGATATTCGAATTATGAGATACTGGCAACGATTCAGGTACAAAAATACATGTTATTAAGGTAGCAATTAAATATAATACTGCTGACACTAAAAATGGCATAATAGTATTCATTTTGTACAAATAGGTTATAAAAATTGCTCCAATAATACTTCCAGCAATCAAAATAATGTACATTTTTCTCAACTCATTTTCAAGTTTATCGACTTTCCCTTTCAGAATCAAATGATCAGCTAACCATGCCTCTAATGCTCCAGATTCGAAAGAATCAGCTAATCCCATTATTAATACTGAAAATACAAACATATAAATTGTATTTCCCAATGAAAATAAGAAAAAAGCTATAAAATATAAAAAAGCTGATAAAAATAATGAAACTTTTCTACCATATTTATCTGCAAATGCCCCAAGAGGAATTTCTGTGATAAACCTAACTGTTTCCAAAACTGTACCTAATATACCAATAAAAAACAAAGAAATTTTGTTGTTTGACATATGCAATATCCAAATAGGAAAAAATAACCCTTTTGCAGTGCCTTTTAAAAAAATTGTTACATAATAAGCTAACATAAAATCCCCTCGCGTTTCTTGTTAGTATTGGCAAGTCACTAAAAGTGACTTGCCACTAATGATTTAAACTTTGTGACCGCCCATTACTACTAAACCTCTAACTACCCTTTTAACAACAGGTTTAGAGTAATTTTTCATCGTTAAATAGCACCTCCTCTCTTGTTAGAATATTTTGTAATGTTATAAAACGCTCATTATGAGCGTTTTATGTAATAGTTTAGATGATCAAGTGTCAAATCATTCTTTTGTAAGATAAAATTGAACCTCAATAATTATATATAAGCATGTTTTAATATTTTCTTTTTTATATTCCCTGGTATACCATCCTATTTGCATATAATCTATCTCATTTACGAGAGGCAATATGTAAATTGCTATATTTATTAATATTCTCCTTGGAATTTTCACCTCAATTTTACTTTATTAATTTTTATCCTGTCAAACTCGTTTTTTTTTTTTTAGTTAATTTCATGCAATTTTTAGCTATCAGCTCCCTCTTTCTTTTAATATCTCTAAATTTCTTAAATTCTCTCTTGTTTTTTCACAAACAAAAAGCTGCCCCCTTCTCTGGAGGCAGCTATCTAAATTGCTTTTTAAAAGCATTTTTAAACTATATCTCTCTTTACCCTCATCAAACTATTGAACAAAAACGGCAAAAGGAAAAATGCAAGCAGAACAAGGCCTATCACAACACAGATTGAAACCTGCATTAATGTCAAAATCCCTGATGGCAGCATTGCCGCAAATGTGCCGGCTAAAATTATCACCGCTGATGTTACAACATGACCAATGTTTGCTGAGGTAAACTTTAGTGCTTCAGAAAGCTCTAAATTTCTATATTCATAAAACCTTATCAACAAAAATACACTGTAGTCTATACCCAGAGCTAAGAACACAACAAAGGTGAAAAATGGCACTGCCCAGTTGAGTGCTTCGTACTTGAATATTCCTTTGAAAATCATCTCTGTTATAGAGAGTGCAAGGTAGTAGTCGACAAAAACTATTACTACCATCACAGCTGCATTGAAGATTGACCTTGAAATAATGAACATGAGTATCAAAATGCTTATTATCATTATAAGTCTCAAAGTCTTAAAATCTTTAAAATAAATGCTCTTCAAATCATGGTTTGAAGATGATATCCCACCAACTCCTACCGACACAAACTTTGTGTTTATAAACTCTAAAGAGTTATTTAAAACCTTTTCCACATTATCAACAATATCAATTGCCTTGTTTGTATACGGATTTGTGTCAAGAATCAAGATTATCTTTGTTATTGTTCTATCTTTGTTCATATATGAATCTAAAGCCTTTTTGAAGCTACTGCTTTTTATAGCCTCTGGTGGGACGTAAAGGATGTTTGTTGTTTTGTATCCTTCAAAATAACCCTTCATACTCTTCATAGAATTTGCCATCTTGTTAAGTGCATCAGAAATCTGCAAAAGCGCTGATTTTAAGCTTGTAAACCCTGTCTGAAGTTCATCAACTTTTTTTAGAATCTGTTCTTTTTGTTTGTCAAATTCCTGAATTTTTGAATACATAAGGTTTACACCTGAGATTATTTGCCTTTGACCTTTGTCAATTTTGTTATAACCACTTACAACTTTTCCTTGAGCATCTGCAAGATGTTTGGTAGCTACAGCAATACTGTCAATCGAATTTGAGATAAAGTTTTAAAGAATTATCTGCCTCTGAAATTTGTAATGAAATCCTTTCACATTCAGATGAAAATTCTTTTAGCTTAAGGGCAAGTTTGCTGCTTTCACTTTCAATCTTCGATAGAATCTCTGCAGCCATAATATAATTGATACACTTTTCGCTTGCAAAATTTACATAAATTTATGGATGCTTTCAACTTTCTTTTGTTTTTAAATAAAACTACTTTCTTTGCTGAAAATGCACATTTTATATTACCGGTAATGCTTTGTTATTATCTATTTTACCCAACATTGAACCAACAATAAATATACCCTTGCGCAAAAAAATAAATCTAACTTCTATAAAAATTGAGTCTACTATTGATATTTCGTCATCGTTCTATCAATCTAATTCATCGCTCTAATTCATAGATATAACAAAACAAATCTTTATTTAACTAATATTACTTCTGCCATTGTTGTAGGATCATTTATTGCTAAAAACCAACAACCCAAATAATTTATTTTATCAATATTTTTATCTACTTTTTCATTAACTTGAATATCAAATAAAAATCTGTTGCCCTGTTTTGGATTAATTAATATAACATTCCAAGGAATTTTTAGCTGAAGTAAAAAGCTATCATCGTTTTTTGTTATTTGTACTTTATCAAGTATATTTTCTAACATCTTATCTTGATTAACATTATACTCACCTTCAATTATTCTTTTCTCCCCACTAACATCTTTGATTTTAATATCTATCATCTTTAATATTTGATAATTGTAAAAACTTAAAATAATTTCCATATCTTTTTTATACCAATGTTCTAATTCTGATGATGGTAATTTTATTACAATAATGAAAAAACTATAGTCCCAGCTAACTCCAATAGAAATATTTTCTCCATTTAAAATTATTTCATTCCTTTCATATGTTTCTGTATTTAACAAACAACATTTCAAATTATAAAATAATATATTTTCGCAAGATTTTCTAATTTTATATGGGCAAATAAGAAATATATCTTCTCTCAATTTAAAAATAGCTGTTTTTATTATGTCTGCTTTGTTACTAAAAATAAGCTTTGAAGCATTATATTTCAATAACTCTTTAATAACTTTTTTTCTAAAACCTTCTTTTACATTATGAAGAGAGTTATGATAGACATTTTGGAGTTCAACTATATATTTTTGATACATTCCTTTAGGAAATATTTCTGAAATTAACTTTAATGCAAATAGAACTTCACCTACTATATTTAGTTTTTCGGCATTTTTTAATATCTCCTCCCAAACAATCTTATTTCTATACTTATTCTCAAAAAGTAAAATATCTATAAGTAGTAATAATCTTAAGTATGGCTCCTTCCCTTCTGTTAACATAGAATAATAATCCAAGATAAAATCCTTTGAAAAATGATATAATAAATATAAAAAATTATTGTTAACATCTAACCGATAGAAAATTTTCCCTTTAACTTTATATTGTTCTGCTTTATTTATCAATTGTTTTATAAACTTATTTTCATCATCCCAGTTACATGTAAATTTTAAATGAACTTCTATCGGAACATTAACTAGCATACTTCCAATAATTAATTGTTTGTTCATAGAAGGTAAATGATTATGTCCTCGTAGTTTTAAATCATAAACGTTAATTAAATTATCACCTACATGTAATCCTTTTTCATCTTTATATCCTAACTTACCTAAATGGTCTAATAATACTGGTAAATCGTCACAAGTAACTAAAATATCTATATCACTTGTTTTTCTAATTTCTGGGTATTTATATAAATCATAGCTTAGTAAAATACCTTTCAAAAACAAAACTTTTATCTTCGAACAAATTTCATTTATATTTAACATCTCGTTAAATATAATATCATTGATAAATTTTTGAAATTTTATTTTTGCGGTTGTTCTATTTAAGATTTCGTCATCTAAATTATATTTTGAAAATAATACTCTATCTAGTTCGTAACTTTCAGCAAATTTATATAGAAGACTCTCATCTTTTATATAATTTATCAAGTAATTATATAAAACCTCATATACTTTCATTATATACCATTCTCCTCCTAAAATAAAATTTAATTGAAATCGATTTGATAAATTTTATTAAAATATCTCAATAAGTTCCTTTCATGAGTAACCATAATAATAGTAGTGTTTGGATCTTCTAGCAGACTGGAAATAACTTTTTTCCCCTCTTCATCTAAATTTGCAGTTACTTCGTCAAACAAATAAAATTGCCTCCCTTTGAGCATTGCTCTCCCAAGAGAAATTCGTTGTTTTTGCCCACCTGATAAATAAATTCCATTATCACCCGCACGTTTGTCTTTTATTTCTTCCAACATTAGTTTTTTCATAACGCTCTCTAAAGTATTTATTTCTTTGTTGAATTTCACCATCTTGATATTATCTTCCACTGAAAAGTTAAATATAAATGGCTGTTGAGAACAATACCCAATACTTTCTCTTAAACTCTCTAAATTTATTTCCTTGAGTTCAATCCCATTAATGTAAATTTCACCTTCATAGTCCTCATAGAAACCCAAAAGAATTTTTAAAAAAGTAGTCTTTCCAGACCCATTTTCACCTATTATTGCTACTTTATCTCCTTTTTTTATGTCAAGAGAAATATTCTTGAAAATATAATCTTTATCAAACCTATATCCTATATTTTTTATCTCTACAATTTCTATATCCTTTGTTAGTACTTTTCCTCCATGTCTTTCTGGAGAGTTTATTAAATCTAATATCCTCTTTGAGAATATTTTAAGTTTATAAAACTGGTTAATCGTATTAATGATGTAATTTATCATTCCCTTTATCAAAATTGAATATCCAGCTATTTTTATAAAATCTCCCAAGGAAATTTTATTTCTTAACATAAAATAACTGCCCAAAATATACATAAATAGCATTGAAATCTGAGAGAAAGTATCATCCATTGTCTTTAAAATAACTGAAGTTTTGATCTTCTCTTTTACATACTTTTCAATAAAGTCTTGGTAGCACTTTTTTATCATTTCCTCTATTTCCTTTTCTAATGAATGAACTTTGATATACATAAAACTTTGAACAACTTGATTTTCTAATTCTCTTAATTCATCTTTCCTCTCCTGACCATATTTTGTAATTCTCTGGTTTTGTTTTTTTGTGATTAGAGGAACTATTATAGGAAGTAAAACTAATATAAAAGATAATATTGAATAAAAAATTTCTATTTTTATCATTACATATAGTACGTAAAGTATGAATATACAAGAAAATAAAATTTCAACAACATCCAAAATTGCAAATCTAAATAATCTTATATCATCATTAAATCTTGTCAGCACTTCACCAACTGTCAATTTACTTAATTTCAAAAGCTTTTGACACAAAAATTTTTTGTAGATATTAGTATCGTGTAGGACTACTACCTTCCCAAACAATAAAGCTCTATATATAGAAGATATGCACGGCAAAACAAAAATAACAATACACAGAATAAATAGAAGATTAATTATGTTGTTTTTCAATAAATAAAAATCTCTTTTTAATGCTGCATCCATATAAACTCCTAATTTTGATACCAAATATATGTCTACAATATTTTGTAGAGAGAAAATAATTATATCACACAACAATACATACCAATATTTAACCAAAAAATCTTTAACTAATTTATTTTTTTCTTTAATCACCATAAAATACTACCTCACTGTTAATAAATTTCAGCAATTTCGTTTACTGATTGGTTTTCGATTCTCCAAATTCTATTTACACAACTTGTCAATTCAATATTATGTGAAACAATTATTATTGTTTTTTCACTTTTACAAAGAATATCTTTCAAAATTTCTATACTTTTAGTATCAAGATAATTAGTCGGTTCATCAATTATTAAGATTGAAGACTTTTTCAACAACCCTCTTATTATTGATATTTTCTGTTTTTGCCCATCTGAAAGTTGATTAATTTTTTTTGATAAAATATCATCCAAACCAAACAAGTGCAGTAAACTTCTTTTTCTATCTTCCAAATTGCCTTGAATCACCATATTAAGGTTATTATCTATATCCTGTGTAAAGAAAGTAAAATTTTGGGGAATAAATGAAATGTGTTTACTGAAACTCTTAAAATCTACTTTTGAAAGTGGTACACCATTAATAAGAATATCACCTTTAAAAGATTCATAAAGCCCCATTATAAGCTTCAAAAGAGTAGTTTTTCCACTTCCATTAGAACCCATAATCAATATTTTATCTCCTTTGTTGATACGAAAATTTATTTTGTTGAAGATACTCTTATAATTTTCATAGGAAAACGAAACATTTTTAAACACAATATTTTCAATTTCATTTATTTGTATCATATTCCCATATTGATTTTCTATATCAAAATTTAGTATTTCACTAATTCTTTCAAAAGAACTTTTTTCAACCCTCAAATTTTGAAAACCTTTTGCTGCTACTTTAAAATTATCAATTACAATAGGAAAAAGTGATATAAACACTACAACCAAATCAGGAGTTATTAATTTTTTATATAAAAATAAACCTAACATGATATATGTACCAAATTTTGCTATATTGTTGCATAAGTTGTAAAGTATATCTTCAATTGTTCCTACTTTTTCCATTTCATTTGCACATTTTTTACTGACTTCTTCCAAGGAAAGAAATCTTAAAGAGGCCCATTCATAAAGATTATATGCTTTTATTACTTCAATTCCTTCAAAAGACTGTTTAATAAAACCTGTTAACTCATCATCTGCACGATGACTTTCCTCAACTATTTTATTCATATATTTTATTGTAAAAAACAGTGGAAATATAGGTAAAATCCAAAGACCAAAAAAAATAACTGAAAGAGAAAAATTTTTTAGACCCAAAAAAATAAAATAACCTGCTAAACATATTAAGGCTGAAAAAACTGAAGAATAATGAACATAAAAACACTTTACTATATCATTAAAGTCCTGCTCTAATCTATTTAAAATCTCACCTTGTCCATATTTTTCTACTAATGAATATTTGTTATTTAAAAACAACATAAATAACTTTTTCTTTAGTTCAATAATTCTATTCTCTTTAAAAAATTCAATTAACAATGAAAAAAATAATTTGCCAGAAATAATAATAAGATAAATTAAAAGAAAGGTAACTACATTACATATAAAAACCTCCATATCTTTTTGGATAGCTAATGAAAATAATTTAGCAAAGGTATTAGAAATATATATGTTTATGATACCCTCAATTAAATTTATAAAAACAATGAAAATAGTAGGTAATAACAATACTATTTTTACATAGTATTTAAAATTCATCCTTTTGCACCTTTCCCCAATAAATATAAGCTTATTCAATAATTATACTTTGTATTGTTATATAAATTATCTAATAACCAATTACATGTTACTTTTGAATCAATCACTTTTTCTTCTAAATTCCAATCTGGCAAAAGTAATCTGTAATAGGTACATTTATTAGAAAGCTTCTCTCTCAATATACCTTTGATTTTCTCAAAATATCTCGCGATTTCTTTAAATTTCGCTATCGAAACAAATAATTTTGTTCTTGATATTGTTATTATTGCTTTATTCTACCATACCCAGCTTAGACTCAGCCTCTCTATTGTATTTATCTTGTTGCTCTACCATATTACGGCGGGTTTCTATCCACAATAACCATGGTGTTTACCCTCTCATGTCTCTCAGGGTCTTTTCTCATTTGCCCTCAATTCCCTCGTCCCATCTACCATGGCGTGGACGCCAGTTATGCTCGTATGCAGGGTCTTCGCCCGTATGGAGGATGTACTCTGACCACCCGCTCACATTTTTCAATCTACTTTCTATAAAAAATCAATTAATCCTTTCTCCTTCATTTCTTAACCATCAATATATTTTCTAAGATGTGAACTACTATTAAAAGGGGCGCTTTGCTACTCGACATGACTTAATCTCCTCGCAAAGCTAAGAATTTCTTTACCCCCTCAAGATGTGAATCACTCAAACTATTTCTCCTACTTTAAACTAAGAATGTTCAAACAATTTTTCTCTCTTCGCTTCACTTCACGCTGTCCTTGCTAAAGCCTCTCTCTTTATATCGCTCAACATCTTGTTACCATCATACTTTATCCCTTTTTTCAAAATCGCATAAAATATCCTTATCAACTTACAACACAGTGCTATCAACGATTGCTTCTTCTTCAATGGATTGTTCTGCCGCGTTGTGTAATACATGTGCAGCTGTTTAAATTCTTCATTCTTTGCTACTATTGTAATCATGCCCCTGAACAAACTACTTCGAAGCCGCCCTCGCCCTCTTTTGCTTATACACGTCTGACCTCTGTGCTTGCCAGAACTATTCTCAATTATATTAAAACCAGCTAATTTCTGGATCTGTCTCGCATCCTCATACCTCCTTATATCTCCAACCTCAGAAATAAACCCAACTGCCGTTTTTATTCCAACACCTTTTATTTCAAGAAGCTTATCGCCATTCGGTACATCTTTCAAAAGCTCTGCCATCTCGGCTTCTATCTCTTCTACTTGCTTGTTTAAAAGCTCATATTCTTCAAGCAAATATCTCATCTCTTGTCTTGCCAGCTTTCTCCCTTCTTTTTTACCTATACTCCTTTTGGCAGCTTCCACTAAATCCATTGCCCTCCTGCGACTAATCGCTCGCCTATCTATTTTGTCACACCAGTACTCTATAATCCCTTCTACTTCCTTTTCCTCTACATCACAGGGCAATGGCATCTCTTTTAGGGTCAATAGCGCTACCTTGCCTTCCCAATCAGAAAATACCTCTAAAAACTCTGGAAAATAGATATCAAGCCAGTTGATTACTCGATTTTTTAAAACGTTCAGCTGTTTTTGTAGCCTTTCATATATGTTCATCGCTACTCTCATCTCAGCATATATACCCTCGGGTATATTTGGCTCTGTATATCTTCCATCCTTCACAAGCATTGCTATCGTCTTCGGATCCTTTATATCACTCTTAGTTTGCGTGTTATCATCAAGCTCCTTGCTCCTCTTCACGTGAAAAGGATTCACTAATACCACTTTTATGCCATTCTCTCTTAAGTACTGCTCAAAGCACAGCCAGTAATGCCCTGTAGGGGGAGTTAAAATAAAATTGTGTCCACTGTATAATTAGTATTGAAATAATTATCAAGGGGGCTACTTAAAATGAATAAAAACGAAATTATTGAGACTGCTAAAAACATGGCTGTAGAGCAAGTATTAAATATGTATTGCTCCAAAGATGATCCTAACCGCCCAGCTCTAAAGCAACTCTTAGAAAACTTGCTCGATTGCTTTATGTTATCGGAAAGATCAGTGTACCTTGCTAAAAATGACAATGACAAAGGCAATGGTTTTTACGATAGAAAACTTGCAACACCTGTTGGCAGTCTTGAAATCTCTGTCCCTCGCACACGTACTGGTAATTTCCGACCTTCTATCCTCCCTGACCGCTACAAAAGAGTTGATAGTTCATACACTGACCTGCTTATGTCTTTAGTCGTCAATGGTTATTCCGAAAGTTCCCTTGTCCAGACTTTGAAAGCTTTGAATCTTCCATATTCCGAAAATGAAATACTAAAAATCAAAGAAGACCTTAAAAATGAGCTTCAGTTATTCAAACAAAGAGAACTACCAACAAGTGCTTTTGCTCTCATCATCGATGGTTATCATTGTGAAGTTAAGGATAATTCTAAGGTTAAACAAGCTACTTGTTATGTTGTCCTCGGTATCGACTTAGAAGGTAAAAAAGACATTTTCGGTGTCTACACTTTCTTCGGCAAAGAAAATAAGGCTGATTGGATGAAAGTATTTGAAGACTTAATTACAAGAGGGCTAAAAGAGATTCTAATTGTCATAAGTGATGACTTCCCTGGTATTATAGATGCTGTCAAACTTGCTTATCCTCTTGCTGACCATCAACTGTGTTTTGTCCACCTCCAACGTAATGTCAGAAAACATATGACAAAAGAGGATGCTTCAGCTTTTAACAAGAGTTTAGACAGACTTAGAATTTCTTCCTCCGATTTTGACGAAGCTGTACTGAAATTTAAAGAACTTTGCGATGGATACCTTTCAAAATATCCTCGATTTATTAAAGCAATATCAGAAAAAGCAGAGTTTTATCTTGCCCATATGAAATACCCTGAGGAATTAAGGAAGCATATCTACACCACAAACGCCGTTGAAAGTGTAAATAGCATGATTGAAAAGATTAGAGTAAATTCAGGTGGATACTTTCAGTCTGTTGAAGTCTTAGAAATTAATATTTACTTACAGCGAGAGAACTTACGCCGTACAAAATGGAAAAATGGAGTTCCCAGTATTAGAAAATGCATCAATAACATAACCCAACTTTACAACTTGCGTTATAAATTGGAAACACAAAATTCTTGACAAGTCTCCCTGTAGGTTCTATCCCAACTATCATACTCTCCTTGCCATTTGCTTTCATTATCTTATTTGCCCAATCCAAAAATTTCTCCATACCTTCTTTTCTATTCTCAAACTCTATTCTCTTGCCAAGCTCCACTCCTCTAAAATCAAATGCTCTGCCAACATGCCTTTCCTTTGCTATATCTACTCCTACAACTAAAGTTCTTTCTGTGACTTGTAATATCTTTTCATTTTGTGTATACTTCAAAGAGGGTACCTCCTTTGTTGTGTTTTTTCGTAAGTTGTACAACTTACTTTATTAATTTTATCAGGAGGTACCTTATCTTTTCAAATCTCTTTTCTCTTCATTTTCACTCATTTTCGTTCATTACAGGAATGCTTCTGTAATTTTCCAGTACCACCGAACAGGATATTTCTGACCGTTTATATAATACAATTCGTGAGAATAGGCAATGGTTGACAAAGAAGAAATTACGATTAAAATAATTAAGGCAATTGATATCACAATCTTATTGTATAACTTTTTTAAATTCTCAGCAATCATTTGCTTTTCCCCTCCTGTCAGTATACTTTTTTTACTAATATTTGCTAATGATACTAAATTTATATTTTCTACGACATATTCACATACCATCTCCTCTTTAGTACTCTTAATGAAGTTAATGCTCCTGTAATCTTGCAGATTGCTATATTTACTAATTTTATCCTTGGCATTTTCACCTCAATTTTACTCTACCAATTTTTATTCCGTCAAACTTCGTTTTTTTTTTTTAGTTAATTTTATGCAATTTTTAGCTATCAGCTCCCTCTTTCTTTTAATATCTCTAAATTTCTTAAATTCTCTCTTGTTTTTTCACAAACAAAAAGCTGCCCCCTTCTCTGGAGGCAGCTATCTAAATTGCTTTTTAAAAGCATTTTTAAACTATATCCCTTTTTACCCTCATCAAACTATTGAACAAAAACGGCAAAAAGAAAAATGCAAGCAGAACAAGAACTATCACAACACAGATGGAAACCTGCATTAATGTCAAAATCCCAGATGGCAGCATTGCCGCAAATGTGCCGGCTAAAATTATCACCGCTGATGTTACAACATGCCCGATGTTCGTCGAGGTAAGTCTCAGTGCTTTGTTTATCTCCAAGTCTTTATATTCATAAAATCTTATCAGCAAGAACACACTGCAGTTTATTCTAAAGTATACTTTTCCTTTCCTTCTCTATCCATTTATCCTTAAATACAATCATATTATGACATAGAGCCTAATTTTTGTTCCTTTACGTATCTATACATTTTATCAAATTTACCCATAAAATTATATTACAAAAAAAGAAAAAATCGCCTTTATTTTTACAAAGGGACTTTTGTAGATTGCTGAAATAAAAATAACCTGCAAATCTTTGAAAATAAAGGATTGCAGGCTATTTAAGCTTAAGAAAAATTCTATAGCGAAAAAATACTCTGCTCACTTTCCCTGAGATTTTTGTTTTTTATTCAAAATTGTTCTATCGCCTTTTTACAGGTTCTTTTCTCCAATCAAAAGAGTCTTTAAAAATGTCTAATCTGTGACCATTAATTATAACTACATGATTATTTATCCATCTAACATCAGCTCTATCTTCCGGGTAATCCCAGTATATGTTTCTAATTTTTAAGCCACTTTTATAACATAGCTCTCCTCTAACTCCATATGCTGTTGTTGCACCGCCGTTGATTAAGTAAAATTTAATTTTATATTTCCCATCAGGGGATAAAGATTCCTTTAAAAATTCGCCATGCGGAAGCATGTTCATATCAAAAAATCGCCAGCAGACAAATAAAGTAAATAATAATATGAGCATTAATATTGTCATCAATAATTTGATTAATATTCTTTTAAAAGAACCTTTGTTTACTTCAGCTGAACCATTAGATTTATAAACCTTGCTCATACCATGATATCCCTTTCCTAATTGCTTCTTGATCTTTCGGATCATCAAAATAGCTATTATTCCAAGAAATTTTAAAATTTCCAGTTAATATTTGAGCAAGTTTTTTAAATTCTTATTACTTATTTTATTTTGCATCCCTATCATGAGCGCCCATGAGAGGTTGATGCCATTGTAAACTATAACCTCTCAAGAAATAATTTTAATCATATACAGGTCTAATACCAAATAGCAAATCAACCTGGTGGTATATAAACTATATTATTTTGATAAGACATTGTATAAATTGTTATATCTATTAATATCCACCTTACTATCTTTGCCTAAATTCTACATTGGTAATTTTATTTTGTCAAACGCCTTTTTTACTTTTTTTAATCAATTTTTTAGCATTTTTCAGTTATGAGCTCTCTCTTTCTTCAAATATCTCTAAATACCTTAAATTTTCTTGTACTTACATGTAATTAAAAAGCTGCCCCCTTCTCTGGAGGCAGCTATCTAAATTGCTTTTTAAAAGCATTTTTAAACTATATCTCTCTTTACCCTCATCAAACTATTGAACAAAAACGGCAAAAGGAAAAATGCAAGCAGAACAAGGCCTATCACAACACAGATTGAAACCTGCATTAATGTCAAAATCCCTGATGGCAGCATTGCCGCAAATGTGCCGGCTAAAATTATCACCGCTGATGTTACAACATGACCAATGTTTGCTGAGGTAAACTTTAGTGCTTCAGAAAGCTCTAAATTTCTATATTCATAAAACCTTATCAACAAAAATACACTGTAGTCTATACCCAGAGCTAAGAACACAACAAAGGTGAAAAATGGCACTGCCCAGTTGAGTGCTTCGTACTTGAATATTCCTTTGAAAATCATCTCTGTGATAGACAGTGCAAGGTAGTAGTCGGCAAAAACTATCACTACCATTATTGCAGCATTAAAGATTGACCTTGAAATTAGGAACATGAGAATAAAGATGCTTATTATCATTATTAGTCTCAAAGTCTTAAAATCTTTAAAATAAATGCTCTTCAAATCATGGTTTGAAGATGATATCCCACCAACTCCTACCGACACAAACTTTGTGTTTATAAACTCTAAAGAGTTATTTAAAACCTTTTCCACATTATCAACAATATCAATTGCCTTGTTTGTATACGGATTTGTGTCAAGAATCAAGATTATCTTTGTTATTGTTCTATCTTTGTTCATATATGAATCTAAAGCCTTTTTGAAGCTACTGCTTTTTATAGCCTCTGGTGGGACGTAAAAGATGTTTGTTGTTTTGTATCCTTCAAAATAACCCTTCATACTCTTCATAGAATTTGCCATCTTGTTAAGTGCATCAGAAATCTGCAAAAGCGCTGATTTTAAGCTTGTAAACCCTGTCTGAAGTTCATCAACTTTTTTTAGAATCTGTTCTTTTTGTTTGTCAAATTCCTGAATTTTTGAATACATAAGGTTTACACCTGAGATTATTTGCCTTTGACCTTTGTCAATTTGATAGTAGCCACTTAGAACCTTCCCTTGAGCATCAGCAAGCTGTTTTGAAGCTGAAGCTATGCTATTAATAGAATTTGAAATAAGCTTCAGAGCTTTGTCAGCTTCATTTATCTGGGCTGAAATCTTTTCATATTCAGAAGAAAACTCTTTTAACTTTGGAGCAAACTTATTTGCTTCAGTTTCAATTTTTGATAAAATCTCAGATGCCATAATATAATTGATATCCCTTGAGATTTCCGGATACTTATTTGAAAGTGCTTTTAAATTGTTATTTGCAGTATCAATACCTGTCAATAAAAGTTCAATTTGATTTGCATCAAATCCCTGTAATTCAATTTTTATCTTATTTATTGATCTTGTATACTCAGAATAAAACTCTTTAAATCCTTCAGACAGCTTACTGCTCCCAATTGAAAGCTTATTAAGACCATCATTTATCTTCTTAGAACCATTTAACCCCTGTTCAAATCCACTATTTAGTTTTTCCAAAGAAATTTTCAATTCATATACACCATTCTCAAGCTGTGAAATACCAGTTACAAGTTTTTGAACATCAAATTCTTTTGTTGACATACTTAAATTTTTGTTTATAGTCTCAATTGCATTGTTAACTTTCAAAAGACCATCTCTCAAACTATCAATACCTTTTATAACAGTATCTGCTTGGTTTGACAAAGTAAATTGTTTTATAATCTCCCCTTGTGGTCTTGTAACTGAATACACATATTTTATACCATTTTGCTTACTTAATATTTCAGTTATTTTTTCAATGTCAGATAATGCGTCAGAAGTTGCTAAACTTTTATTAGATTTCAAATATATGGTAACAGGAAATGTCTTTCCGCTGCTGAAGTTTTTTGAAATTAAGTTAAATCCTTTCACGGATTTGTATTTTTCAGAAAGTTCGTTTAATGTGTTGAATGACAAATCGCCTCTGACTGATAAGAGAAAAGGTATTAAGATTAATATCACTGTTGTCAACACCACATAAGGATATTTAGTTGAAAATCTTGCAGCAGTTTCCCAGAGTCTGCTATGGGTGTGCTGTATTTCTTTATTAAATGGCCAGAGAAGATTTTTACCAAAAATTTTGAGTACAGTAGGAACCAGTGTCAAAAGCACAAGTAAAAGCACAAGCACACTTACTGCAATTGCTGACATTGCCCTGAAAAAGTTAAAAGACGCTGCTGCAAAAGCCGCAAAACCTGTAAAAACCGCAAGGCAGCTAAATACCACTGTTTTTCCTGCTGTTTTAAACGTTGTTATTATTGCATCATCAACATCTTTCCCATTTGCAAGCTCTTCTCTGAACCTTGAAATAATCAATAGATTATAATCCGTCCCAATTCCAAATAGGGATACAACTATAAATGTTCTTGTAAAGGTATTGATTGGAAAATTAAACTTATCTGCCAAATGTCCAACTATGCTAAGCGAAATTAAAAACGAAACACCAACTGTTAAAAGTGAAACAATTGGTGTGATAGGTGAGCGGAAAACAAGAACTAACACAATGATTATAAATACAATAGTGATGATATCTGTTTTTTTAACTCCATCTTCTGAAGCTTTTACAAAGTCTTGAGTAATTAAATCTCCACCTGTAAGATACACCTCTAAATCCTTTGGTTTTTGAACAGATTCTATAAATTTATAAATATCATTTCTTATTTCAATAATTTCTCTTCTTGACTTGTCTGCTTGAATGCTTGCAAGGACAACCTTGTTGTTGCTTGATACGTAGTAGTTCTTTAACTCTGGATTCATAAAATGAGATGAAATATTTTCAATGTTGTATCTTTCTTTGCTATTGCCAAGTCCATAAATTATTTTCTTGATTGCTTCAATATCTTTATTCGAAAGACCATTTTTGTCATAAAATACAATTGCTATTGTTGAAAGCTTTTTATCCTTTGGTACTCCCTGATACTCTTTTTCTAACGCCGCTGCAACCTGAGAAGGATATTCATGACCAATTTTAGGTTCACCTTTGAGTCGCACTATTTTATTTATATCTGGCATAGTAACTACAAATATTACTGTTAAAATAGCCCATATAATAGTGCTCAGCCACGGACGTTTTAAAATTACTCTCACACACCTCACCTCTTTTTAAAATATTACACAGCCTATTTTAACATATGCACTGACCAAACGTCAATGACTAAAAGTCAATTTAAAAATTAAAAAATTAGCTTTTGCAAAGGAATATACCCTTTACAAAAGCTTTATCTTCACAAATTTGAGTTTTCCAACTTGCAAGACATCTCCATTTTGAAGTTCAATGTTAATAA
Source organism: Caldicellulosiruptor diazotrophicus (assembly GCF_017347585.1). Classification (NCBI taxonomy): domain Bacteria; kingdom Bacillati; phylum Bacillota; order Caldicellulosiruptorales; family Caldicellulosiruptoraceae; genus Caldicellulosiruptor; species Anaerocellum diazotrophicum. Next base: position 1,625,185 of record NZ_AP024480.1, read on the forward strand.
AAACCCTATCATCGCTCTGTTAACTAAAATTAGTACAACCTAAGCTTAGGTTATGAAAATTTGGAATAACTTTTGATATCATTATACTACATTCTTATCAGTATTACAATTGACTATTATAAAATCCTTTATATAACAGCCCAAACTTCTGCTTTTTCAAAAACTTTCTTATTTTGTCTCAACACCACAATTGAATAAAGCAAAAGTTTTTAATTAATAAAAGGGCCTGCAAATTTTGCCGTAAGCCCTTTTTAAATTGTTGTTATACATTACTTATTCTGGTATACCTGCCTCTTTGGCAGATTCCTCAAGTTGTTTTCTGACTTCCTCTCTTGTGTATTCTTTAACCTCTTCATACCTCTTCTGCCATTGTTCAATGACTTTTTCGGTTATTCCACCTTGCTTTGCTAACTCCTTACCTTCTTCTGTCTTTAAATATGTTATCTTTTTAACCTCTGGATCATAATCAAAATTTCTTACCTTAGCATAATATTCAATAGCATAGTCTTTATATCTCTTCCATACACTCTTCCAATTCTGTGGATTTCTTTTAAGTTCATCCATTAAACATTCATAATAAGCCATTGCCTCTTTATCAAGTTCTTTTTTCTTCTTCCTGATTGAATAAAATTCATCATCTCTGTCTTCTGCTAAAGAAGATTTTTGCATATAATTACTATCTATATTGTTTGTGTCTTGATACCTATCAGCTATAACTGAATGACTAATTAAAATTAAATCAAAAACTTTTCTTGCAATTGGATCATTTAGTTCAGTTGCAAGATTAGTATAAACAGCATCGCATGTGGTCTGACTCTGGTTGCTATCTTCCTGCTTTCCACTTACCACTTCTTCAGTATTTTCTGCTCTATTATTTAGCTCAGACGCCAAAACTACCTTCTCCCCTGCTTTGACTGTGTCCCCCTTCGATTCTGTCTTTCCCCCATAAAAAAACCAACACAACCCACAGCCTGTCAAGATAAACATGCATATTATTCCAATTATTATAATTCTCCTTCTCATTTCCATAGCTCCTTTCTTACTACTCTAAGTATTTATCTAATTTGCACTTATTCTATATAATATTACCCAACCAATATTAGGATCCCTATAATTTAAATAATTTTTTAAGCTTCCACCATAATAAAAACCACTTTGATCGACAGAATGTTGCGCATACAAAAGGTCATTAGATGTTTTGCTTACTATTATCTGAGAATGATATGAAACCCAATCTTTGAAAGTATCACTATCATAATCAATATGCTGTACAATATCTCCTTCTTTTAAAAATCCTAACACTACACTGTTAAAGTTCTCATATGCATACCACACAGGATATATCCTTATCTGATATGCCCTCTTACTGCTTGAATTATCCCAGTGTCTTTTGAAAAACTCTGCACCAGACCATGAAGTCGATCTATTTGAAGAAGTTCTGTAAAACCAATAGTTTGTGTTACTTTCTATCCCCGTAGCTGAAGAATAAATCATACTTATTCCGCCAGCATAAAGCGTTATCGATGCAAAATTCGTACAGTCCCCACCAAGATTGTAAAAATTAGCAAATGTTATTCCATTGCAAACATAAGTTTCTTTAAAATTCGCATTATCCTTTGCCCAATTTACCGCTTTGTTCCTGTTATAACTTGTGTTTGTATTACCTGTGTCATATAATGTTTTCATAACCTGAAGGTAATAATACTCACTGCCTGAATGCCCATATGAGCTTGATACTAAAATATAGTAGTATCCACTACTTGAAACAGTGTATTGTATAAACTCATTCTTACCTGTAGAATTGGTAGATGAAGCCACAAGACTTTGGGAAGGATTGTAAAGATATATATTGTAATTTACATTCTGATGCGCATTAATAAAACTTATTGATACCACTTCGCCCAAATTCAAATAAATCTTAAAATAATCCTTGTCCTGCACTGAATTCGTAGTTTGATATATGCGCCCAATCACTAAATTTTTCGCATTTACAGTATTTGCTGTTGAAAAACTATTATTGTCTTCTTGCTCCATTTTGTAAGGAATACCATTAGGAATACTTGCATTATATGCTCTGTTAATTTTATTATACCAAAATATTAATGAAAATACAATTAAAAGAACCAAAAACCTTGATAAGCATTTTAAAACCCTTTTTATCAAATAAACACCACTCTCACTCTTTCGTAATTTTAATTTGATATAGTACAGTTAAAAATTATTCTTTGGTACAAAATAAAGCTTTACATAACAATGTCACCTCTTTAGTAATTTATTTACTTTTAATATAGCACAACAACAACAATATACAAACTGCCTAAATTTTAATTTTGGTATTTGTGAAACTATAATAAATGTAAAATGTTCATTCTGTTTATGTTGCATATCTTAGAGTCATAAATATATGATTATACTTAAAATGATAAATCGTCTGCAGTGGAATCTATATAATTGGGCAAAAAGTAGAATTTGGTATAAAAATTTGAACCTGCCATTAATTAAAATTGCCACTTATTTTAAATATCCTCAATTTCGGCTTTATAGCTTTACAAAAACAAAAAGCTTTTGCGAAGGTTTCACCTTCACAAAAGCTTTAGTTTTGGCTTTACAAATTTTATCTTTTAGCTGTATAGCATCAAAGCTTTTAAATGTCAATTTCAAAACTTACACTCCATAACAAATCATATATTTATTCTCCTCTTTTGCTTTTTTAATCTTCTCCAAAAGTTTCTTAAGACTTTGGTCTTCTTTTGTCCTCGGGTCACTTTCTACTACTTTCTCTAATTCAGGAAGAGACTTGGGCGGTATCAATGTAACTCCATTTACGTCTATACCATAAAACTCTTTATCAAAACCTCCTCCAACATAGGTTTTTACTCTCCTCAGCCCCATCTCCCACCAGTCCAATACAACATCACTATCCACATATATACAATCATACTTTTCAGGCTCATACTCACCATAATATTTGTTTCTATCTATCTCGTCAATAATACCAAATTCACACATTGTACCTTTGTACATTTATAAAAACACCTCCATAATGTAATAAATTAACACAACTTTATTATTTACCAAAACTAATTAAATCCCCGGTTGGAACTAAGTTCACGCATACTGCATCTAAATAATACCCATTGTATCTGAATCTGTACACATTAGGAGTTTTACCATCAACAAGTTTTTGTGGCGTTAATTTCAATTCAATGACTCTTTTCCTAAATTCATCAGCCTTTCTTACATAATCACATATATTTGATACTGCTACTTCTTTACCGTGTGTTTTGAAATGATAATGTAAACACTCAGCTCTTGAACCAAAACTTCCTGGTCCCCATAGATTAAGTAAACTCTGGGGAATTTGACGACTTCCTGTTGATGTGGCACTTCCAAAAGTTTCTCCCCCATCTTTAGCATACCATGTTATTTTAATTCTTTCTTCACAAGTTAAAAGCGTAACTCCACTTACAGTGTATTTGTTCTTCCCAATCCCAACATTAGAAAATTGAAAGCTTTTCTTCGTGTTCCCAGTATCGACAGTACCATATACCAAGTCTACTGAATCTATTCCTAAATTTGTATCGAAAATAATTGAATCTTCAGTTGCAACCCAATTTAATATAACATAATTTGGTAATGTGTTTCCTAATATTTTCTCTTCGCCTTTATTAGTTTGAATTTCTCTAATTTCAGAACTGCTATCTGAACTACCTAAAATTTCATTGCCATAGTTCTGGGTAATATTAGTAACTTGTTGTGCTCTTAAATCATCTGCTACATTTGCTAAAGTTCCTGTACAAAAAACTCCTACTAATACAAGTATTACAGCTATCATACTTGTAAGTCTTAAGATGCCTTTTCTTATATCCCCAAATCTCCTTTCTATTTTTTACATTATAATTTCTTCTCTACCTACCTAACCAATAACAAAATCCTTATAACTTCTATAGGCCACAAAGGGCAAAAATAATAATTTTAATTACCACAAGCAACACTTTTACTTTAGTTCAAATTAAAACTTTTTATAACAATATTACCTTTTTAACTATTTATTTACTTTTACTATATCACAACAACAATAACAATAACAATAACAATATGCAAACTGCCTAAATTCTTATTTAGAAGCTTGTAATATTGTAACAAAAATACAACCATTGTTTTATGCAAAATAAAAAAGCTTTTGCAAAGGAAAAACCTTTACAAAAGCTTTATCTTCACAAATTTTAGTTTACCTACCTGCAAAACATCGCCGTTTTGAAGTTCAATGTCAAGTTCATTTATCTTCTCACCGTTGAGTTTAACAGCACCGCTTTTTATAAGCCTCATTCCCTCGCTTGTAGAGGAGCATAGTTTATTTTCTACCATAAACCTTGGTAGGTAAACCTTGGGGCTCTCAAGTTCAACCTCTGGAATGTTATCTGGTATGTCTTTTTTCTGAAACACTCTTATAAATTCCTCTTCAGCTTTTTTTGCTGCCTCTTTGCCATGGTAAAGCTTTACAATCTCTCTTGCAAGTCTCATTTTTGCATCTCTTGGGTGAAGAGTCCCTTCTTCAAGTTTTCTCTTTATCTCCTCAATTTCTTCTGGCTCTAAATCAGTTGTAAGTTCATAATATGAAATCATAATCTCATCAGGAATTGACATCACTTTTCCATACATTATGTTTGGTGGCTCGTTTATACCAATGTAATTGCCAAGACTTTTGCTCATCTTATTAACACCATCTGTACCAACCAAAATTGGCATCAAAAGCGCAACTTGGATTGTTTTGCATCCATACTCCTTTTGCAGCGTCCTTCCCATCAATATATTGAATTTTTGCTCAGTTGCGCCAAGCTCAACATCGGCCTCTATAACAACAGAGTCATACCCCTGCATAAGCGGGTAGAAAAACTCATGTATTGAAAGTGGCAAGTTCTTTTCCATTCGCTGGCGGAAAGTTTCTCTCTCTAACATTCTTGCAACTGTGTATTTTGATGCCAAATTTATAACATCTAAAAAATTCATAGGCTCAAGCCATTCGCTGTTATATCTAATTGTAGTCTTTTGTGGGTCAAGAATCTTCAAAACCTGTTGCTTGAAAGGCTCTGCATTTTTTTGAACCTCTTCTTTTGTAAGTTGTTTTCTTGTTTCAGACTTCCCAGTTGGGTCGCCTATCATTGCAGTAAAATCGCCAATTATTAAGATTATATTGTGTCCAAGGTCCTGAAGCTGTTTTAGTTTCCTTAAAACAACAGCGTGTCCAAGATGAACGTCTGGCACATTCGGGTCAAGACCAAGTTTTATGTTTAAAGGTCTGTCTTGCTTTAGCTTTTCAATGAGCTCTTCTTCAGTAATTATCTCAGCTGCACCCTTTTTGAAAACCTTCAATTGATGCTTGATATCCATTTTGACGTTTCTTCCCCTTTCCGTATTTTTCAAATCCCAAATTTTTCTCTTACCATTTTAACAATCAAACCCACTTCCTCTACCTTTAAAAGGTATATAAGCCCTGCATATATTCCCATTCCAAGCAAAATACTTGCCGAGGTATAAACGGTAAAGTATTTAAATGGCATTGTTAAATATATAAACTTTTGTTTAAATGCATATACAAAAATGCCCATAACCAAACTTGCAACAAGCGCTTTTACAAATACACTTGCAATCCTTTTCCAACCGATTGACCCAAGTTTTTTCCTAAGAGAAATAAACAACAAAACTGCTGCAATATAGTTTGCTGATGCAAATGCCATAGCAGCACCGGTGTGCTTGAATTTATGAATAAATATTATGTCAAGTACAATATTACAAACAATAGCAATAACACCGTTTTTTACAGCTGTTTTTGAATCCTTCAAAACATACAAAGTTCTATTTAACATATCTCTAAGACCAAGTCCTACAAAACCCAAACAGTAAAACATAAGCGGTGAAGCTGTTAGCATGGTAGACTCTATTGTAAAGTTTCCTCTTTGATAGATTAACCTTGTTATTTCTTTCGCCATAATCATACCGCCCACCGCAAACGGCATCATCATCAAAATAATTGAATTTACCGCAGAGACAAAAAATTTCCTAAAATTTTCTTTGTCTCCTTTTGCTTGAAAATTAGATAAAGTTGAAAAAGCTAAAACAGAAATTGAGGAAGAAAAAACTCCAACCACCACATCGTTCAGCTTCCCTGCATAGGCAACAGCTGCAACAGCACCGGTCGATGTCCCTGTCAGAAGGTATCTGTCAATGAACGTATAAAGCTGAGCCATGCTGCTGCTTATGAAAACCGGAAAAGAAAATTTTATCATTTTTTTTATGTTTTCATCCTTCAGCCCGACTACAGGATAAAATTTAAAGCCATATTTCTTTGAATTATTAAGCTGGTAAACCAAGCTCCAAAAATATCCGATAACAAACCCCACTGCTACTATATATACATCAAACTTTCTGAATGGTTCAAAGTAGGATAAAAATATGGCAACAAAAATAGACAGATTAAATGGAATACTTGATAACACAGGTTTTGTAAAGTTTCCGTTTGCTTGCAAAAAACCCTGAAGTATGTTTGCAGAGCTTGTAAATATTATCATAAAGATTGTGATTTTTAAAATTCTTGACGCATACATTATTTGAAGTTCTTTACTTTGGTGCACTTGAAGTTGAATTAGCTGTTTTGAGAAAATAAAACCTAATACCGCAACAATACTTGATGCAAGAAGCAATGTATTTATTACACTGTTTGTAAACTTTATCCCTTCATCCTCACCTTTTTTTTCACGTATATCTGTGTAAAACGGTATAAATGAGGTTGAAAAAGCAGCAAAAACAGAAGCAAAAAGAATGTTCGGAAGTTGCAGTGCAAGTGGAAAAGCATCTGCCTTTACGCTTGTACCAAACCTTGCACCAAATGCCACCTCTCTTATGAATCCTATAAGCTTTGTAAAAACTGTTACTATAAATAGCTGCAATGCTATTTTTGTTGCCTTTTTATACTGCAATTCTTGTCCTTCCTTTCATGGCTTTAAAAAAATTTCTAAACACTCTCTTTCAAAAACCTCTCTATGCTCTTTATCTCTTTCACGAGAGCCTCTTTATCAATTGTAAAAAGTTTACCATCCATGTAAAGGATTTGACCATCCACTATTGTAGCGTACACATTCGAAGGATTGCTACTATAAACAACATTAGAAATTGGGTTATAACATGGTAGCATGTTAAAATCATTTGCTTTCAGCAGCACTATATCAGCACAAAATCCTTCTTGAATAACCCCCGTGTTGTTGATACCTGCTGCCAAACTAGCATTTACTGTTGCCATTTTCAGAACCTGCTGTGCATTTAAAATATCCGGCAATCTGTACATTCCCTTTTCAAGCAAAGATGCTATATGCATCTCTTTAAACATATTCAAGTTGTTGTTGCTTGCTGCCGAATCTGTGCCAATTACAACATTTACCCCAGACTTTATCATATTTTGCACAGGCGCAAAACCATTGCCAAGCTTGAGATTGCTTGTCGGGTTGTAAACACAAGATACATTTTTTGCTGTCATAATTTCGATATCCTCATCATCAACATACACGCAGTGTGCCGCTATACAAATTGTATCAAAAAGTCCTGCCTGATTGCATAACTTAACAGGTGACATGTCATATTTTTCAAAGCAGCTATCTACTTCATTTTCTGATTCACTAAGATGTATCATCACACCTGTTTTAAATTCCTGTGCCAGCTGTGCAACCTTTTCTAAAAGTTCATATGAACACGTATAAATGGAATGTGGACCGAAAAACACTTTTATTTTGTCACTTGAATAATTATAAATCAGCTCTTTTGTCTCATCAAGTCTAAGATTTTCTTTTTCATCAGTCTGAAGTCCACGCGATAAAACTGCCTTTATACCAGTCTCTTGCACAGCCTTTGCTGTCATATCTTCATGAAAATACATGTCAAAAAACATAGTTGTGCCACTTTGTAGCATCTCTGCAATACCAAGAAGAGAAGAAAAATAAATCATCTCTTTTGTAAGCTTTTCTTCTGCCGGGAAAATCTTTTCAAATAACCACTCATACAAAGGCAAATCGTCTGCAAAAGAACGCAAAATTGTCTGACCGCAATGTGTATGTGCATTTATAAGTCCCGGTATGGCTATCAAATCTTTTCCTTCAATGACTTTAACATAAGCTTGCTCATAAATAGATAGTTCTATATTTTCTGCTATCCTTTCAATCCTGCCATTCTTGATAAAAATATCACCTTTTAGAACCTCATTTTGTGCATTACAAGTAATAATTGTAGCATTTTTAATTAATATATCCATTTTACTTACACTTCCCAACTTTCAAGGTATTTTTCCTGCTCAGGTGTGAGCTTGTCTATTTCAACCCCAAGAGACCTTAATTTAACTTTGGCAACAAATTTGTCAATCTCCTCTGGAACATTATATACTTTCTTTTCCAATTGCTTGTGATTTTTTGCAACATATATACTCGACAGTGCTTGAATAGCAAATGACATATCCATAATCTCAATTGGGTGCCCATCTGCTGCGGCAAGGTTGACAAGCCTTCCCTCTGCTATTACAAAAACTTCATTGCCATTTTCAAGAACATATCCCTGGATATTCTTTCTTGCTTCGTACTTCTTGACTGCCTTTTTCTCAAGCGTATCAATATCAATTTCAACATTAAAATGTCCGCTATTACACAAGATAGCTCCATCTTTCATATGCAAGATATGTTCGTACCTTATTACGTCCCTGCACCCTGTCGCAGTAACAAATATATCACCAAACTTTGCAGCATCTTGCATCCTCATTACCTCAAATCCCTCCATATACGCTTCCAAAGCCTTGATCGGGTCAACCTCTACAACTATCACTTTTGCACCAAGTCCTTTAGCTCTTTTTGCGATTCCCTTGCCACAAAAACCATATCCTGCAACAACAACATACTTGCCTGCAACTGTTATATTTGTGGTTCTCATTATCCCATCCCAAGTAGACTGACCAGTTCCAATTCGATTGTCAAAAAGATGTTTGCAAAAAGCATTATTGACAGCAATCATTGGGAATTTGAGCTTGCCTTCCCTTTCAAGCGCTTTGATCCTTATTACACCTGTTGTTGTCTCTTCACATCCACCAATTATTCTGCTTGCTAAATCTTCGCGTTTTGTGTGAAGAAGATATGTTAAATCTCCTCCATCGTCAATTATAAGGTCTATATCATTTTCAAGAGTTTTCTCAAGATGATTAAAATATTCGGATGTATCCACACCTCTTATCGCAAATACTTCAATGCCCTCATGAACAAGAGCGCTTGCAACATCATCTTGAGTAGATAAAGGATTCGATCCTGTGACAAAAACATTACTGCCTAAGTCTTTCAAAAGCAGAGCAAGGTTTGCTGTCTTTGCCTCAAGATGAACAGAAATTGCTATATTAAAGCCTTTAAGAGGTTTTTTATTTTCGTATTCTTTTTTTATTTGATTCAAAATAGGCATAAACCTTCTTGCCCAATTAATTTTTTTGAGCCCATCTTCCCACAAAGAATAATCTTTGATAATTGACAATAGCATCACACCCTTTTTCGATTCATAGTTATTTTACTTATCTATTTTTCTCCAAATCTTTGAACTTTGTATGTTTGTCCAGGAAAAGAAGTTCAATTGTACCAGTAGGTCCATTTCTGTGCTTTGCAATTATAAGCTCTGCTATGTGTTTTTTATCGGTGTCAGGATTGTAATACTCATCCCTGTACAAAAACGCAACAATGTCAGCATCCTGCTCGATTGCCCCACTTTCACGAAGGTCAGAGAGAATCGGTCTGTGGTCAGCCCTTGTTTCAGGTGCGCGGGACAGCTGTGAAAGTGCAAGCACTGGGACATTTAGCTCTCTTGCCAAGGCCTTTAATGACCTTGAAATCTCGGCAATCTCCTGTTGTTTGCTTTCAAACCTGCCACGAGCAGTCATAAGCTGAAGATAATCAACCATCACAAGACCAAGCCCTTTCTCTTTGAGCTTGAGCCTTCTACACTTTGCTCTCATTTCAGAAACTGTTATAGCAGGTGTATCGTCAATATAAATTGGAGCGTTTGACAATAGTGCCAAAGCTTTTGCAAACTTTTTCCACTCTTCATCTTCTAAGTTACCAGTACGAAGTTTGTGACTGTCTATCATTGCTTCTGAGCAAATCATACGAGTTACAAGCTGTTCTTTTGACATCTCGAGCGAAAATATAGCAACAGGAACACCAGCACGCAGTGCTGCGTGTTGGACAATATTTAGCGCAAAGCTTGTCTTGCCCATTGCAGGTCTTGCTGCAATCAAAATCAGATCTGATGGTTGAAGACCTGCTGTCATTTTGTCAAATTCGGCAAATCCTGTAGGAACCCCTATTATATGCGATTTTCTGAGATATAGTTCTTCTATCTTGTTGTATGTTTCAATTAAAATCTCTTTCAAATGCGAAAAATCTTTTGAATTTTTGTGAGAAATAACATTGAAGATTGTCTTTTCAGCAAAATCGACTATGTCTTCAACTCTCTCTGTCTGGCTCTTACACTTTTCAATAATCTTCATTGAAGAGTTTATGAGTTTTCGCAAAAGAGACTTTTCTTCAACAATCTTAGCATAATATGTAGCATTTGCAGTTGTTGGGGTATTTATCACAAGGTTTGTCAGATACTCACTTCCTCCAACTGCATCGAATGTCCCTCTCTCTCTCAATCTTTCAGCCACAGTTATGACATCTATAGGCTTGCCTTCTTCAAAAAGGTCCATGATAGAAGCAAAAATTTCTTTTAGCTGTGGTGTTGCAAAATCATCTTCTGTCAAAATCTCTGCAACATCAGAAATTACCTCGCGGCTCAAAAGCATTGCACCAACAACCGCTTCTTCTGCTTCGCGACTTTCAGGGATTCTTTCCTGATTTTGAACAATGTCGGGCTCCATCTTTCTCTCACTTCCTCATAACAATCAGCTTGCTGTCACATGAACTTTAAGCTTTGCCACAACTCCCTGATATAGTCTTATAATAACATCGTAGCTTCCAATAAGCTTTATAGGGTCATCAAGCTCTATTTTCTTCTTATCAATATCAACCCCAAGCTGCTTTTTTATCTCTTCAGCAATCTCTTTGTTTGTTATAGAACCAAAAAGTTTTCCATTTTCACCTGCTTTTGCTTTTATAATAATCTGACTCTTTTCAAGCTTATTTGCTAAATTCCTTGCAGCCTCAAGCTCTTTTTCCTTCTTTTTCTGTTCAGATTCTTTCTTCTTTTTTAAGTGTTTCTCTAAACCTTCTGTTGCAGGAACTGCAAGTTTTCGTGGAATCAGATAATTTCTGGCATATCCATCGTTTACTTCAACTATTGAATCTTTCTTCCCTAGCCCTTTCACATCTTGCAAAAGTACAACCTTCATGTTAGAATACCCACTCCTTTTTGCTTAAATTAAAAGTTTCTATTCTCATCAATATATTCTTGTATAGCTTTTAAAAGAATCTCTTTTGCCTCTTTAATAGTTACATTTTCAAGTCTTGCACCTGCAGTTTCTAAATGACCTCCACCACCAATCTTTTCTAATATAACCTGGACGTTTATCTTGCCATTCGAGCGACCGCTAATTAGCACACTGTTTTCTATTTTGCACACAACAAAAGAAGCATCAATCCCTTTTATATTCAAAAGTTCATCCGCCACCTTTGCTATTATAACATTATCCCGGCACACTTGTGAATAATCAACCACAAGGGCGATATTGTTATGAATAATCTCAAGGCTTGAAATAAGTTGACTTTTTAAAATATAACTTTCTAAATCTTCCTTTAAATATTCTTTTATAGCTTCCGGCATAGCATCATTCTCTCTGAGGTACGTTGCAACCTCAAAAGTCCTTACACCAACATTTTTTGTAAATCCTCTTGTATCAATCATTATACCCGCTAAAAGTATTTCTGCCTCAAATTTTTTCAGCTTTATCCCTTCATAGCTCAAAAGCTCCGCAACAAGTTCAGATACAGATGAAGCGTATGTTTCTGAATAGCAAATAAGAGCCTGTTCTATCCAGTCGGCAGGTCTTCTATGATGGTCAATTACAATTATCTTTTCAAACTCCAAAATCATCTGTGGCATATCTATATAACTTGTTCTCTGAGTGTCTACCACAAACAAAAGTGAGGTTTTTGTTTTTATCTTCAAAGCTTTTTGCTGGTCAATTATTATATTCTGGTATTGAGGGTCATCAAGTAGCATCTGAAGAAAACTTTTAATTGTAGGATTGTAGGAATTAAGTACAATGTACACTTCCTTGCCTAAATTCAGGCACAACTTACTCAAACCCACAGCTGCGCCCAAACAGTCAAGGTCAAAGTACTGATGACCAATAATAAATATCTTATCAGAATGTTTAACAATCTCTTTTATTGTCTGTGCCATGACACGTGAACGCACTTTTGAGCGTTTTTCATGTTCTTTTGTTTTACCACCAAAAAATTCAAACTTGCCGTCGTAGAATATTACAAACTGGTCACCGCCACGGCTCAGGGCCATGTCAAGAGCCGTTTTTGCATCCTTTTGTGCCTGAAATATCGAATCTTGCCTTATCCCTATGCCACAACTTATGGTAGGAATTATCTTATTGTACAGATTCACTTCCTTTATCTGGTCCAAAATATTAAATCTTCTTTCCTGCATCTTGTAAAAGGCTTCATTATTGCATATAAAAAAGTATTTGTCTCGTTCATACTTCATTAAAAACACATCTGATCTTATTTGATTGTAAAACCAGTCATTAATACGCTTTTCTATCTCAGAAATAATAGAAGATTTAGATACTTCAGGTGCTGAATTTAAAACATCTTCATAGTTGTCAATGGTCAAATAGCCAAAAACTACATTCTGTATTTCATATTTCTTTTGAAGAAGAACAAAGTCAGTAATATCAACAAAGTAAAACAGGTTCAAAAACCTCTTTTCATTCTTCCCTTCTTCTACCTCAACAATGGTTATCAAAACATCAAAGAAATTACCATCATACTCAAATTTTTCTACTTTACTTTTCCCTTCTAAAACAGCTGAATAAAGATCAGGAAGTTCATCTTTAAGATTCTTGCCTATTAATTTCTTGTTCTTTACTGTGTTAAGAAATTTATGATTATACCATATTATATCACCATTGTACTCAGATATAAGAATTGGAAATGGAAACTTTAAAAGTGTGTCTTTTGAAGCTGTGTCTATATTAAGAGTGAGAGTTTCTATATATTCTAAAAGTTGTTTGTTCTTTTTCCTATTGAGTCTAACATTATAAATAGCAAGTAGAACAATTAGCGTAAGACAAATTAAACCAATTTTGATATTAAAATATAGAATTACAAAATCAAAAAGCAAAGAGAGTATAAAACCTGCTTGCGATACGGAAAAATCAAATCTAAAGTGAGACTTTTTATCTTTCACAATTCCACCCTCTTTGGTTTGCGTTTTTTAAAATCAACTATAAGGTCTAAAAAACCAATGAATATCATTAAAACAAAAAATTGCATACTGAATATAATCAAAACTGTAAAAAGCCAGCCTCTAATAAACGGTGAGCGAATTTTTTCAGTTATGACTGCATACATCAAAGAAAGTGCTTGAATAAATAAAAGCCACGTAAGAATCATTGTCATGTTGCTCACAATAATATAAAAAACATTGATGCTTGTCAAAAATAAAGAAAGAATAAAGAATACTACAACTCCAACTGTCACTTCTTTGGGCATAAATAGCTTTGAAAAAGGTAAAAATTCCTTTTGAATTCCAACTTTGTTTGCTACAAATTTGGTAATATAATACCCAAAAAGTGCAAATGTGATAGCCTCAACAATTACAAATCCGGGCATAAAAAGTTTCAAAAATTCCACAAGTTTATTCAGTTTGTCATCGCCAGCTGGGTTAAAGTAACCTTTTAAAATGCCTTCTAAAATAGAAAGAACAAGCTCTACGATATCTATCTTGTAAAGAATTTTTATAGCCTTTATAAAAAGGACATGATAGAACAAAAATCCAGCAATGTATATTACAAAATCCATAACAGTAGTTTTTGAAACGCGTAAAATCAAAAATACACACACCGGCAAGATAAATGTTATTAGAATAAAAAGTAAATTAATTGGGGATTTTCCAAGAATCATAATTATTAAGGCAGAAATAACATACGATATAGCTATACTTCTTGAAAAATTCTCCTTAACTGCTACAACATAAAGAGGAAAACCTACCAAAGCAAAAATAGGATTAAACTGAAATAAAAATAAAACCAACTGGAAAACTCCAGTAACTATTGATATAAGCCCTTCTTTTAGCAGTTTATTGTTCATACTCCATCCACATCCATCCAATAATTTTTATTATCCGAATCTGGACAAACAACAGAATAAGACCCTAAAAGCTTAAAAAATGTAGATTTTCGTTGAACCACTTTCAGCGCATCACTCACATCTTCATCATCCACAAATCCCTCTATATCAACAAAAAACACATACTCACCAAGATTAGTCTTTGCCGGTCGTGACTCTATCTTTGTCAAATTCAAATCATAAAGATTAAAAATAGCCAATATTTTGTAAAGACTTCCCGGTTTGTCATAGGTGGAAAAGATAATTGATGTCTTGTTTTTCTCCCCCATTTCAAAGTTAGGATTTTTACTTATAACAAAAAATCTTGTGTAATTATTCTCGTGGTTTATTGGACCAGCCAAAATTTTAAGATTATTTTTCTGTGCTGCAAATAAAGAACAGATTGCAGCGTCTACTTCACCTTCTGCACAAATCCTTGCAGCATATGACGTGCTGCTAACTTGTATAAGTTTTGCTTCTTTAAAATTCTTTCTTAAATAATCATGGCACTGAGAAAACGCCTGGGGATGTGAAGCAATTGTTAAAATTTGTTCTTTCTCTTCTCTTGTGCAAAGATAATGTTCTACTTTCAAAACTATTTCTTTTATTATATAAACTTGGGATTTTAAAAGATAATCAAGGGTTGTCGAGACACTTCCTTCAATGGAGTTTTCAACAGGAACAACTCCAAATTCAACCTCATTCTCTTCAACAGTCTCAAACACATCATCTATTGTGTCGCGTGCTACAAGATTTTTCTCTTGTTCGTCTGCAAAAAACTTTCTTGCAGCTTCATATGAATATGAACCAATAGGACCTAAATATGCAACCTTCACATTTTCACCTCATAACCTGCTTTTTATATATTTTAACATTGATTGCGAAAGTATAAAAGACAAACATATCAAAAAGGCTCCCCGCCTAAACCTCATCTCAAACTTTTCAGGCAGAGAGCCTTTTTACTTTTGCTATATTATTATATCGCTTATTTTTCACCACAAAGTTCTAAAAGTCTTTCCCATCTTCTGTCAACTTCCTGCTGAATCTGCTCAATTAAGTGTTCATTTCCTTTCTTGAAAAGGTGTCTGAACCTTCCTTGAGTCTTTAAAAACTCAACAACAGGAAGCTTTTCTTTTGGCTTGTAAGTGAGCCTGTACTGACCATTTACAACTTCATAAAGTGGCCAAAAACATGTATCAACTGCAAGCTTTGAAATTTCAATGAGCTTTGATGTCTCATATCTCCAACCTCTTGGACATGGAGCCAAAACATTTAAAAATGCTGGTCCATCCGTGTAAAGTGCCTTTTCAGCCTTTTCAATCAAATCTTTTAAGTTTGGTGTGATGAAAGCTGTCTGTGCAACATATGGTATACCATGCGCAACCATAACCTCTGTAAGATCTTTTCTTGGCTGCATCTTACCTGGTAAAACCTTGCCTTGTGGAGATGTTGTTGTATCAGCATAAAGTGGGGTAGCAGAAGATCTCTGAATACCTGTGTTCATATAAGCACCATTGTCATAGCAAACATATACCATGTTGTGACCTCTTTCCATTGCACCGGAAAGCGACTGAAGACCAATATCGTATGTTCCTCCGTCACCACCAAACGCAATGAACTTAAACTCACCTTGAACTTTTCCTTTCTTCTTCAAAACCTTGTATGCAGCCTCAGCACCAGCAACTGTTGCAGCAGCGTTTTCAAATGCACTGTGGATAAACGAGTCTTTCCATGCTGTGTATGGGTAAATACAGCTTGAAACCTCCAAACATCCTGTTGCAACACCAACAACAGCCCTATCTTCTGGTTTGAGTGCGCGTAGTATTGCTCTTACAGCAACAGGTGCACCGCACCCTGCACACATCCTGTGCCCGCCTGTAAACCTTTCAGGTCTTGCTGCAAGCTCTTTTATATTGTATGCCATTTTTAATTTGCACCTCCTTATTCTCTCACACCAATGTAGTTGTAAATTTCTCCAATATTACCTGTCTTGACAATGTCAAGAAGCCTGTCATAAACTTTTGCGATATCATCTGTCTTAACATCTCTTCCACCAAGACCGTAGATGTAGTTGATAGCCTTTATACCATCTGCTCTTCCATAAAGAGCGCTTGTAATCTCAGTGAAAAGTGGACCGCCAGCTGCGTTAAATCCATCTGACTTGTCCATTATAGCAACTGCTTTTAAGTGCTTGAGCGCCCCTACAATCTCATCAACAGGGAATGGTCTGAAAAGCCTTGGCTTTAAAAGCCCTACCTTGTATCCTTTGCTTCTGTACTCGTCAACAACAGCCTTAGCTGTTCCTGCTGTTGAGTTCATTACAACTATTGCAACCTCTGCATCGTCAAGCTTGTAGCTTTCGTAAAGACCATATTTTCTTCCTGTCAAGGCAGCAAACTCTTCTGCAACCTCAAGTACTACCTTTTTAGCGTTTTTCATAGCTTCAGCCTGCTGCCTTTTGTGCTCAAAGTAGTATGGTGGCAAGTCTAACGGACCCATTGAAATTGGGTTTTGCTCGTTCAAAAGATAAAACTCTGGATTATATTCACCTACAAACTTCTTTGCAAGTTCATCTTCCAAAAGTTCTATATTTTCAACAGCATGGCTTGTAATAAATCCGTCATAGCAAACCATCACAGGAAGTCTTACATCCTTGTGCTCAGCAATTCTTATTGCCTGAATCAACGAGTCGTAAGCTTCCTGGTTGTTTTCGCAGTAAATCTGAATCCAGCCACTATCTCTTGCACCCATTGAGTCTGAATGGTCGTTGTGAATATTAATAGGACCAGAAAGAGCTCTGTTTATAACAGCCATAACAATTGGAAGTCTCATTGACGCAGCAATATAGAGCATCTCCCACATGAGTGCAAGACCTTGTGAGGATGTTGCTGTCATAGTTCTTGCACCTGCTGCTGACGCACCAATACATGCGCTCATTGCACTGTGCTCAGACTCAACAGCAACAAACTCAGTGTCTACCTCACCGTTTGCAACATATTGAGAAAAATATTGTGGTACCTCAGTTGAAGGTGTAATTGGAAAAGCGGCAACAACATCAGGATTTATTTGTTTCATTGCAAAAGCTATTGCTTCGTTACCAGAAAGTCTATCTCGAATAGCCATCTGTAGTTTCCCCTCCTCAAATTCAAAATTCTTTCTTATTTTTTCTCCTCTACAAAATCAAAAGCTTTAAATGGACAAACCTCTGTGCAAACTCCGCAACCTTTGCAGTGGTCATAATCAACTCCAACCATCTTTCCATTTTCAACCTTTATAGATGAATCTGGACATACATAGAAGCAAAATAGGCACTGCTTGCATTTATCTTCATGCCAAACAGGTCTCATTGTTCTCCAGTCGCCTGTTTTAAAGTCCTCTGCATTACCTGGATCGATAATTACACCTGCCGGTGTTATTTCCTTCCATGTAACATCTTCTGTTATTTTCATCTTTCTCATTATCCTTGCACCTCCTGCATTCCTCTAACAAACGCTTTGAGATTACCCTCAATCACATCTGGCTTTGTTGCAAACTTGTGATGAAGCGACCCTTCCATGTCCTTTATTGCTTCTTCTTCGGGAATAATGCCTGTTACCTTTATAACCGCTCCAAGAACAGGGATATTCGGGAAGTACTTGCCCAAACACTCCATTGAAATCTTTCTTGCGTCAATTGTGTAAACCTTTCCATCAAAATCTCCGAGCATCTTCTTGACTTCTTCAGGAGACTTTGAAGTGTTAACAATTATTGCACCACCTTTTTTGAGCCCTTTTGTTACATCAACACTTCCGATTAATGTCTCATCAACAACAACTACGTAGTCAGGTTCATAAATGTTGCTGTGAATAGTAATCTTTTCATCGCTTATTCTGTTGTAAGCTGTGATAGGAGCACCCATTCGCTCCGGCCCATACTCAGGAAAACCTTGAACGTATTTGCCTGTGTTGAAAGCAGCTTCAGCTAAAAGAAGTGAAGCTGTCTTTGCACCCTGGCCACCTCGACCATGCCATCTTATCTCAATCATCTTGCCCATGTTCAAACCTCCCTTAAAAAACATTTGAAAACTTTATTCGAAAAAGATAAACTCATCACTAGAAGGCTACTTACCTTTTTATTATATATTTTGAATGTTAAAAAATCAACATATTTTTGAATACACCATAATTGTATATATTTGGATTAGGGGTTGCAAAAAATTCATCAGTAGGTTATAGTAATATGGTGAGCGTTAAATTATAAAACGTCTTAATTGTGACATTGGAGGGCAAAAGTGAAGAGGAAAAATCTTTCAATTGTCTTAAATATCGTTGCAATTGCAGGATTTATTTTACTGGCAACAGCAGTAGCTATAAAATATAGGCACTTTTTTGCAGATATTGTTTCCAAACCAAAAGAGTTTAAAAACTGGATTCTATCCTTTGAGCATCTTGGTATCTTGATTTTTATCTTTATTCAAATTCTTCAGGTTATTATTTCTGTTATACCTGGTGAGGCTGTACAAATCTCTGGCGGATATCTTTATGGTACGCTGTTTGGCACAGTATATTCATTAATTGGAATCATGATAGGCTCTGTGTGTGTATTTTATATAACAAGGTTTTTGGGATATAGTCTTGTGAGGAAAATTGTCTCAGAGGAAAAGCTCAGAAAATTTTATTCACTTATCAATTCTCCAAAAGGAGAAATAGCCATATTCTTGCTCTTTTTGATACCAGGATTTCCAAAAGACATTCTGACATACATTGTTGGACTTTCGCCAATAAAACCGCTAAGATTTTTTGCGATTGTTGCCATTGCAAGACTGCCAGGAATATTTTTTTCATCATACATTGGAAGCAGCCTTGAAGAGAAAAACTACACAATGGCAATTGTAGTTTCTGCTGCAGCTACTATTTTGTTTGTCTTGGGTGTTGTATACAGAGACAATATCATAAAAACCATTCATAATTGGGTGCACAAAAAAGGTAGCAGCAATCTTTAAATGATGTCCTGCTGCTACCTTTGTTCTTTCCTAATTTTTACTTTATTACATCTGTACCCATATACCTTCTCAAAACCTCTGGAACAACTACTGTTCCATCTTTCTGCTGGAAGTTTTCAAGTATTGCTGCTAAGGTTCTTCCCACAGCAAGGCCTGAGCCGTTTAGCGTATGAACATAGTCAAGTTTTCCGTCTTTCCTTCTGAATCTGATGTTTGCTCTTCGTGCCTGATAGCTTTCAAAGTTTGAACAAGAAGAAATCTCAACATATCTTCCATAGCTTGGCATCCAGACTTCAATGTCGTATGTCTTTGCAGAAGAAAATCCTAAATCACCCGAACAAAGAAGAACAACCCTGTAAGGAAGTCCTAATTCCTTTAAAACATCCTCTGCATCAGCTGTGAGTTTTTCAAGTTCATCATAAGAATCTTCTGGCTTTGCAAACTTCACAAGCTCAACCTTGTTAAACTGATGCTGACGAATAAGCCCTCTTGTGTCTTTGCCAGCAGCACCAGCTTCTGCCCTAAAACATGCTGAGTAGGCAACATATTTTATTGGCAAATCTTCTTCTTTGAGTATCTCTTCTCTGTGGTAGTTTGTAACAGGCACCTCTGCTGTTGGTATCAAAAAGTAATCATCTGTTGTCTTAAATGCATCCTCTTCAAATTTTGGAAGCTGCCCTGTGCCAATCATAGATTTTCTGGCAACCAGAAAAGGTGGGAATAGCTCAGTATAGCCATGCTTTTCAATGTGAAGGTCAAGCATGAAGTTGATTAAAGCTCTTTCTAACCTTGCACCAAGTCCTCTGTAAAATGTAAAACGGCTTCCTGACACTTTTGAGGCTCTTTCAAAATCCAAGATTCCAAGATTTACACCAATTTCCCAATGTGGCTTTATTTCGAAGTCAGGTTCTCTTACCTCACCCCAGCGCCTTACTTCAACATTTTCTGTATCATCTTTGCCAACCGGTACAGACTCATGAGGAATGTTTGGGATTGTAAGCAAAATCTTTTCTATCTCATCTTCAACCTCTTTGACCTTGCTATCTAACTCTTTAATTTTATCAGATAGCTCTTTTAGCTCATTCATAAGGTCTGTAACATCTTTCCCTTCCTTTTTGAGCTTTGGAACCTCTTTAGATTTTTGATTCTGCAGAGCTTTCAGGCTTTCAACCTCAGCCAAAAGCTTTCTTCTTCTTTCATCAAGCTCTAAAATGGGCGCAATTGAAATGTCTTTGTTCCTCTTAGAAAGTCCTTCTTGTACCTTTTCTGGATTTGACCTTATATATTTTAAATCAAGCATTACACTCGCCTCTCCCTTGTAATTGTAATTTCCAATCTTAGAAATTAATAAACTGTATACATTTTATCTTATCAGTATTTTCAGAGGTTGTAAATATTTTTTGCGCCTTTTTCTCAAGCTGCTTTGATTTTTGTCTCAAGGATCTTTACAATAGCCTCAAAATGTTGTATTATATTGTTTGCAAAAACGTTGTGCGCCCGTAGCTCAGCAGGATAGAGCAATGGTTTCCTAAACCATGTGCCGGAGGTTCGAGTCCTCTCGGGCGCACCACTAATTCTTTTTTAGTCTTTTCTGAAAAATCTTTATAAAAATCTTTTCTCCTTTCCTTTGATATTCCCTAATTTAAGATAGCATGATTGAAACTTTATAGGCAGATTGATTACAAAAGACGTTGTAAAATCTTTATTATTAAGTGAAGGTTATTTATAATTGTATTATTTGCAGTATTCTTTTGTTATATATTGACTTTGCTACGTGAGTAGTATATATTTATTAATAAATACTTTACAACAATGATGTATTTTGGATATCTATGATGACGTTGCTGAAAGGAGGTATAATATGTTTAAAAAACACTCTTTTGCTTTATTATTAATTTTTATTTTTCTGCTAAGCTGGCCAATTAAATCAATTGCAAATGATGATTTTGTTTTTCCCCAAAGCTATATTAAAAAACTATCCGAAGACGTTTTCTTTAATCCCGAGGTATATAACAAATTGTATATTGCGCGAAACGAAATTTTTGCAAGACATGGTCATATTTTTGAAAACAGAGAGTTAAGAAATTATTTTTTATCTAAAAAGTGGTACAAACCTATCAAAAAAGTGTCTTTTGATGAACTCAATAGCATAGAAAAATACAACGTTATTCTAATTTCATACTTTGAAAAATACTATTATAAAAGCAAATTATTCATTGAGAAAAACTACAAAGATAAAATACTCTTCTTCCCAGCGAATAAAGAAGTACATTATGATCTTAACAATGACGGTATAAATGAATCTATCATTTATAAACCTTCTAATAAAGGTTTTACTCTGCAAGTAAATAATCAATCAATAACAAACGAACTGTATACAAATCTACAAAAAAAGTTTGCAATTGTTGATATTTATAAATCTGATAATTACAAAGAAATTGTTATTTTTGACGAGGGTCCAAGTAATGATTACACATCAATTTTTTATCAATTTTACAATAATAAAATCATTGAAATAGGAAGTGTAGGGGGAATTTATAATATTGGACTTCATGTTTATGGTAACGGTATTGTCGAAGGATTGATTCGTGCAAAACTTCTTCAAACATGGTATTTCAATGAAAAATATATTTTGAAAAATCATAAACTTGAAATAATTCCTCAAGATATTTATAAAACAAACTTCTACGTTTTTGTAAAAAAAGATATTAAACTTCACACCACAAGAAGCGAAAAAAGTAAGTGTTTCACTCTTAAGCAAGGACAAATCATAAATATAGTTGGCTGTGATAATAAAAAATGGTGCTTGATTGAAACATCTACTGGCAAAGAAGGATGGCTTCTTTTAAAAGATTTCTCTTTTCTTGTTGATAATAATATGGATGCGCGAGATGCATTAATAGGACTATGTTATGCTGACTAAACTTCTTTAAGTTTTTCATAGGAAAGTAGTAATAGGGTTGCCAGAAAATATGAGTTAACTGACAACCCTCTATTTTTTATCATAATTACCCAAAGTGGTTATTTTATAGCTTTCAATCGGTAATTCTTTATATATTAAGTAAATACCCGTTTTTCTTCAACCAATCTTCATATTTTTTGTAATCAGGCATGAGAAGTTTTACCTTTGTCCAAAAATTTTTTCCATGATTTTTCTCTTCAAGATGGACAAGCTCATGAACAACTACATAGTCTATTACAGACAGCGGTGCCATAATAAGTCTCCAAGAAAAGTTTAAGTTACCTTTTACAGAACAAGAACCCCATCTTCTCTGTGCATTTGTTATATTTACTTTGTTGTATTTAAAACCTCTTTTTTGAGCCCACCAGTTTACTCTCTCAAGAATCTTCTCATAGGCAGCTTTTTTATACCAATCTATGAATACATTCTTTGCTTCTGGCAAAGCACTTCTTGAGAGATAAAACCCATTTTCGAATTTGAGCGGGACATATTGGTTTTCAACTATGTGCAGTTTATAATACCTGCCAAGGTATAAAAATCCCTCTCCGCTGACAAATTCTTTTGGCAAGGTTTTGGAATCTCTTGCTTCTATCTCTTTCTTTCTCTTGTCAATCCACTTTCTATGTTTTTGAATAACATCCCATATTGTTTTTTCATCCACATTGATCGGAGCTTTGACTATGAGTGTGCTATTTTCTGTCATTTGCAAAGCTATGGTTTTTCTATTTGAGCGTATGATTTTTTCAATTTTTATGTCTAGCATAAAAGTCACCCCAAAATATCTTCAATTGTCTTTTAAAACAGCATTAAAACCTGTTTATTTTCTGTAAAATTATAGTATTTTTCTATCCTGTGTAAACTCTCAATACTTCCATTTTTCAATGATGTCTTCAATAATTATACTTTTAGTATACGCTTTTTAGACATATACTGCTTCCTCCATTATGAAAGGCTTTAGACGTGGATTTATAGCTGATTTAATCACAAGGTCAACCTTTTTACCAAAAAGTTCTTCAAGGTAGAATTTCAAATTCATATAATTATCGAATGTTTTGTAACCCTCTTTAAAATCAACAATTATATCTACATCACTATCTTTTCTTTGTTCGCCTCTTGCATAGGAGCCAAAGATAGCAATTTCAATTACTCCGAACTTTTCCACTAAATAATTTTTTCGTTCTTGTAAAATTACTTGTATATCATTGTTCATTTTTCTTCCTCCTCAATAAGGTGGTTTACCCTGACTTTGCCTGTTAGCAAATCTTCCATTAAGCCTTTTTTGATTCTTTCAAGTTTTTCCTTATAGGCTTGCTCTTTCTCTATGACTTCATCTATTTGAGATAAAATTGAAGCTATGCGTTGTTGTTCGGGGATGGGGGGAAGGGGTATAAAAAATGTTTTTAGCTCATATGAATTTATAGCAGGATAGTTAGAACCAACAATTATAGGTAAAACTTGATTTAAAAAATAATAGTCAAATTGGGTATAATAAAATAGATATTCTGAAGATAAATTATTTTTTGATCTCAAAACAGCAAATCCTGTAGAACATATAAAATTATTTTTATCCTTAGTGATTATTGCAAAACTTTTTAAATTGGGTCTAACGGTAGAGACTAACACATCTTTTTCTTTTACAATTCTTTGAGCTCTGCTTGGAGCTTCAGACACTTTAAATGTCTTATAATTTTTAACTTTATAATCCTCTATACTTTCAATATCTATATAGTTAATCGTCATATCTTTATTCTTTAAATTCAATGTCTCAGGATTAATTTCAACTACTTCTTCCAGCCTCACTACTTCCCACTCTTCAGGAATCCTACCAAGCGGTGAATCCTTGAATTTATCAATATTCTCATCTCTCAACCTCCACCTCTCACTCTCACCTTCACCCTCACTTACCACTCCCTTAGTAAGCAAATCTTGCATCAAACCTTGCTTTATGCGTTTGTACTTTTCTATAATGGCGTCAGTTTTTTCAATTGCATTATCAATTGTCTCAAGTATTTCAGCGATTTTGCGTTGTTCGGGGAGAGGTGGAAGAAGAACTTTAAAATTGAAAATCTGAGATTTAGTAATTGCTTGAAAAGTTGAACCCTCCCCTATTGCTTCAACATCAGATTTTTGGAAAGCCATTAGATAATATAAGAAAAGAGCTATAATTCCTTTTTTGCCCTTAATGAAGCTAATCCTCTCCCGATGCAGTAAGTCTTATCAGCAATATTAACATCACCTACTGGGGCCCTGACTGAAATCAATATAGAATTCTCAAAAGCTATCTTTAAAGGTTTTGTGGTATACTTAACATTTACAGGATGATTGCTTCCAAATTCTTGTTTGCCTTGCAAAAAAGGCATTCCCTTTCCTTCCATATTGTATGATTCACTTGGTGGAGATTGTCCCATAGTTATTTCACATATTTCTCCTAACTTTGCAACACCCCAATTTTTAGGAATACATTTTGTTTTATCCATTCTTAATTCTTCCTGTTGTTTAAGCATTAGTGCCACTCCTCAATATGGTTTTGCATTTTCATTAAACATTTTTTCTACATAAGCATTATACAATCGCCACAATCGCCAACTAAATTCCAACAAATCGCCAACTTATTTAAGAATGTAATGAGTATTCCTTCCTTTCCCAACAGGCAACAGCAATCCTTTTTCAACTAAAACGTTTATATCCTTTCTTGTACCCTCATCAGAAAGCCCTGTCAGTTCCCGATATTCTCTGTTGGTAATTTTCCCTTTCCCCTTTACATACATAACTGCCTTTATCTGCCTTTCATTTAACCCAAGCTTGGCTAAATACTCTTCTGTGTATATGTCTTTATAAAATTCGACCACAAAACCGCCTTCTTCTTTAAACTCAGGTTCTGGCAGTCCTGCTTCCCTGCAAAGTTCAACCATTCTTTTTGTACCGCTTCCCCATTTTTCAATCAATCCAGCGAGGAAAAATACATAAGCAATATGCCTGTTGCGTGGTATTGATCCATGATCTTGTTTTAGCATCTCAATTGTTATTTCTTCTGGAAGCTTACCCGGATTGAAAAACCAAATTTTATTATCATAAATCTTTATTTGAATGTCCGCAAGGCTTAAATAATCCCTATGAATTAATGCATTTATTACTGCCTCTCTTATAGCTTCAAGAGGATAATCCCATATATCTTCTCTTTCTATCCCTTTTATTTCAAATCGAACATTCAAATGTTTTTTAATAGCTTCCATTAATCCATCAAGCTGTTTGAAAAGATTTCCACTAACATCAATGGTATCAAGTATGATGGTTGGAGTTTTAAATCTTCCAACACGGGCACCTGCACCGTGGATATACTTTTGAGGTTTTTTGCCAAAAAGCAGTAATCCTGCATTTGTAAGTTTATCCTCTTTTACAAGTTCAAGGTTTTTGAGAATCTTTTCGATGGAATCTTCTTCGGATATTTCGGGCAATCTCTTTTTTGCCATCCTCTTAAACCTTTCTATTGTTTCGATGTCTACTTCGTCAACGCCTGCCTCAGAAGGTAATGAATCCCACGAAATTCGCTGTTTTTTTAACATAAATCTCACAAGTTCATTTCCGCTAAGTTGCTGAATGGTCGAACCTGTCCGAATGTAAAACTTGCCATCATATGAGATTGGCACTTCTGACTTTTCCACCTTTATTTTTATTACCTCCTGCCCTTTTACCATTTCAACATCAACATCTGCAATAACTCCAAGTT
This sequence comes from Caldicellulosiruptor diazotrophicus, assembly GCF_017347585.1. Lineage (NCBI taxonomy): Bacteria > Bacillati > Bacillota > Caldicellulosiruptorales > Caldicellulosiruptoraceae > Caldicellulosiruptor > Anaerocellum diazotrophicum. The sequence continues at coordinate 1,651,209 of NZ_AP024480.1, forward strand.
TGCTTAAAATTTTATTTGGTATGTCTTCAAGAAGTTTATCCATATTGGTTATTCCAATAGGATTGCCTTTGTCATCTACACCTATGTATATTATTCCACCTTCTGAATTAGCAAATGCACAGATTGTTTTAAGATGCTCGTCGTTCCACTGTGCTTTAAATTCCACTTGTTTAGACTCTCTCATAGTATCCAAGTTCCTCCAAAAATTTATTTAACCTACTGACCTCCCGCTCTCGTTCCTTTAAAAGATGTTCAAGAGACACATGATATTTATCCCAAAGCTTTTCAAAAATCTTTATCAGTTCTTTTTTCTCTGCATTTAAGTACTTTTCAAGTTGATTGCTAATTAATTCAAAGAACTTTTCGAGCAATAGCTCTTTTGCTTCTTCTTCGGTAATAGATTCAATCTTTTCATCTATCTTATTTTCAATTTCCTTTTGCTTTCTGCTTATCTCACTTCTCACCTTTTTAATTTCCTTTTCTTTTTGAGCAATATTTTCTAACAAATCTTCCCATTTTTTTGCTTCTCTTCTCGCAGCCTCGCTGTCTTTTGATTTTAAATCTTTAACCAAGTCCTTCAGAAACTCTTTGACCTTGCTTGCAGTTTTATCTCCCTGCTGCTCTTCATCCCAATCTTCAACTTCTTCTAAAAGCTCACTTAAATCTGCTTCAATTTCGGCAAGCCTGCTTTCAACATCTTCAATTTTTTCTATATCTTCTTTAAAATATTTTTCTTTAATTCTTTCTCTTTCAACCAAATTCTTGTTCCAACCCGCAGAAACTATACTTTTGAAATCATAAACAAGCTCTTCCCACCAATTTGCAAATATGCCCGCTATTTTGAACTCATCAAATGTTCCAATTGGCAATAAGCTATCTTTAAATTTTTCCAAAGCTTCATTTCTAAACTTCCAAAGATTATTTCTGCCAAAAAACTGTTCAATTTCAGTCCTTACAAGCTGCCACCACTCCAAAAGTTTTTCTCTGTGTTTTTCTATTGTAGCTTTCACTTCAGTGCAATTATCAATCAGTTCCCTAATTTGATTTCTGTCAGTAATGTCTTTTTTAAACTCCAAATAATTTTCACTCTTCTCTGCCAGCAAAATATCATAGCTCAAGTTAAATTTCCTCAACTGTTTTTCATACAGCAATACTTCTTTCTTCGGTACACTACCAAAAAGATGTGCACGAACATCTTCGATTTCAGGATCTGGAGAATTGTCCACATAACGCCTAATATTCAGATTAAAATCGTTTTCTTCTATCTCCTTTATATCAACCAACCTGGAGTATTTAGGTATCTCTTTCTTTTCATCGAACACTGTAACTATTTTTTCTATGTCCTCTGGTCTTAAGAAATTCTGATTTCTACCTTCTCCATACTCTCTATCAGCGTTAATAAACAAGATCTTATTTTTTAAATGTTCTGGCTTGTTTTTATTAATCACAATAATACAAGCTGGTATTCCAGTGTTGTAGAAAAGCTTCGGCGGCAGTCCTATTATTGCCTCAATTAGATCATCTCTTACAATTCCTTCCCTTATAACCTTTTCCTGCCCACCTCTGAACAAAACTCCATGGGGCATAACTGTTGCCATTACTCCGTCATCTTTCAGGCTTGCAATCATGTGCTGCAAAAACATAAGGTCTGCCTTTTTCCCATTCTCAGGAGTAAAGCCATATTTAAATCTTTCTTCAAATTGCATATTTGCGCGGGTATAGTTTTCTGAAAAAGGTGGATTGGCTAATATTCTGTCAAACCTTTTTATGTATCCATTTTCCAAAAACATGGGGGTTGTCAACACATCTTCATTTTCTATGTGCGCATCATTAATGCTGTGCAGAATCATATTCATTTTGCATATAGACCATGTCAATCCGTTAAGTTCTTGACCATAAAGTGCTAAGTTTCTTGGGTTTTGTCCTTGTTCTTCAACGTAGTGGAATGCCTCAATCAAGAAACCACCAGAGCCCACAGTTGGGTCGTAAATTGACATGCCCTTACGGGGCTTAACTAACCTTACCATCAATTTTTTAACATGTGATGGTGTATAAAATTCTCCTCCTTTTTTACCAGCTGAATCGGCAAATTCCTTTAGCAAATACTCATAAGCAGCACCAAGTAGATCAGGAAATTCAAAGTTTGAAGGTGTTAGTTTATACTTGTTGAAATGGTTAATAAGGTCAATAAGTTGCTGATCTTTGAGTCGGGTTTTTCCCTTTACTGCGTTAAAATCTATGTGTTTCAAAACTCCATCAAGCTCTGGATTTGCTTCCTCTAAAACGCTCAGAGCTTTATTTAGCTGATTTCCAACATCTTCTTTTAATTTCAAAATATTTTCCCATCTTGCCTTTTCAGGGACAAAAAAGGCATCACCATAAGAGCTTGGATCTTCTAATAGTTCATATATTTGTTTTTCAGAAAATCCCATAGCTTAAAATCTATCTTTTAACTCCTGTCTTTTTTCTTCAAAAACATCCGAAGTATATTTTAGAAAAAGCATACCAAAAATATATTCTTTATACTCAGAGGCATCCATCTTACCTCTGAGTATATCAGCTGCCTTGAAAAGATGGTTTTCAAGCTGTCTTAAGGTTATTTTGTCACCAGCCAAATCAACCCCTCCGATTAAACTTTATTGACACAACAAATTTTTCATTAATTATTCTTTGTTATCTATTTTACCAATTACTAAATTATTTTTCAATCAATTCAACCTGTGAGAATTCCCAATCTATATCACTTTGAATTTGGCATACCCAGAAATCACTTCACTCTCTTTAGTCTCTTATTTTCTGTCACACCAGGAATTCTTCCCCTTTTTGCAACAGGTTTGCCATCCACCTCTTTTATATCCATCGTCATGTCAATTGGAGGTGCTGAAGAAATATAGCTTCCAACACCAAAAGCATCTGCTCCCGCTTCTGAAAGTATTTTTATTTTTTCAGGGTCAAGTCCGCCGGACACAAAAATTTTGACATGCTCAAATCCTTCTAAATCAAGCCTCTTTCTTACCTCATAGACAAGCTCAGGTGTAACTCCGCCTCTTTCACTTGGCGTGTCAAGTCTTATGCCATACAACTTTTCTTTTAGCACTTTTGCAACATCTAAAGCTTCTTGAGCTTCGTCCTTGAAAGTATCAACAAGAATGATACGTGGTGAATCTTCAGGTATTACCTTATCGTACGCAATGGCAACCTCCTCTGTTGAGCCTGCAATCAGTATTGCAGCATGAGGAATTGTGCCAGATGCCGAAACTCCCAATATTTTTGCTGCCAATATGCAGCTTACACCATCTGCTCCACCCACTTTCGCCGCCCTTTCCATTACTGGCGCAACTGAAGGATGAATGTGTCGCGCACCAAAGCACAAAATTGGCTTGTTACCTGCTGCCAGCTTGCACTCATGCGCAGCAGTTGCCCATGCTGATGAACTTGCAAGTATACCAAGAATAGGTGTCTCATAAATTCCAAAGTCTACATATCTTCCTTCAATTCTCATTACAACCTCTTTTGCAGAAAAATTTTCCCCCTCTTCAAGAGAATACACCTTGCAATTAACATCTTTTAAAAGATTTAAAACTTCTGGAAGTCCACAAAAAATCCCATCTCTTCTTGCAAAAATTTCAGCTTTAACATAGGCATCCTCTCTTTTAAGGTACTTCAAAACCTCAAGTGTTTTTATGAAGTATATATCTGTAGTCAAACCCATTTTAATCTCTTCATGTTGGGCAGAAAAAAATAATCTTCCATCTTCGATTTTGAATTTTTCCACATCATCAAGTCTACTAATCCTCATATGGTCTGCTCACTTCCTTTAAAAATTTTTGTTTTAGTAGCCCTAACATCTCAAACCTCAAATTCTTCATCTATGACCTCAGCTTCAATCAAAAGATTTTTATCCTCTAAAATCTCTTTTGTAGTGCCAATCTTCAGTATTCTGTGGTCTGGTGAAAGCAAAATTGTATAGTCAGCCAAGCGAAAAAGCAAGTCAAAGTGGTGCGTAGAAACAATTAGAGTTTTTCCAACATCTTTGAGCTGTTTTAAAATCCTTGCAAAAAACCTTATGCTTTTGGGGTCAAGGTCGTTTGTTGGCTCATCAAGTATTAAAACCTCCGGGTTATTTGCAAGTATTGAAGCAAGCGCTACTCTTTTTTTCTCCCCACCGCTCAATGTAAGTATATCACTTTCAAGTAAATTATCAATACCTATAAACTTTGCTACCTCCAAAACTCTTTTTTGGATTTTGCTTTCATCATTCATAAACTGCCTTGGACCAAAAGCAATCTCATCAAACACAGTAAGATTAAAAAGCTGAAGTTCTGTCTCCTGAAACATATAACCTACCTTTTTGTAAAATCCGTTTTTGAAAAGCTCATCAAAAGAAGTTTTATCAACTTTTTTATCATAAAAGTAAAGCTCTCCTTCAAAATCAAGTATGATTCCAGAAAGTATTTTCATTAGTGTAGTTTTTCCACTCCCGTTGCAACCTACAAGCGCATAAGCCTTTCCTTTCTCAATCTCAAAACTTGCACTATCAAGAATGGTTTTGTTGTTTACCCTGTATGTTATATCTTTTCCCCTGAAGACTGCGCTCATCTTAAAATCCTCTCCAAAATGCTCATAATAATCAATGAAAATACTACAAAAAGTTCTGACAAAGTAGCATCAAATCTATACACAAATTTAATATTTCCGGATGAAAAGCCGCGCGTTTTCATAGAGAAATAAGTAACCTCTGAAATATATATAGTCTTTTGAGCAATGGCCTTTATCATAGATTTTACAAAATCTAATCTATTCCTTGATACACCCACCGTCCGTATCTTCTTTGCGAACAAAATATCTGTAATTGTGTGCAAAAGCACAAAGATATTCCTTATCGTGAGCTCAACAAGCCATATGAATTCCTTCAGACCTCCAAAAAAAGAAAAAGGCTTCAAAAGCCTGTCAATTCTTGAGTTATATATTACAACCTCACCTGTCATTATAATGATACCTGTCTTTAAAACCTGCAAAATAGCTGGCATAATATTTTTTGTTATCAGCATATAAGGAATGCTTATTATAAATGTAACAAGCGGCACAAACGCCCAAGATGAAACAATCAATGCTTTGATATCAGCTTTTGATATTGCTGCAACTACCAATACAAAAGTAAAAGCAACTGCTAAAAACAATATACTATCAGAGATACTCACAAGTAAACTAAACCATATTAAAAACAAAAGTTTTGCCCATTCGTTAATCCTTGTAAATAAACTTTTGTTTCTTTTGAAAAACCACTGAGAAACTTTCAAGTAACCAGAAAGACTCTTTTCAACATATCCTTCTTTTGCAACTTTGACTTTAGCGTTATCTTCTTCTCTCAAAAAATCTGGCAGCACTTCATCTTACTTCCTTTCAGTCATCAAATGTTTTAATAAGAAAAATATGGCGAATATAACCCCTATTCCTATAAGTGCTGATAAAATATAGCCAATATACTGGTTGTGAATAAACTTAACTGAATAGCCATCAAAAAGGTCAAATTTATAAATCTCAGCATACCTCTTTAATCCCTCAGGCACAAACCCCAGCATTTTCTTTATTTCTTCTTCAGTCCACTCGCCAAACGCCGGGTTTTGTGTTAAAAGCCCAAGCGGGGTCAAAATAGCAAGGGCAAACAGAATTATTAATATCGTTTTAAAGTTTTTACTAACGCCCCTTTTCATAGAATAAGCCACCCCTTTTAAATTACTTTTTTATTTTAGCAAAATTTTTTAAAGGTGAATACAGCAAAACTGTCAAAACTGCTTCAACCACTCCTACCATCAAAAGGTGTGGGACCATCATAGCAGGAATAGTTGTTTTTAAGTCGTACATAAAATACAACGGTTTTCCTGCTTTTGTGAATAAAATTGGTTGAAGTCCAAGCTCAACTGCTGTCAAAAGCGCAGCCACATTTGTTGAAATGTATGTGCTTATAAACATTCTCACCTTTTCATTCTTGAGGTTAGCAATTTTTAAAAGGCTGTCGACAAAAATGGTAACCAGCGGAATAGCAATAGCCATATTAAACACATTTGTTCCAAGTGCTAAAATTCCTCCATCTCTGAACAAAAGAGCTTGAATTATCAGGACCACTGTAGATGCTATGATTGAAGCAAACGGCCCGAACAGATAAGTTATAAGCGGTATTCCAGTAATATGAGCAGAACTTCCTCCCACTACCGGAAAGTTAAACATCATAACAATAAATGTAAATGCCGATGCCACTGAAAGATTAACGAAAGTCTTTTCATCAACTGATTTTTTAAACTTTGCAAATGCAAAACCAACTGCTGCTGTAGATGCAGCATAAAATGTAGCACAAGTTTGCGGACTTAAATAGCCATCAGGAATGTGCATTTGTACATCTCCTCCTTTTTTAAATTTATTTGTAAAAAATAAAAAGCCCACGAAAAGCTGTTTACTTCAGCCCTTCGTGGGCATTTAGCCATTTATTTTATTTCTTTTTACAACTCCTAATTAATTTATTGTTTCTAATTTTATCATATAACTCGATTATTGAGCAATACTTTTTGTTAAAAGGCAATTATGCCCAAAATATCCATTTAACTAAATAAAAAAATTGATAATTAAATCTAGTTAAATGCATTTTACAAAAACTTGTGCATCATCCAATCCTTCTGCCCAAGCTTTCAATTTAAATTCTCCTTTTTTGCCAATACTCTTTACTATAGCCAATGCTCGCCCCTTATAGAGCTTTCTCTCTCGGCTAACAAATGGTTCTGTTGATAATGGATTGCTACTTCCTAATGCAACAAGTTCGCCAACACCTTCAACTTCTACAACTATTGTGTTATCTGCGAAAACAACCTCTCTTCCCTTTCTATCTACTGCCATTATTTTTATATAGCACAAATCGCCGTAAGAAGAGGATATAACTTCTCTATCAGGCACCAATCTTAAGGCTATAGGCTCACCTGTTGTTTCTAATCTGTCCCTGCCAATCTCTTTACCATCTTTAAACGCTATTGCTTCCACCACTCCAGGTTCATAAATTGTGTCATAAACCGTTTTGAACTGAGTATTAATCCCTGCTTCTCTTCTTCCCAAACTTCTGCCGTTTACAAACAGCTCAACCTCATCTGCATTTGCATAGACATGTATCGCTACTTTCATTCCCTCACATCCAGGAAAAGTGTAGCTTCGTTCAACTGGCTCCCATGCCCAAGGTTTAAAATATAGTTTTTTGCCATAAACTTGCGGTGGAAGTATTACAATATAAGGGTCTTTTCTATTTCCCCAAACAACATCTCTATAATACGATTGAGGACGTTTTTCACCACAGATATCAATATCCCCACAATTTGCTAAAAACCATGGATAAGACCCGCAGAAAGATTTAAGGTCATCTGCTTCAATACTTACCCTACCAAGACCTGCTTCGCCCAAATAATCAATGGCCGTCCACACAAAATCACCTATAACATTTGAATTTTCTATTGTTTGTTTCCAGTTTTTAAAAAGAGTATATGGATAAGTTTCTGTACCACAGATTACTCGGTCAGGATATTTATACCTATCGTATATATATCTATCTACTTTATAATTATAACCCACTACATCCAGAAATCTTGAAAACTTCTCTGAAAACTCGCCCCATTTATCTTCAATAATATCTGCTTCTTGTTTTAGCATTCTAATTACATAGTTACCTTCTTCAATTATAGCAAAAAGCCTTTTATAATCATCCGGAATTGCGCACAGTGCCGCTGTTACAAGTCTTGATTGATCCAAACTTTTTACCTTTTTGGCTAATCGTTCACACCAAGTGTATATTGAGTAGCTACTATCATCGTCAACATCAACTCCAACTCCCCATGTAATCTCGTTTCCTATTGACCACATTATTATCGAAGGATGATTATAGTCCCTCATTATGGTGGACTCCAAATCTTCTTCCCAGTACTTGTCAAAAAATAGATGGTAGTCAAAGCTAACCTTGCCAGCATGCCATACATCAAAAAATTCTTCTATCACAAACATTCCCAATCTATCACATGCATCCAAAAAAGCTGGAGCAAATGGATTATGAGCAAGTCTTACTGCATTGAATCCAGAAGCTTTTAAAAGTTCTACTTTTCTCTCTTCTGCTCTGTCATAACTCGCACTTCCAAGTGGTCCGTTGTCATGATGAATACAGCCACCTTTTAATTTTAATGGCTTACCATTTAATTTAAATCCTTCCTTTGAATTAGCCGTAATTGTTCGAATGCCAAATAATGTATAAGCACTATCTTCAATACTTTTATTGCAAATAATAGTTGCTTGAATTTTATAAAGATATGGGTCTTCTATATCCCAATATTTAAATGGTTTTAGTACTAAGGATTTGGCAATTATCTTTTCTTCACTTTCATCAATCAAAAACTTCTCTTCACTGCTGAGCATTAGTTTCTCATCTTTTGAAAATACATCAAATTTTATTACTCCTTGAACTTTTTCATTGACACTGTTGGTGACAACAGCTCTTACTTCTAACTTTGCAGTTTCATTTTCAATTGCTCTGGTTTGAACATGCAAATGCCATGGTTTTATATACACCTTGCCACCAATGTGTAGCCACACATGTCTGTATATGCCACAACCTGCGTACCATCTTGAGCTTGGCTTATGAGTATTTTCTACACGCACAATAATAATGTTCTTATCACCAAACTTTACATGCTTTGTTATATCAATTAGAAAACTTGTGTATCCATTGAAGTGTTTTGCAACTAATCTACCATTTACAAAAACCTCGGCTATACCCATGATTCCTTCAAACTCAAGTATTAAGTTTTTGCCCTTCCATTGCTCATTCAAGAACAATTCCTTTTTGTAATACAAACTGCATCCCGCAGTGTACCCTTCACCAGCACCTGAGGGATTAGTCTTATTTCTTTCCTTCTCAATTACAGCATCATGTGGCAGATTCACCTTTTTCCACTCATATTCTGAACTTGTTAAGTTTAATACATTTACAAAACCAAGCTCAATATATTCCCATGACCTGTCCAAATTTATCTTCTGCATTTTTGAAACTCAAGAACATCTTGAGCCATTTCAGAAAAGTAGCGGCTCAAGATGGCTGGGGTATTTATAGTCCGCCATATCAAAGCCTCCCAGCCCCAGCAGGCGGTTTTCGGGAGAAATCTTCCTTTTTTTACTTACCACTTTTTCTCATTTCTTGACATCTTGTCAATTGCCTCCCACAGCCCGTTCAAATACGCAATGCCAAGGGCTCTATCATAAAGTCCATAACCAGGTCTTCCTTTTTCGCCCCAAATCATCCTTCCATGGTCAGGTCGCAAATAACCTTCAAATCCTATATCGTATATAGCCTTCATAATCTCAAACATGTCAAATGAACCATCTGTCGACAGGTGGGATGTTTCGTAAAAAGACCTCTCACCTGTAAATCTTATATTTCTCACATGCATAAAATGTATTCTTCCCATCTTGCCAAAATACTTTATAAGCTCCGGAATGTTGTTTTCCCTGTTTGCTCCAAGTGACCCTGTGCACAAAGTCAACCCATTGTACGGACTGTCAACCGCTTTTAAAAACTTTTCTATATTTTCCTTGTTTGTTACAACCCTTGGGAGACCAAAAAGTGACCAAGGTGGATCATCTGGGTGTATTGCCATTTTAACATCACATTGTTCACACACAGGAATTATATTCTCCAAAAAGTAAATAAGATTTTGTAAAAGCTTATTCTCATCAATATCCTTGTACATCTCAAATAAACTTTGCAGCTGTTTTAACCTGTAGCTTTCCCACCCAGGAAGAGAAAATCCTTGTGAACCTTTTTCCATGCTTTTTACAAGTTCATCTGGTGTCAGATTCTTTAGCATCTCATGATTGTATTCCATCACCTCAGAACCATCAGGAAGCTTTTTTGCAAGGTCTGTCCTCAGCCAGTCAAATACAGGCATAAAGTTATAGCATATTACCTTTACTCCTGCTTTTGCTAAGTTCCTTATGGTCTGTTTATAGTTTTCTATGTACCTATCTCGACTTGGAAGACCAAGTTTTATGTCCTCATGGACATTTACACTCTCTATTACCTCAAATTTAAGACCTGCATCTTCTACCATTTTTTTTAGCTCAAAAATTCTGTCTTCCGGCCACACCTCTCCAACTGGGATATCAAATATGGCTGTCACAACACCATATATACCTGGAATCTGACGTATATACTCAAGAGGAATGTTGTCATCCTTTGGCCCAAACCATCTAAATGTCATCTTAAAACCCATTTTTCAAGCCCCTTTCTTTTTTAAAATCTTTTAATTTACATACTTTTGCAATGTTCTTCTCACAGCTCCAATGCCTTGTATCATCTCTTTAAAATATTCCACTACCCTCTGAGATAGTCCCACTTCAAATAAGTCAACCCTGAAAATAACCTCATTAGTTAGAATTGGTCTTAGCTTTTCTTCTAAATCTTTATACTCCCTGCCAAGCTCTATGCCCTCAAGATGTTTTTTAAGCTCAAGTATAAGTGGATCTGGGCTTGGCTCAAAAGCTCTCCCTTCATCATCAATGCACATTAAATACCTCAGCCACCCTGCTATTACAAGAGGGATGTATCTGAGGCTTTTTACATCTAAATCCGGGCTTTCTAAATATGCTTTTATAGTCTCTCCAAACCTAATTGGCATCTTTTGTGATGTGTCTGTTGCAATCCTTTGCGGTGTATCAGGTATATACGGATTTGGGAATCTTTCTTCTATCACTTCCCTTATATACTCCCTCGGATTTATTATTTTTGGATCAATTACAACCTTCAATCCTTCATCGTACCCTATCTTTTCGATAAGCTTTTTTAAATGCTCATCTTTTACCTCTTCATAAATTGTCTTATACCCAAGCAGACAGCCAAATATAGCTAAAGCCGTGTGAAGAGGATTTAGACACGTCTGAACCTTCATCCGCTCAGAATCCTCTACTGTCTTTCTATCTGTCATAAATACTCCTACTCTTTCCAGTGGCGGTCTTCCATTTGGAAAACTATCTTCTATCACAAGGTACTGAGCTTTCTCTGTATTGACAAACGGCGCAATGTATGTATTTTTCGACGTACAAATAATATCCATATTCTTAAGTCCATCTTTCTCTAAAAGCTCTTTTATTCTCTCTGAAGGTCTTGGAACAATCTTGTCTATCATGCTCCATGGGAAACTTACCAAAGAAGAATCGTTCAAGTATTCAACAAAATCATCTTCAACAAAACCTCTTTTTGCCCACTCTTTTGCTATCTGAACTATTGAATTTTGCAGCTTTTCACCATTTCTAGAACAATTGTCAAGACTCACATATGCAACTGGCTTTCTGCCGCTTTTATATCGAACATATGCCAGGGCTGCTACCTTGCCCATTGAACTTTTTGGACTTTGCGGCCCATTTTCTATATCCTCTTTTACTTCAGGTAAATAATCACCTTTGAGGTCAAACAGGTTGTATCCCTTTTCTGTTATTGTGAAGGTTACAAGCTGAAGAGTTGGACTTTCAAAAATTCTCCAAAGTCTTTGCCAGTCTGCTTCAAAGCTTTTATCACACTTTAGCCCTTCTGTAATGCTTGCAATCACTCTTTTTTCTAAATTGCCTTTTGCATCAGACGTCACAATCAAGCAAAGATTATCATAAGGTCTGTATATCCTGTCTATTATCTCATAGTCAAAAAGCTCTGCTGCAATTACTCCATTGTTCATTTCTCCTCTTTCAATTAAATCCTGTACAATTGCTGCAATGTAGCCTCTGAAAATATTCCCTGCTCCAAAATGAAGCCATACAGGATTTTGGTAAGTAGCACTTTCTATTTTTTCAATGTCAAATTGAGGCAACACAATATTGGCTTTTTGCCATGAATCTTGCTTTGATATATATTTTTTCTTCAGCTCAAACATCTCAATTTCTAAACCTCGCTTTCTTTTAAAATCTATTTTATTTTATGGATATATTACTCTTCCCTTTTCATCAGGTATTCCTGTCTTTCTATAAAAATATGTGTTGATAACATCTCTCCATTCTATTGCATGCTCTTTTTGCATCTTTAATCTCTCATATACTCTATTGAAAACTTCATCATCAATCTTTCCTCTCAGATCCTCCCATTTTTTTATAAGTTCATCTACCATCTCAACACCCTCAAAGTGAGAGTCATACATAAACTGCAGGAGCGTCTTTCCATTCTTCAGCCTAAAATCATATGGCACTCTGTGGAAAAATAGAAGAAGTTCTTCAGGACATTTATTTATATCATCGAATATTTCCCGCCAGAACTTATGATACTGCAATGTGTAACCTGTCCCTCTTGATGTTCTGTCAACTCCAATTGCTTTTGTGTCTGCCCGGTGATACGTTCCCCACTTTGAATACTCATACCCTTCTGGGTTTGGACCATAGTGATGACCTGGATTTACCATCCAGCCAAGCCCAAGCGGAGTTGTATATTTTTCGTAGATTGTGTGAGAATTAAGAAGCATCCATAAAATGTTGTCAACCACTTTTTTGTCGTCTCCAAATGTTAAAATGGTCCACTCTCTTGCTATATCTTCAATCTTTTTATCTGGGTCCCACGCAAGTTTTCCAAACGTCCACAGATTCGCCTGAGCAAGGTCATGACCTGTCCAGTTGATGCTATCACCAATGTTCGAAACACCTGCGAATCCTGCATATCTCATTCCAAACAGACTTCCATCCACTATTCTCTTTACGTATGAACCTTTTCCTTTGCAATATGTGTCAAACTCTAAAATCTCTTTCCATAGCGTTCCTAAGTAGCAAAGATGAATTTGCTGCCCCGTATATTCTTGTGTTATTTGAAACTCCATCATCTGGTTTGTCTTCTCCATAGCGCCAAAAAGAGGCGACACAGGTTCCCTTACCTGAAAATCCATCGGACCATACTTTATTTGTAAAATGACATTTTCAGAAAACTTCCCATCAAGAGGTTTAAAGTTGTCATATGCAGCCTTTGCTCTGTCTGTCTTTGTATCCCTCCAATCCTGCAGGCAGTTGTAAACAAATGCACGCCAGATGACAACTCCTCCATATGGCAAAAGTGCTTCTGCAAGCATGTTTGCCCCATCTGCGTGCGTTCTACCGTATACATAAGGTCCTGGATTGAACTCAGAATCGGCTTTTACCAAAAATCCACCAAAGTCTGGTATGTAGCTGTAAATAGTTTTTACAGCATCTTTCCACCATTTTTGAACGTTTTTGTCAAGTGGGTCTGCAGTGTCAAGACCTCCTATGTAGATAGGGCTTGCAAAGTTTATGCTAAGGTAAAGTTTAATTCCATAGAGTCTAAATATTTCTGCTATTTTTGATAGTTCATTTAAATATTTTGGCGTAATTAACCATATGGCTTTATCCCTTACATTGACATTATTTATCACAACACCGTTTATTCTAATTGAAGCAAGAAGTCTTGCATAATCTAATATACGTTTATAATCACGCTTTATTCTACCATTAGCAAAAAATATAGATTTGCCTGCATACCCTCTCTCGATAGTTCCATCTATATTATCCCAATGATTAATGATTCGTAATGGGGCTTTTGGCTTTTCTATACAGTTGAGTTCTTTTAATCTTGTTTTAAGCCTTATCTTGTTTATTAAATGAAATATTCCATATATTATTCCTTTCTCGCCTTTGGATGCAACAATAATGTATCTTCCCTTATTTTTATTTATAACTTTTATCAAAAATCCTTCCTCACTCACTTCTTTTTTTTCATCATCAGTTATAAAATTGTTGAGTCTTTCATCTGTCACTTTACCTAAAATGATTCCACTGCCCATATTAGCATCTATGCAATTGCTGAGCCTCAGATCAGTTCCAAAAAGTACTTCTAAAGCTCTCCTTAATTCATTTCCAGCATTCTGAAAATATATATTATTCTCAAGCAATACTATCTTATCCAAATATCTTTCAAACTCTCTAATATATTCTATTTCATCTATTGGTTTATAAGAAAGCCAACACATAGAATATTTTTGTTTGCTATTTTTTGACAAAATCATAACAAATCACTTCCTTCCATAGAGTTTAGAAAACGATTTCTAAATAAGAGATAGAAAGTTAACCATTATTTACAGATATAGAATTTCTGAATTTAGATGGACTTTTTCCTACATACTCTTCAAATTTTAATGAAAAATAGTCTGGATCGCTATAGCCTACTTCTTTTGCTATTTCATAAATCTTTTTATCAGTTGTCAATAGCAGCCTTTTTGCATTTTCAATACGTACAAAATGTAAATATTTATTAAATGGCATGTTAAAATGTTTTTTGAACATCCTGCCTAAATATATAGGGTTGATAAAAAACTGCTGAGCAATACTTTTTATTGTTAAATCTTTATTGTAGTTCTCTTTTATAAACAACTCTATTTTTTTCATAAAACTTGAACCATTAAATTTTAAATTCTGCTCAATACAACTTATTATCTGGTCTAAAATTTCCATAACTTTAGAAATAAACTTGGTTTTTTGTATGTCTGCTCTAAATATAAATTTTATATTATCAGTTTCGAAGAGCTGGTACAATTCAAAGTAATCTATAACTTCAAGCACAGCAAAGAGAATATAACCTTTTATTACTTCTGGTGATACTTTGTTGTTCTGACATTCATCAAAAAATCTTGACAGCTTTATTTTAACATCATCAAATAGTTTTTCTTCAATAAGTTTAATTAATTCTTTTGAAAGTTTCTTATCCTCAAGGTAATGTTCAAATTCTCCTATCTCGGACGCTTCAATTACGCCACTTTTTTCATAAAATTGAGCAAAATTAAATTTTTTCAGAAGCTGTTTATACAACATATATATCTTCTGATTAGATACATATTCTTGTATAATAATTGTTTGCAAATTTAATAATCTCCTTATTTCCTCAAAAGCCTGTCTAATTACAATATTTTTCTTATATCCTTGAAAGGTGTTTATTAAAAAAATCAAATTAAAGTAACTATCCCAATAACACTTAATCTCAACACCTTTAGCCAAATAATTAGCATTTATACTTTTTTCTGTTTCCATTAATTTCTCATAAACTGTCAAATCATCTTCATATTGAAAAGCTTCCTGTTTTGAAATTCCAAGATATTTTTTTATACCATTTTCACTACTATTTACAAGATAATCATCATTTTGTACCTCAAGAACTTTCATAAAAGCTGAGTTCCTTCTTACATATTCAAACAATTCCTTCTTCTTGTAGTCTTCTTTTTCGCTTGATATCCTCATTTTTATCCTCTCTAAGGTTTGAATAAGCTCATTCTCATCTATAGGTTTTAATAGATAATCATTTACACCATACTTTATAGCTGCCTTTGCAAATTCAAACTCATTGTATCCACTGATAATTATTATTGCTGGTTTGTTTTCAAAATTCTCGGAGACTCTTTTTATCAGTTCAATTCCATCCATTACTGGCATTTTTATATCTGTTATTATTATATCTACTTTCTTACTTTTGAGAATATCAAGGGCTTCCTGCCCGTTTCCCGCTTCATATGCAATTTCAAATCCAAGACTTTCCCAATCAATAAGTTTAATTATACCTTTTCTCATAAATATTTCATCTTCAACCAAAAGAATTTTAATCATTGTTACACACCCTCACTATATTCTATGAACAAATGCTGGCAATTCTAAAGGAAGTTTAATGACAACCTTCGTACCTTTATTGATGGAACTTTCAATGTAAAATTTAGCATTGTCGTTGTAGTACAGCATTAATCTTCTGTAAACATTTTTAAGCCCTATACTTTTGTCATATAGCGGATTGTTAAGATTAGTATAAAGCTCTTCAAGCTTTTTCTCGTCCATTCCTATCCCATTGTCAGCAACTTCTATTACTAAATTTATACCCTCTTTTTTTACTTTAACTATTACCCTGCCACTATCTTCTTTTTCCTCTATACCATGTATACATGCATTTTCAACAAGCGGCTGGATAGTCATCTTAGGAATCAAACAATTTTTAGCATCCTCTTCTACAAAAATTTCATATGTCAACTTTTCACCAAATCTGTATTGTTGTATTTTCAGAAAATCCTCTACAAAATTGATTTCTTCTTGAACTGTGGTTATATCATTGCCCCAATAAATAAGCCTTCTCAAAGTCCTTGTTAGATATTTAATAATTTCAGCTGTTTCAAGTTCGTTCTTCAAAACAGAACGCATTCTTATTGAATCCAGTGTATTGAAAAGAAAATGTGGGTTTATCTGGCTCTGCAGCGCGTTTATCTCTGCCTGCTTTTTCTCAACTTCAAGTGTCTTCTTTTGAATCTCAGAAAGCATTTCCTTTTCTATTAGCTCTTTAAGTCTTACTGTCATATTGTTAAACTCTCTTATCAGATTACCTATCTCATCGTTCCCTTCTCTGCATGTCAAAATCTCAAATCTTTGCTTTTTAACTTTTCTTATATGCCTTTCCAAAAGTTCTAATCTATTTGAAAGCGAAGAGGTTATAAGCCTTATTAAAAAGGTTGCAAATATCAAGCTCAAAAGCGATATAAGTAATATAAACTCAATAGCTCTGTATATTTCTCCCATCATATACGAACGTGAAAATACTCCAACAAGTTTCCATCCATTCAAAAGATTTATATCCAAATTATCTATAAACACGTATGAACCTTCCGGTACAAATTTACTTTTATCAAACTTTACAAAAGGTTTTGTAAAGATTAAATTATTGTATGTATGAGCTGCAATTACTCTGTTGCTGCTGTCTATTAAGTAAATCTCTCCACCAAACACCTCAAAATTTATGGAATTAAAAAAGCTTGAAAGATAAATATCAATTTTTGCTATTTTCGTGTACTTACTATTGTTTCCTGTAGAAGTACTTCTTTGCTCATATTGATTAAGATTTCTTATAAGTGACACATATCCTTCTTCTCCATTTACTCCATTATCGCTGGTCGGTATTATAACTATCCCTTGCAGATTATTAACTACCTTATCATACCATTCTTTAACCTCTTTTATATTTAGCTTTCTATAACCATCACTGTTCAAAATCGTGGGATTATTTGTGTATATCGTTACACGAGCAATATTTGAATACACATTTCTACCCTGATATATTCTATTTCTCAGATACTGAACATAATTAGAATAAAAATCATCCATACCTTGGTAATCAATATCAAGCATATCGTTAAGTAAATCATCGGTGTACAAAGTATTTGAATATAGTATTGCCTCATCAATTACTTTTTTTATATTAGTACTCAAGATGTTAAAAGCACTTTTTATTTGAGCAATCTTCTGTTGTTGGAGATTTTTTATAATGAAAATTGTAAATATAAAATGACTTACTATCGTGGGAATTAAAACACACAAAATGTATACAAGTAACAATTTCTTCCGAACAGAAAGACTATCTAACCTTTCAACTATTCTTTCTTTCGAAAATTTTAATAATTTTCTTAACACTTCATTCCACCACAAATGTTATAACTCTTAATTTTAATTATATCACAATGCATATAAAGGTTAACTGTATTTTATTTACTCAGAAAAAATAAATCAAAGTGGGCGAGAATCACCCACTCCAAAAATATCACAATTACTCACCTTTAACACTGCCAAGAGTAAGACCTTTTACAAAATATCTCTGCAAGAATGGGTATACCATAATAATCGGAGCTGTTGCAACTATTGTCATACTTGCTCTTACCGAATTTGGAGTAACCTGCTGAGTTTCAGCCATTGCTCCCATTTGATAGTCAGGATTTCTTCCAACCTGCATACTCACAGATGCCAGAATTTTTTGAAGCTCATACTGAAGAGTACTCAGGTCTGGTCTTTGAGAATTAAAGATATACACGTCAAACCACGAATTCCAATGTCCAACTCCTATAAACAGGGCTATTGTCGCAACTGCTGGTAAAGTAAGCGGGAAAATTATTTGCCACAAAATTCTAAATTCGCTTGCACCATCAATCTTAGCAGATTCTATCAAACTTGATGGCAAAGATTCTATATAGCTTCTGACCACAACAACATTAAACATTCCCAAAAGAGCCGGTACAATATAAACCCAAAATGTGTTTAAAAGTCCGAGCGACCTATACAACAAGTAGGTTGGAATTAAACCTGCTCCAAAATACATTGTTAGAACCATTATTGCAGAAAATGGACGTCTTAATACAAAATCTTTTCTTGAAAGAGGATAAGCAACAAACATTGTACAAATAATACCCAGCACTGTACCAAGAACTGTTCTTGCAACAGACACTAACGCTGCATTATAAATTTGTGGATTGCTAACAATAATTTCATAGTTTTTTAAAGTCCATTTTCTTGGCCAGATATAAATTCCTCCTCGAACTGTATCAAGTGCATCGTTGAATGAAACAGCTAAGACGTTTAAAAATGGATATAAAGTTACAATACCAACAAAAATCAAACTTATATAAACAACCAAGTCAACTATAATGTCCTCGGCTGTTTTTTTTCTAAACATTTTGAATTTTCCCTCCTTAACAAATAAGCTTTCTATACAACAGTTGATGCATTCAACTTAGCAGCAACTTTATTCGCAAACAAAACAAGTAAGATACTCACAACACTCTTGAACATACCAGCAGCTGTAGCATATGAATATCTGTACATTGTAATACCATAGTCAAGAACATATGTGTCAAGAATTTGAGAATAATCCTGAACAAGTGGGTTTCTGAGTAAAAGAACCTGTTCAAAACCAGCATTCAAAAGCCAACCAACGTTAAGAATAAGAAGCATACTAATTGTTGGTGCAATTCCTGGTAAGGTTACATATCTTATTTTCTGTAGTCTTCCACAACCATCCACGCTCGCAGCATCGTAAAGTTCAGGATCTATACTTGTCATTGCGGCCAAATATACTATAGCGTTCCATCCTGTTTCTTTCCAAACGTTTGAAAGAGCCAATATCCACCAGAAATAATGTCCTTCACCCATCCAAACAATTGGCTGTTTAATAATCTTAAGAGACATTAAAATCTGATTAAGTATTCCAGATTCGGGCGATAAAACGCTTATAACTATACTTGCAGCAACAACCCACGAAACAAAGTGCGGAAGATATGATATAGTTTGGATAGTTCTTTTGAACAACATGTTCTTAACTTCATTTAGCATAAGTGCAAGTAAAATAGCTGCCGCAAATGAAGTAATAAGTTTAAGAAAACTAATTACAATTGTGTTTCTCATTGCAAGCCAAAAACCAGAGTCGCTAAACAAATCTTTAAATTGTTGTAACCCTACCCACTCAGAGCCCCAAACACCTTGGAATGGCCTGTATTCTTTAAATGCAATAACCCACCACCAAAGCGGTATATAGTGAAACAAAATCACATACAAGACAAATGGAAATATCATAAAAACAAGTTCTTTCTGATCTTTTACTTTTTGCCAGAATGTTTTCTTCGACTCATTGTAGTATACTGCATCCAATGCAATTACCTCCTTTTAAAACTTTACTTCTACAAGATAAGTACCCATTATAATGAGAATTTAACAATTTAGAAATTTTATATAAGGGAAGAGGGTTTCACCTCTTCCCTTTGAGGTCTTAGAAACATTACTTAACTTTTATCCCGTACCAATCAGCCATTCTTTGTCTCATTTCCTGTGTATAGAACTCTTCAATCGGTTTTGTGTTAATCTTTGCTCTAACCTCTGCTTTATATTTGTTCCATATCTCATCATATTTGCCCTTTGGAGCCATTATAAGCATTGGTATATATTTCCTTGCAAGGTCATTAGCAATGTTAAGTGGAACCTGGATTTCTTTTTGCTTTTCAGGTGGAACATTAATCTCCCATGCATATCCCCAAGGTGGACATTCAGGTTCATCAGCAAATGGTGGCTCAACAAATGTCTTTGCTTTGTATGCTTCGAGCACTTTCTTTTGTGCTGGTGCCCATTGCATATATGCAATGTCTGGATCAAGTTCAGGTTTCACATAATTTCCATCTGGAAGCTTAAGCTGCCATCTTGGCCAGATGTTCCAGTAACCAAGCCCTTCTTGTTTCTGGTAAACCGGATCTCTTGCTTTATCAATCATAGCTTGAGTTCTGTACATCTTGCCTTTATTGTCAACAAGATAGTCTCTTCCTTTAATACCCCAGAACATTAGTTTTTGAATATCTGGATTGAGCATTTGGTCTAAGAACTGAAATGCTCTTACAGGATCTTTACACTTCTTTGTAATACTTATGCCATCTCTTGTACCAATTGATTGAAGCATTACATATCTTGATTTTTTAACACCTTTAAATACAATGCCAAATGGAACAAGGATTCTATCATCTTCGCCATTCTTTCGGAGTGTATTGAACGCTGTGTTAAAGTGCCATGACCTTCCCCAGCTTGTTACAACTCTACCTTGAGCAACTTTTGCAGCCCACTGGTCATATGTCTGAACAAATGCTTCTTTATCAAACAAACCTTCATTCCAAAGAGCATTTAACGCCTTATATGCTTTGTACATTCCTATTCCTGCTGGGTCATAGCTTGCTTTATATGTTTTTGGATCAACTTGGACAGTATCTGCTATAAGGCCATTGAGACCTGTTGCAGGGTCTTGAATTACATAGAATCTTGCACCTTCTGTAATTGCTGACATACCTATTACAGGCATACCTTTATACTTTGGATATTTCTTGACATAATTTCTTATCATTGGCACCAAATCTTCCCAGTACTTTAATCTTGGCCAGTTATTCTTTTGTAACATGTCAATCATTACATATAAACCTTCACCACTTGCGCTTGGTGAAACTTCACCTCTTGTGTAGCTCAAGAAATAGATATGTCCATCAGCTTGGCGAAGTTTTCTTAAATCTGCTTGAGAGTAAGCCTTCTTCGTCCACTGACCGTATTTTTGAATGTAGTTATCAAGAGGCACTAAAGCTTTGTTCTGAATAAACTGTTTGTGTTCGCCGCTACCGTAGACAAGGTCTGGTAAATCTCCAGATGCGAGCATAAGTGATATTTTTGTTGCCTGGTCCATTCCTACAAAATGTTCGATTTTTAATCTTACGCCAGTTCTTTTTGTAATTTCTTGACCAATAGCAGTACTGAAGATATCTGGGTGATATTGCACTGTTGCATCTGCACTAAACATTGTAAAAGTTACAACCTTTTTTGATGCACCTTCAGCCTTTTGTGAAGTCACAGGTGCTACTCCACCAAGAATGGCTGAGATGGTAAATACGAATACCACAAAAAACGAAATTTTTCTTAAAAATTTCAAATTGATACGCCTCCTCTCTTCTAATTTTTATCAAGGATGAACAATTATCATCCTCTACTGTTCATTTTACATAGTATTTAGATAAAAACAACCCTTAAAATCTAACATATTTCCCCCATAAAATTGATATATCAAAAATTTATATTTTCCCAAATTCTTGAACTGCCCACATGTATAATTTTATATTTTCAAGAGGGGTGCCTGAGGCAACAGAACCCGCTGGTGTTTCGATAAAGTTTCCATCATCTTTTAAAACTTGCATATCCCTTTTTACATACTCAATGATTTTTTCTGTAGTCCCATTTCTTAATATAAATGGTGGCATCTGCCCATAAATCAACGCATTTGGCATAAGTTTTCTTATTGTGGCAGGGTGAATT
The DNA here is from genome assembly GCF_017347585.1 of Caldicellulosiruptor diazotrophicus. Classification (NCBI taxonomy): domain Bacteria; kingdom Bacillati; phylum Bacillota; order Caldicellulosiruptorales; family Caldicellulosiruptoraceae; genus Caldicellulosiruptor; species Anaerocellum diazotrophicum. The sequence continues at coordinate 1,672,890 of NZ_AP024480.1, forward strand.
TCAGGTCCAAAATTAACACTATTCACACCAAGGTCGTTTAAAATTGGAATTAGATGCTGCATATTACTATCTGAGTGTTGATAGCGAACATCTTCTTTTCTTGGTGCAAAATTTCTAAACAAACTTTCCAAAATAGGTGCACAATATCTTTCATATAACTTGGGCGAAAATAAAAAACAGTTATCATCGTTAATTGCAATTCCGTCATATTCAACTTCACAATAACTTCTTAAATTCTTTATATACTCCACAAGTTTTTCTTTTAATATCTTAAAAAACTCATCCATTAGCTCTGGTTCATCCATCAGAAGCATACAAAGATTTGTGGTACCTAATAAACTTGTTGCAATTGTAGCAGGACCTCTTGTCATATGCCCCCATCTTAGTTTCTTGCCAGTTAGATTCTCGTAATCTTCTTTTGCTTTTAAAAGTTCAGGTGTAACCACTTTTTTTATATCAATCTTTTCTATTTTTTCTATATAACTTTTTACATCATCTAAATTTTCTATTGCCGGCTCCAGCCAAGGTGTTCCACCTTCTGATATCACCACTCTACTTCCCATTACAACCTCAAATCTTATCGGTTCTGGAGGATCAAATTCTTCTTCTGAATAAAATCTTCTCCCAAGTTCTTTTTCTAATATGTCATTAGCTTTTTTGTGAATTTTAAGCCTGTATAGCTTATTAGAATAGTAATCAACTGTTGAAAAAGGACCAATGAGCTCAAACAAAAAATGGTCGTCAAGCCAAAAATGGATAGGAATTCTTGTCTTTTTGTTAAAATTAAACCGACAAAAATCATTTTCTTCCCAGAATTTTTTTACATCAAATTTAGATAAGTCCACAAGAAATCTCCTCCTTTGTTGGTATTATTTTTTAGACTACAAAAATTTATAGGGAAGACCTCTAAAACTATAATAGGAGGCCTTCCCTATAAAATATACTACAATTTACTCCAAGTTTAGTTCCAATTCTTTACTCTCCAGCGAATCATCTCTGTCTTGAACTGCTCATATACTTTGTAATTTGTCTTTTCAAATGCCTTAACAAATTCATTCCATATTCTGTCAAAATCTGCATCTGTCTTTGCCATTACAAGTTGAGGCAGATATTTTCTTCGTACCTCGCTCATCTTCTGTTGAGCAATTGTAACTTGAGGTTTATCAGCTGGAATATTAATCTCCCATGCAAACCCGTAAGGTGTTTCAAGTGGAGGATCTGTAAATGGAGGTTGCATAAAGTATTTAGCTTTATATGCATCGAGAACCTTCTTTTCAGCTGGTGAGAAGTTCTTGTACACATACTCTGGGTCAAACCCTGGTTCTCTATAATTTCCATCTTGGAGTTTCAAGTATGCATGTGGGAATACCCACCAGTATCCAAGACCTTGCTTCTTTCTATAAACAGGGTCTTCTCTTTGCCTTTTCTGTTTATCTGTTAGGTACATTTTTCCATTTTTGTCTACACTATAATCAACACCTTTTATTCCCCAGTACATGAGTTTCTGAGCTTCTAAAGAGCAGAGAGTATCCAAGAACTTAAATGCTGTGACAGGGTCTTTACACTTCTTTGTTATGCTAATACCATCTCTTGCGCCAATTGGCTGAATCATAAGATATCTTGCTCTTTGAACACCTTTGTAGACAACCGGGAAGGATATATGCATTCTATTGTATTTCTTTGCATTCTTCAGTGAAGCTTCTGCATCATATCCAAATTGCCACCATTGGTCATAAAAGCCTACAACTCTACCCTGAGCAATCTTGGAAAGATATGTGTCATAGTTTTGAACGAACACTTCTTTGTCAATAAGCCCTTCTTTCCACATCTTATTCAAATCTTTATAGTATCTTCTTGAACCTTCCATTGTAGAATATACCTTGGCTTCATATGTCTTGGGGTCAACTATTACATCGCCGTCATTTTGATATCCCATAAGATATGATGGTGGATTTTCTAATGTAAAGAATCTCCAGCTTTCTGTTATAAACGTAAATCCTATAGTGGGTTTGCCATCAATAGTTGGATTTTTCTTTACATAATCTCTTATAAGTTGCTGATAATCCTCCCAATATCTTACTTTTGGCCATTTTGCTTTTTCAAGAAGATCAATTGGGAGCCAGAACCCATCTGGTTTTAAGTCTGGTGTTATTTCGTTTCTGTAAGGAGACAAGAAATAAATTTTTCCATCTTTCTGTCTTAGTCTTTTAAAGTCCTTTTCAGTATAAATTTGTTTACAATATTTTCCGTATTTTTGAATATAGTTATCGAGTGGTACCAAAACACCTGCTTCAATCAATTTTCCATGCTCCTGATGACCATGAATCAAATCTGGCAAATCACCAGATGCCAACATAAGACCAATCTTTGTTGCTTCATCCTGACCTGCTAAGTATTCGATTTTGAGCTTTACACCTGTAAGTTTTGTAATTTCTTTACCAATAGGAGTACTAAATAGGTCTGGATGGGGATCTGCATTTGAATCTCCATAGAAAAATGTCAATACTTTCACCTGTTGACTGCTTGAAGCCGCTTTCACAGAATCAGATTTTAAACTTGGAAACGTAATAAGGGTTGAAAAAATAAACACAAAACAAATAAACCACGCAAATGATTTTAATTTTTTTGACATACTAAACCCTCCTCACTGTTTATTTTGACGTTTCTACGTCTAAAAAAGACTTTAAAAATTGTGAATCTGAAATAAATTATAACTATAAATTGTAGTAATGTAACCCTGAAAAATTTTATATTTTTCCCCCACAAAATTGACTTTTTTAATCCCTAATGAATCTAAAAATTTATAACTAATTTACAAATATCTTTGACAAGCTAACTCAATATTTTTTTATATTCATCACTTTTTTCTTGACAAGTCCTAAGAGTTGATAATAAAATTATTGAAAATCGCAAGTTAGGGGTGTGTTAATTTGTTCAGAGAAGTAATTAATACAATTTCGCCTTATATCCCTGGCAAACCCATATCAGAGGTAAAAAGAGAACTTGGTCTTGATAAAGTAATTAAACTTGCTTCAAATGAAAATCCTTTAGGACCATCTGAAAATGTAAAAAAATCGTTGATGCAAAACTTAGATGAACTTGGTATATACCCAGACGGAAATTGTACAGAATTAAAACTCAAGCTTTCAAAAAAGTTAGGTATAAAACCATCGCAGATACTTCTGGGAGCAGGTTCTGATGAAATCACTCAATTTATTGCTGCTGTGTTTATAAACCCAGGAGACAACGCAATAATGGCAAAACCCTCTTTCCCCAGATACGAAACAGTAACAAAAGCGATGGGCGGTGTACCAATTGAACTTCCATTAAAAGATTTTACCCATGATTTGCAAGCTTTCTACAACAATATAAATGAAAGAACAAAGCTAATATGGATTTGCAATCCAAACAATCCAACTGGTACAATTGTTAAAAGAAAGGAGTTATATGACTTTATAAAATCAGTACCTTCACACATTGCAGTTGTTGTTGACCAGGCTTATAAAGAATACATTGATGATCCAGAATACCCAGATGCCAAAGAGTGGCTCAATGAATTTGAAAATCTCATAGTTCTTCAAACATTCTCAAAAATCTATGGTCTTGCTGCTTTAAGAATTGGGTATGCAATAGCATCAGAGGAAATCATTGAAAAATTAAACAGAATAAGACCACCTTTTAATGTAAATCACTTGGCACAGATTGCAGCTTCTGTTGCCCTTGACGATGAAGATCATGTAAAAAAGGCGAAAGATCTTAATAAAAAGTCTCTTGAATTTTTCTATAAAAGCTTTGAAGAAATGGGGCTTCCTTATATAAAGTCATATGGAAATTTTGTCATGGTAGATGTAAAGAAAGATGCTGTTGAAGTGTTTAAAAAACTACTTTTAAAAGGCATAATTGTAAGACCAGGTGATATATTCGGTATGCCAACATATCTGAGAGTTACAACTGGCCAGGAAGGTGATAACATGGGATTCATAAAGGCTTTGAAAGAAATTCTATAGAAAAAGAAAATTTGAAGAATGGTAGAACGGATGCAAACTGTAGTAAAATAAAAAATGGTAGGATGGAGGCGATGAATATGATTATTGTAATGAAAAAGGACTGTAAAGAGTCAGATATTGAAGAAGTTGTAAAGCTTATCACATCACTGGGCTTGCGGCCCCACATTTCACAGGGCGTTGAAAGAACTGTGATTGGTGTCATTGGCGATGAGAGAATTCTATCTGATGTCCCTGTTGAACTTTTACCAGGTGTTGACAGAATAATACCAATCTTAGAGAGCTACAAACTCGCAAGCAGAACCTTCAAATCAGAACCTACAGTTATAAAAATTAAAGATGTTGAGATTGGCGGAGATACACTTACGCTCATTGGTGGTCCATGTGCAATTGAAAGTTATCAGCAAATGTTTGAAGTTGCAGAAAAGATTAAAAGAAGCGGTGCAAAGATCCTGCGTGGCGGAGCTTATAAGCCAAGAACATCTCCATATTCTTTCCAGGGTCTTGAAGAAGAAGGATTGAAAATTCTCAAAGAAGCTGCGCAAAAGTATGACCTTTTAGTAATAACAGAAGTAATAAGCGAAAGTGCTGTTGACAGAGCGTATGATTATGTGGATATTTTCCAGATTGGTGCAAGAAATATGCAAAATTTTAATTTGCTAAAATATGTTGGAAGACAAGACAAACCTGTTCTTCTCAAAAGAGGCCTCGCAGCAACAATTGAAGAGTGGCTAAACGCTGCTGAATACATCTTGAGCGAAGGAAATCCAAATGTTATTTTGTGTGAAAGAGGGATAAGGACTTTTGAGACAGCAACAAGAAACACTTTAGATATTTCTGCAATTCCTGTTGTAAAGGAAAAAAGCCATCTTCCAATAATAGTTGACCCAAGTCATGCAGCAGGGAAAGCAAAGTATGTTCCGGCACTTTCAAAAGCGGCAATTGCAGCAGGAGCTGATGGGCTTATGATTGAGGTCCATCCAAACCCACAAAAGGCTCTCTCTGACGGTCCTCAGTCAATCACACCTGAGGAGTTTGACAAGCTTGTAAAAGAGATAACTTTAATAGCAAAATCAATTGGAAAGAGTGTATAGAAAAAATGGTGAGAAATAAGATACTCATAGTAGGGCTTGGTCTCATTGGCGGTTCACTTGCAAAAGCTTTTAAAAAATGCGGATATGAAATTCATGCTTATGATATAGACAAAAGTGCAATTGAAAAGGCTATTTGTGAAGGTGTTGTAAAAGAGAGGATTGATGATTTGAATGAGACAGAGGATGAGTATGCCTTTAGTTTTATATGTGTCCCAGTATTAGAAAGTATACCTATTCTTGGCAAATTATCATCAAAAATCAAAAATGGAATCATAACAGATGTTGGAAGTACAAAAACTCATATTTGCAAATATTCCATCGAACATAAAATTGCAAATTTTATCGGTGGACATCCAATGGCAGGTACTGAAAAGATAGGCTATAAATATTCATTTGATGAACTCTTTAATGGTGCATACTATTTTATAACCCCAACTGAAATGAACAGAAAAGAAGATATTGAAAAGCTTAAAAATCTTTTGCAATCGATAGGTTGCAAGGTTGAAGAAGTTGACTATGTACTTCACGACAAAATAACTGCTGTTATTTCGCACTTACCGCATGTTGTATCTGCAGGACTTGTAAATATGTTAAATAGTAATGAGATATATTGTAAATTTGCTGGAGGAGGGTTTAAAGATATAACCCGTATCTCTTCCTCCAGTCCTAAAATGTGGGCAGATATATCAATCTCTAATAAGAACATGTTGCTTGAACTTATTGACGCTTATATTGAACTTCTGAAAAACTTTAAAACAAGCTTGAAAAGTGAAAACTATAATGAAATTTTCAACTACTTTGAAAAAGCAAAAATAATTAGAGATACGATTGTGAGTGATGAAAAGTGAATGTTAAGATAGATGGAAAAAGAAAAATAAACTCAAATGTAACTGTTCCTCCTGACAAATCAATATCCCATAGAAGTATCATGATTGGAAGTCTGGCAAAAGGTGTGACAGAGATAGAAAACTTTCTCTTTTCGGATGATTGTTTAGCAACCATAAATTGTTTCAAAAATCTTGGCACTGATATAGAAATTCGAAATGACAAAATAATAGTTATAGGGAACGATTTTAGCCTCTTTGCTCCAAAACGGATACTGGACTGCCAAAATTCAGGAACAACCACAAGACTTCTTCTTGGAATTTTAGCAACCCAGGAATTTGAGTCCATTTTGACAGGTGATGGCTCCCTTAAAAAAAGACCAATGAAAAGAGTTACAGTACCTCTTACTCAAATGGGAGCTGAGTTTGAGTTTTTAGAAAAAGAAGATTTCTTGCCGATTAAGGTAAAAGGCAACAAAAAATTAAAACCAATTGAGTATACCCTACCTATTCCAAGTGCTCAGGTAAAATCTGCATTGATTTTTGCATCTTTAAAAGCTGAAGGTAAAAGTGTTATAAAAGAAAGTCCTAAGTCAAGAGATCACACAGAGCTCATGTTAAAACATGCGGGAGCAAATATAAAAAGCTGGGAAAAAGATGGAGTATATTCAGTAGAAATACTGCCAAGTCAACTTTCCAGTATAAAGATAAAGATTCCATCAGATATATCATCTGCAGCATTTTTTATTGTCCTTGCCCTTATATGTGAAGATAGCTCAGTGGTCATTGAAAACTGCATTTTAAATCCAACAAGAACGGGCATAATTGATGTTCTAAAACAGATGGGTGCTGATATTAGAATTGAAGATATAGAAAATAGAAACGGAGAGCTTGTGGGAAAAATAGTTGCAAGAAGCAGCAACCTAAAAGGTGTAAAGGTTGACAAAAACGATATTCCGCGCATCATAGACGAAATACCTATTTTGGCAGTTGCAGCAGCGTTTGCCGATGGTAAAACCACAATTGACCATGCTTCAGAGCTAAGAGTAAAAGAGAGTGATAGAATAAAGACAACAGTTCAGATGCTGAAAAGTTTTGGAGCTGAGTGCTATGAACTTGAAAATGGACTTGAAATAATTGGCTCAAAGGAAAAACTCAAAAGTGCTATTGTAAATTCATATAAAGACCATAGAATAGCAATGGCAGCATCAATCATGGCGTGTGCAGTTGATGGCGAAAGTACCATTTTAGATGCAGAGTGTGCATCAATCTCTTTTCCAAACTTTTACGATATTCTTTTTTCCTCAACAAAAAAAATATAAAAAAGGGGCTAATTGGCCCCTTTTTTTAGCAATATACAATCTCAACATTTTTCTCTCTGATTGCATTTTCTTGACTTGGTGGTAGTATCTTGTCTGTGAATATAAAATCAACATCATCAAGCGTCGCAATGTTTACTAAAGCTGTCTTGTTCATCTTTGTATGGTCTGCTATCATGTAGACTTTATCCGCTATTTCAATCATAAGTTTTTTAACCTGAGCTTCAAGTTCGTTTGACTCAGTAAACCCTTTTTCAATATCAAAGCCTTTGCATGATATTATTGCTTTGTTTGCATTTAAAGAACGCAAAGTTTGTTCAGCTATTGGTCCAACAAGCGACAAAGATTTGTTTCTAAGTGTCCCACCAGTTGAAATAACCTTTATTGTGTCTTCAAAAACTTTTAGCTCATTGATTATCTGTTCTGAGTTTGTAATAACAGTTATTTTTTTCTTCGTTTTTAAAAGCTTTGCAACCTGAAGCGCAGACGTGCTCGAATCCATTACAAGAGTATCGCCATCTTCGATGTACTTTATCAAGCTCAATGCTATCTGTTTTTTACCTTCTATGTTAGTAACATTTCTAAACTCAAAAGGAATATCAACATTGTAATTTTCAACTAAAACTGCCCCGCCATATGTCCTTTTCAAAAGTCCTTCTTTTTCAAGCTTTTCGAGGTCACGCCTAATAGTTTCTTCTGTAACATTGAAAAGCTTTGCAAGTTCAGGTACAAGCACGCTTTTGTTTTCATTGAGCATTGCCATAATCTTTTGTCTTCGTTCAATTGCAAGCACTTTTCCTCTTACCTCCCTTTGTAGTATTCAAATTGGACACTCTTTTTTAAAAGATCTCTTCCTTCCTGCAGACTTCTAATCTCCCCCAAAGCTATAAGCTGCATAAGAATATTACCAAGCACTGTTGCCTCAACAGGTCCTGCTACAACATCTCTTTGCGTAAACTTTGCTGTAAGCTCACAAAGATACTTATCTCTAATACCTCCACCTACCATATTTATTGTGGAAATCTTGAATCCTGTTAAGTTCTCTATCTCTTCAACTGTTGCCTGGTACTTCTTAACAATTCCATTGTAAGCTGCTCTTGCAATGTCGCCAAGTGTTTCTGGTTCTTCCCCAAAATATATTTTGCAAAAGTTCTTTATCTCCGAAATGATATCAACAGGTGCTAAAAACCGTTCATTGTCAGGGTCAATTGCGTAATCAACATGTGATTTTTGCGCAAGTTCACTTATGAGATTATAATTTACTTCTTCAAACTTTTTGCTCCATGCACTTTTTAGTTGCTGGATAATCCAAAGACCTGTGATGTTTTTCAAAAACCTTATTTTGTTCTCAACCCCGCCTTCGTTCGTAAAGTTTTTCTCAAATGTTTTTTCATTTATCAAAGGTCTGTCAAGCTCGACACCCATCAACGACCATGTACCACAGCTAAGATAAACTGTTTGTTTTCCGTCAGAAAATGGTGCTGCTGCTACAGCTGAAGCTGTGTCGTGACTACCTACTGCTACAACAGGTATACTCTCTACTTCAAGTTCTTCTTGAACATCTTTTGAAAGCTTTCCTAAAATGTTTCCTGGATAAATTATATCATTAAATAAATCTTTTTCAAACCCAAGTTTTTCAATGATATCAAAACACCATGTTCTCTTGTGTGCATCTAAGAGCTGAGAAGTCGAAGCAATAGTGTATTCGTTTACCTTTTCACCTGTTAGAAAATAAGTAAAAAGATCTGGCATAAACAAAAGAGAAGAAGCATTTTTCATTATCTCAGTTCTTGTCTTGTAGTCTATGTAAAGCTGGAAAATGGTGTTGAAATTCATAAATTGAATACCAGTGGTGTTATACAGCTGATTGAGGGGTATAATGTTTCCTACTTCCTCAATAGCTGATTTTGTTCTCAGGTCACGATAATGATAGGGGTTTGAAATAAGATTTCCCTGTTTGTCTATCAAACCATAATCTACACCCCATGTGTCAACCCCTATGCTTGTTATACTTTCAAATTGCTTTTTTGCTTTGTAGATTCCAATCTTAAGATTGTTAAAAAGGTAAAGAAAATCCCAAAAAAGATTTTTACCAAGCCTCACAGGATTGTTTTCGAACCTGTGAACCTCACAAAGCTCCAAAACAGACCCATCGAACCTTCCAACAAAAATCCTGCCATTTGACGCACCAAAATCAGCACCGATGCAATTTATACTCTTCATTTTTGTCCCCCTTATTTTGTTTTAGTCATTTTATGTTTGTTTTTATTATATCATATTTGAGTTTTGTTTGCTATTTTTAAATAATCTTTTCTCGTTATTCCCATAATAATTACATCATGAAACTTTCCTTCAATAAGTCTTGCCTCTCTTAAAACTCCCTCAATCTTAAATCCGCACTTCTGATATGCCTTGATTGCCCTTACATTCTCATCAAAAGTATCAAGCTCAATCCTATTTATATCAAGTGTATCAAAAAGGTATCTCACAAACGCCTTAATTGCATCGGTGCCAAATCCTTTCCCCCAGTAACTCTTTTCTCCAATATGTATGCCAAGAACTACCACTTTGTTGACAGAATCATAATCTCTATAGGAAATAGAACCAATAGGCTTTTTAGATTCCTTCGTTTCTATGATAAATCTTCTAACAGAAGAGGAGGAGCGCCTGTAATACCATCTTCGAAACTCTCCTATTGTAACACTTGAAATATTTGTTTCTGCCCTTGCCCAGTAGGCAACTTCTGGATCATTTGCCCATTTTTGAAGATATTTTAAGTCTCCCCACCTAACCTCTCTTATATTCACAAGTTCACCTTGCGCTACTATCAATTTCTTTCACACCTTTTCCAAATATGCTACAACCCCGTAAGGAGTAACTTCTGCTATTGCAAACGTCTTTGAACCATCTCTTGAAAAAGCTAAACTTCCCGGATTCAAGAAAAGAATCCCGTCCGAATAAAACTCCTCCTGTTGATGAGTATGACCAAAAAAGCATGCATCTACTCTAAACGCTTTTGCATGGTTTACAATAAGGTCATATGTAGATTTCACAGAATACATATGACCATGCGTAATAAGTATTTTTTTGCTGCCAAGCTCAATTACTTGCTCAGACGGAAAATCCTTTGTAAAGTCATTGTTCCCCCTGACAATTTCAAACTTGAGATTGGGGAACCTATTCTGAAGATAAACAGCATCTTTTACTAAATCTCCAAGATGAATACACATCTGAACATTCTTTTCGTACTTTTTTATAATCCTCTCTGCATCATATACAATCCCGTGTGTATCACTAATCACAAGTACCTTCATTGTAAATCTCACCCAGGATCTTTTTTAGGTTTTCAAAAGCCTTTGATCTGTGAGATATTTGATTTTTTATTTGGCTATCAAGCTCAGCAAATGTTTTATCAAATCCATCAGGTATAAAAATAGGATCATATCCAAACCCATTTTTTCCTTTTGGTTCTAATGCAATTTTACCACGGCAAATCCCTTTAGTCTGATATATCCTACCTTGCTGGTCAATAAAAACAAGAACACATATGAACTGTGCACCTCTTTTGTCTTCTGGCACATCTTTTAACTCATCCAAAAGTTTTTTTATTCTATCCTCATCAGTCGCTTTCTCCCCTGCATACCTTGCAGACATCACACCCGGTTTTCCACCCAAAGCATCTACCTCAAGACCAGAATCATCAGCAAGTGTCGGCTGCCTGTAAAGGGTATAAATAGTTTTTGCCTTTTTTAGAGCATTGTCTTCAAATGTACTACCATCTTCTATGATGTTTATATTGATGTCAAAATCTTTCAGTGTAACCACGTCGTTAAAATAACCTCCAATGAGCTGCTTTATTTCTTTTGCTTTCCCCTCATTCTTGGTCGCAACGAGAAGTTTTCTCATCTTTCGGCACACTCCCAACAAGATTACAGTCTTTACCTAAAACTTCTTTCTGTATTTCTATTATCTTTTGTATGCCTTGCTTCCCAAGTTCTAAAAGTTTTTGAAACTGTTCCCACGAAAAAGGCGAGCCTTCGGCAGTTCCCTGTATCTCAATAAACTCACCTTTATCGTTCATGACAAGGTTCATATCAACTGCAGCTTTAGAGTCTTCTTCAAAGCAAAGGTCAAGCATCTCAACACCGTCACAAATTCCCACAGATACAGCTGCAATAAAGTCTGTTACAGGAAAGTTTGAAATTATTTTTTCATCGTAAAGTTTTTTACATGCATCAAACATAGCAATAAACCCACCAGTTATAGAAGCTGTACGTGTTCCACCATCTGCTTGGATAACATCGCAGTCTATGATTATTACTCTTTCTCCAAGTACTTTAAAATTTATACCAGCTCTCAGAGCCCTACCTATAAGTCTTTGAATTTCGTGACTTCTTCCACTGAGCCTTAGTTTATTTATATCTCTTACATTTCTCTGCTGGGTCGCACGCGGAAGCATTGAGTATTCAGCTGTTATCCATCCTTCCCCACTTCCCTTTTTAAACGGTGGTACCTTGTCGTCAATTGTTGCTGTAACAATCACCTTCGTGTTGCCCATTTCAATAAGACATGAACCTTCTGCATATTTGATAAAATTTCGTGTTATTTTTATTGGTCGAAGTTCATCGTAAGATCTCTGGTCTTGTCTCATTATCTTTTTGCTCCTTTCCTCTTACAGTCTTATTTTCAAACTGTTTAACTTAAACTGGTCCATATATATTTTTTCTCTCAAATCATACTGGTCAAGATAAGGTTCCTTCCCATCTATTGAAATCTTTAAATATTTGAGATTTTTGTCTAATTCTCTTGCAGTAAAACATATTGACGAAAGAACAATATCTACCTGGCTACTACCTTTTAGGATTAACAACTCTTTTGAAAGATCAATATACAAAGTATTTTCTTTTAACTTTACATTATTCAATTTTAACCCATTTAACTTAGAAAATCTATAGCTAAGACTATTAATTAAACTTTTTAGTGCAAAGGTCATGGGAATATTTTTGAATTTGTCTGGAATGTCTATCCACTTAGGGATAAGAAAAATCTCTGAACAAACTCTCTGAGGAACAAAAATTATAACCTGCCCTGTTTTTTTGCGTTCAAAGGCTTTGTTTGTATAGCTTTTCCCTTCATTGTAAAAGTATACTCTATCTACATTCTCAAACGATGTCAAGTAAAAAGTTATTGCCTTGATGTAAAAATCTAAATACTTTTGTTTGTAAAACTCGCTACTCAAGTCGATAGTTGCAGCGTTTTTTTCAATTTTCAAGAAGTTTATCTTCACACTATCAGGAAAAATACAAAAAAGCCCAAAACTTCTGAGGGTGCGCTGTCGAGAAACTGAAAAAATAGAAAGTTCAAGCCCTCTTTTTGCAACATCAAGTGTTTTGTTTGATAAAACTTCTGTCAACACTAAGTTGTGATTTTTATCGCAAAAAATAGTTTTAATACTTGCAAGATTCTCACTTTGTCCAGTTTGTTGAGAAAAATAAACATCACTTTCCACAACCTCAAATTTGATACCATCGTCTGTTTGAGTGCTCTTGTTAGCGTAAGTACTTTCCTGTGAGGTGGAAGATAGATTTTCCCAGCTGCAACCTGCCAAAAAGATTAAAAAAGAAAACATAACAAAAAAAATAATTCTTTTTCTCATTCTAAACCACCCTTTCAAAAAAGTTATGTTAATCTTTCATACTAAGAAGAATATTTAATCTTTGGGCGGCTTAGAACAAGAAAAAGAACTTAAAAAACTTTTAATATCTTATCTTCTGGCAAGAAGCATGATAATCAGGGATGTCAAAGAAAAACAAATACTAACAAGATATAAAAATAAGACCGTCTGTTTTTGGTTCAAGCCAGCTTCCAAAAGTCTAAAATGTACCTGGCTTCTATCAGCCTGATAAATAGGTTTCCCCTCTTTGATTCTCTTGAATATAACAAAAAGATTGTCAAAGATAGGAAGTCCCAACGTCAAAATGGGTACTATCAACGACACTACCGTTGCTACCTTAAACGTCCCTTCCACAGCAATTGTCCCAAGAACAAATCCTAAAAAAGTTGCACCACTGTCACCCATAAAAATTTTAGCAGGATGACGGTTGAATATCAAAAACGCAGACGACACACCTACTAAAGCTGCCGCCATATATGTTGAAACCCTTGCGGTTGATATTATGCTCAGGTTCATTAGCGCAACAAAAAACAGGGTTGTCCCGGAAATTGTGGTAATACCAGCTGCAAGTCCGTCTATCCCATCAATAAAGTTTATAACAGTTGTTACTCCAAAAAGCCAAATAACTGTTGCTATATACTGGAACCAAACAGGAAAGCTTATGAATTTATGAGTAAAGGGATTTGTGATCCCTTCAATCTGTATTCCCATAAAGAATACTATTGAACATGCTAAAATCTGAACAATGAATTTTGGTAAAGCACTCAGTTCTTTCCCTTGTGATTTATACCAGTCATCTAAAAGACCTATTGCTAAAATCAAGCATGAAGCAATAAAAAATCCTAAAAATTCTTTGCTAAAACCTCTTATCAAAAACTGGGATATAAAAAAAGCTAAAAAGAGAGCTATGCCACCTGTAACAGGTATTGGTGTTGAATGAATTTTTCGCGGGTTTGGTCTGTCTACAAAACCCAGTTCAATAGATTTTTTCTGCACATATGGTGTTATGATGGTTACAAGGACAAACGCTACTAAAAATGAAAGCGCATCTTTTATCATAAGTTCAGCCATGGTTAGTCCCTCCAAAGATTTTGAGGCTCTTTAGTTTTTGCAAAATCAGCGTAAGAAGATAATCATATAGAATAAATATAACCTCTGAAGAAACAATTGTCAGAGCTAATCCAAATTTGAAATGAGGAAGTTCTTTTATAATTAGTTTGAACATAAAATATAAAATAATTAATGCAAGGTTGTAATACAAAAATTTCAAAAAAAATTCTAAATAAACAGGAAAACCTCTTTCACATAAAGCTTTTATTAAAGGATATAGACCAAAAATTAAAATATAAACCACTGCTACAAACTTGTTAGGAACTAAAAAAAACCCTATTAAAGAACTTGCAATATATACAACAAATCCCTCTTTAATCCCAAAAATCCAAACCATGATCATGATACTTATAGAACAAAGTATATAAAATATGCTATTCGCCCGCGGTAAGGTTGAAGCAAATATCAAAAAGATTATTGTAAGTGCCACCATCATACCTGCATATGTAATTTTCCTTGCATTCAAATATTCATCACCTTTTCATAAAAGAAAGTTTTTATAGGTTTTAACCCATATTTTTGAGGCATTATTATCTGTTCAGTTGATCCTACAAACAAAATACCATTCATGACAAGTGACTTGTTAAAATTTCTGTAGACCATATCTTTTGCTTCCTCTGTAAAATATATTAAAACATTACGGCATACGATTAGGTCAATATCCTTTGGATATGGATCTTTCAAAAGGTCATGGTGTTTGAATTCAACACACCTTTTTATTTCATCACTTATGTAATATAATTCTCCATTTTCTCTAAAAAACCTCTTTACAAATTCCTGAGGCAGTCCTTCTAAACTCTTTTTTATATATACTCCTTCTTTGGCTTTTCTTATAGCATCATCATCAATATCGGTTGCTAAAATCTTTATTTCACTCAAAGAGAAAAATCTTGTTAAAAGCATCACAATTGAATATGGCTCTTCACCTGTAGAACATGCGGCAGACCATATCTTTGGTCTCTTTGTTCTCTTTAATATATACGGCATGATTTCTTTTTCGAGTATCTCCCATTGTTGAGGGTTTCTGTAAAACTCAGATACATTGATTGTTAAATAGTTTATAAACTCGTTGAAAAGTTTCTGGTCCTTAGTCAATGCATTGTAATAATCTGCAAAAGTTTCAAACCCATTTTTTTTCATAAGAGACTCAATTCTTCTTTTCATTTGTTTTTCTTTATAATACGAAAGATTTATCCCTACATACTCCCAGATTTTTTTCTTGAACCATTCATAATCAAGCTGCATTTCTTACCCTCTTTCTACAAAATTTTATTGCTGACATCTGAAATTTGCATAAAACGCCTGAACATCTAATACAAGATATTCACCATCTTCTACAAATCCAACTCTTTGGAAAAAACCATCATTGAGACCTTTTTTTACTTTAATAAAACCTATTGAATTTCTATAACAAAAATTAATCTGCATTTTTAAAAGTCCGTCTCCCAATCCCATGTTTCTAAACTCTTCTTTCACAAAAATAGTAATGATTTCACCTACACCATTTTCAACCTTAATCTGAGAAACCCCTAATATATTGTTGCTATCTAACACAACATGTGAAATTGCGCCTTCATCAAAAGGCACATTGTTGATATAACAAAAATTTCTGATTTTTTCTCGGTTCTCCAGTAGTACTTCTTTAATTTCAATCATTAAATTTCCCTCTTTCAATACAAGAAAATATCTTATATAATTATAACAAATTCCTGTTGACTTTGAAATGCCAACTAAAAAATATTTAAGCAGAAGCCTTGCAGGAAGGAGATGAAACAAATGGATTTTACATTCGCAGTAATCACATGCTCTGACAAAGCTTCAATAGGAGAAAGAGAGGATTTGAGCGCAAAAGTGATAATCAATATACTGTCATCACAAGGTTTTATAAATGTATTTTATAAGATTGTACCAGATGAGAAGGAAATGATAAAAGAAGCCATAATTCAAGCACAAAAAAGCGGAGCACACCTAATACTGACAACTGGTGGAACAGGATTTTATACAAGAGATGTGACACCTGAGGCAACACTTGAAATTGTAGAAAAACAAACACCAGGTATTTCAGAGCTTATAAGATATGAAACGGGAAAGATAAACAAGAAAAGCTACCTTTCCCGTGCTGTGTCAGGAATATACAAAAACAGTTTAATAATAAATCTTCCAGGTTCACCTAAGGCAGTAAAAGAGTGTCTTGAGGCAGTTTTACCAATTTTAAATCATGGTCTTAATATTCTCTTAGAAAATGAAAGAGAATGTGGAAGTGGAACTTGAGCCGATTTTTTACTCATTTAAGATCTCAATAATATCTCCCGCTTTAATTTTGCCACCTTTTAATACTTTTGCAAACAGACCTTCTTTGGGCATAATACAAACTCCAACCAATCTTGCAATTTCGCAGCCGCTACCGTGGCACTTTTTCCCTATCTGGCTTATCTCAAGCAAGACATTATTCCCTATTTTCAGTTTTGTTCCAAGCGAAATTTTCTGCAGATCCAAGTTTTCTGTTGTAATGTTCTCTGCAAACTTGCCAAAACAAAGGCCTTTGAGCCCGTACTGTTCCATCTTCTTTATGCTGGATATATCAAGAAGACTCACCTGACGATGAGAAGTCCCGGCGTGTGCATCACCTTCAATCCCATAGTTTTCAATCAAAATAGCTTCATTAACTGGTTCTTTTGATGTTCCTTTTTGTTTGCTGATATTGATTGACACAACCTTTGCAGTTTTATTTTCATTTTCAAAAATATAATGTCCAGATTTTCCCCCAGATTTTTCTATAAGCCTGACATCAGTAATTACCATATCTTTTTTTACTGCTTTGCACATGTCATATACTGTCTCTAAAAAAATAACCACTGCTGTGATTGCTTCCATCTCAGCACCTGTTTTTGCCTCAGTTTTTATTTCTGATACCGCTTCAATGTACCCTTCTTCCCTGTCTATTCTATACGAAACGTCAACAAAAGACAAAAATATGTTGTGGCAAAGAGGTATGAGCTCAAATGTCTTTTTGGCAGCATTTATCGCTGCAACCTTAGCAGTTGCAAACACATCCCCTTTCGGTAAAAGCCCATTTTCAATTGCTTCAATAACATCCTTTCCTACAAAGATCTTCCCGCTTGCTCTTGCAACCCTAAAACTTGGTTCTTTTGACGTAACATCTACCATCTTGGGAAGGCCATCTTTATCAAAATGTGTAAATTCCATATTTACACTACCCTCCTATTCTGAACATCGGCATATCCGATTTTAGGCTTCTTATCAGCTTTTTCTTTTTGACAAAATCTTCTATCTTTTTGAGCAGGAGTTCTTCAGCATCCAGATAATCTCTTAATTTCAAGCCATTCGTATCAAAAAGACAGTTGTAAAGCACGCCAGTTGATGAGACTCTGACTTTATTGCATGTTTTGCAAAAATGGTCTGATACAGAACTTATAAATCCTACCGTGTAGTCAAAATCTTCAACATAGTAATATTTAGCAGTGGAAACTTTATCTGTAGCCACTTCTTTTATTCCTTTGAACCTTTTGATAACCTCATCTTTGCTTACAAATTCATCTTCAAAGATTTGGTTGGCAATACCAATTGGCATAAGTTCAATAAAGCGAATAATAATATTACTCTTTTTTGCATAGGAAATCAAATCTTCTATCTCATCAAGGTTAACAGAGCGAATAAGCACAGTGTTTATTTTCACTCTCTTGTATTCTTTTAACTCATCTATCGCTCTCAAAACCTTATCTAAACCATCAATTCCAGTCACATACCTAAATTTTTCTCTTTCTAATGTATCAAGAGAAATATTTATTGACTTTAGCGGACTTTTAATAACCTTTTTAATCTTTTCGGTATCTAACCAACCATTTGTTGTTATATTTATGTTTTTTATACCAATACTGTGTGCAAAGTCAATTATCTCAAAAATATCATTTCTCAAAAAAGGCTCTCCACCAGTAATCCGAAGCTTTTGTATTCCAAGCTTTTTAAATGCAGAGATTATCATAAATATTTCTTCTTTTGAAAGCTGGTCTATCGTATTATAAATCAAATCCTTTTTTCGGCAATACATGCAATAAAAGTTACATTTATCTGTCACAGAAAGCCTCAAATAGTCTATTTTTCTTGAAAAACCATCAAACATTTTCATCACCTTTTTCAAATCATCTTGACCTTTACCAAACTTCCCTCTTCCACCACATCCACATTTATTGGCACAACTATATACCCATCTGCCCGTATCAAGCTTGAAATCACGCTTGATCCTCTTTTTAAAACTCTTGCATGGTTTTTGCCATCCTTGTTTTCAAGTTTTACTCTTATATACTCTTCAGATCCAATATCCGATCCAACTCTTCTCTCCAAAGTTGCCGAAACGGTTCTTTCTTTCGGATTCAACAAATATGTGTCAAAAAAAGCCTTTAAAAAAATCTCTTTGAGAACAAAAAACATAGAAACAGGAAAACCAGGAAGCCCCATTACAAGTTTCCCATTTACCTCACCTATGACTGTTGGTTTGCCAGGCTTTATAGCTATACCGTGGACAATTACCTTGCCAAGACTTTGGATAGCTTCAGATGTTAAATCTTTGTCACCTTTAGATGACCCAGCATTTACAAACACAATATCAAATTCATCTAAAAGTTTTTTCAAAGTTTCTTTTAAAACATTTAAATTGTTGGCTACTGGTTTGAAAATGCTAATTTCAAAACCGTACTGATAAAGAAGTTCACTAAAAATCACCGAATTGAACTCAACAAGTTGCCCACTTTTTTCAATTATATCCATAAGCTCATCCCCTGTTGGAAGAAAAGCAACCTTTGGCATTTTGTAAACTTTGACATTAAGCCATCCACCAGCTTTTAAATATACCTTATCAAAAAATGTCAAAAACTCACCTTTCTTTATTATCATCTCACCTTCTTTTATATCCTCGCCTTTTGAACGAATGTTTTGGCGCGGATAGTAACTTTGAAAAATTTTTATTTTTTCACCTTCAACTTGGACATCTTCAAAAGGAATAACTGCATTGAAATTATCTATACTCTCGCCTGTTTGAACAACCTTGAAACATCCAATGTATTTTGGATTTGTGTCATAAGCTTCAAATGTCTCTTCAGCCATCACAGCATATCCATCCATTGCAGCAACATCTGTAGGTGGGGATGTGTGAATAGCTTTGTAATCCTCTGCAATAAATCTATTTCTTGCATCATACAATGAAATTTCTTCTTCATTAAGTATCAGATATTTTCTTAAAATTTCCTGGATACAAGATCTTGCATGCTGGGGAAGCACAGCTGAAAAATGATAATCTTTCATATCAATATCACCTCAACAATATCTCCCGCCCTGATACCAGTTTTTGTTGCATCAACCCTTATATATCCACTTGCATTATTCAAAAGATTTATCGAACCTGATTTTCCATAAAGAGGCTCAGCTAAAATCTCATCACCAAAATGAAGCTTTACAAACATAAACTCAGTTCTGCCGGATGAAGTTGCGATGCTTGTCTTCATCTTTGCAAATACTTTTCTGGAAGTATCCTGCTGATGTAATATTATGTCCATAAGTTTTTTTACAAAAAAGTTGAATATAAAAAGGCAAGACACAGGATGGCCAGGAAGTCCGAAAACTGCCTTTGTTCCAACCTTAGCTACTATTGTTGGTTTGCCCGGTTTTATTGAAACACCGTCAACAAGCACCTTAGAATCTTTTAGGCTCTCAATAGCCTTTAAAGTGTTGTCGTATGTACCGACTGAACTTCCACCTGAAATAAGAACAATGTCATTTTCCTGCAAAGCTTTATAGAGGATATCTTTTAAAGCTTCAAAATCATCTTTTACAATTCCGTACATTTTTGGCAGAGCGTATTCTCTGTAGCAAGATGTAAACAAGGTGAATGAGTTAACATCATAAATCTTTGCACTATCAAGCTTTTCGTCCGGTGAAATTATCTCATCCCCGGTTGAGATAATACCCACCCTTATTTTTTTAAAAACTTCTATTTCCTTTCTTCCAATTGCTGCCAGTACACCAATTTGAACAGGTTCAAGTTTTTGATATTTCTTTATAACAACGTTTCCTTTTTTTATATCTTCACCTTTTTTAATTATATTCTCGCTAGGTCTTACAGGCTTGAAAACATAAAGCTTCCCGTCTTCTTCAATGGTATTCTCAAGCATTACAATACTATTTGCATTTTGTGGTACATATCCTCCTGTGAAGATTCTTGCAGCCTGTCTTTTTTGTATTTGAAAGTCTGGTACCTCTCCTGTTTTTACCTCGCCTATTATCTCAAACATTGCCGGGGCTTCATCATTTGCTTCAAACGTCTCTTCACATCTTAGTGCATATCCATCAACAGTAGATTTGTCAAAGTGAGGAACATCTATATCTGCTATAATATCTTGAGCCGCAATCCTAAAAACCGCATCTTGAATATATATTTTTTCTGATTCAAGGTTAAAATCATAAAATTCGTTTTTAAGTATTTCAAACACTTCAAAATATGTTTTTAATACCTTCATATGTTAATCTCCCCTTCTTTGGCAATCTGACCATTTTCAAAACGTATCACAGTACCCCTCAAAGATATACCTTGATTATGTGTTACAATTATTATACACCTTTTTTGTGCTTCATCTTCTATAAGTCTGTACACAAACTCTTTTACATCTTTGTCGAGAAAGGAATCGGGCTCATCCAAGAAAAGCACATCAGAAGGTATATAAAACGCTCTCAAAAAACCTACTAGTTGTTTTTGCCCAGATGAGAGCTGATTTATGTTGACTTTAAGAGGAACACCAAACATCTTTAAAACCCCCTGGGTATACTTTAGCCTCTCATGCGAAAGAGCAAGTCCAAGATTATATTCAACCGTTCCTCTAAAAAAATATGGCTGCTGTGGAAGCATAATGTTTTTTTTAAAAAGATTATTTATTGTACCTGAATACTCTTTGTCTTTCCCAAAAAGCATTTTTAAAAAAGTAGTTTTTCCACAACCGTTTGGTCCTCTAATAACATATAGTCCTTTTTTCTCAAACGTAAGATTTTTGCACTCAAACAATGTCACCTGTCCAAAGTTCTTTTTTACATTTTTTATCTCAATCAATAATATCACCCTGTAATATTTGTAAAATTGTGTTAAAAATAAATGAGATGGTAAGAAGTATCGAGCCCAGCAAAAGAGCGTTTGAAAACTCACCCTTGGTAATTTCAAAAATTATGGCTGTTGTTAAAATCCGTGTGCTTCCTTCTATGTTACCTCCAACAATCAAAACTCCACCAACCTCAGAAATTGATCTTGATAGACCCAAAACAATAGCATACATTATTTCTTTTGAATATTCCTTCATAATGGCTATATATTTTTTGCGTCCTTTCACGTTCAAATAATCCAAGTTTTCAATAACCCTATCTAAATTTTTAAGTCCAGACACGGTATACAGTGTGACTATAGGAACAATGAGTATTACCTGGGCAATAACCATTGCCCATCTTGTAAAAAGTATGTTCAAGAAACCAAGAGGCCCTTTTCTGGAAAGAAGTATGTATACCAGCAGTCCTGCAAGCACAGGTGGTAGCCCAGATAGGGTATAAACTATTCTTATTACCATCTTTCTGTATTTAAATCTTTTGATTTTAAGAAAATATCCTGCAGGAACACCTATCAAAACTGCCAAGAATGTCGAAGGAATACAAACAACCAAAGTTGAAATAACTACATTTGCCAGCATCTTGCTACCTCTTGAGCACTTATTTTACAACTCTGTAGATTTCTTTTTTGAAGAATTTTATGTTAAAAGAAGTTACAAGATCTTTAAATTCCTTGCTTTTCAAGTAGGTAGCAAATTTGTAAAGCTGCGCTTTTTTAGGTGAGTAAGCAAAGTAATAAATATTTGTAAGTACTTGATCCTTTGGATTTTGGTAAACTACATCCAAGTTATCTAATGTATCTTTCATTCTATAAAATGTTGCTTCATCAGTGAGAATAAAAGCTCCCTTTTCATTTGCAAGATTTAGACTCATCCCCATACCTTGCCCTGACTTTATATATCCTCCAAAATTTTGCTGGACATTTGCTAACTTCCATATCTCAAGTTCTCTAATATAAGTTGCTGAGTTGTCTGCACGTGACACAAATTTAAAGTTATTTTTTCTTATCAAGGCAAAAGCTTCTTGGACACTTTTAACCTTTTTAAATAAATCCTTTTTATCCTTGGGTCCAACAAGTATAAAATAGTTCAAAACAAATGCCGTATAACCGTTTATCAGTTTTTCTTTTTTAAGCTCATCCAGAAATGATTTTTCATGTATTATTATTCCATCAACATCGCCATTTCTGAAAATCTTTACAGCTTGACCACTTCCCACTGAAATAAAATCGAACTTTATATTGTTTTCCTTTTCAAATATTGGTGTAACAAAATTTAAAAAACCACTATCGTATATACTAGTAGTCGTAGCTATTTTATAAGTTTTAGAATAAGAAAATGAAATAAAATTAAAAGTAGCAATCCAAATTAAAAAAAGTAATGCTGCTAAATTTCTAAAATACTTTTCTTTTTTCATTTATATCCCTCCGCATTTATATTTCAAAAACAAAAAGGATACTCCCCCGCTTTGAAACCTGAAGCAAAAGAGTATCCTTCTAAAAACCAAGTTTTAGAAGAATCTTTCCTTTCCAAAGCGGGAGGCGCAGCGGTTTCCCAAATCTGCACCCTATCGGCCACAGCACCATGAAGAGGAAACACCCTCTTTTTAGGCTACTGTGGCTCGGAAAGATTCTAAAATTCAAAAATTCTGTATTCATTTGTCAAGAGATTTACAACCATACACTTTCCAATTAAGTTCTCACCTTGAGCTGATATCAGTTTACAAAACTCAGAAAGCTCTAACGCTGCCGTCAACATTGGAGCAAAAATGGGATTGCCAAGGTCTTTTTCAGCACCTTCAACATTTGTCTCTCCTATAAGCTTTTCAATTCCTGGTGTGTCTTTTGTGATGACGGCAATCTGAGCATACCAGCCAGCACATCCGCCGTGAATTAATGTTTTCCCCATCTTTTGTACAAACTTAGAAAGGCTTTTTCTTATTTCCACATTATCAGTTGCATCAAATATATAATTTGCTTCCATCAAAAATATATCAAGGTTTTCTAAATAAGCCTTTTCCTTTATTGGCTCAAAATAAACTGCAGGATTTATCTCTTTTACTCTTTTCTCTGCTTCAAATACTTTATACTTTCCAAGGTTGTTTACATTTGAAATTATCTGCCTATTCAAATTTGTTTCATCAAAAGAGTCCATGTCAACTGCTATAATTTTTTTCACTCCAAGCCGCGCAAGCCCTTCTATTAAAAAACCACCTATTCCGCCCACCCCAACAACTGCAACTGTTGTTGAAAGAATCTTTCTTTGTCCTTCTTCTGTTATAGCATTCAAGTTTTTTAAATACCTTTTTTGCATACTCAAATTAGCCTCCAGTTGCATATGGAGTTATATACACACTATCATTTTCTGACAACACATAATCAAAGTCAACTCTTTTTTGATTGACAATCACAAATCCTACTTTGTCTTTTGGAATGTTTAAGTTTTTAAGAAGCTCTTCCACGTTTGTGTTCGGTCCAATTTCAACCTCCATTTTCCCTACTTCACTTCCATATCTCCTAAAAAAATCATTTACCTCTACTCCAATTTTCATATTCCTTTTCCACCCTCTCAATATACATCTTCAAAAGTCTGTTTAGTCTCTCTTCGTCCATCTTGCCCCACAAAGTTGGCGTTTCAAAAATTCTCTTTGGGAATTTGTAGTTTTCAAGCGAATATCCCAGTTCCTTTTTGATTTTAAGTTTTGTAAAGAAGACGTCATTGGCAAGTCTTATCAAATCTTGGTCAGTCCAATTAATACCAATCGAATTTAAGGCTTTTAAGATTGTAGGTCTGTCATATACTTTTCTTGCAAACAAGCATATGCAAAGGGAGGTCAAGATTGCTCTTTCCTTTTCCTCATTTATTACATAATCTATTATTTCCTCATCTTTGATTTCTTTTGCACTCTGGTCATAAGAGTAACCTGCATTATCCAAATGAGAATGCCTTGCCCCAACTGTTTGACCAAGCGCAAATGCATAGCCTGTATGATATCCTGCCATTTCATTTCCACCATACAAAAGAGCAAATTCTTCTCCTCCGTATTTTTTCACAGCCTCTTTCAAACCGTTGCCTATTGTGTAATAAAACTCGTTTACTCTATCTGCGATATTATCAATTGCTTTAATATACTCCATGGTGTTGCCAAACTCAAGGTCCGCAAGGGTATCTTCCCTTGATATAAGCCCTTTTTTGAGCGCTTCTGTTGCCCATGCCAGTACAACACCAGTTGAAATGGCATCAAGTCCTACAAGCTCAACTTCTTCTATAATCTGCAAAACTTCATCTGTTGTCTTTACTCCCAATAGGCTTCCAAGTGCATATATAAGTTCATGGTCATATGAAACAGAAATAGATTCATACTCATATCCCTTGTCAAACTCGCGTCTGAACTGTCCTATATGGATACATCCAATAGGACAACCAACACACGAAACTTTTCTGACAAGGTTTTTCTCAGCAAATGTCTCACCTGAGATATCATCTGCATGTTCAAACGTAGATTGAAGTAAATTTTTTGTTGGAAGAGAACTTATGCTATTTAGAACTTTGATGTTCATAGGCGTCCCAAGCTCGTGGTATTTAGCCATTGCATCTGTCTGTGTAACTTTTTTGTATATTTCTTGATAGGTCTTAAAATACTCTTTAAGATTAGCAATTGGTAAGTTTTCTTCTCCCATTATCATTATTGCTTTCAAATTCTTACTTCCAAGGACTGCACCAATTCCAAGTCTTCCAAAATGTCTGTAAGTATCAACATTGACACAAGAGTATGTTACAAGGTTTTCTCCTGCCCTGCCAATTCTGATTATACTTCTTTTCCCTGGACCTGGCTCTCTTTCTCTTATCACTCTTCCTGTTTCTTCTATGTCAAGTCCCCACATAGCTCTTGCATCTTTAAATTCAATATTTTTATCTGTAATGACAAGGTATGTTGGCTTCTTAGCCCTTCCTGTTATGACTATGGCATCATATCCTGCATTTCTTATAGCCATTGCAAGTCTTCCACCTGCGTGACTCTCACCATACTCACCTGTGTGAGGTGAAATAAAAGTTGCTACAGCTTTTGTTACCACAGGAAATATGGTTGAAAGAGGTCCGATTGAAATGATTAACGGCTGGCTTTCATGCAATGGGTCAACACCTTTTTTCATATTTTCCTCTAAAAGTTTTACTGCAATACCTGCCCCACCAAGGTATTTGTAAAGGTCCTTCCTTTCTTGAATGTCTGCCTTTTTGTTTGTAAGGTCTATATAAAGCACTCTTATAAACTCTGTCCCTATCATCTTATTCGCTCACCTCTTCCATAGAAAGACAATTGTGTGGACACATCCTCACACATGCCCCACAGTGTTTACAAACAATCGGGATTTTTCTGTCATAGTCCATGTGAATTGCCCCAACTATGCACGCGCTAACACATTTTTCACATGCAATGCATTTTTCTTCAATTAGCTTAACACCGCCACCGGGCCTTTTTACAAGTGCATTTGTGGGACAAGCCTCTGCACACGCTGGTTCCTTGCACGCAACACAAATTGTTGCCGCAAACTTGCTCTGAAGTCCCCCTCTTGTCTTCACCTTTATAGAACTTTTTGCAAGGTTGTGGTTGTTATGGTTTACTGCTGCGCATGTAAGCATACATGTAAAGCATCCAAGACACTTGTTCATGTTGTCAGCTCGAAGAACCTTTGGCAACCAAATCACCACCTGTAAAATCATATTTAAAACTTTCCAAAATTATTATCCTACAAAATACTATTTAAATTAATACCCAAAATATAAGATTTTTAATCATCCAAAGCCCAAATTTCGTTTAAAATTTAACAATCTTATTATATCACCAAAAATGAAAGTTTACAAGAGGCCACTTGCAATTTATTATTTGTGTTTTTGGAGAGGATATTATATAATTTTGACCAAGTTATATTTTATATTATTGAGAGGTGCTCAAGAAATATGAAACTGGGAAGATTTTTTTATGCAAACAAAACATTTTTCGGGTTTATTGATGGCAGCTCAGTGAAGGTTTTAAAAAGTCTTGACCCACTTAAAATAAGCAAAGAATCTTTTACTTTAGATGAGTTAAAGATTTTGCCTCCTGTCAAGCCTTCAAAGATTGTATGTGTGGGACTTAACTACAAAGATCATGCAAAAGAACTCGGACTTGAACTTCCAAAAAATCCAGTGCTTTTCCTAAAACCTCCGACATGTGTGATCGGTCACAACGACAGTATAATTTATCCGCAGCACATGAGTAGCCATGTGGATTATGAAGGAGAACTTGCAGTGGTCATAAAAAAAGAGTGTCGCAATGTAAAACCTCAAGAGGCAAATGAGTACATACTTGGTTATACATGTGCAAATGATGTAACTGCAAGGGATTTACAACCCAAAAACGGTCAGTGGACTGTAGCAAAATCTTTTGATACTTTTTTGCCACTTGGTCCTATTATAACTGACGAAATCGACCCGAACAACAGCCCAATCAAAACTTATATTAATGGTACAATTGTTCAAAATTCAAATACAAGCAATTTTATCTTTACTGTGCAGGAACTTGTAAGTTATATAAGCTCTATTATGACTTTAAAACCTTTTGATGTGATAATAACAGGAACACCCTCTGGCATTGGAAGTATAAAAAAGGGAGATGTGGTTGAAGTTGAAATTGATGGGATTGGAAAACTCACAAATTATGTAAAATAAAGGCTGGCAGTTTAAATTGTGCCAGCCTTTCAAGGCTTTTTTATACAGCATTATGAACAAAAGCAACTATCTTTCTGCATGGAATGTCAACTATTGAACCAAGTCCGCAAAATCTTCTGTGTGGTGGACAGCATCTTACTCTTCGATGATGTTCACCAAACTCTTCTCTTGAGTCATAGCCTCTGTACCAGAATGGATCATCTGGTGGTGTTCCTATTGTAACAATGAGTCTTACAAATCTTGGTGTAACCAATGCTAAAACTCCTGTAAATCCCTGACCACTTTCTCCTCCGCTCTCTGTAAAAACTGTAACAGTTTCACCCAGGTATCTTTTCATGTGTTCACAAATGTCATGGTAATGATGCTCATGACCTTCATACCTCAAATCCAATTCTTCTGACATACATTCCTACCTCCCATAATTCATATTATGTTTTCTTTCATTAACATAATATGAATTATGGGTAAACTATGTTACATATAATTTTTTTAACTCCCAAAATCCTCAATTATCTTAATTGCATCTTCAAACGAGTTAACCACAATTCCTTTTTTTAAATCATTGACCTCTTGTTCTGGTAAGCTTTCAATGCTAATTGGAGTAATGAGCTTCAGAGTATCACCGTCTACCGGTTGTGAATAAAATATAGCTACCCTTCCGTCTTTTATAGAAATTATAAAATGATTTGGGCAAAAACCGTCAAATACACGGCTTATTACCACATACTTAGAGCTGAACGCATCTATTTCCCATCCGGCAAACATATTTTTAAAGTCCTGCTTTGACATCCCTACATACTCTTTTGGTACTAATTTCTTCTCTTCGATGACATGTCCACATCCTTTAAAATATTTTCTTACAACAAACAAAGTATTATCAGCTATCCTGGCTTCTTTATCTTTGTTTATAAAGGCAATCTGTGTAACATTCTTACCTTTTATGTCCTTTTCAGATTTTACTTTTCCTCTTTCTAATGTTATAGTAAACCCCACTGCAAATGACACTATAAACAAGAAAATAATAATAGCAGTGAGCGTGGCAGTTTTAAAATACAGTCTCATCTTCTTCTGCCCCCATGAGTACTCAAACTTTTTTTACTATTATTCCCTGCCAAACCCACTGCTATACATAAAAATTACTCTTCATCTTCTTCCCAGTTATGATATACCTCTTTTACATCATCGTTGTCTTCAAGCATGTCAATAAGTTTTCTCATCTTCTGGGCATCCTCATTTGAAAGTTTTACAGTTGTCTGGGGAATCATCTCTATTTGCGCTCTTATAAATGTAAAACCTTCTTTTTCCAGACCTTCCCTGACCTTCGAAAAATCTTCAGGTGATGTAATTATCTCATATATATCCTCTCCTGAGGAAAAATCCTCAGCACCATACTCTAACGCCTTTTCCATCACAAAATCCTCATCTGGAAAGCTTTCTTTTTCAATAACTATGACACCTTTTCTGCTGAACATCCATGAAACGCAACCTGTTTGACCAAGATTACCACCGTTTTTGTCAAAAATGTGTCTAAGCTCTCCGGCCGTCCTGTTTCTGTTGTTTGTCATTGCCTCAACAATAACTGCAACCCCGCCAGGACCATAACCCTCGTACGTAATATCTTCGTACCCTGTTGTATCAATCTCACCAGCTGCTCTCTTTATAAACCCCATTATTTTATCCATGGGCATGTTGCTTGCCTTAGCCTTTGCAATAACATCCCTGAGTTTTGGATTTGTTTCAGGGTCAGGTCCGTACATCTTTGCCACAACCATAAGTTCTCTACCAAGTTTTGTAAAAAGTCTTCCTTTCTGTGCATCTGTTTTTTCTTTTTTATGCCTTATATTTGCCCATTTTGAATGTCCAGACATAACTTTTCCCCCTACCTTTTAAGCTGCTATTTTGCTCAATATGGAATTATAAATTAGATTTAGAGCTAATGTCAAATAAAATTGATACATAAGATTTAATAATGAACAAAATATTAATTCGTTATGAAAGAAAAATGAATAAGAAGATTCTAAACCAAATTGTAATACTTACACTTTGTAATGTTTTAACATACAGTCTTTTTTTCTTTTATAGAGTGTTCATATCACGCAGGATTGGTTCTGTTGGTATGGGACTTTATACATTTGGAATGACACTTTATTACTTGTTTTACAGCATATCAAGCGGTGGGATTTTGACAGCAATTTCAAAATATATTGCTGAAAATTGCTATACAGTCGGGCTAAAAGAAAAAGTTGTCTTTGTGTTAAGTAAGATACTTTTTTTGTGGAGTATCATGATTGCTATACTATTTTGGATATTAAATCCATTTTTTTGCGACTTTGTGTTTACAACGCCACAACTTAAACATTTGGTATACCCTCTTATTGCATGTGTCGTGGTTGTCACTCAGTCAGCCATTTTAAAAGGCTTTTTTTACGGAATTCAAAACCCTACTCCACCTGCCTTAGCAGAGGTTTTTGAAAATATCGTCAGACTTTCTATTACATGTCCTATTTTTTTAACAGTATCAACATCATCTTCGCTTGACACAAAACTTCTTCTATCTTTCTTAGGAATTCTTATTGGAGAAATTTCAAGCCTGAGTTTTCTTTGGATATCATATAAATTTAAATACAAAAATCCACAGATTTTAATTAATTTATCTGACATCGCCGAAATTTCTTCAAATGTATTCAAAGTATCCATTCCTCTTGCTACAGCCAGTGTAGTTGGAATGATTTTTCAATCGTTTGAAAACATGATAATTCCTAAAACGTTTGAAATCATTGGCAATACAAAAAGCCAAGCAATTTCTATTTATGGAATAATTAATGGAATGAGCTTCCCAGCGGCAACTCTACCTCTTGTGATAATAAATTCTTTATCTATAATAATAGTTCCTACCATCTCTGAAACAAAGATTAATACAAAAGCACTAAACTCTCGAATAAATTCTTTTCTCTTGCTTACCATTGCTATTTCATTACCAGTAACATGTATATTTTTGCTTTTTCCCACACAGATTTGCAATTTACTATATAAAAACTCTCAAGCAGGAGTATATCTTAAACACATTGCACCTGCAATTGTATTTTATTATCTTTCTGTTGTACTTTCAAGTTTACTTAACGCACTTGATAAAGCCAATTTTAATTTTATCTTAAATACAGTACTAACAGCAGCAAGATTGATAGCCTATATCCCAACAATATTACTTTTTAAAAGTGAAATCTCTTATATTTGGATTTCAAATATATTCGCGCTTATTTCATGCATTATAATGATTGAAAAGATATCAAACCTTGAGTTTGAATTTATTATTGAAAAACGAATAATCTTTCTCATATTTCAATTTGCAGTTGTATGCCTACTTATATTCACCATACTTATTTTCCTGAACATAACCTCAATGCAAGTTTTTATTATTCTATTCCTATCGGGATACTCTTTACTTAGTTACTTTATCTTTTTATATCAAAAAAGGCGTAAGGAAAAATGAAGGAAAATATATATAAAACAAACCAAAAAAGAGTACAATTATACATACTATTACCAAAGCCTTCGGCTTTGGTATTCCAAAACCTTTTGAAAGTGCTTCATAAACAGATATTAAGAAAAACATCTCTGAGAGTTTAAAAACTGCATAACCAATTGGTAAAAACCATAAAACAATACCCATCAAAAATGTATATGACGGAAGAAGATACGATACTGTTAATGTGGTTATAACTTGTGAAACATTAGCTCTTTTTGCTGTAGCAACGGAAGCTGCTAAAAAGACTATAGCTACCAGAATAAAAAGCTTAAAAACTTGGTTTGAAAAAAGTGTAATGATTAGCCTTGCCAGTCTTAAATTTTCTAAATCAGACTTTATTCTATCTGTGAAAAATACAAGACCTGCTTCCCCTGGCATTATTTCATATCCCTTTCTTATCTGAATATAAACATATATTGTAAAAAGTGTAATATATATCAAGAAAACTACTATTCCTGCTACAAAATTATTAAGAAGTGAAATGTTCTGCACAAAATAAAGAGGATTTATAAAAAGTTGTTTATATACATTGTCTTTCTTGTACACTTCACACACATCCTTTTCTTAAATTACTCTCAAAACTGTTCCTTTCCTATCAGCCAAGAAGTTACCGGAAGTAATATCTGAAACCTTCTTTATAAACTCATCTACCTCTTCTTTTTTGATTGCTAAAAACAAGTCTACAATTTGAGAATATTCAATTTTTTCTATTATTGCATTATATCTTGAAATAAGCCATCTAATCTTATCAAAGTCAGAATATTCTATGCTCAGCAAAATCTCTTCACACTCATGATACTCCAAAATACCTGCTTTCTCAAGTCCGAGAGTGGCTGCTTGTGTATATGCCCTAACAAGTCCTGAGGCACCCAGCAAAATTCCACCAAAATAGCGGGTTACTATTATAAGAACATTTGAAACATTGCTCTTTCTTATTACCTCCATGACAGGGAGTCCTGCTGTTCCCTGTGGTTCACCGTCATCTGAATATTTTTGTACAGGATATTCAATACCGTACGTATATGCATACACGTTGTGTGTTGCATCATAAAACTCTTTCCTGACTTGCTCAAGGAAGATATTAACCTCACGTTGATTTTCTACCTTGAAAACTGATGCAATAAATTTTGATTTTTTTTCAATAAATTCTACTCGGACATTTTGAGCAACCGTTTTAAATCCCATTTTTCGTTTTAAGCCCCTTTGCCGTGATTAATCAAATAACTATTTCTACATCAAAAAGGGCTGTCATTTTATGTTAAAATCTATGACAGCCCATCAAATTTTTTCACCATATATATTATAAATTGTGATTTAAATATTCACAAGTTGTTTGTACTGTTCATACGCACAAGATGCTAAAGCCTTGTCTTGGCTGTAAGTAATCTTCTGGATAGCTTCTTCAATGTCAAAATATCCAGCATCAAAAACATTCTCTTCCTTGTTTTCTTTCAAAAATTCTGGAGATCTTGCTTCCATGATATACCATATAATCTTATTACAAACTGGTCTCTGACGTGTAACAGAATAGAACTCATAACTTGTTTGACCTGCCGTTGAGAGAATTGAAGCATCAATCCCAACTTCTTCTTTCACTCTTCTTACTGCAACTTCGGGCGCAATCTCACCGTTTCGAATAACACCTTTTGGAAACACCCATTCGCCCTTTTCGTTTTTCATGATAAAGATTTTTCCCTGGTAGAACACAACTCCACCAGCACAATTACGGATTAGCAATGCGGACAACCCCTTTCTTTTATTTTAATGAAAATTTCCCCCTACTTTAATAATACCCTCTTTATTCATCATATTCAACAAATTTCATATAATTATATCCTCTCAACAATCATATCAAGTAAAGTGCTAATTCCTCTGCCCTCTTGAGCAGAAATAAAAACATGTGGAAGATTATCAAACACATCTACATTTGAAAGGTCTACTTTATCTATCTTATTATAAACCCTTATAACAGGGATATTTTCTGCTCCAAGCTGTTTTAGCAAATCCTCAGAAACTTTTATGTGGTCATAAAAATATGGGTCGGATATATCTACTACGTTCAATATAAGGCTTGAATACTTGACTTCTTCTAATGTTGAGGAAAATGCCTCAATAAGATGATGTGGCAAATTTCTTATAAATCCAACAGTATCAGTGAGCAAAAATTCTTTTCCCTTGTGATATACTCTTCTTGTTGTAGTATCAAGTGTCGCAAATAGTTTATCTTCTACTAAAACATTTGCTTTTGAGAGTTTGTTCATGAGAGTAGACTTACCCGCATTTGTGTAACCAATGATTGATACCACCGGCATCTGATTTTCTATTCTGCTTTTTCTTTGTACTTCTCTGTTTTTTTTCACCTTTTCAAGTTCTTTTTTTATTTCTTCGATCCTACGCTGGATATGTCTCCTGTCAATTTCAAGTTTGGTCTCACCTGGTCCCCTTGTTCCTATTCCACCACCAAGTCTTGAAAGTAGCACTCCTGTTCCACGCAGGCGCGGAAGCAGTGTCAAAAGCTGTGCAAGTTCTACCTGAAGTTTTCCTTCTTTTGTCCTTGCACGTTTTGCAAATATGTCAAGTATAACATCAGTTCTATCTATTACTTTTCTCAAAAGCAGCTCTTCCAAGTTTTTTATCTGAGCAGGTGAAAGCTCTCTATTGAATATAACAACGTCAATGTCTTTTTGCTGACAGATTGAAAGTATCTCTTCAGCTTTACCTCTTCCTATAAAATATGCAGGGTCTATGCTCCTTCTTACTTGTACTATCGTGTCAACAACTTTAACTCCTGCTGTATTGCACAGACTCTCAAGCTCTTCTAAAAGATGCCTGTCAAGATCAGATAAACTTTTTGGCCACACATCAACTAGTAAAGCCCTTTCTTCTTTTTCTGCCATAACCTCATGAGTTTTTTCTCTTTCCTTCTGTTTTTCATCCAGTTCTGTGATCTTAGATGATATATCAAGACTGTAAAAATATTCTATTCTGTACGGTCCGATCGTTTCCACCTCTTTAAGAAACCTTCCCCAAAAAGCTAATGTAGCTTCTTCAGTTTTGAGAGAGACTGTCATAACATAGTCATATTTTTTCAATATAAGTGTAGAAAGTTCAAACATTGATGGATGCGATAAAGAAGATAATTTTGTAAAGATTAACGCTGCCTTTTTAGGGAAAGAATCCTGGTTTTCCAATTCGTCAAATTCCTTTTTTTCTATTAGGACTTCTTCAATTCTTCCTTTTCTGTTCAATACAATTGCTACTTCCTTATTGAGATTTAATGAAAACTCCTTCAAAGAGTTGTAAATAAACTCATCAATCATATATTCTTCTGTCTGATGGGACTTTAGTTTTTGAATCACACTGTAATAATACTCTCTTATTCTTGGCATAGAATCTATCAAAAACACCTCCCCTGAAATACAATAGTTTTCACAATATATTCTCTTTAGCCAAAAAAAGCCCAAACCTAAGTTTAAAAAGCTTCCAAAGCTTTTCTTACCTTAGGCTTGGGCCTTTCTGATTATTCAATTATTGTTGTAACAGAACCTGCACCAACAGTTCTTCCGCCTTCACGGATAGCAAATCTGAGTCCTGACTCAATAGCAATTGGAGAAATAAGCTCAACTGTCATTTCGACATTGTCACCAGGCATGCACATCTCTACACCCTCTGGCAGTGTAATCGTTCCTGTAACGTCAGTTGTTCTGAAATAGAACTGTGGTCTGTACCCATTGAAGAACGGCGTATGTCTTCCACCCTCTTCTTTTGTCAAGACGTAAACCTGTGCTTTGAACTTTGTATGAGGTTTAATTGTGCCTGGCTTTGCAAGAACCTGACCTCTTTCAACCTCATTCTTCTGAATACCTCTGAGAAGACATCCTACATTGTCACCAGCAACAGCCTCGTCAAGTACCTTTCTAAACATTTCAATACCTGTTACAACTGTCTTTCTTGGCTCTGGAGCAAAACCTACAATTTCAACCTCTTCGCCAGTCTTAAGTGTTCCTCTTTCAACTCTACCTGTTACAACAGTACCTCTACCTGTGATTGAGAACACGTCTTCAATTGGCATCAAGAATGGTTTGTCAATATCTCTTTGTGGTGTTGGGATGTATTTGTCAACAGCATCCATAAGTTCTAAGATACACTGATACTCTGGAGCATTTGGATCCTGTGACGTTGACTCTAAAGCCTTCAACGCTGAACCTTTTACTATTGGTACTTCATCCCCAGGATAGCCATACTTAGATAGAAGCTCTCTTACTTCCATTTCAACCAACTCAATCAATTCTGGATCGTCTACCATGTCAACTTTGTTGAGGAATACAACGATGTATGGAACGTTAACCTGTCGAGCAAGCAAAATGTGCTCTCTTGTCTGTGGCATTGGACCGTCTGCTGCAGATACAACCAAGATTGCACCGTCCATCTGCGCAGCACCTGTTATCATGTTCTTGACATAGTCAGCGTGACCTGGACAGTCAACGTGTGCATAGTGCCTTGCATCTGTTTCATATTCAACGTGTGCTGTGTTGATTGTAATACCTCTTTCTCTTTCCTCTGGAGCCTTGTCAATCTGGTCATAAGCCATAAACTGCGCTTTACCTTTGAGAGCTAAAACCTTTGTGATTGCAGCTGTCAATGTTGTTTTTCCATGGTCAACGTGTCCAATTGTACCTATGTTTACGTGTGGTTTTGTTCTTTCAAATTTAGCCTTTGCCATCCTGATTTTATCCTCCTTCACAATAATATTTTATTTATGTGAATTTTTAAAATTGCAACCGCAGTTTAAGACTATTTTAACACTTATTTATTCTTCATTTCAAGAATCTTATCAGCAATATTCTTTGGAACTTCTTCATAGTGGTCAAACTGCATGGTGTATGTTCCTCGACCCTGTGTCTTTGACCTCAAGTCTGTTGCATAACCAAACATCTCAGCAAGCGGAACATATGCACGAATAACCTGCGCATTTCCTCTAAGTTCCATTCCCTCAATTCTTCCACGTCTGGAGTTTATATCACCCATGACATCTCCCATGTACTCTTCAGGAACAACAACCTCGACCTTCATAATAGGCTCTAAGAGTACTGGGTCTGCTTTTTTCATACCTTCTCTGAAGGCTTGAGCTGCTGCAATTCTGAACGCCATGTCGCTTGAGTCGACTTCGTGGTATGAACCATCAAACAATGTAACTCTTACGTCCACTACAGGATATCCTGCCAACACACCTGACTGCATTGCTTCCTGAACACCTGCATCAACAGATGGTATGAATTCTTTTGGAATCACACCACCAACTATCTTGTTCACAAACTCATACCCTGCACCTCTTTCAAGCGGTTCAAGTTCAAGCCAAACGTGACCGTATTGACCTCTACCACCAGACTGTCTGATATATTTTCCTTCAACCTTGACAGATTTCTTGATTGTCTCTTTGTAAGCTACCTGAGGTTTACCTACATTAACTTCTACTTTAAATTCTCTTCTCATTCTGTCAACAATAATCTCTAAATGCAACTCTCCCATACCTGCAATAAGTGTTTGCCCTGTTTCATGGTTTGTAGATACCTTGAATGTCGGGTCTTCTTCAGCAAGTCTTTGCAGTGCAATACCCATCTTTTCTTGGTCAGCTTTTGTCTTTGGTTCAATAGCAACTTGTATAACAGGTTCTGGGAACTCCATAGACTCTAATACAATTGGATGATTTTCATCACAGAGGGTGTCACCTGTTGTTGTATTAGAAAGACCAATTGCTGCACAAATATCACCGGCATATACAGCATCAACATCTTCTCGATGGTTTGCATGCATGTGCAACAGTCTTCCTACTCTTTCTTTCTTGTTCTTTGTTGAGTTATAAACATATGAACCTGCATGAAGAACACCTGAGTAAACTCTTAAAAATGTCAGTTTACCAACATATGGGTCAGACATAATCTTAAATGCCAGTGCACAAAACGGCTCATCTTCACTTGTTTTTCTTTCAATTTCTTCACCAGTATCAGGTGAAAATCCTTTTACTGCAGCAATGTCAACAGGTGATGGCAGATAATCAACAACTGCATCTAAAAGTGGTTGAACACCTTTATTTCTATATGATGAACCACATAATACAGGTGTCATTTGCATGTTGATTGTAGCCTTTCTTATTGCAGCCTTGAGCTCTTCAACTGTAATCTCTTCACCCTCTAAATATTTCATCATAATCTCTTCATCAGTCTCAGCAACAGCCTCTAAAAGTTTAATTCTATACTCTTCCGCAATATCTTTTACATCCTCTGGAATCTCAGTCTCTTGAGATACTTTTCCAAGATCATCAACATAAATTATAGCCTTCATTGTCAGAAGGTCTACAATCCCTCTAAAAGTATCCTCTTTCCCAATTGGAACCTGTATTGCAACCGGATTTGCACCAAGTCTTTCTTTCATCATATCAATGACATTGAAAAAGTTCGCACCCATTATATCCATCTTATTTACATAAGCTATCCTTGGCACACGGTATTTGTCAGCCTGTCTCCAAACAGTCTCTGACTGTGGCTCAACACCGCCTTTTGCACAAAATACAGCAATTGCACCGTCAAGCACGCGCAGGGACCTTTCTACCTCAACTGTGAAGTCCACATGTCCTGGTGTGTCAATGATGTTTATCCTGTGACCTTTCCATTCACATGTTGTGGCAGCAGAGGTGATTGTAATACCTCTTTCCTGTTCCTGTTCCATCCAGTCCATAGTAGCAGTCCCTTCGTGGACTTCACCCATCTTGTGGACCTTACCTGTGTAAAAAAGAATTCTTTCTGTTGTTGTAGTCTTCCCCGCATCTATATGAGCCATAATACCTATATTTCTTGTTTTTTCAAGTGGAAACTGCCTGGGCAATTTCTTCTGTCCTCCTTGTCAAAATAGTATTACCATCTGTAATGTGCAAATGCTCTATTTGCTTCTGCCATTCTATGAGTATCTTCTTTCTTTTTGACTGCACCGCCTGTATTATTTGCTGCATCCATAATCTCTGCTGCAAGTTTTTCTCTCATTGTCCTTTTGTCTTTTCTCTCTCTTGCATACTCAACAAGCCATCTAATTCCAAGAGAAAGCCTTCTATCAGGTGCAACTTCAATTGGAACCTGGTATGTTGCACCACCAACTCTTCTTGGACGAACTTCTAATACAGGCATTACATTATTAAGAGCTGCCTCAAGTACTTCCAGCGGATCTTTACCTGTTTTCTCTCTTATAATATCAAATGCACCATATACAATCTTCTGTGCAATTGATTTTTTGCCATCATACATAACTTTGTTTATAAGCTTTGCAACAACTTTGTCATTATATACTGGGTCTGGCAATATTTCTCTCTTTTTAACCGGTCCTTTTCTTGGCAAGCTATTCCCCTCCTTCTATAAAACTGTAAATATTCATGCCTATCTTTCCCATACACTTTTTTGAAAATTTTATTTCTTTGCAGCGCCTGCTGCTTGTTGTTTTGGCCTTTTTGCACCGTACTTAGAACGGCCCTGTCTTCTGTTAGCAACACCAGCACAATCCAAAGTACCTCTTACAATATGGTATCTGACACCTGGCAAGTCCTTGACTCTTCCGCCTCTTACCAGAACAACTGAGTGTTCCTGTAAGTTGTGACCAATACCAGGAATGTATGCTGTCACTTCAATACCATTTGTAAGTCTTACCCTTGCAACTTTTCTTAAAGCTGAGTTTGGCTTTTTAGGAGTAACAGTTTTGACAACTGTGCAAACTCCTCTTCTCTGAGGACAGCTGATATCATAATACTTCTTTTTCAAAGAGTTAAACCCCTTTTGAAGTGCTGGTGCCTTTGACTTTTCAACTTTTTTCTCTCTGCCGTATCTAACAAGCTGGTTTATTGTTGGCATTCTTGCACCTCCTTGAAAAAATCTTATTCAATTATCGCGGCGGACGATGCCGCCACACTTATACCACAAATTCTTCCAAGTTCCTTTTTTGAATCCACAAATACAAGCTTAATCCCTTTTTGCTTGCACATATCTATGATATCCCTCACTACCCACTCATCACTGTCCTTTGCGACAAAAACAACCTTCGCTTTGCCTTTTTGGATAGCTTGGGCAGTCTGGCGCGCACCAACTGTCTTCTGTGAAGTTTTTAAAGCCTCAATTTCTGATGATGACAAATTCACTTCCTCCCTCTTTTACATGGAAGGTGTAAAATTACACTCAAATATAATAACACTCAAATTATTTAATGTCAAGAAAGTTTAAAAGCACATCTTTTGTTTTATTGCAACTTCAAAAAATTTTAATTTTGGAGCGGGCATACCTTTTCTTTGAGGCATACCCGCAACCAATACTACTACTGATTTTCTTCAATCACAATGTTTCTATACTTTGCCATTCCAGTTCCTGCAGGAATAAGTTTACCAATGATGACATTCTCTTTGAGCCCAATTAGTGGATCAACTTTTCCTTTTATTGCTGCATCTGTCAATACCCTTGTGGTCTCCTGAAATGACGCAGCAGACAAGAATGACTCAGTCGAAAGCGCTGCTTTTGTTATACCAAGAAGTACCCTTCTTCCAAGTGCAGGACGTTTCCCTTCTGCTATTGCCTTGTCGTTTTCTTCTTCAAACCTGTGTATTTCAACAATGTCGCCTGGCAAAAGCTCAGTATCGCCTGGGTCTTCTATTTTGACCTTTTTCATCATCTGTCTGATTATTATCTCTATATGCTTGTCGTTTATATCAACACCCTGCATCTTGTAAACTTTCTGCACCTCAGCTAAAAGATAGCTCTGGACACCTCTTGGTCCTTTTATTCTTAAAAGGTCGTGCGGATTTATTGAACCTTCTGTCAACTCATCCCCTGCTCGAATGTAGTCACCATCGTTTACTTTTAATCGTGCACCGTAGGGTATTTCATATGTTCTCTCTTCACCATTGTCATTTCGAACAGTTATCGTCCTCTTTTTATCTTCTTTTATTGAAACATACCCTTCTATTTCAGAAATCACAGCAACACCCTTTGGTTTTCTAGCCTCGAACAACTCCTCAACCCTTGGAAGACCTTGTGTGATGTCTTGTCCAGCAATACCACCTGTGTGGAAAGTTCTCATTGTAAGCTGAGTACCCGGCTCACCTATAGCCTGTGCAGCAATTATTCCCACTGCTTCACCTACGTTTACCGGCTGACCTGTACCAAGGTCAAGTCCATAACATTTTGTACAAACGCCATATCTTGTTTTGCACTCTAAAACTGACCTTACATATACCCTTTTGATTCCAGCATCTACTATCTTTTTTGCTGCCTCTTCAGTAATTAGCTCGTTTTTCTTTACAATTATCTCGCCTGTCATTTCATTTTTTATATCATCAGCTGCATACCTTCCTATAATCCTTTCTTCAAGTGTTTCAATTACCTCTGTGCCATCTCTTATCTCTTCAACCCATATACCTTTTTCTGTTCCACAATCCTCTTCCCTTACAATTATGTCCTGTGCAACATCTACAAGTCTTCTCGTAAGATATCCTGAATCTGCAGTTCTGAGCGCTGTGTCAGCAAGCCCTTTTCGTGCACCATGTGTGGATATAAAAAATTCTATAACATTGAGCCCCTCTCTAAAGTTTGACTTAATCGGCATCTCAATTGTTTTTCCAGATGGGTTTGCCATCAGTCCTCTCATACCAGCAAGTTGTGATATCTGATTTTTTGAGCCTCTTGCACCAGAATTAGCCATCATAAATATTGGATTAAATTCATCAAGATTCTGAATAAGCTCTTCTGTGAGCTTGTCTTTTGTTTCGTTCCATATAGAAATTACTTGCTCATACCTTTCTTGGTCAGAAATCAAGCCATGTCTGTATAGTTTTTCAATGTTCTCAACCTTTTGTTCAGCCTCTGCTATGAGTTTCTGCTTAACTTCTGGAATAACCATATCTGAAACTGAGATAGTAATCGCCCCTCTTGTTGAAAATCTAAATCCAAGTTCTTTTATCTCATCCAGTATCTCTGCCGTTCGAGTATTTCCATAAACTTTTATACATCTATCAATAATTTTTCCTAACATCTTTTTATCTACAAGTGTATCAATTTCATACCTCAAAAGATTTTCTCTTTTGCTTCTGTCAACAAACCCAAGATCTTGTGGTATTACTTGATTTAGTATTATTTTGCCAACCGTTGTCTCAACTAGTCCAGAGATAATTTCCCCTTCTACTTCTGCTATCCTCTTAACTTTTATCCTTGCATGGAGACCAACAACCTTGTGTTCATACGCTAAAAGCGCTTCTTCTTCTGAGGAGAATATCATTCCCTCGCCCTTATCGCCTTTCTTTTCAAGAGTGAGGTAGTAAATTCCCAAAACCATATCCTGGGTTGGAACCACAATTGGTTTGCCATCTGCTGGTTTTAATAAGTTATTTGCAGAAAGCATCAAAAACCTTGCTTCAGCCTGAGCTTCGGCTGAAAGTGGAACGTGTACCGCCATTTGGTCACCGTCAAAGTCAGCATTGTACGCTGTACAAACAAGCGGGTGAAGTCTTATAGCTCTTCCTTCAACAAGCACTGGTTCAAACGCCTGAATACCAAGCCTGTGTAAAGTAGGTGCTCTGTTTAGAAGTACTGGATGGTCTTTTATTACCTCTTCTAAAATATCCCAAACCTCGCTTCTCTGTCTCTCGACAGCTTTTTTTGCATTTTTTATGTTGTTACAGATTCCTTTTTCAACCAGCTTTTTCATAACAAATGGTTTGAAAAGTTCTAAAGCCATCTCTTTTGGAAGACCGCACTGGTAAATCTTGAGCTCAGGTCCTACAACTATAACAGAACGCCCTGAATAGTCAACTCTTTTTCCCAAAAGGTTCTGTCTGAATCTCCCCTGCTTTCCTTTGAGCATATCAGAAAGTGATTTTAGCGGTCTGTTGCCAGGACCTGTTACCGGTCTTCCTCTTCTTCCATTGTCTATAAGAGCATCAACAGCTTCTTGAAGCATTCTCTTTTCGTTCCTGATAATTATATCGGGTGCACCTAAGTCCATTAGTTTTTTGAGCCTATTGTTTCTGTTTATTACTCTTCTATAAAGGTCATTTAGGTCAGATGTTGCAAACCTTCCACCGTCAAGCTGAACCATTGGTCTGAGTTCAGGTGGAATAACAGGTATAACGTCAAGTATCATCCATTCAGGACGGTTGCCAGACTTTCTAAAAGCTTCAACAACCTCAAGTCTTTTGATTATCTTTAATTTTTTCTGGCCTGTTGCAGTCTCAAGTTCTTGCCTGAGCTCCTGCGATAGTTTATCAAGGTCAATTTCCTTCAAAAGCTCTTTTATCGCCTCAGCTCCCATTCCTGCCTTGAACCTATCGCCATACTTCTCTTTTAGCTCTCTGTATTCTTTTTCCGAAAGAATTTGTTTCTTTTCTAAATTTGGCACGTCACCTGGATCAATTACTACATATGCAGCAAAGTACAAAACCTTTTCTAAATTTCGTGGTGTCATGTCTAAAATGAGTCCCATTCTGCTTGGAACACCTTTAAAATACCAGATGTGAGAGACAGGGGCAGCAAGCTCAATATGCCCCATCCTCTCACGTCTTACCTTTGCCTTTGTTACCTCAACACCACATTTGTCACATACAACACCTTTATATTTAACTTTTTTATACTTTCCACAGTGGCATTCCCAGTCTTTTGTTGGTCCAAAAATCTTTTCACAGAAAAGCCCATCCTTCTCGGGCTTGAGTGTTCTATAGTTTATAGTCTCGGGTTTTTTTACCTCCCCACGCGACCATTCTCTTATCTTTTCAGGAGAAGCAAGACTAATTTTGATAGCATCGAAATTGAACAAATCCATCAGTCTTAACACCCACCTTTTCGAGGTTTTACTCATCTATATCATCTATCTCGCCCTGATCATCTTCTTGTGTCGCATTCATCAAATCCTCATAAAACTTCTCCTTATCCTCTTGAACATCTTTGTCTTCCTCTATTTCATCGCCACCTATTTCAAAAGCACTAAGTCCTTGTGGCTGCTCATCTTCATCAACAGACTCTTTTAGCTCAATCTCTTCGTTATTCTCAGACAAAAGCTTCACATCCAAACACAAGCTCTGAAGCTCTTTGACAAGCACTTTGAAAGACTCTGGTATTCCTGGTTCTGGAATATTTTCTCCTTTTACTATCGCTTCATATGTCTTGACTCTTCCTGTTACATCATCAGATTTTACAGTCAAAAGCTCTTGTAGAGTATATGCAGCACCGTATGCTTCAAGTGCCCAAACCTCCATCTCGCCAAATCTCTGACCGCCAAACTGAGCTTTACCGCCAAGTGGCTGCTGAGTAACAAGTGAATACGGCCCAGTCGAACGTGCGTGAATCTTATCGTCGACAAGGTGCACAAGTTTTAGCATATACATATACCCAACAGTTACTTCATTGTCAAATGGTTCACCTGTTCTACCATCATACAGGATTGTCTTACCTGTAGGATTTAATCCTGCAAGCTTTAATGCCTCTTCGATATCTTCCTCTTTAGCACCATCAAAAACAGGAGTTGCAACCTTCCATCCAAGCGCTTTAGCTGCATATCCAAGGTGCGTTTCCAAAATCTGGCCAATGTTCATACGCGATGGTACACCAAGAGGATTTAAAACTATGTCAACAGGTGTACCGTCAGGTAAAAATGGCATATCCTCAACTGGAAGGATCCTTGATATAACACCTTTGTTGCCATGGCGGCCTGCCATCTTGTCACCAACTGATATTTTTCTTTTCTGAGCAACATACACTCTTACAAGCTGGTTTACGCCAGGTGGGAGTTCGTCTCCTTTGTCGCGCGAAAATACCTTTACATCTACAACTATTCCACCTTCGCCATGTGGTACTCTCAATGAAGTATCTCTTGTCTCT
The DNA here is from genome assembly GCF_017347585.1 of Caldicellulosiruptor diazotrophicus. NCBI lineage: Bacteria > Bacillati > Bacillota > Caldicellulosiruptorales > Caldicellulosiruptoraceae > Caldicellulosiruptor > Anaerocellum diazotrophicum. The sequence continues at coordinate 1,716,203 of NZ_AP024480.1, forward strand.
CTTGCCTTTTCACCAAATATAGCTCTCAAAAGTCTTTCCTCAGCTGTAAGTTCTGTCTCACCCTTTGGAGTAACCTTACCAACAAGAATATCACCGCTCTTTACTTCTGCACCAATTCTTATAATGCCTCTTTCATCCAGATCTTTGATTGCATCTTCGCCAACATTAGGAATATCTCTTGTTATCTCCTCAGGTCCAAGTTTTGTATCTCTCGCCTCACACTCATATTCTTCTATATGAATAGAGGTATAAACATCTTCTTTTACAAGCCTTTCTGAAATCAATATAGCGTCCTCGTAGTTGTATCCTTCCCATGGCATGAAAGCAACAAGGACGTTTTTGCCAAGTGCAAGTTCACCATGGTCTGTGGAAGGTCCATCCGCAATAACTTCTCCAGCTTTAACCTCTTGTCCTTTTCTTACAATTGGTCTTTGGTTGAAACATGTCCCCTGGTTTGTTCTTTTAAACTTCAAAAGATGATACACATCTTTTGTTCCATCATTATTTCTGATAACAATCTCATCAGCAGATACCTTTTCAACCACACCATCTTTCTTTGCAAGAATACATACACCAGAATCAACCGCAGCCCTGAATTCAACGCCTGTTCCAATTATTGGAGACTCTGTCATCAAAAGCGGCACCGCCTGGCGTTGCATGTTAGAACCCATAAGTGCCCTGTTTGCGTCGTCATTTTCTAAAAACGGAATTAGTGATGTTGAAACTGATACAATCTGTTTAGGTGATATATCTATAAGATCAACCTCATGCTTGTCAACCTCTATAATTTCTTCACCAAATCTAACAGTGACCCTCTGATTTATAAATCTTCCTTCTTCGTCAACAGGTTCTGTTGCTTGAGCAATCTTGTAAGTATCTTCCTCATCAGCGGTAAGATATACAACCTCATTTGTCACCCTTGCTTCTTTCTTGTCCACCTTTCTGTAAGGTGTCTCTAAAAATCCGTACTCGTTGACCCTCGCATATGTTGCCAAAGAGGTAATAAGACCTATGTTTGGGCCTTCAGGGGTTTCGATAGGGCACATCCTTCCATAATGAGAATGATGTACGTCTCTTACTTCAAACCCAGCTCTGTCTCTGGAAAGTCCACCTGGTCCCAAAGCAGAAAGCCTTCTTTTGTTTGTAAGTGCTGCAAGTGGATTTACCTGGTCCATAAATTGGGATAGTGGGCTTGAACCAAAAAATTCCTTAATTGCTGCTGTAACAGGTCTTATGTTTATAAGCGTCTGAGGAGTTACAGTGTCAATATCATGTATGTTCATTCTCTCACGAATAACTCTTTCCATTCGTGCAAGACCAATTCTGAACTGGTTTTGCAAAAGTTCTCCTACCGCTCTTACCCTTCTGTTGCCCAAATGGTCAATATCATCAGTTGTACCTATGCCATATTTGAGACCCAAGAAATAGCTTGTTGCTGCAAATATATCATCTATTGTAAGGCAATATGGAACAAGCTCTCTCTCTCTTTCTTTTATAAGTCTTTTAATCTCAAGAACATCATTTGTAGTATTAAGAATATCATCCAAAACAGGTTTATAAACAAGTTCTTTTATGTTAAGGTCAGAGACATCAAATTCTACATATCTATCAAGTTTTACGGTGTTGTTCCCTACAACCTTAAATGGTCTTTCTTCATCTGCATATACCCATACTTCGTTAATACCAGCATCCTGAATTTGAGTAGCAATCTCTCTTGTAATCAACTCTCCTTCTTTTATTAATATTTCTTCAGTCCTGGGGTCAACTACATCCTGAGCAGATCTTTTATTGAAAATTCGTTTCCAGAGCGATAATTTTTTATTGAATTTATATCTCCCTACTTTTGCTAAATCATACCTTCTTGGGTCAAAGAACATATTGTAAAGAAGATTTCGAGCATTTTCAACATTTGGTGGCTCTCCTGGTCTAAGTCTTCTATATACCTCTAAAAGAGCATTCTCAACTGGATTGCCAAGCTCACCTTTATTAGCTTCTTTCTCAAGAGAAGCTTTCAGTCTTTCATCCTCACCAAACTTCTCAAATATTAGCTGCTGATTGTAAAGCCCAAAAGCCTTCAAAAGGGTTGTGAGAGAAACTTTTCTTGTCCTGTCAAGTCTAACAGACAAAAGTTCACTCGCATCAGTTTCAAATTCAAGCCATGCACCCCTGTTTGGAATAAGAGTCCCTGAAAATATCTTTCTGCCCTGTTTATCAATAGAAGATGCAAAATAACATCCCGGCGAACGGATGAGCTGGCTTACAATAACCCTTTCTGCTCCGTTGATAATAAATGTTCCGGTTTCAGTCATAATTGGAAATTCGCCCATATAGATGTCCTGTTCCTTTATCTCACCTGTTTCTTTGTTTATGAGTCTTACCTTTACTTTTAGAGGTCTTGCATATGTGGCATCTCTTTCCTTGCATTCTTGTTCTGAATATTTAGGTGGCCCATCAAAATAATAGTCTACAAACTCCAAAAGCAAGGTCTCACTGTAATCTTTAATTGGAGATATCTCTCTTAAGACCTCTCTCAGTCCTTCATCTAAAAACCATTGAAATGATTTTTTCTGGATTTCCAAAAGATATGGCAAATCCAGAACTTCCTTAACCTTACCATAACTCATTCTTTGAACTTTGCCATATTGCACAGGATGAGGTAGTGCCAACTATATCACCTCTTAAAAAATTTCCTTATCTTTATTATTATTTCCTTAAAAATACAATCTATTCTTGAAAGCCTTCGCATATTGCAGCTTTTATTAGAATAGTCTAAGTTGAAAGGAAGTTATACCCATATTAACGCATTTTGTTATTATAACATAAGCAGTTTTTTGTGTCAATGAAGTGAATAAAAATTTATTTTCACTTTAAAAAATAAAGATGACCACTTGTTCAATAATTTTTGAGTGGTCATCTTTTTAAGAACTTTAAATTTTTTAAATTTTTCATACTCTATTTAAAAGATCAACAATTTGGTCGGGGCTTAAAACAAGTTCAATTGCTCCTTTTTCAATGGCTGCTTTGGGCATTCCAAATACAACACAACTTTTTTCATCCTGTGCAATCGTGAGAGCACCTTTTTTCCTCATCTCTAAAATCCCATCACTCCCATCAGAACCCATCCCTGTCATCACAATTCCAACAGAAGCTTTTCCACAAGCTTCTGCAATTGAGCTGAAAAGAATGTCCGCTGAAGGTTTGTGGCTTTTTATTTTCTCAAGGTCAAGAACTCTTGTATAAAGTTTTCCATTCATCTCTTCCACTGCCAAATGATAGCCACCTTTAGCAATATATATACAACTACCTTTTATCTCTTCATTATCAGTAACCTCTTTTATACATTTTGATGTAAGGGCAGCAAGTCTTGTTGCAAACGGTTTTGTGAAGTTAGGTGGCATATGTTGAACAACAAGAATGGGAATTGGAAAATCTTTTTTCAGTGCTTTAAACATTTTTTCTAAGACTGGAGGACCTCCTGTGGATATACCAATACCGATAACCTTAGCCAATCTTACTCTTTCAATTACATTTTCCTCCAGTAATATTTTGTCTTCACTAGCAGCTGGAAGATTGTAGTTTTTTGATGTGTCTTCTTTTTTACACTCTTCGCAGACTGCAGTAAGTTTCCTTATTAGCTCATATTTAAAATCTTCAAGTTCTTCTTCTGAAGACGGTTTTAAAATATAATCGAAAGCACCTGCAGACAATGCCTCAAATGTTGTATATGCTCCAGGCCGCGTGTACGCACTTATCATCAAAATCTTCGTATCCGTTATCTCTTTTATTTTTTTTATAAGCTCAACACCATTCATATATGGCATTTCATAATCAATTGTTATTATATCAAACTTGAATTTTCTTACTTTGTCAAGTGCAATTAGAGGAGTTTGAGCAACTGTAACAACAAATTTACCTGTATTTTCTAAGATAGATTTTATGAGCTGTCTCATAAACGCTGAATCGTCAACAACCAATACCTTGTACATAAACTCATCACCAATACAATCATTTTCAATAATATTTATTCCCAAAATTTCAGGTATCAAAACAGAAAATGCTCAGAAGCTTTGGATAACTTCATCTGTTAAGCCTAAAAATTCGTACAAATGTAGTATAGTAAACCTTTCTCTGATATTCGGTGCACATAGAAATGACATCTTAAAAAGATTCTCATCTAAACCGATCTCCCAATAATTCAGAGGCATTTCAAGTTTTTTATATGAATCAACCAACTCTTTATACACTCTTATTGCATCCTTTATTAAATTATCTATAACCTCTTTCTTTTCAACAATCCTGTTTATTACTTGACTCCTAAACTCTTCATTGTTTATCTTTCTTACTCTCCTTTCATTTTGTTTAATCACATTTTCAAAAGTCCATTGAAATGCTTTTTTAATTATATTTTCCCATCTATTTATATTTACTTTATATTCTTTTCTTTCAATAATTTCGGACTTATCAAGATTCAAAAAGTGTTGATAAAACCTTAGTACATAAAGGGTTGCAAGTCCAACTTTAATCCCATGATAAGTTTTTACTCTGTGATATTCCCAAAAATGAGAAAGATGGTGTTCACTGCCAGACGCAGGTCGCGATGAATTAACTCTTGACATCATAATACCAGATGTTATTAGTCCTTCCAATAAATTTCTGTAAAAATTGTTTTTACCTACTGATTTTAGCGTTTTTAAATATGTATCTTTCATAATTTGTAAAACTTCTAAGTCTAACATTTCATCAAAGATGATATGCGAAAGTTGCCAGTCAAGAAGAGCAGTTATCTTGCCCATCAAATCTCCAAAACCAGCCTTCTTTAAAATTTCAGGTGAATTCACTATTACTTCCATATCTACAAATATAGCTTCTGGTGGTGATGCTATAACCGTTGTTTTTAAACCATTTATAGTAAGTGCTGCTACAGAAGACGCAAATCCGTCCATAGAAGGTGCGGTAGGAAACAAAACAAATGGGGTTTTTAACTTGTACGCTGTATACCGCGTAATATCAGAAATGGTTCCACTTCCTATCCCAACAAATATGTCCGCCTGTTCTATCTCAAACAAAATTCTTCCAAGTGAATACTCATCTGCAATAGCATCTGGCTCAAAACATACAATCTTATATTTAATATCATTTGTTTCAACAGCTTCCCTGACTTTATTGGCACACACATTAAGTGTATTTTTGTCGCATACAATCAACAAAGATTTATATCCATTTTTGTTAATGAACTTTGAAAAAGACTCATATGGTTCTTGCCATATCACTTTCACGCGTATCACCTCTTTCTGGGAATCAAATATACTAGATATAATTCAAAAAGGCTGCCCATTTTTCAGTTTTTGTATAATAAGCTAATAATCTTTCGGCAGCCTTTTTGAATTTCTACTCTAAAGCTCTTTTCTCAACTTTATCTTTAACTATTGAAATAAATTCATCAAGGGTAAAAGAACCTAAATCTCCCTTTTTTCTATCTCTCACAGAAATAGTATTATCTTTTTGCTCTTTTTCACCCACTATCACCATATATGGTATCTTTTGTAATTGCGCATCTCTTATTTTATATCCTACAGTTTCTGACCTAAAATCTTCTTCAACTCTAAATCCATTCTCCTTTAGTACTTGAGATACCTTAGTTGCATAATCATTGAAATTGTCAGATACAGGTATTATTTTTATTTGAGTGGGTGCTAACCACACCGGAAATGCACCAGCAAAGTGTTCAGTAAGTATTGCAATAAATCTCTCTATGCTGCCAAAGACAACTCTGTGTAGCATTACTGGTCTATGTTTAGCACCATCTTCACCTATATAATATAAGTCAAACCTCTCTGGCATTTGAAAATCAAGTTGGATTGTTGCACATTGCCACGTTCTTTTTAAACTATCCTCAAGATGAAAATCAATTTTAGGACCATAAAAAGCTCCATCGCCTTCATTTATTTTATAATCTATACCTACTTCCTCTAAAGCTTCTTTTAGAGCAGTTTCAGCCATATTCCATTGTTCATCTGTCCCCATATAATTTTCCGGCCTTGTTGAAAGTTCAACATGATATTTGAAACCAAATACATTATAAAAATAATCAATAAGGTCAATTACACCTTTAATTTCATCTTTTATCTGCGACGGTAACATGAAGATATGAGCATCGTCTTGCGTAAAACATCTTACTCTCATAAGTCCATGCAATACACCAGATAACTCATGTCTGTGAACAAGCCCAAGTTCACACAGTCGCTGAGGAAGGTCCCTGTATGAATGTGATTTTCTTTTATAGACTAATATGCTGCCTGGACAGTTCATAGGTTTTATTGCAAACTCCTGTTCATCTATCTTGGTAAAATACATATTATCTTTATAATGGTCCCAATGTCCTGACTGAACCCAAAGCTCTTTTGTTAACATTATAGGAGTTTTTATTTCCTGATAACCTCTTTTCTTATGTTCATCTCTCCAAAAGTCTTCTAATATGTTTCTTATAATCATTCCTTTGGGCAAAAAGAAAGGAAATCCTGGGCCTTCCTCAAAAATATCAAATAAATCAAGTTCTCTCCCAAGTTTTCTATGGTCTCGTTTCTTTGCTTCTTCAAGCATTGTGAGATATTCATCAAGTTGCGATTTTTTTTCGTAAGAGATTCCATAGATCCTTTGAAGCATCTTATTTTTTGAATCTCCCCGCCAATAAGCGCCTGCTATAGAAAGCAACTTGAAAGCTTTTACCCTCCCTGTTGTTGGAAGATGTGGACCTGTGCAAAGGTCAACAAATTCACCTTGCTTATAAAAAGATATAATTTCTCCTTCTGGAATATCATTTATAAGTTCAACTTTGTAGTTTTCTCCTCTTTGTTGCATAAGTTTAATCGCTTCTTCTTTAGAAAGTTCAAATCTTTCAATTTTTAAATCTTCTTTTATTATTTTTTGCATCTCTTGCTCAATTTTTTCTAGAAGTTCCTTAGTAATTGACTCTTCAATGTCAAAGTCATAATAAAAACCATTATCAATTGCAGGTCCTATGCCAAGTTTTACTTTATCGCCAAAGATTCTTTTGACAGCCTGAGCTAAAATATGTGAGGTTGTGTGCCAGTAAACCTTTTTACCTTCATCACTTGAAAATGTAACAATCTCAAAACTGCAATCTTCCTCGAGAACAGTCCATAGGTCTTTCAATACTCCGTTAATCTTACATGCAACTGCCTCTTTATAAAGTTTCATAGAGATTGTCTTTATAAACTCTATAGCAGATATTCCTTTCTCTGCTTCTACTATTTTTTCATCTGGAAGAGTTATATTAATTTTGTCCATTGTACCATCAATGCCTCCTTTTGTAAAATAACATTTCATATTTCCTTGTTAAGCAGAAGTTCTTTGAAATCACTAAACCATTTAGAGAAAACTGCCTGTGAAATACCAAAAATTTTAGCTATGTCTTTTTGTTTTATTCTCTCTTTTTTGATAAATTTTTTGAATACGTATAATACAATTGCAGCAATAACCTGAAGATTTAATTTTGGCTTTTCAAGAGGAAGATTTTTTAGAAGATTAATAATAGTCTCTTGGTCCTTCTGATTTAATTCTGTATACTGCCGTAAAATTTCTATAACTTTTTGTCTGTTTTCCTCTACAGTTTGAGAAAAATAATTGTCAATATGATTTTGGAGTTGTTTTTTTAGCTCCTTTTCTTCCATGCCCTCTAAAAACTTGAAACCTGATTCGAAATAATCAATAATATCTTTTTCAAATGTCTTTATTACATTATCGACTTTCTTCAAAAAATAGTCAATCCTAATCTCAGGCATTTCAAAGTTCCTTTTTAAGTATTCCCAAATTTTTTTTGCTTTAAGATACCTTCGTGTGTTGTAAAGGCTTATGGCTTCAATATGTTTAAAATATGGCTCTTTTGTAATCTCAAAAAGTTCATTTGCGCGCTGGGCAATTTCACTATGCTGATTTAACTTGATAAGAGTATCTAAAATCTTTATTTTGTCTTTGCTATCATATGTTTTTATGTCTAATACCACTTTTAAATGCCTTTTCATCTCTCTTTCTTTTCCTATACTCCTGTAAAAAAACGCTAAATTACAGTTTGCATATATATTGTACTTGTCAATTTGAAGAACTTTTTTTGCTTCTTCAATCGCTCTTTGAACATCGCCTATATAAAAATAAGCAAGTGAAAGGTTGTTTCTTGCAGCAAGGACGCTATTATCTTTTGCTAATATCATCTTAAAATATTTCATTGCATCTTCGTATCTTCCACTTTCAAGAAGGAAATTACCTCTTTCTAATAGTTTTGAATATTTTTCGATTTCTTTTTGTTCTTTTTCAAACTCTTCTTGACTTTCAATAAAGTCAAGAAGGTCCTCCGCTGCTTCTTTAAACTCAATGTTATTAGAAAGTTTTATATACCTCTTTAAAAAATTTTTTGCCTCTTTGAATTTGCCCATCTCAAAAAAATTGCATCCAAGACCAAAAAGTGAATCATAGAACTCCGGACTATCTTTTGCTAGCTCGTTCAACAGCTTATTTGAAGTCTCAAAATCACCAACCTGTGCTAAAAGTCCAGCGAGGTTAAACTTTATCTCAACATTTTTATTATCAAGTTCAAGAGCTTTCATGAGTCTTTTTATTGCAAGATCTATTTCTCCCTTTTCGTAATGTTTAATCCCAATTTTAAAATACATTGATGATGTAGGATTGAGGTTAATTACCTTCCCCTTGGTCATTTTTCATTACTCCTCTTTTTCACAGTTTATCAATTGGTGGCAATATAATTTTAAATGTATTTTGTGAGTTTATATTTATAATCTTAACATTTGGATATGTTTTTCTTATCCTTGATATTCCTTTACCAGCCTTTAAAAAAAGGTTATTGTCATCTAAAATTATCATCTTTTGGTATATCCATGGATTTCGACGCCTTGGTAGAATTTCTCTACCCATATTGAATATCATGTTATTTTCAAGAAGACAGCCAGGATTCGCAATTTCTATATTTCTTTCAGAAATTTTAACTGCTGTGCACCTTGTTAAGTCATAATAATCTCTGTGGACAAGTGCATTTACAATTGCTTCAAACAAAGCCCACAGGTTTTTGTGAGGATACCTTTGAGTAAAAAAATTTATAGTTTTTTTAATTATACTATATATGTTACCACAAATAATTTGAATTTGTTCGAAAAATTCAATTGCCAAATACGCCGATGGCAAAAACCTCTCAGGATATTTTCCAAACACAAGGATACCAGCTAAGGTAGGATAAAGGTTATTGCTTTCTCTATCTCTCTGAACAATCCCAAAACTTTCAAGCAAAATTAAGTTGTCCCACTCTGATAAAATACCACTTTTTTTAAAAAACATAGAAATTAGCTCAGGTTCAAGGTCGGTCAAATTCGCATTTCTTACAACTGACATTTCAAAATTGATACTCCCACTTTCTTCAAACATAGATGCTATCTCTTCTCTTCTCGCAACATCTGTTGTTGACCCCCGTCTTATATAAAACACACCGTTTTGCACCATCTGATGAGGTCTCAAACTACTCTTATATATTGTAAGAACACCAAGTTTTTTACCTTCGTATTCTACAATCTCAAACTTAATTGATACAGGTGGGTCACATCTTCCTGATATTATCTGCTGAATTTTTTCTTCAGAAATATTTTCGTCTTTTATTCCAATAACTCTTTTTGTCTTATCTTCAACCCCAAAGATAATATAGCCTCTTCCACCTCTTGAATTTGCAATAGCAATCACATCTTTTACAAGCTCTTTCTTTTCACCATCAGTTTCAATTGAAAGAGACTGTTTAAAATCAAGTTTTGGCCCTTCATCAGATTCCAAAAGCATTTTAAGCTTATATTTATCCATCTATCTTCATCTCTACTATTTTTGAGATTTTTTCCTCTTTAAGAACACCTAAAAACTCCTCAAACACTTCTGGGTCAAATTTTTTACCTACGTCCTCTTTCATTATTTCCAATGCTTGTTCCTCAGAAAAAGCCTTCCGGTAAGGTCTGTCTGTAGTAAGAGCATCAAATACGTCTGCAATTGAGATTATCCTTGACTCAAGAGGAATTTTGTCTCCTTTTATCCCCAGTGGATACCCACTTCCATCAAAATTCTCATGATGATATAGAACAATCTCTTTTATATTATCAAAATATTCAATGTTTGAAAGAATGTTATAACCATCTAAGGAGTGTCTTTTAACAATAGAATATTCTTCTTGCGTTAGCTTGCCAGGTTTATTTAATATGCTTTCCGGAATTACAATCTTGCCAATATCGTGAAGATATGCAGCAATTTCAAGGTCAAATAGGTCAATTTTATGCCCTTTTGAAGAAAGCTTTTCACCTATTTTTTTACTATATCTCATAACCCTTTCTGCATGTCCTTTAGTATAAGGGTCTTTCATTTCAATAATAGATATCAAAAGTTTTATTGCCCCTTCGAAGTTTCTCTTTTCTTTCTCAAATAGTTCTTTTAGGAGTTTATCTTGTTGTTTTAATAACGAAATCTTGCTTTTTATTTCGTTTGAAAAATATTCTAAAACAAGTTCTACATTTTTAAACTTTCCTTCTTTTCTTATGTTTGGTTTTGGAAAAGTTACATCACCGTTTATACCAGAAAATAGTGAAATAGCATAATCTTCAAGCTGAACAATCCTTTTTGTAAGGTATACTCCACTTAAAAATGCTATAAGTAAAGTAAAAACCATGAGAAATAAAAACGTAATAATAAGCAGTTTTTCAAAGTGTCTTTTTATATTCAAAAGTGTTCTTTCATTATAATCAATTACGAGTGTGCCTACCTTATACCCCTCAATATCAAATAAATCAACATGATTTTTAAGAAGGTTTTCTTTAGAAGACACATTTGTCTTATCTACAAAATATATTCTATCCACCATGTAAGGCTGTATCAAAGATACAAACTCATCAACATCTCTTGCCAAAAAAAGAGCTCCAGCAATAGGTTTTGTTAAATCTTTGTCATCTAAGACAGGACAACAAACAAACGCAAAAACTTTACCATTTATTTTTAGAAAACCTCTTTCAACAGGTATAAGATTTATATCGTTTTCAGAATATACTTTACTTATTACTTTCTTGAATACTTTTGAAATTACGACTTGGCCAGTGTTTCTAATTCCTTTATAATTAGAATAATATGAGATAATATTTCCTTCTTTTGAAAAACCAATTATTAAGGAAAAACTGTAAGGTTTTTGGTAGAGCCAGCTTGTCCAGTAAAAGTTAATAGTCTCTTTATCATTTTTTATAACAGCTCTGTAAAGTTCATTCCAGATAGCATACTCTTTTGATATATTCTCCATATCATCAAAAATTTTTTGAATTATCCTCTCTAATGTTTGTTGTTGTTTATTAACAAAGTAATCATAGGTAATTTTTTCATACTGAGGAATTATGTTATTCATTACATACACAGCAACAATGGTCGATGGTAAAAATGCAACTATCAGTGTAAGAACAAGTATTTTAAATCTTAGCTCCACCTTGCCCCATCCTTTGTTTTGCTCAGATTTGTTTATCATCGTCTGTCGATTTTTGTCTAAGTTTAGTATAGCATAATTTAGGTTGAAATGTCATTTGTGAAATATTCCTAAACTACATCTTTTCTTCTCTCTTAAAATATATAAAGTCTTTTCCCACAAGATTTAATGGCAGTTTATATCCTACTATCTCACCCTTTTTTAAAACTTGCCCTTTTTGTACGTTTAAAACATCAATATTTTCAATTCTATAAAGTATCTTGCTTTCTTGCTGTATAATAATATCAAAAGTTTCTCCTTTTTTAATAGTTTCCATTATTACTCCATCACAGGGACTGCGAATATCAGTCTTTTTTTTAACTATAATAAAAGTCCCACCATCGTCAGATGACTGAATTTGTCCGTCCGCAGGGTATATGTAGGATGTAGAAGATAAACTTTTTGTCATATAGCTATTCCTTGTCTGTTTTGAAAAAGATAAAGGCTTTAAAAAATCTTCTATCCATTTTACTAAATTCGAATAAAGTTTCTCATCACGCTGAAAATAAAGTTTAGCTTTCTCAAACGAAAAATTGTCTATGTAAATATATTCGAACTTTAACGAAAGAACTAAAAAAACAACTAAGGCTACTGTCGTTATTTTCATTACTGCTACCTTTGAACTCTTTTTTTCTATTTTCTTTTTTCTCATTTTCACTACCTCTCTAAAGCATTTTCAATTTAATTTTTATTCGTTTATATAAAAAAAGATGATAGCAAGGCTACCTTACTATCATCTTCTTTGAATTATTTCTTTTATATCTTCAATTATATTTGGAATAATATCAATTATTCTCTCAATATTACTGTTTGCTGAGACATTTAAAAGTCTTATCTGGTCCTGCGTTACAACCAAAAAGGCAATCGGCATAACAGAAATTCCTGCACCAGTTCCACCTGCAAAGAGCGGAGTATTTTCATCGGTTTTGTTCATCTTATTATTATCTTGTTTTATATCACCCCCACCTGCCACAAAACCAAATGAAACTTTTGATACTGGAATTATAACAGCTCCAGATGAACTTTGAACAGCATCACCTACAATTGTGTTTACGTCAATCATCTGTTTTAGATTTTCCATCGTTGTCTGCATAAGCATTTCAATTGGATGTGCCAAGTTTAACACCACCCCTCTGTTTTTTTATTACTTTAAGCCAACCAGTCAAAAGCTTTATAGGAAGAATTTTTACATAAACATTTAATTGTAAAATGCTTGAAAAAAAGTCTTCTTTCAAGAAGGCTTTACAATCAAGATTGGTATTTTGACCACATGACATTAATATTCCCCAAATTGAATAAATACTTGCACTTAAAATACTCAAAATAAACGCATCTTTACAGTAAATGCGCACAAAAATCTTTTCTATTTTTACCACAGTTGATAAAAGAAAGATTCTTATAAGATTAAATGTCATTTTAGTAGAAATATGCTTTGATTTTATATTTCTGCCTTTTTCTACAATTGAAAATCTCTTATCTCTTTTGTAATCAGAAACTTGAATCTTCTTATGAAATATTGACACATAAATTCCTAAAATGTTAAATTTTATTGTAATACAAATTCTCTTTTCAACTTTTATCTCAATCAAAAATATTTTTGGCAGAAAAAGATAAATTAGCAAAAACGCAAAGGACAAGAAATAAATGAAAATTTCCAATTCTTACTGCCTATTAACCCTTTCAAACTTTTTATTAAAATTATTCCCACAAAAATTAAAGAGGATACCTCAAATTGAGGTATCCTCTTGCTGGATTTTTGAAATCTTCTCTTTAAGTTCTTCTAAATCTTTTATTCCAAGAGAAGTGTAAAAAAGTGAAGTTACCTCATATAAAGCAGGCTTACCTATTGTATCAAGTCTTCCAGCTTCTTTGATAAGTCCTTTTTCTATAAGGCTTTTTATTACATTCTCACTATTTACTCCTCTTATCTTTTCTATCTCTTGTCTTGTAATAGGTCCTTTTAATGCAACAATTGATAACACCTCATACGCTGCTTGAGAAAGTGACACAGACTTTTGCTCCACATCAAAGTATTCTTTTATATATCCAGAGTTTTCTGGATTAGTAACCAGTATATATCCATTTTCTTGTTCGGCTATTAAAAATCCTCTGTTTTGTTGAAGATATTCTTGTCTCAGCTGCTCGACACAATTTTTAACCTCTTGAAACTCTAACTCCAAAATCTTAGCCAGTTTTTGGATATTCAATGGTTCCGTAGCCAAAAAGAGTATGCTTTCTATAACCGATTTTATCTTTGCAGCATCCATTACCATCCTGTTACCTCTTTAAAATCTTTATATCATCAAATATTTTATCTTGATGAGCAAAGATATGACCAAGCTTACAAAGTTCTAATATAGCCAAAAATCTGTAGATAATTCCTTCCTTTGAAATCCCTTTAATGAGATTGCTAAAATACAAGGTACCTTTTTGTTTAATATATTCAAGTACTTGTTTTATAACTTTCAAAATAGATATTGATTGCTTCTTGGTAATCTCTTGAAGTTTTTGAACATTTTCTTTTGAAAAATCTTCATTCTTCTCGACAGTTGCTAAATATGCTCTGCAAAGCTTTTTAATATCAAGCTGAAGTACAAGATCTTTTCTGCTTTCATTTAATAGTAGATAATCTTGGCTTGTCTTTCTATAGCATTCTCTGTAAGGAAAGTTTTCTTTTAAGTAAATTGCTACCTGTTTGTATTTCTGATATTCTCTTAGTCTTTCTACAAGTTCTTGGCGTGGATCTTGGTCTTCCTGAGCTTTGGGCAAAAGCATTTTTGATTTTATCTCTAAAAGTGTTGCTGCCATTACCATAAACTCTGAAACAGAATCCACATTGACAGTATCTAAACGGTTGAGATATTCCAAGTACTGGCTTGTGATTTCGGATATTGGTATATCATATATATTTATTTTCTCTTTTTTTATGAAGTAAAGCAACAGGTCAAGTGGTCCTTCAAAGTTAGGAAGTTTAACCTCAAAGTTCATAACAGACCTGCCCTGTCCTTTGCTTCTTGCAATGTTCTTGAGGCTATTTCTTTCGCCTTTTTTGCACCTTCACTGATAACTCCCAAAACATAGTCAAGGTCATTTTCAAGATCTCTTCTTTTTGCTTGAATTGGCTCTAAAAACCTTGAAATATTTTCAAATAGCTTCTTTTTGCATTCAACACAACCCATTTTACCCTGTCTACAATTTTCTTCAGTCTCTGATACAATCTCTGGGCTGAATATCTGATGATATGTAAAAACTGTGCACACCTCAGGATGTCCAGGGTCGTTCTTGCGAATCCTTGCAGGGTCAGTCACCATGTTCATTACCTTTTTCCTGATACTTTCCAAGTCTTCTGAAAGCGCAATTGTATTTCCATAGCTTTTACTCATCTTGCGTCCGTCTGTACCAACAAGCACTTTTACGGTGTTAAGAATTGCCTGTGGTTCTGGAAAAGTTTGACCATATAAAAAGTTAAACCTTCTTGCAATCTCTCGTGTAAGCTCCAAATGTGGAAGCTGGTCTTCACCAACTGGGACAAACTCTGCCTTGTATATCAGTATATCAGCAGCCTGAAGACATGGATATCCCAAAAAACCATATGTTGCTATGTTTCTTTCTTTTAATTCTCTCATCTGGTCTTTGTAAGTTGGACACCTATAAAGCCAAGAAAGAGGAGTTATCATAGAAAATAAAAGATGAAGCTCAGCATGCTGTGGAACATGCGACTGCACAAATATTGTACACTTTTTTGGGTCAAGACCGCACGCCAAAAGGTCTATAACAACCTGCTTTGTATATTCTCTTAAATTCGAAGTATCTTCATATCCTGTTGTAAGTGCGTGCCAGTCGGCAACAAAAAAGAAACATTCATATTCATCCTGAAGCTTTATCCAACTTTCTATAGCTCCAAAATAGTTCCCAAGATGTAAAATTCCCGTAGGTCTTGTACCAGACAAAACTCGTCTCATCTTTTCATTCCCCTATTCTCATCAAGATTTTTATATAATTATACTTTTAAGGAAATAAACTTAAAATAAATTCAATAAAGGTAAAAATAACATGAGCAATAGGTTGTAACACATATGAAAGCAAGTAAGGAGCAAATAATATGCATGCAATCAATATCATCTGGCCGACTACCTCATATCTATAATAAAATTCTATATATTTGTTCGGCGCAAAGATAAACAAAATCTTTGAACCATCTAAAGGAGGTATTGGCAATAAATTGAATATAGCAAGGTAAACATTAATCAAATAGGCCTGTTGAACCATTATTAATAGATACTTATTCGTAATTATATTGTATTTGTTAGCATATTTTAGCGCAACAGCAAACAAAATTGCCGAAAGAATATTTGCAACAGGCCCTGCTAAAGCAGTCAGACCCATACCTGTTTTTGGATTTTTGTACTTTGTTGGGTCAGTCACCACAGGTTTTGCCCATCCAAACCCAAAAAGGATCAATGCTATCGCACCAAACAAATCTATGTGTGGCAATGGATTTAAGGTTATCCTCCCCTGCCTTTTAGGAAGATCATCACCTTGCAGGTATGCAACAAATCCATGGGCTGACTCGTGTACAGATATTGCAAAAAGCAGCCCTGGAATTCTCAAAAGCATAGTTATAATACTTGGTACAGTCATCATAAATTCTCTCCAATTTAAATTTTGTTAAATCTCCAAGTCGTTTCTCACAATGTCTTCATAAGTTTCACGCTTTACAATCACTCTTGCTTGTCCATTTTTCAAAAGTACAACTGCAGGCCTTGGAAACCTATTGTAATTACTCGACATAGAATAATTATATGCTCCTGTTGCCAAAATGGCAATATGTTGCCCACTCTTAAGCTCAGGAAGCTTAATATCTTTGATGAGTATATCACCAGACTCACAGCATCTTCCCGCTATTGTATAAACTTTCGTCCGTTCTCCCAGCGGGTTTTCAACAACATATGCATCATATCTTGCTTGATACAGTGCATATCGTGGATTGTCTGTCATCCCACCATCAACAGATACATAGTTTCTGACATTTGGTATTTCTTTGACACTTCCAATTGTATAAAGAGTAATCCCAGCTTCACCAACAATTGATCTTCCAGGTTCCAAAACAATAAACGGTTTTTTTAACCCTCTCAAACTGCAAAATTCTTCTACCTCTTCAGCAATTACTTCTATAAACTTTTCAACTCTCGGTGGTTCGTCATATGCGGTATATTTTATTCCGAATCCACCACCTAAATCTAATATTTCTATTTCATAGTCAAGTTCATTTTTAATCTTGAGCATAAACTCAAGCATGACTCTTGCAGCAAGTTTAAATGGAGCTGTCTCGAAAATCTGTGAACCAATGTGGCAATGAAGACCTACCAAGTTTAGTTCCTCTTTTTGTAAAACCTTTTGAACCATAGAGAACGCTTCGCCATTTTCAAGCGTAACTCCAAACTTTGAGTCTATCTGGCCTGTCCTAATAAACTCGTGTGTATGAGCTTCTATTCCCGGTTTTATTCGAATTAAAACATCTGCTTTTTTGTCTCTTGTTTTACATATCAAACTTAGCATCTCAAGCTCATCAAAATTATCAAGTACAATCTTTACACCCTTTTCAACTGCCATCTCAAGTTCATCGTATGTTTTATTATTTCCATGGAAGAATATTTTGTCTGGATTAAAATTTACAGAAAGTGCTGTGTAAAGCTCTCCACCCGATACAACATCAAGTCCAATTCCTTCTTCCTTTGCTATTTGACACATTGCTTTTGTACAAAAAGCTTTTGAAGCATATATTATAAGACCATTCTCTCCAAAATATTTATCAAGGGAAGATTTAAATCTATTAATATTTTCTCTTATCATTGTCTCATTCATAACATAAAGAGGTGTTCCATACATCTCTATCAAGTCAAGAAGGTCAATCCCTTCCCATGAAAGATTGCCTTTTGGTGAAATTTCAAGATTATATCTTAGGTGCATATACCTTCTCCCCTCACAATTTAATATTGAAAATAATTCTAACATACAATTAAAGAAAAATTCAATATTTTCTAAGGTAAGAGATTAAGCTGTTTCGATGTTTGCTGCATCATGAAGAGAAAATTTCTCTATTGCCATCTCTCTCAATTTATATTTTTGGACCTTACCATTTGCAGTTGTTGGGAACTCACTAACAAACACAACATATCGTGGAGTTTTGTGACGAGAAAGGTTTGCTTTTACAAACTCTTTTATTTCTTCCTCGTTTACATAACACCCATCTTTTAGGATTATAAATGCAGCTATTTCCTCACCATAGACCTTATCTGGTACACCAACAATCTGCACATCTTTAACTGCCGGATGTGTATATAAAAACTCCTCTATTTCGCGTGGATAAATGTTTTCTCCACCTCTTATAATCATGTCTTTGAGTCTACCGGTAATCCTTAAATATCCATTTTGGTCAATATACCCTAAATCACCTGTGTGGAGCCAGCCCTCCTCGTCGATGGCTTGTTTTGTTGCTTCTGGCATTTTATAATATCCTTTCATAACGTTGTATCCCCTCGCACATATCTCGCCAACAACACCGTCTGGGACCTCTCTTTTTGTGTGGATATCCACAATCTTTACCTCCACACCATCAAGAGGTTTTCCAACCGTGGACACTCTAAACTCAAGAGGGTCATCAACTCTTGTTTGAGTTATTACAGGTGATGCTTCTGTTTGACCATACGCTATTGTAATCTCTTTCATGTGCATTTTTTCAACAACCTCTCTCATCACCTTGATAGGACAAGGTGCTCCAGCCATTATGCCAGTACGAAGAGAAGAAAAATCAAATTTATTAAATTCGGGATGCTGCAAGATTGCAATAAACATTGTTGGCACCCCGTGCAAAGCAGTGCATCTTTCAAAATGGACTGTCTCCATAACTTTAAGAGGATTGAAATGGTCAAGCGGAACCATTGTGGCACCTTTTGCCACACATGCACTTATACCCAATACAAGTCCAAAACAGTGAAAAAACGGAACAGGTATGCATAGTTTGTCCTTGTACGTAAGTTTCATGCAATCTGCAATAGCGTTTGCGTTGTTTAGAATGTTTTTGTGTGTAAGCATTACACCCTTAGGAAATCCGGTGGTGCCAGAGGTATACTGCATATTTATTACTTCATCTGGCTCAAGGCTTTTTTGTCTGCTAATAAGTTCCTCATCAGAAATATTTTTACCAAGTTCAATTACTTCATCCCAGTTATAAATTCCACTATGGAAACCTTGTCCAATATAAATAAGCCTTTTGAGAGATGGTAGATTTGGATTTTCAAGATCTCCTTTTTTGCACGACTGAAGCTGAGGATTGAGTTTTTTCACAATCTCAAGATAATTCGAATCTTTAAATCCTTCTGTGAATATTAAAGTGGAACTGTCAGATTGTCTGAGAAGATACTCAAGTTCATATATTTTGTAGTTGGTATTTACAGTAACAAGTATTGCTCCAATTTTGGCCAAAGCAAAGATAGCAATGAGATATTCAAGCCTGTTCGTTGCCCATACAGCTACATGTTCTCCTTTTTGAATGCCGATCGCCATAAATCCTTTCGCTGTATCATCCACCATTTTTTTGAATTGAGAATATGTAAGGAAAATCTTTTCATGATGATAAATGACAGCAGGATTGTCAGCATATTTTACAGCTATCATATCAAAATAGTCTGGAATAGTCATTTCAATAAAGGCCATTGAGCCTCTGTGCCCCCTTATATAAATGTACAAGCCTTTTACCTTAGTTTTAAGGTAAAAGGCTTTTTTAATTTTAGATTATTATAAATTTTGAATGCATAAAATGTCAACAACAAAATCTTAGATATACTTCTTGATATGTCCTATCGCACTTTTTTCAATTCTTGACACCTGTGCCTGTGAAATTCCCACAATTTTTGCTACCTCCATCTGAGTTTTTCCTTTATAATAACGCAAATACAATATCTCTTTTTCACGTTTTGTGAGTTTTGAGAGAGCATCTTTGAGCGATATCTCCTCAAGCCAAACACTTTCACATGATTTGTGATCACATAGCTTTTCCACAACATACATTGTATCAGTACTATCTTGAAACACTGGTTCATAAAGAGATATAGGTTCTTGAATTGAATCAAGTGCAAAAACAAGATCTTCTTTGGTTATTGAGAGTTCTTTAGCTATCTCTTCTAATGTGGGTTCTTTTTGGTTATTACTTATATATTTTTCTTTTATTTTTAAAGCTTTATAGGCTGTATCTTTCAAAGACCTCGAAATTCTCATAGAGTTGTTATCCCTTAAATATCTTCTTATCTCACCGATTATCATTGGCACTGCATAAGTCGAAAATTTTACATTCTGAGAAAGGTCAAAATTATCGATTGCCTTTATAAGACCAATACACCCAACCTGGAACAAATCGTCTAAATTCTCGCCCCTGTTAGCAAATTTTTGTACAACGCTTAAAACAAGTCTCAAATTCCCTTCGATAAAAATCCTTCGTGCTTCTTTGTCCCCTTCTTTCATTCTTTTCAAAAGTTCAAGTTTTTCTTCATGGCTCAAAATGGGGAGTGTTGATGTATTTACACCACAAATTTCTACTTTATTCAATTTAATTACCTCCCCCTTTTTTACTTTACACTATGGTTATTATTAACCTTGGGGAAGGTAATTATTCCAAAATAGATTTCTATATTATATAATTTTTGCCAGCTCTTTTTTAAGTCTTGTTATAATCTTTTTTTCCAATCTCGAAATATAGCTTTGTGATATCCCCAGCATATCAGCAACCTCTTTTTGGGTCTTTTCTCCACCATCTCCAAATCCAAATCTCAATTCAACAATCTTTTTTTCCCTTGATGGAAGCTTTTTAATTGCTTGCAAAAGTGCTTCTTTTTCTACATTACTCTCAATCCTGTTGTAAATTTCTTCTGTATCAGTCCCCAGAACATCAGAAAGCAAAAGTTCGTTGCCATCCCAATCTACATTTAGTGGCTCATCTATTGACAATTCAAGTTTCTTGCTCGAATTTCGTCTCAAAAACATCAGAATTTCATTCTCAATACATTTTGAAGCATAAGTAGCAAGTTTTATATTCTTGTTTGGATTATATGTATTTATTGCTTTAATCAAACCTATTGTACCTATTGAAACAAGGTCTTCAAGATTAATCTTTGTATTTTCAAATCTTCTCGCAATATAGACAACCAGCCTCAAATTCCTTTCTATTAAAAGCTTCTTTAATTCTTCTTTTCCTTGGTAGTGAATCTTGTATAAAATCTGCGCCTCTTCGTCAGGTGTAAGCGGTGGTGGAAGTGTATCACATCCACCAACATAAAAAATCTCCATTAACTGGCTTTTTGAAAATGAAAAACCAAGTTTTTTCAATATTTTTAACACATATTGCAGGATATTAGACTCAAGTCTCATAAAATCACTCCTCCTTAAAAAAATCAAGAAGAATTAAATCAGATCAGGACCAAGAAGTGCTGAGTACCTGTTCGAAATTTTCTTGTCATACAAGGCAATAGCCACATCTTTCTTTACCCATGTATTTTTGTTTTCTGAAACATAAAACTCATCTGGAATAACCCCTACTAAAACCCCATGTTCCTGACCAATTGAATTGTAAGGTATCAAAACAATTTTGCTACCAAAAACTTTTTGGAGTTTTTCAAGGTCCTTTGAAGATATGTCTTTCTCTTCTTCTTCCATTCCAAGTAGATTTCTTTCAACAATTACAACAGGTTTGCCAGAAAAAGGTTCTTTTAAGTTATTGCCTGTATCTATATATCCAACACAGCTATACTCTAATTGATTTATCCTGAATCTTATATACCTAATGAGTGAATCTTTGTAAACCATTTTGATTATAAGCTCATATGATAACTTGAACACAATTAGTGAAACACCAATCGCAAGTAGTACGTTCCTCAACTTGAGCTGAAAAGAGTATTCAATACTATTTTCTGAAATATAATATAGAAAAAATCCCATTCCTCCAAACATGATTGTAACAAGATAAAAACTAAGAAATTGTCTAATAAATCCAAAAAAATTTTTAGGCAAAAAGGTAAAATATACAAAGAAAGCTGAAACAATAATTTTCCCAATCGGAGAATATAATAGCTGTAAAGGCTTATAAAATTGAAATAGCGAATAAAAAGCTCCAAGTATACTCATAACAATAATCTTAAAACTGTTTACATTTTCTTTAAGTAAATATGACGTTACAAGTAGAATAAAATAATTTATAACCAAATTTTCTAATATATATACATCTGCATAAATAATCATTTCATTCTATCAACTCTTTATCCTCAAAACAGGTATCTCTAAGTAATAATTATATTCCTTAAAAGGGTAAAATTATGTCAAAATATTTTCAAGTTGCTCCTAAGTAAAAATCAATTTTCTAACAATTTTTTGCAAAAAATAAAGTTTTAATTGTTTTATAACCATCGAAACTGTACATTTATAAATTTTGAAAGCAAAAAGGGACTATCCAATTAACATTTTTTGCTGGATAGCCCCTTAATTTTACAAAATTTATTTTTAAATAATACTTGTTATTATTTTTTATTTTTCAAGAATATTGGAATTTCAAATATGTCATCATCTTGGAACAGATTTTGAAGATTGCCCATCTTTTGCATCGGAGCTTTATTAACTTGAGCAGATGACGATTCTTCATTGGTTGTGTCAAATCCTGTTGCAATGACAGTAACTTGAACCTCGTCTTTCATTTCTTCATTGAAAACAATCCCCATTATAAAGTTAACATTCTCATCAGCCTCCGAAGAAATAAGCTCATTCGCTCTTTCAATCTCATCAAGAAGTAATTCTTCTGGATTTCCTGTGTAGTTTACAAGAACACCTTTTGCTCCTTTTATTGAAGTCTCAAGAAGCGGGCTGTTGATTGCCTGCTCTAAAGCTTTGAGTACCTTTTCATCACCTTTAGCCTTGCCTATTCCCATGTGTGCATATCCCTTATTCATCATAATAGCCTTTACATCTGCAAAATCCACATTTATTAGCCCCGCATTCAATATGATATCAGAAATTCCTTGAACACCCTGTCTTAGCACATCATCAGCCATTCTGAATGCATCTGAGATTTTAAGACTTTTATTGGTGGAAAGCATAAATAGTCTATCATTTGGGACAATAATTATTGTATCTACAATCTTCTTAAGTTCTTCTATTCCTTTTTCTGCGTTGACTCTTCGCTTTGCACCTTCACTTTTAAACGGTCTTGTAACAACAGCAACAGTCAATATCCCCAGCTCTTTTGCTATCTCAGCAACAACAGGTGAAGCTCCAGTACCCGTCCCGCCACCCATTCCTGCTGTAATAAATACCATGTCCGCTCCCTTTAAAACCTGAGCTATATCCTCTTTACTCTCCTCTGCAGCTTTTCTTCCAATTTCAGGGTCAGCCCCCGCTCCAAGTCCTTTTGTAATTTTCTCACCTATCTGAATCTTATAATGCGCTTTTGAGCGTTGAAGAGCCTGCTTGTCGGTATTAACTGCTATGAACTCTACTCCCGATACGCCAACATCAATCATTCTATTGACTGCATTATTTCCTGCACCACCAACACCAATAACTTTCAATTGTGCAACAGTCATTTTTTCTGTGTCAAAACTAATCATTGGTTTTTCTCCTCCTTAGAAAAACTCTTATTTTTTATTAAAATGCTTCTTCGCATTTCCCCAAAATTTTGAAAAATCCTGACACCAAAAGCCACAACCGCTGCTTGGTACAGCGGAATACCAAGCATGTCACCCATATAAGCAAGAAGCATGGCTATTAATGTATTGCCAACAAATCCAGAAATGAATATATCTATCTTGAAGTCACCCTTTAAATTTGATTTCAGAGCACCAAATATAGAGTCAAGTGCTGCAAGAAGACCAACTGCAACATAAGATGAATAATCCTGAGGAATACTTATTGGAATAAAAAGTCCTATTAATATACCAATTAAAAGAGCAATTACAAGTACTATCATTTTTTCATCAGCTTCCTTCACTTCTTATCTTTGCGTAATTGAATTTTAAACTTCCAGTATAACGTGGAATTACAACTTTTGAAGCTTCTTCAATCTTAACCCCTATAGAAAATTCCTTTAAAAGGTCTATGATACCTCCCCGCATCTCAAGAGAATTTTTAAGAATCTTAGGATCACCAATTGCTTTTATTATGTACGGGGCAGAATACCTTGTGTTGTTTATACTAATAGTTGGTCCTGCACATCTGATCTCAGTTGTTGAAACTACTCTCTGGTCATTTATCGCTATTGCTTCAGCTCCTGCTGCCCGAAGTTCGTTTATAACCTGCAAAATGTCAGAATCATGTAGCAGAAAACTGTTTGGATCAACATTGGGTTGGGCAGGTATTTTGCTGTCATCAAGTGTAATAATTATACCTGGTCCTTCTACATCTGTGAGCCCAGCTAAAATCTTGACTTTATCAAGCTCTTCTTTTAAAAGTTCTGTAGTTTTGCTAATACTTGCTGCTGAGTCCTGATATTCTTTGATTTTTTTCTCATAATCATAAATCTGCTGGCGAAGACTCACATTTTCTTCTCTAAGCTTGTTTATCTGTTCAGCAAGTTCAATGGCTCTTGCTTTTTCTAAATTTTTTAGTTCATTACTTTGTCTAACACTTTTAATTTGCATTGACATTAATATCCCTAAAACCAAAAGCAAAATAGCAATGGCAACCTGTCCACCTGTCGGTTTTTTAATCTTCACCTTCATATTCTTTCAATTGTCCTCCCCAGTATCTGGACTGAACGTGGCGATACCATTAGAATTTAGTGTAATAATCCCTTCAACATTTTTTGGTAATTTATCATACACACTTTTCAAAAGTCTTAATTTGTAATCTATATCTGACCCGTCTCCAAGTTTTATAGTTAGCTTGTCCATTTTAAGTTGAAGGTCACTAACATTTTTTAAAAGCAAAATGACTTTTTCTATTTTAAAAACCTTTAACGCATTAAAACGTAAAAGACCTTGAGCTACTTCAATTGCTCTCTGCAAAAGTATTTCATCTGTAACAACAATTTTCTTACCCACTGTTGCTTGAACCACTTTTAGACCTTCAAACACAATCGAATTTTGCGGTAAATCTCCTTCTATTCTTATTACATACCCTTTTTTATCAATTTCTATATACGAATTTAAATATTTTATAAGTCCAACTGTACTCTTTTCATTCACATATATTAAAAGTGTATCAGGCAGCTTTCTCTTTATTACAACATCTTCTATTTCTGGATTTTCCAATAGTTTGTGTTTTATATCTTTTGTGTTTACACTCAATATGTTCTGGTTTTGATATTGCTGTATTATCTTTATAATATCATTTTTTTTAACTCTTTGCAAATTATGTATACTGAAATTTTTTACCTCAAAGTAGTCCAAATTAAAAATTAAAAGAGTAAATGTAACTCCTAACATTAATAATACACTAATCTTTACACTCAATCTACCCATTTTAAAATACTCACTCACTTTTTATTCTGAGAATTTTCGCACCAAGTAAAGAATATTTTTCCTCTATCTTCTCATACCCCCGGTCGATGTAATCTGCATCCACAACTTCTGTTACTCCTTGAGCAGAAAGCCCCGCTACAAAAAGTGCTGCACCACCTCTCAAATCACGTGCAAAAACCTTACAACCTTTCAATTTCTCAACACCATTTATTACTGCAATATCCTTTTCAACATGTATATCTGCACCCATTTTTACAAGCTCGGATATATGTTTGAATCTGTTTTCAAAGATGGTTTCTTTAATTATTGTAACTCCATTTGCTACTGCAAACACGCTGCAAATAGGAGCCTGAAGGTCTGTAGGAAAACCAGGATAATAATGTGTAGTAATCCGCCACCCACCTTTTAATCTTCGTTCTTTCTTTATCCAAATTTCATTTTTTGACTCTTTAATTACACATCCCGCATTTTTGAGAATATATAGTATTGAATCTAAATGTCTTGGAAATACACTTTTTAAAACTACTTCCTCCCCGCACGTAGCAACTGCACACAGGTACGTCCCTGCTACAATTCTATCAGGTATAACATTGTGAGCCACCTCTTCACTCTTTAACCTTTTTACACCCTCAATCTTAATTATATGTGTCCCAGCACCCTTTATCTTTGCACCAAGCTTATTTAAGAAATGGCAAAGATCCGCTATCTCTGGCTCTTTTGCTGCATTTTTTATTACAACTTCTTCATCACAAAATATGGATGCAAGAATTATATTTTCTGTTGCTCCAACTGAAGGTATTGGCAAAAAAATTTCACCGCCTTTAATTTTATCACAACGGCAAATTATTCTGTTATCATGTTCAAACACTTCTATACCAAGTTGTCTAAAAGCTAAGATGTGTAGATCAATTGGTCGTTGCCCTATCTCACACCCCCCTGGATGATTAGAAAGCTCTGCTCTTTTGAACTTACTCAGAAGCGCCCCCATAAAAAGTACACTTGAACGCATGAGCTTTGCATACTCAGATGGTATGGTAAATCTTTTAATTGAGCTACTATCTATCACCACTGTATTGTTTTCAAACGATACAATACAACCAAGATATTTGAGAATCTCTATTGTATGTCTCACATCAACAATGTCAGGTACATTTGTGATAATAACTCTATTGTTGCTTAAAATAGATGCTGTCAATATAGGAAGTGCTGCATTTTTGGCACCTTCAACCTCAATCTCTCCCATGAGCCTTGTCGGACCATATATTATAAGTTTTTGCATCTTCACTTCCAAACTTTCTAGAAAACTGTCGCATATTATTTTATTCTTAACTTGCATTGTCTGTTACAAAAATCTTATTTGATGTATTCCCTTATTACTCTCACTATATTTTCAGTTGCATCAGGTCTTCCAAGGTTTTTGCTCTTTTTTTCCATCGAAGCATATAGTTGTTTATCATGTATAAGCTTTTCTAATAGAATTCTGAGCTTATCACCCTCAAGCTCACGTTCAAGCACTACAAAACATGCTCCTTCTTTTTCTAAAGCCCTTGCGTTGTACTCTTGATGGTTATTAACAACATATGGTGATGGAACAATGATACTTGGCTTACCAAGTGCAGTAATCTCTGAAATAGCTATAGCACCACCCCTTGAAATAACAATATCAGCAGCAGCAAGATATTTTGGCATTTCTTTAATGTATGGATACAAACTTATGTTTGATCTAACATTCAACTGTTCTGCAAAGCTCTTCGCATCTTCAAACTTTTTCTCACCTGTCGAAAGGATAAAATGTATATTATTGTTACTTTCAAAAGATTTTGCAAGTCTTATTGCGGCTCTATTTAGATTTTCTGCTCCTCTACTCCCACCAACTATCAAAACAATGATTGTGTTATCTAATCCAATTTCACGTTTTGCTTGGTTTTGATTATAATTTAAAATCTCAAGCCTAATAGGATTTCCTGTTAAAATGACATTTTTGCTTTTTTTGAAGTATTTTCTGCTCTCCTCAAAGCTTATCAAAACCTTGTCACAAAACTTTGAAATTATCCTGTTGGCAAGACCTGGAAAAGTATTTTGTTCGTGCAAAATAATCTTTATACCAAAACTTTTCGCAGCAAGTGCAACAGGAAGTGATACATACCCGCCAGTTACAAATACACAAGCTGGATTGCACTGTTTTAATATCTTCCTAGCCTGCCAAAATCCTTTCAAAAACTTTACTGCTACAGTTATATTTTCTATTTTAAACTGTCTTTTAAGACCTTTTACTTCTATGAACTCTATTCTGTACCCTACCTCTGGTACAATCTTTGCTTCAAGTCCTTCTCTTGTTCCAATAAAGATTATGTCTACCTGACTATCAATCTTTTTCAAACAGTCAGCAACAGAAATTGCAGGATAAATATGACCACCTGTCCCACCACCACTTAATATCAACGTTTTTCTTATTTGTGTCATTTTATCACCTTTATCTTTCTTGAAATACTCAGTAATATTCCTACACCAAAAAGATGAAACACTATTGAAGTTCCGCCGTAAGTTATAAAAGGTAGAGGTACACCTGTTGCTGGCACTGATGCTGTTACAACAGCAATGTTCAAAATTGCCTGCATGGCTATTATACTTGTGACACCAAATGCTAAAAGCGTTCCAAACCTATCAGGACTATTTAGCGCAATAACAATTCCTCTCCATACAAAAAGAACAAATAAGACTATCACAAAAATAGCTCCAATAAACCCCAGCTCTTCACATAAAATTGAAAATATAAAATCTGTGTGGGGTTCAGGAATGTACAGTAGTTTTTGTCTACTCTGACCAAGCCCCATACCGAAAAGTCCACCAGAGCCAATTGCATACAATGACTGAATTATCTGGTACCCCTTGTCTGTCGGGTCTGCCCATGGATTGAAAAGTGCTTGAATTCTTTCTACTCTGTACTGTTCTTTTGTTGTAAGGTAATACAAAACTGGTACAGCCATAGCACCCATTGTGATAAAATATCCAATATTCAATCCCCAAGCAAAGAGCATAAGTATTGAAATTCCAAGTATCAGTATGCAAGTGCTCATGTTTGGTTCCTTGTATATAAGTGCAAAAAATAATCCTGTCAAAATCATTGATATGATAAAAGCTTTAAATTTTGACTTCGGTTTTTCAATATGGTCAAAATAAGTACTAAGTGTTATAACAAGAGCATATTTTGCAAGTTCTGATGGCTGAAACTGAATAGGTCCAATATCAATCCATCTACGTGCGTTGTTTACAAGTTTACCTATTCCCGGAATTAAAACAGCTATAAGCGATATTGTAGCTACTATATAAAGCATAATAGCAAACTTTTTCCATACTCTATAGTCAATCTGAGTTGTTATATACATCACTATTAAACCAAGTACAAGACCTATTATCTGTTTTTTTAAAAAATGGTAGCTGTCATGAAAATGGTAATAAGCATAGTAATAGCTTGCGCTAAATATCATCACAACGCCAATTAGCGAAAGCAAAAGAGTAATATACAAAAGCGGATAATCTATCATCTTCCTTTCCATTTTCAACACTCACATCCCTGTTGTTAAAAGCTCATTTACATATTCTTTAAATATCCTTCCTCTTTGCTCATAGTTTTCAAACATATCCCAGCTTGCACATGCAGGTGACAGAAGTATAATATCACCATTTTGAGCACATTCAAAGCTCTTTTTAACCGCTTCTTTCAAGTTTGAAACAAGCTCAAAGTTTTTATATCCGTTTTTCTCAAGTTCACTGGCAATCTTTTGTTTTGTCTGACCAAGTAAAAATACTTTTTTAGCCTTCTTAGCAACTAAGCTTGCAAATTTCTCGAAACTTTCTCCCTTGTCATACCCGCCGGCAATTAAAATTATTGGGTTTTCAAAAGCATTGAGTGCCTTTTCAGCAGCATCAGTGTTTGTACCTTTTGAATCATTATAAAATTTTATACCATTTATTTCTGCCACAAATTCTATGCGGTGTTCAACACCTTTAAAAGTCTTGAGAACTTGCTTAATCGTATTTTTTTCTATTCCAAACGGCAAAGTACAACTAATTGCTGCAAGAGCATTCTCTAAATTATGTTGACCCGGTATAAATATTTCGTCTTTTTTCATAATTTTTTGTGTTTTTCTATCAATGGTAAAATAAATTATATCGTCTTCAACAAATACTACATTTTCAAACTGAACCCTTGTTTTTGAAAATACTATAACATTCCCTTTTGCCACTCCAATTAAATCACGGGTTATGTCATTGTCATAGTTGAGAACTGTATATCCCTTTTCATCTATATTTTCGAATATTCTCATCTTTGCTTTTATATAATTCTCCATTGTTATATGTCTGTTTAGATGGTCAGGGGTGATATTGAGAATACATCCAACTCTTGGTTTGAAATATTTAATAGTTTCAAGCTGAAAACTTGATATCTCAAGCACAAAAATAGTATCTTCACTTGATGTTTCTATTGTATCAATAAATGGTAGACCAATGTTTCCACATACAACAACATCTTCATACTGTTTTTTTAAAATTTCTCCTACAAGAGTTGTGGTTGTTGTTTTACCATTTGTACCTGTGATAGCAACAATATTTTTACTTTTACAGAACCTATATGCAAGCTCAATCTCACCAATAACCTCAACACCTTTTTTATAAGCAAGCACCAAAGGTCTTTTGGTAAGTGGCACGCCAGGACTAACAACAACAAGCTGAACCTTGTCAATCACCTCATCGGGAATCTCACAATAATAGATTTCGTCACAGTACTTTTCTGCACAATTTCTATCTTCTTCTTTGAACTGTTCTTCTGCCTTTTCATCAAAACCTATCACAAAAGCACCATATTTTTTTAAAAATTGTGCACAAGCCAATCCACTTTTACCAAGACCTACTATCAAAACATTTTTCCCTATTAAATCCAATTTTAAAAACCTCCAACTACTAAATTTTCAGCTGTATCATTGCCAAGGCAAGCAAGCAAAACAAAATTGTAAATATCCAAAAGACAACAACAACTTTCGCTTCATCCCAGCCTAAAAGTTCAAAATGATGATGTAAAGGTGCCATTCTAAATATTCTTTTTTTCGTGAGCTTAAAATATAATACTTGAAGCATTACTGATGCTGCCTCCATTATATATAGCCCACCTATAACCAACACAAGTACAGGCTGTTTTAACATCACAGCAATTGAAAATATGGAACCACCCAACATCAGAGATCCTGTATCTCCCATAAACACAACTGCCGGATGTGCATTGTATCTCAAAAATCCCATACAACTCCCCACAATAGCTCCACTAAAAATTGCCATATCATGGTTTTTGGAAAATATGGAGATAATGGCTAAAAATAAAGATACTATCATTGTTACACCACTTGCCAAACCGTCAAGTCCATCTGTAAGATTCACAGCATTTACAGTGAAAACCATTAAAACCGACATCACTGGAACATATGCCCATTTCAAGTCAATGTATCTATTCAGAACTGGCAGATAAACATCACTTCCTAAATGTTTCTGTATAATATACAAAAAGGTTATACTGATTAAAAATTGAAGTACCAGTTTTTCACGTGCTCGAAGGCCTAAAGATCTTTTTAGCACAACCTTTATGAAATCATCTATAAAACCTATAAGTCCAAAAGCAAATGTGGCTATAAGAGGTGCTCCAATTGCAGGATATTTTTTGTAGAAAATTAGTGATGTTACAATAATAGCAAAACCTATAACCAGCCCGCCCATTGTTGGTGTTCCACTTTTTTTGTGGTGTGTTTTTGGCCCATCATCACGTACAACCTGACCAAATTTTAAATATTTTAAAAATGGAATTACAATTGGCATAGTAATTAAAACAATCAAAAACGAAATCATTATTGCAAGTATTGTATCAATGTCAAGCATTTTTTATCTCTCCTTGAGAAATTCATCTACAACTTCATCCAGTTTTATACCCCGCGAAGCCTTAAAAAGAATTGTACAGTTACTTGTAACTTCTCTTTCCAACACATCTAAACACTCATCTTTTGAAACAAAATATGCTTTTAAACCATCTTTTTTCTTTACTTCATCATATATATAAAATGCGTCTTTCCCTGTGCATACAACAACATCAATTGGCTTTTGCAATATGTACCTGCCAACTTTTCTGTGTTCCTCTTCAGAAAATTCGCCAAGTTCGAGCATATCGCCCAGCACCAATATCCTTTTGCCATCAAACTCACATATGCTGTCTATAGCAGACAGCATCGAATGTGTACTTGCATTGTAAGTATCATCTACAACTGTAATGTTTCCTTTTCTGATAATTTCAAACCTTCTCTTTAGTCTCTCTTTTTGGCGGATTGCTTCTTTCACAAGCTGCCTGTCTACTCCTAAAATTGTACCTACCGCAATTGCAAAAAGAGAGTTATAAATGTCATGAAAATTAAAGCTTTCTATAAAATAGGTGTAGTTATCTACCTCAAATGAAAATCCATTCTGATGTCTTTGCACGTTTTGTGCTCTAAAATTGCTCTCGTTTTCAATCCCAATAGTAATAACCTTTCTTTTGAATTCCCTTTTATGAAGATTCAAAATGTCATTGTCGTTATTTATAATCAGTATCCCATTTTCTGGCATCCCGTCCTGAATCTCTGACTTTGCAAGAAAAATGTTGTATCTTGACTTTAAATTTTCAATGTGTGCAATACCAATATTTGTTATAATTCCAATATCAGGTTTTGCAATTTGAGATAGTTTTGATATTTCGCCAAAATTATTCATTCCCATTTCAAATACAGCAATTTGAGTATCATCTGGAATATTCAGAATAGAAATCGGAAGACCTATATGATTATTATAGTTACCTTGGTTTTTATAAGCTTTATATTTTAAGCTAAGTACACCGTATATATATTCCTTTGTTGAAGTCTTGCCTACACTTCCAGTAACCCCTATAACTTTTAAGTCGCTTAATTTTTTTCTTATATAATAAGCCAAATTTTGCAGTGCTAAAAGAGAATCCTGGACTTTAACATAAGGTATATTTACATCTTCAAATTCTTTTTGAGAAATAAACGAAATTGCACCATTTTGCAATGCTTCTTTTACAAAATCATGTCCGTCAAATCTAATTCCTTTTAAAGGAATAAATAAGGTATCTTTTCCTATGTTTTTGCTATTAATTGAAAAATTTTTAACAATTACATCATTAGAAAAATTTTTAAGTTCTCCATTCACAGCTTTTGCTATCTCAGAAAGCCACAGGTTCATTTTCTTAACTCCTTTAAGATATTCTTCACAACCTCTCTTTCATCAAACGGTATAGTTCTATCCTTTAAAATCTGGTAAGTTTCATGGCCTTTCCCAGCAAGAACAATAAAATCATTTTCTCTTGCATTCTTTATAGCATATCTGATAGCTTCATATCTGTCGGGTATAACCACATAATCAACATTTGTCTTTCTTATCCCCTCCAAGATATCGGCAATTATCTTGAGCGGGTCTTCTGTTCGCGGATTGTCAGATGTAACAATTACAAAATCTGCCATCTTGCCAGCAATCTCGCCCATAATTGGTCTTTTTGCTCTGTCTCTGTCTCCGCCACATCCAAAAAGTAACACTTTTCTACCATTCGTAACTTCATCTACTGTCTTCATAAGATTTAATAGTCCATCTGGTGTGTGTGCATAGTCAATTACCACAGTAAACTTTTCATTTGACTCAACAATCTCAAATCTGCCGGGCACAGCTTTTAATTTCTCAAGTCCTTTTTTTATTGTATCAAGTTCAAGGCCAAGCGCGATGCAACACGCTCCAGCGGCAAGGCTATTGTAAATTGAAAAAAGACCGGGGATATTAAGTGTTATCTCTGCTTTTTTGTCATTATACCACATATCAAATTGATTTTTGTTAACAAAAAGTTTAATGTTTTGTGCAAAAACTTGGGCATCGCTGTCCTTTGCATATGTCACACTGTCAGGATACATTTCTATAATTCTCTTCCCCCACATATCATCGGCATTTACAACCCTTTTTTTGCTCATATTAAAAAGTTTTAACTTAGCATTAAAATAATTTTCCATTGTTCCATGAAAGTCTAAATGATCCTGAGTAAGGTTTGTAAAAACTCCAACGTCAAAATCACAGCCGTAAACCCTGAAAAGCTCAAGAGAGTGTGAAGACACTTCCATCACAACACTGTCAACACCTTCATTTTTCATTTGCCAAAAGAGTTTTTGCAGGTCATAAGACTCAGGCGTTGTATGCTGTGCCTCAATTTCTTTGCTACCTATCATATTCTTGATTGTACCAATCAACCCCACTTTTTGTCCATGAACTTCAAGGATAGACTTTATCATAAATGTTGTCGAAGTTTTACCATTTGTACCTGTCACACCAATCAGTAAAAAGTCCTTTGAAGGATGACCAAAAAAGTTTGCAGACATAACAGCAAGGGCCCTTCTGGTATTTGAAGTCTTTATATAATCAACCTTCCCTTCAATCTTAGATGTGTCAAAAAACTCATCTACAACCACCAAACGAGCACCATTGTGGACCGCTTCATCGATATATTCATGCCCATCTGTCTTAAAACCTTTTATACACACAAAAGCACAGTCTTCTTTTGCATTTTTTGAATTGTATACAATATCAATTATTTCTTTATCAAAATCCTTAACATTTGTTTCTATAATATCAACGTCCTCAATTAAATCTTTTAATTTCAAGAATTCTTCACCCTTTCTATTCTGCATTTTCTTTATCAGCAATTTCAACCTCAACAATTGAACCTATTGGGACTTTTGTCCCTGGCTGTGGATTTTGTCTTATAATCTTTCCTTTCATTCCTTTAACTTTTATGTTGAGAAGACTATTTGAAAGCACCTTTTGTGCATCCTGTGCACTCAAGCCCACTACATTGGGAACAATTACAGTTGTTTGTGACATTTCTTGAGTGAACAATATTATTGTTGAACCTTCTTTCAACATAAACCCAGCTTTTGGAACCTGGTCAATCACCTTGTCACCATTTCCTATGACCCTTGCATTAAATTTGTTATTGTTAATTTCTTTCTTTGCATCCCCAACATTCATTCCGATTGTGTTTGGAACTATAAACTCTTTATATAGCTCTATCTGTTTTAACTCCTCAGCTGTATACTGTGGCTGGACATCCAAATATCTGAGTATATCATTTAATAAGTCTCTTGCAACTGGTGCGGCTATAAGACCTCCATAATAAAGTGAAGGGTCAGGCTCATCTATAATGACAAGAACTGACACCTCGGGATTGTCGGCCGGCGCAAACCCCCCAAATGATGCTATATACTTTTTAGATGTTTTGTCGTACTTTTGCGAAGTTCCTGTTTTCCCTGCAACTTTATAGCCCAAAAGATAAGCATTGTGACCTGTACCGTTTGTCACAACAGACTGAAGCATTATTTTAAGCCTTCGTGCAACGTCCTGGTGCAAAACTCTTCTTTTTTTCGGGCTGTCAAAAGACTTTATCAGTTTTTTGTCCTTATCATATATGGCCTTTACAACATGAGGCTGGACCCACACACCGTCATTTGCAACTGCATTTATCATACTGATAACCTGAATTGGAGTTGCTGAAATTCCCTGACCAAAAGAAATTGTTGCAAGTTCAACAGGCCCAATCTTACTCAGTGGCTGAACAATCCCTTTTGCCTCACCGGGAAGGTCTATTCCAGTCTTTTGACCAAACCCAAAAAGATTTATATACTTGTAGAGTTTCTCTTTTCCCAGCCTTTGTCCCACTTCTATGAATACAGGGTTGCAAGAATTTTGAACACCTTCAACAAAGTTTTCACTGCCGTGTGGATTGTAATACCTCCAACATTTTATCGTTGCATTTGCAACCTTGACATATCCTTTGCAATAAAATTGAGAATTTTCATTAACAACCCCTTCTTCAAGCCCTGCAGCTGCGGTGACTATCTTAAATGTTGAACCGGGCTCGTATGTGTCTGTCAGTGCTCTGTTTTTCCACATTGACTGGACTATCTTGTTCTTTTCAGCTTGAGATAGTTTATCAAAGTCAGGAAACCTGTCTTTGTATATAAGATCAAATGGTTTATTGGGGTCAAAATCAGGTTTGGAGGTCATAGCTAAAATCTCGCCTGTTTTGACTTTCTCAACAATAATGGTTACACTCTTTGCTTTGTTATCATAAAGAGCTTTTTGTGCATACTTTTCAGCAAAATGCTGTATTGTTTCGTCAATTGTAAGCATCAGGTCATAGCCATCGACAGGCTTTTTAAAAAACTCTTCTGAAAATGGAGCAGCTCTGCCACTTGCATCAGTCTGGGCTGAAATGGCACCTGGTTTGCCGCGAAGATACTTATCATAATAAAGTTCAAGCCCAGACAGTCCTTGGTCGTCAATCCCTGTAAAGCCAAGAACCTGAGCCAGAAAATTACCGTTTGGATACACCCTTTTTGTCCCACCTGTCAAATAAATCCCTGGCAGAGCATATTTTCTTATCTTATCTGCCTTCTCTTTGTCAATATTGCGTGCTATGTAAATATCTGAAACTCCCTTTGTATTTAGCTTTTTTAAAATTTTTTGATAATCCATCTGTAAAATACCAGATAACACTTTAGCAGTCCACTCTTTTTCTTTGATTTGATTCAAAGATGCAACAACCGTTTCAGCTGTAATTGACATCGCTAAGATCTTGCCATTTCTATCCACAATACTTCCTCTTTTGGGTGCAACAAGCCTTTCCCGCGTCCATTGTGAAAAAGCTCTTTTTTTAAGTTCTTCACCTTTTATTAGTTGAAGATAAAAAAGCCGTCCCACCAGCATTACAAAGCTTAAAAAAAACACTGACATAATAAAAAGAATTCTCTTTTTTATCTTTATAGATGCTTCTTTCAAGCCTTTTTCCTCCAGCTTTTTGGGTCTTAAAAATTTTAAAAGATTTTCTTAATAAAGTTTATTATCAAAGACACTTTATTATTATAATTCGATTTTTCTTCTTTTGCGACCTTCTGTTTTTTTTCTTCAGGCAA
This sequence comes from Caldicellulosiruptor diazotrophicus, assembly GCF_017347585.1. Classification (NCBI taxonomy): domain Bacteria; kingdom Bacillati; phylum Bacillota; order Caldicellulosiruptorales; family Caldicellulosiruptoraceae; genus Caldicellulosiruptor; species Anaerocellum diazotrophicum. The sequence goes on from NZ_AP024480.1 coordinate 1,752,301, forward strand.
CTGAACAGTAACATACACAACTTGCGAAAATTCAGGATATGCCATTGAATATTTTTGTTGTGCAATCTTTTCTATCTCAGATAGAGTAAGCTTCCCATCTATCTCAAGTTTTAACTGTTTGTTTATATCAGTTTGTAATTTAAGGTCATTCTGAAGCTGAGCAAGTTTTGCTCTCTCATGAGTAATATTCACATACCCGCACATAATAATTATTGACATGCTGCAAAATATGCAAACAAACAATATATTCCTAAAAAACCTTGATCTTTCAACTTTCTTTTGTTTTAATATTTGTTTTCTTATGTGATTTTTTTTTGCAATTTCTTGTTCAATCTCTTCTCTATCAGCCAAATTATTTTCCCAGTAATCTTCGCTATAAATTGCTGAACCTGCTCTTGACATTTTAAAAAACCCCCTTTTTATTTTTCAGACCTTTTCAGCAACTCTCAGTTTTGCGCTGTGACTTCTTTTGTTTTTCTCAATCTCTTCTTTAGAAGGGGTTATTGGCTTTTTTGTTATGATGTTAAGCTCTTTTTTCTTGCCACATATACAGACAGGAAGATCTTTCGGACAAATACAGTCAAGTGAGTGAAATTTGAAAAACTCTTTTACTATTCTATCTTCAAGAGAGTGAAAAGAAATTGCACATATCCTCCCACCAGATTTCAAAAATCTCAAACTCTTTTCAAGCGCGATCATTATTTCCTCAAGTTCTCTGTTTACCTCTATTCGGATAGCCTGGAAAGTCTTTTGTGCAGGATGTGAACCATCTTTTGGCTTCGGTACCACAGAAGAAATCAAGCTACTCAATTCTGTTGTGGTTTCAATAGGCTTTTTATTCCTTCTTTCCACAATCGCTTTTGCAATCCTTCTTGCAAACCTCTCTTCACCATACTCTCTTATTATTCTCTCTAAATCTTCCTTAGAATAGAAATTGATAACATCATACGCGGTTAGTTTTGATGTTGTATCCATCCTCATATCTAAAAAAGCTTCTTTGCTGTACGAAAAACCTCTTTCTTGCTTGTCAAGTTGCAATGAAGAAACACCAAAGTCGAAGAGTATTCCATCTATCTTTTCAATTCCTAAAGCTTCCAGCACCTCATCAACTTTTGAAAATGAAGAATGCACTATCTCTACATTCTTGTAAGCTTCTAATTTTCTTCTGCCAAGCTCAATAGCTTCCAAGTCCCTGTCAATAGCAATAAGAAAACCTTTGTTAGAAATCCTTTCAAGTATTCTTTTTGAATGTCCACCAAGACCAAAAGTAGCATCAACATAAATTCCATCCGGATTTGTAACAAGAAAAAACACCGACTCTTCAAGTAGCACCGGTATGTGTTCATACATTAAACTTTCCCCTACTCCTTCTAAAACTTATATACCCAGCTCCTCCATTTTTTGTGCTATTCTATCAACCGAAAGGTCCTCATTAGTCATTTCTTTGAGCCAGTTATCCTCGCTCCATATTTCAATTCTTGTCATAACACCAATTATAAATACCTCTTTTTGAATACCTGCATATTCTCTTAGGTTCTGGGGAATGAGGACTCTCCCCTGCTTGTCAACCTCGCACTCACACGCCCCCGCAAAGAAAAATCTCAAAAATGTTCGTGCTTCTTTGCTTGTAAGTGGAAGTTTTTTAAGCTTTTCCTCAAGCACAGACCACTCTTTCAAAGAATATCCAAAAAGGCAGTTATCAAGTCCTTTTGTAAGGATAAATCTCTCACCAAGTTCTTCTCTGAATTTAGAAGGAAGTATTATTCTACCTTTATTGTCTACCACATGCTTGTATTCTCCTATTAACATTAAACCACTTTACTCCACTTTGAACCACTTTATAAAAATATTCTATACCAATTTGAAAAATCCTTCAACAAATGAAAAAAAAAATAGGGCAGATTTTTATCTGCCCTATTTTTTATATCGTAAAAATTCTCATCTTTTGTGTTTTGCCTCCTATCAGGCTCTTTTTGACCAGGCAAACTTTTTTACACATTCCCTTCCTTTTTGACTAACTTTTTGAGCACCATTTCATTTCTCTCTTTGTAATAATCCAGAATCAGCTTGTCCAATTCTGTACTGACATGATATATTGACTCATAATCAGCGTTGCTGTTAATCAGTTCATCCAACTTCTCTCTCAACTTCATTATCTTTTCTGTTATCATATTCCCACCATCTTACAAAGATTGTATTTTAATTATAAACCCAAACGCGTATTTTGTCAACAAAAATACTCTAAAAATACATTGTGCTGTTTTTTTGCTATATTTTGTCGAAAAATGACCTTTTGTTCTTTAACACAATTGTACTTCCTACAACAATGCACAAAGCTGCAACAATCTGGGATACTCTAAAATTCCCTATCATTAAACTGTCTGTTCTCAACCCCTCGATGAAAAACCTTCCGGTAGAATAAAATATTAAATAAAATCCTAACATATCCCCTTCTTTCTTTTTATACTTTCTGAGAAATAATAAAAGCAAGAAGACAAAAAAGTCCCATAAAGACTCATACAAAAATGTTGGATGAACATCTATTCTTCTCCCAACTTCATTGCTATAAATCTGCATACGCCATGGAAGATTTGTCTCATAGCCGTAAGCTTCCCTGTTTGCAAAGTTACCCCATCTTCCTATTGCCTGCCCTAATATCAGACCGTGAACACCCACATCACATATTTTGAAAAAATTTATTTTTTTTATCTTGCAATAAATGTATGTGCTCAAAAGCGCACCTATCAAAGCTCCATATATCGCAATTCCACCCTGGCGAATGGCAAAAATGCTTAGAATATTGTCCTTGAACTCTTTAAAATTAAAAATCACATAATAAGCCCTTGCAAAGATTATTGCAACAGGTAGTGCAATTATTGCAATGTCAAGCAAAACCTCTGGGTTTACTTCTTCTTTTTTAGCAAAATATGTGCTTGCAAGAAAACCACATAAAAAACCAATTGCAATTATAATCCCGTACCATCTGACCTCAAGTCCAAAAATCTTAAATGCAACTGGACTAAAATTAAATCTCAAACCAAGCCCTGGAAAAACAATACTATCATCTATCATTTTCCTTTGCTCCAAACTTTATATTTGTCTTAATTTGTTGGCCAAACAATTGATATACAGCTTGTACTTTCATCAAAAAATTCTTTGAGCCTTTTTTCGCACATTTCAAATGATACAGAAGATATTTGTTTAACATATTCAAATATATTTACTCCTTTGAAATAGTTGTATATAAACTCAACAGAGAGTTTTTCAGGATTATCAAACTTTCTCAAGTGAGTCCCCAAAACAACCTTTTTTGCTCTCTCAAACTCTTCTCTGTCAATTCCTTTTTTCTTGACATCCTCAATGTGCTCAATTATTCTTCTGTAAACCTCTTCAGGGTCTTTGCTCTCTCCACCAATCATAAAGAATGAATATTCAGGTTCACAGTTGTACTCAAACCCAAAGTTCTGGTTGATAAGTCCTTCTTTATAAAGCTTTTCATAAAAATCTGTGGATTTTCCAAACAGCATTTCAGCCATTATCTGTGTTTGTATATCCTTCATTATCATCTCATATGGCGGAAGGTCATTTTGATTGTCTTTAAAGCCTATATAGAAGATTGGCACTGCCACTGAAAGCCTTGCCTCTATCTTTTTTTGATTTAATTTTTCAGGCTCATCAGGATAAATCCTTTCTATCAGGCTTTGATATTCTTTTGTCTTTTCCATCCTTTCAATTGTATCAAAAACTTTTTTAGGGTCCACATCACCGCATACAACAATTATCATATTGCTTGGATGATAGAATGTATTATAACACAAATACAAATCCTCTTTTGTAATTTTTTGAATACTCTCTAATGTTCCTGCAATGTCAATTTTCACAGGATTGTTTACATAAAGTGCATTCAAGAGATTAAAATAAACCCTCCAGTTTGGATTGTCCTGGTACATTCTTATCTCCTGTCCAATTATCCCTTTTTCTTTCTCGACATTTTGATCAGTAAAATACGGATTTTGAACAAAATCTAAGAGAATCTCAAAATTTTCATAAAAGTTTTGAGTGGATATAAAATAGTAGACTGTTTCTTTGAAGGAAGTAAATGCATTTGCCATTGCACCAAATTTTGCAAATCTGTCAAACACATTTCCTTCTTCTTCCTCAAACAATTTGTGTTCCAAAAAATGTGCAATGCCATCTGGAACCTCAACAACCTCTTTTGTTTTTGGATGAACAAATTTACTATCAACAGAACCGTATTTTGTTGCAAAACCTGCAAATGCCTTGCTGAAGTTTTTCTTTTTTATGACAAAAGCTTTTAGTCCATTTGAATATGAATTTATATAAATCTCTTCATTGAGAGCATCATCATAAATCCTTTCCATCTTTAGCAACACCTCTGTTTTTCAAAAAATATACAGTATCAAGCTCAAACCTGTTTGCTATCTTTTTTATATCCTCTATATTCACATTTTTGAGGTTTTCAAAAACTTCCTTGGGTTCTATTATTTGTCCAACTAATGCCTGATTTAAATAAAAACTCAGAAGATCCCTTGGACTGTCATATATAGCCATCAGAGCTGTTTTATAATAGTTTATTGCACTTTCATATTCGATATCATCAATCCTCCCATTTTTGATATCCTCTATCTGCTGCAAAATCATATTTAAAGCCTTTTCATAGTTTTCAATTTCAATTCCAGAGCTAATAATCATTACAGATTTGAACCTGTCAATCCTTGAAAATACGTAGTAGCACAAAGAAGCTTTTTCGCGAACATTTTCAAAAAGTTTTGATTTTGGAGATGCTCCTAGAATTCCGTTGAGCATCAAAAGTTTGTAATAATCCTCAGATGTCACATCCACATTTGTTCTTATCCCAAGGGCAATTTTGCCTTGATTTACTTCCATCTCTTCTGTTACATATCTTGTGTTTTCAAATGGAATGTCTACAAAAAAATCATTGTGTATACTCTCTCTTTTTTCCTCTCCAAAAATCTCTAATGCTTTTGAAGTTGCCCATTCTTCATCATAGTCACCATAGACAAACACGTACATAGGCTTTTTGGTAATAACCTCTTGGTATTGTGAAAAGAGCTTTTCTTTTGTGATGGTTTGCAAGTCATCAACATTTCCTTTTTCATAAAGAGCATAATTTTGCCCCTCAAACATAATCTCTATACATCTGTCAATTGCATATTGAACCTTGTCGTTTATCCTGCTTTCAATCTCCTGTTTTAGATTGTTCTTCTCTTGCAATATAGCTTCTTCTTCAAATCCACCGCCATATTTTATCGGACCATATATGATGTCATACAAAAACTGTAGCGCTTTTGTATAAAGGTTTTCTCCTGCAAATCTATCATTTAAAAAGCTTATTGCAAATGAAATTGCCTGCAGGTCACCCTTTTTATCCACATCAATGCTCAAAGATGCACCATACATATTGTCCAAAAATCTATTTATTTCTTTCATATCCTTGTACTTATTGTTCCCTCTTATTAAAACCATTGGAAATAGAGCATTTAAAGTATTTTTTTCTCTTTCAAGCCTATCTATAAAGGTAACTGAAATCCTGTTTATCTTGAACCTGTCATCACAAAACGCCATATAAAAATTGTTGTTTTTCTCTTTTTTTTGCATCTTACCATCTCCTCAAAAGACAACTTGCTAAAAGCTTATTTTCTCAATTTTATTTTACCCTTTTTTACAAATCTATCAACAAGTTTGCCATCTTCATAGCTCAGAAATTATTATCTCTTCAAACTTTAAAACCAACTTCCTAAATAGCTCTACATACTCAAGTTTAATGTTTTGGTAAATCTCATAAGCCATTTTTTGGTCATATAAGTGAGAAGTCATATTTCTATCTGAAAGCATTTTAAGCCATTTGTCACCGTCTTCTATAATGCCATTTTGATATGCATACTTTATAACGGTCCGAGGATTGTTAATCTCCAAACCAGTATACTTCAAATATTCCCTCATGAGCTTCCATGAAAGTTCAAAGACAAATTCAAATCTCTGGATTGCCCCGTCCATAATAATATCCTTGTCCGGCTGTATACTTATACCTTCTTCTAATCTTTTTAAAGCAGTCTTAAAATCTTCATACTTCTCTACTATTCTCTCTTTCATATATAATTACTCCTTCTTTTATGATACTTTCTTTGAGATTTTCTTTTGTAATGCTATCGAACGCAACAACATCAAACAGCAATATTGTATTAACTTCTTCTAATTCATCCTGGATTTTATAAATTGGATTTTCACTCTCCTCTTCAAGCCAAATACATATATCTACATCAGAACCTCTTCTATAGTCTCCTCTTGCCCTCGAACCAAAGATACAAGCTTTTCTCACTTGCTTGTATTTCTTAAAAATTTCGATAATCTTATTTAAGATTTCTTCCTCTATTCCAAACCTTTTGGTTTCCACCTTCATTCTCACCTTTTCAAAAAATTTAAAAAAGAGGGAGCTTAAATTTTCTCAAGCTCCTCTCTTAAGATTTCATTCACAAGCTGTGGATTGGCCTTGCCTTTTGTTATCTTCATAACCTGCCCCACCAAAAATCCAAACGCCTTGTCTTTGCCATTCTTGTAATCTTCTACTGATTTTGGATTGTTTGCTATTGCCTGTTTCACAGCTTCTAAAATTACGTTCTTGTCTGTTATCTGAACAAGCCCTTTTTCTTTTACAATAACTTCAGGATCTTTGCCCGTTTCAAACATCTCTTCAAAGACTTGTTTTGCAATAGTGTTGGAAATTGTCTTGTTATCAACAAGGTTAATAAGGCTTGCAAGCTGATTTGGCTTAATCTTTATATTATTAATTTCCTCAGGTTCTAACCCTTTGTCATTTAAGATTCTCATAATCTCTCCCATCATCCAGTTGCTTGCAGCCTTTATGTTTTGCGTATATTTTATGCACTCTTCAAAATAGTTGGCTATAGCCTTTGATGAAGTCAGAACGCCGGCATCATATTCTGGAAGCCCATACTCTTTTATATACCTTTCCTTTTTCTGGTCAGGAAGCTCAGGAATTCTCTTTCTAATCTCCTCAATCCAGCTGTCGTCTACAACTATAGGTGGAAGGTCAGGCTCTGGGAAATACCTGTAGTCATGCGCTTCTTCTTTTGTCCTCATAGATAAACTTATACCTTTTGCATCATCCCAGCGCCTTGTCTCCTGAACAACAACACCGCCGCTTTCTAAAACCTCTATTTGTCTTCTTGCCTCATATTCTATTGCCCTCACAACAGATCTGAAAGAGTTTAAGTTTTTCATTTCTGTTCTTGTACCGAATTCTTTTGAACCTTTTGGTCGCACAGACAAATTCACATCCACTCTGAGCGAACCTTCCTGCATCTTGCAGTCAGAAACCTCTGTGTATTGCAAAATTGCTTTTAGCTTTTCAAGAAAAATTCGTGTCTCCTCACTTGAACGTAAATCCGGCTCTGTAACAATCTCAATCAAAGGAACACCGCACCTGTTAAAATCAACAAGACTTCCTTCTTCCCACTGGTCATGAAGAAGCTTTCCAGCATCCTCTTCTATGTGAATTCTTTTTATTCCTATTCTCTTTTTCTGCCCATTTACCTCAATGTCTATATAACCATTGTAACAGAGTGGCAAATCATACTGTGAAATCTGGTAAGCCTTTGGAAGGTCCGGATAAAAATAATTTTTTCTGTCTTGCTTACTATATCTTGCTATCTGACAGTTTGTTGCAAGCCCTGCCATTATGGCATATTCAACTGCCTTTTTGTTCAAAACAGGAAGAACTCCTGGCATACCAGTGCAAATAGGACAGCAGTGGGTATTTGGCTCACCGCCAAACTCTGTTGTGCAGCTGCAAAATATTTTCGACTTTGTCGCAAGCTCAGCATGGACCTCTAAACCTATCACAACCTCATATTCCATCTTCTTATTTCACCTCTTGATTAATAACTTTTGTAGAGATTTATAAATTCTTGGGTTTTAGGTTTTTATGTCCACTGTTTTGTTCATAGGTATATGCAACTTTTAAGATAGTCTCTTCATCAAACGCCTTTCCTATTATTTGAAGACCTATTGGAAGACCATTACTATCAAATCCGCATGGAATAGAAATAGCAGGAAGCCCAGCAATATTTACAGGCACTGTACATATATCAGACATATACATCTCAAGTGGATTTGAAACTCTTTCACCTATTTTAAAAGCTGTTGTTGGACTTGTAGGAGTAATTATTACGTCATATTTTTGGAAAGCTTCGTCAAATGCCCGCTTAATCAATGTCCTAACCTGAAGCCCTTTTTTGTAGTATGCATCATAATACCCCGCAGAAAGTGCATATGTGCCAAGCATAATTCTTCTTTTTACCTCAGGTCCAAATCCTTCAGACCTTGTCTTTTTGTATAAATCTATTAGGTCTTCATAGTTTTGCGTCCTGTACCCATATTTGATTCCATCATACCTTGCAAGGTTTGAACTTGCCTCAGATGATGCAATGATGTAGTAAGTTGGAAGAGCATACTCAACAATTGGTATAGAAAACTCTTCATAATCTGCACCCAAAGATTTTAAAAGCTCAAGAGCTTTTTCAACAGCTTTTTTTACTTCTTCATTTACACCTTTCTCCATATATTCTTTAGGCACACCTATTTTTAGACCTTTCACATCGTTTTTCAATGCTTTTGTAAAGTCAGGAACATCAACTGGTGCTGATGTTGCATCATATGGGTCATGTCCGCAGATGATATTCATAGCTAAAGCACAGTCTTCAACATCTTTTGTCAAAGGTCCTATCTGGTCAAGAGAAGATGCAAATGCAACAAGTCCAAATCGCGAAACCCTTCCATATGTTGGCTTCATGCCAACAACTCCACAAAGTGAAGCTGGCTGTCTGATAGACCCACCTGTGTCAGAACCAAGGGTGAAAAATGCTTCATCTGCCGCAACAGCCGCAGCAGACCCACCTGATGAACCCCCCGGAACTCTTTCCAAATCCCACGGATTTCTTGTTGTGTGGAAAGCAGAGTTTTCTGTTGATGAGCCCATTGCAAACTCGTCCATATTGAGCTTTCCTAAAAGCGTCATATTATTTTCTTTTAGCTTTTTCACAACAGTTGCATCGTAAGGGGGAACAAAGTTGTAAAGGATTTTAGATGCACAGGTTGTTTTTATTCCATTTGTGCAAAGATTATCTTTCAAGGCAATTGGAAGACCGTAAAGCACCCCTACATCTTCGCCTTTTGCTATCTTCTCATCAATCTTCTTCGCATTCTCTAAAGCTTCTTGTTCTGTGATTGTTATATACGACTTTACTTTATCTTCAACCTGTTTAATTCTCTCAAGAACACTTTCAACAACTTCTTGGCACTTGACCTCTTTTTTCTTGATAAGATCAATTGCCTCGTGCGCAGTTAGTTTGTAGAGCATCTTTTGTTTTGCCTCCTTACATATAAAGATTTATTCTACTATTTTTGGGACTTTTATGCAAACATCGTCATGAGATGGAGCATTTTTCAAAATCTCTTCACGTGGATACGAAGGTTTTACCTCATCGCTTCTAAAAACATTGTAAAGATTCAGAACATGCGCAGTTGGTTCAATCCCTTCAGTATTTAGCTCAGAAAGCTTATTTGCAAATTCAATTATAGCACCAAGCTCTTTTGTCATCTTTTCTATCTCTTCTTCTGTTAAAGTTAGCCTTGCAAGGTTTGCAACATATTCAACATCGTTTCTTGTAATCATGCTTTATCTCATCTCCTTTTGTTTTTAAAGCTTTTTTGCTACTCTTCTTTATTTTATAGTAAAAAAATCTCATTATCAAGAAAAAGAAGAGGGGTACTTATCCACAAAAAAATAAAGCCTTCTGTTAAGGCTCTTATTTCCTTTAATCGCAATTAAGGAGGCTTTTGAAATTGGTAAGTTAACAAAGTGTTACAGCAAAGATTTTATTTCCTAAAGAAAATTAAAATTTAAGTAACAAACCTTGGAGAATTATTACGCCACACAACATTAAGAACTTAATTTTTTCATTTTGCCAAAAAATTTTCAACACAAAAAACAAGAGTGAATCTAATACTAAATACCAAATTACTTTGTAATACCAAAACTGTTGTAAAAAGGCAAGTAGTAAGAAATTTAAAAATATGTTAATAAGCACAAAAGGCAATGCTGAAAATGTTAATTTTAAGTGGTTCAATCTATGCATATAGAAATATATATGTTCTTTTGTATCCATCAAGTAGAATAGTAAAAGGTAAAATAACATAAAGCTATGAATGATAAAATAGCAATATAGTTGTACACTTAATTGCAGTTTTGGCAGGATAATAACTGATAATACCGTTATCAACAATAACAATATTAATTGCCTCGAATAGACTCTTTTGAAAATCAAAAATTGGCATAAATAGGCATTAAATGGAAATGACAGCGCCAAATCACAAGATTTCTTTTCATTAAAATCAATCAACTTCTTGTATTCTTCACCTACTTCTACAAGTAATCCCCAGTCACCTCTTGCAAATCCCCAGTTTGATTTATATATAATCTTGCTATAATTTAGCAATTTTTGTGTATCAACGTTTTTCAAAATTATGGGTATTAACACTATCTCAATTGCTAATAATATAAGAAAAACCTTTTCATTTAAAAAATAAGCTAATAAAACAAATATCAACAACGATAGCGTTTTTATTATGAAAGAATATTTTAAAAAAAGAGTAAACGAACAGATAAACTTGATTGACTCTGAAAAAATGTCTGTTACAATAAACAGAAATAAAATTTCCTTTGTTATAAAATAATGTAAATTATCACCAAATATATATATCATGATTTTATATAAAAAGTAAAATAAAAAACTTCTTGAAATTAAGTAGTTAATGAGTCTGATTATCATTACAAGTCCAAGTTTATAAAAATTTTGCGTATAAAAATGAACAAATGTAGGAAAATAAATATGGATGTTAGTATTCCTAAATATATATGTCTTCAATGCGAAGAATAATGTAATAGCTAAAAGGATCATCCATTTATTTGCTAAATAATTAAATTTATTTAAAGAATGGTTATCAGTCAAACTTGGCGTCATCCAAAATAATAGTATCAATCCTAATACCAGTAACATTCCAAAACGTTTAAATATCAACATTTGCATTCGTAGTTTATCTTTATATTCAACTAAAAGCAACTTTAACACTTTACTCTACACTCCTCTTAAGTTCAATCTCTCTGTCTATCAAACCTTTTACATATTCAACCTCGTTATTTTTTTTATCACACCACCTATGCGCACAATAGAGATTGTGACCGTACATCAAAAGTAAGATTGCTCTAATCTTAGTATATTCCTCTGTCTTACATAGCAGTATTTTCCACTCATTATCCGTATACTTTTGCTAAATATAGCTTTTGTGTTTTTTTCTTGTTCTATTATGATTTTTGCTACAATTAATCTTTTAACCACTTATTCCCTGTAGTTTTCTGTTAAAATTTTATACAACTACTTGCAACTTTGTCAATGATCAATTTTGCTTTTTTTCGTCAAAGTAATTTCATTTTTTGAGTTTAGATCTCGATTAAATTAAAAATTCCCACCTCAATATATTTTTCTGTAGAAGAGTAAATATTTTGACATATTTAGTCCAAAAAATAAAGGACTGCAAAGCGCAGTCCCTCTCCTTACAAAACACCTTTCAAGCATATACTTACCTCACCTTAGCTTGCCATCCTCTTTGTCAGAACCTCGCAAACTCTCTCTTCAATACCAAGTAAGTAAATCTTATAATCTTTTGTTGCAATCACTGTTCTTCTGTCACCTGTTTTGCTGGGGTATGCATCTTTAAAATCTGTCCATTTAACAACTCCAAAGTGTTTTTTTGATGGGTCAATTAGGTAAAAACCGTTTTGGCAGACATGCAACTTCATTCTACCCTGATACTTTATGTCTGGATGACCTTCAATGTACTCAACATCAAGCGGCTCACAGATGTCACGTCCTAGCTCTTTTATCTGTTTTGGAACACCTAACCCAAACAGACCCATCTGTGATCCCCCCTATTCATTTCCTAATTTTATTATACCATTTTTGAAAATTGTTTAACAACTTTAATCTAATTTCTGATTACGCTGATTTAATTCAGTTCAGCCTTCATTACTAAAAGAACAAAAAGGGAAGAAGGATTACATTCCCTTCTTCCCTTTTGTTTTTCTAATTAAATTCTTATCTGAACAAGGATACAAATACTAATGTAATAGTTGATATGAGCTTTACAAGAACATGCAAAGATGGACCTGCTGTGTCTTTGCAAGGATCTCCAACTGTGTCACCAACAACTGCTGCCTTATGTGCATCAGATCTCTTGCCACCGTAGTTACCAAGTTCTATGAACTTCTTTGCATTGTCCCAAGCACCACCGCCATTGTTGAGGAAAAGTGCCAATATAACACCTGCAATAGTACCTATCATTAAAAATCCTGCTGCTGCCTCTTTACCAAGAAGTATTCCAACAAGTATTGGCGCAATAACAACTATCATACCAGGAACAACCATCTCTTTCAAAGCACCTTTTGTAACAATGTCAACACACTTTGCATAATCTGGCTTTGCTCTTCCTTCCATGATACCTGGGATTTCTTTGAACTGACGTCTTACTTCTAAAATAACATATTGGGCTGCTCTTCCAACCGCCCTTATTGCTGTTGAGCTGAAAAGGTAAACAACCATCGCACCGATAAATGCACCGATGAATACTTCAGGTTTTCCAATATCAACAGAAAACCATGACTCAAGTGGTCTTCCCAGTATCTTTTTGACCTCATCAAGGTAAGCAGAGAAAAGTAAGAAAGTTGCAAGTGCCGCAGAACCAATAGCATAACCTTTTGTCAGAGCCTTTGTTGTATTTCCACAAGCATCAAGCCTGTCTGTAACATTTCTTACCTCTTCAGGTGCACCTGACATCTCAGTGATACCACCTGCATTGTCTGTAATCGGTCCAAATGTGTCCATTGCTAAAATGTATGCACAGGTTGAAAGCATACCCATTGTCGCAATTGCTGTTCCGTAAAGTCCTCCGTTTGCAAACCCAGGAAGTGCATGTTCACCAAGCTTGTATGCGATATAAATCGCAATTGAGATAAATATAACCGGCAACGCTGTTGATTCCATACCAACAGACATACCTGTTATGATATTTGTTGCAGGACCGGTAGTTGATGCTTTAGCTATCTCCTGAACAGGTCTGTAGTGGTATGAGGTATAAAAGTCTGTTAGCCATACGAAAATATAGCTCAATATAATTCCGGCAACTGCACAGCCATACAAAAGCCACCAGTTAACCTCTTGACCGTTTGGAAGTTTCCCAGAGAGCATTGCTTTAACTATGAAAATCAATACTATCAAGTTCAAAATTGTTGTGACAAAGTAGCCCTTGTTCAAAGCCTTCATTGGGTCTTTGCTTTCATCCTTTGTGTTGACAAAGAAAAGTCCAATAACAGACGAAACAATACCTATAGCACGTGCAACAAGCGGGAACAAAATTCCTTTCCAACCGAACACCGGATACAGTGCAACACCCAATATCATCGCACCTATATTCTCAGCTGCTGTTGACTCAAAAAGGTCTGCACCACGGCCTGCACAGTCTCCAACATTGTCACCAACAAGGTCAGCAACAACAGCTGGGTTCCTCGGATCATCCTCGGGAATCCCTGCTTCTACCTTACCAACAAGGTCAGCGCCAACGTCAGCAGCCTTTGTATAAATTCCACCGCCCAGCTGGGCAAAAAGAGCCACAAATGATGCACCAAATCCAAAACCAACAATCAGCGAAGGTGCTTCTTTTATAAGATTTTCTTTCCCAGAAGCTCCTCCATACAGTAAAAACAGTGTTGCAACACCCAAAAGAGATAGCGCGGTCACAGCCAAACCTGTCACTGCACCGCCACGAAGAGCTATCTGTAAGGCTCTATTTAAACCTTTTCTTGCACCTGCTGCAGCTCTGACATTAGAATTCACTGCAATATACATTCCCAAATACCCAGATATTGCTGAGCAGAGTGCACCTGTTATAAAAGCAAAACCTATGTGAAAAGCAATTGAAACAGCATGTGACGAACCTTTTGAAAGGTTACCAAAATAGTTTGCAATGATGATTATAATAGCAACAATCAATGCCAGAATCCCTATAGTTTTGTACTGCCTGTTTAAAAATGCCATGGCACCTTCTCTGATTGCACCTGCAATCTCCTGCATCTTTTCATTGCCTTTTTCTTGAGAAAAGATAAACCTGACAAGACCAATGATTACAAGAATTGCAAATACAATAACTCCATAGATTAAAGCTATGTAGGCTCCCACTGCAATCCCTCCTTAAAGTAAAATTTCTTGTCAATAATTTGACAACCTTTAAAAAAGCGTACAATATATTTTTATTCGACACAAAGCTCAAAAAATCCTTCTTTAGAAAAACAAAAACCTGCTCACTTCTTTTGAGCAGGTTTGATAATTTTCACATACTGGAGGCGCCACCCGGATTTGAACCGGGGAATCAGGATTTTGCAGACCCTTGCCTTACCGCTTGGCTATGGCGCCACGTCTTCCTTTATATAAAATAAAATTTTGGAGCGGGAAACGGGACTCGAACCCGCGACATCTACCTTGGCAAGGTAGCGCTCTACCACCTGAGCTATTCCCGCTCATTTTAAAAACTGGTGCCTCGGGGCGGAATCGAACCACCGACACGAGGATTTTCAGTCCTCTGCTCTACCAACTGAGCTACCGAGGCACATTTATTTTATATGGCGACCCAGAAGGGACTCGAACCCTCGACCTCCAGCGTGACAGGCTGGCGCTCTAACCGACTGAGCTACTGGGCCAATTTAAAATGGTGGGCAGTGCAGGGCTCGAACCTGCGACCCCCTGCTTGTAAGGCAGGTGCTCTCCCAGCTGAGCTAACCGCCCATTTTTTCAACCGCCGCTTCAATCAGCGGCGACATGTTTTATTATACTTAAGATGCGCGTTTTTTTCAATAGTGTTTTTTGGGCAAATTTTTATTAAATTCAGCCGTTTTAGCTCAAAATTGAGCTTCTTCTTACTATTGCTAAATAAATCTCGATTTTTCTCTCAATTATTCACCATATTTAATTTTAAAAGCTTCTTCTCTGGAAAAATAGTATTTTTTCTGGCAAAAAGTGCATACAATTTCGATGGTCTCATCTGAAATTTCTTCATCTTTTAAAAGCGGAATTATAGATTCTACCTTTTCTTTAGAACAGTCACACTTGTACACTGGCTGGTGCTTAGCTAAAACTTCATATTCTATACTGCCAAAAAGTTCTTTTACAATCTCTTCAATGCTTTTATTTTCAAGCACTGATGAGATGTTCGTAAAATTTTTCAATTTCTGCTCAAGGTCAAAAATAACTTTTTCATCTGTCTCAGGCAAAACCTGAACAATGAAACCTCCTGCTGACTTTATACTTTCATCTCTGTCAATCAGAACACCAAGCGCAACAGCTGAAGGAATTTGTTCTGACAGTGCAAAATAATGTGTTATATCTTCAGCAATTTCGCCAGATACAAGTTCAATTTGACCTATATATGGTTCTTTCAATCCCAAATCCTTTATAACCGTGAGCGTGCCTTCTCCAATTGCTCCTTTTACATTCAACTTCCCTCTCTCATCAATTTCTGTGAGCACCTCCTTATTTTTAACATACCCTTTTACATTCCCTTTTGAGTCAGAAACAGCAACCAAGCCTTTGAGTACACCTGAACATGATATTTGAACTGACACAGAATGATTTTCTCCTTTGAGCATTATGCCCATCATGGATGTTGCTGTCAATAACCTTCCTAAAGCTGCTGCAGGAATAGGTGGAAGGTTATGTATTTTGCGCGCATATTCTACTATATCTGTTGAGTCCATGATAAAGATTGCTATGTTTTTGTCTTTTGACAGAGCTCTCAAGATTTGTGCCATATAAATTCTCCCTCCGAAATTCAATTTATTGAGAGTTTTATAAGTCTATTTTAATCCAAAAACAAAAAAGCTTCCAGCAAAACTGCCAGAAGCTTATTTTACCTTCCTTACATTCATAGCCTGATTGCCTCTTTCTGTCTTCACAATGTCAAATTCAACCGTCTGCCCTTCTGCAAGTGTCTTGTACCCCTCCATATTGATAGCAGAGAAGTGCACAAACACATCTTCACCATTGTCAGTACTTATAAACCCATAACCTTTTTCGGGATTAAACCATTTAACTCTTCCTCGCATCTTTAAAAATCCACCTTCTTCTAAAATGATTTACACAGAATATTATTCTCTCTTTTGTGATATTATTATTCACCAAATCTTTTTACACACATAACACACTTTTGACGAAAATTTGGTTCTAAAAGGCAGCCTGTAATCATACACTTTTTTTAAGACCTCAAAACCACAGTCTTTTAAGATATTCTCAATAAATTCTTCCTCATATATAAACTGGTATATATCTTCTGAAACATTCTCACAATTTTTTTCTTTTACTGAAAAATTTATTTTGAGATACCTTGAGCTCAAGCTAAACTTCCATCTCACAAGTGTTCCTTCAATTTTTCTCACAATAAATTTTCTCTTGCCAAGTTTTTGTAGGTATTCTTTGGTATTTATATCAAAAATAAATATTCCATTTTTCTTCAAAATGATATTGGTATTTCTAAAAAATCTAAATATCTCCTTCTTAGGAATGTGATTTATAACATCCACTGTGCACAGAGCAACATCAAACCTTTTTCTTGACGTAAAATTCAAAAAATTCAGATTGTAAAGCTTTATCCCCTTTGAAACGGCTCTTTCGAAAGCAAGTTCTATCATCTTTGAAGAAATATCAATTCCATAAAGCTTTTTAAAACTTCTCCTTTTTAAAAGAAATAACAGTTTGGCATCTGCACAGCCAATGTCCAATATCTTACAATCTTTTCTAACCCCAAAATTCAAAAAACTTTTTTCAATAAACCTGAGAATGTCTTTTCTGCAAAAAAACAATGACGAAAATTTTGAATAGTAAACAGCTATTTTACTATACGAATTCATTCTGTTTATTGAAGCTTAACCCTTTCCCCTACCTTTCTTTCTGTACCATTTAAAAGCCTTTTAATATTTTCTCTGTGTCTTACGATTATAACTACTAAAATAATTAAAGCTAAAAACCAATACTCTCTTTCAAATATCAAAACTGCAAAGAAATACAAAATTGATCCAACAATCACTGTTAAAGACATATACCTTTTGATGGCAAGAACAATAAGCGCTAAAGCAATCACAACAATGGTTATGGTAGGTGTCGCAACAAGCGCAACACCAATCGAAGTTGCCGCTGCCTTTCCTCCCCTGAATCCGAAATAAAGTGGAAAAGTATGTCCCCAAATAACCGCAAATCCAGCTAAAGTAACACCAAGTACAACGTCATCTGGCATTACTATCTTTGCAAACAAGGTAGCAACAACTCCTTTTAAAACGTCAATTGCAAAAACCAAAATTGCAGGACCAATTCCAAGAGTCCTTAAAACATTTGTTGTTCCGGGATTTCCACTACCATACTTTCTAATATCAATACCATTTACCATCTTGCCGATTATGAGGGCTGGAAGAACGCTTCCCAGCAAATAACCCACTGCAAGAACAATCAAAATCTGAAGTGCTTTCATTTGTCCTGTTCCCCTTTCTCTCTAATGAGAAATATTATTGGAACTCCAGTAAAGTCGAAAGTTTTTCTCAAATAATTCTCAATATACCGTTGATATGAAAAATGAAACAGGTCTTTGCTGTTCACAAAAACAGCTATTTTGGGCGGTTTTTCACCCACCTGAGTCATGTAATAGATTTTGAGCTGCTTTCCTTTGTCGCTTGGTGGCTGATAGACTGTAGTTGCTTCTGCTAAAACATCATTTAACTGACCAGTAGTGATTCTTTTAGTATAATTACCATATACATATAATACTGTCTCAAGCAGTTTCTTAACTCTGAACCCTGTTTTTGCCGAAATAAAAAGTACAGGTGCAAATTTTAGAAAACTGAGCTTTTCTTCTATCTGTTTTTTGTACTCATCAGCCGTTTTTTCATCCTTCTCAACAGCATCCCATTTATTGACTGCCACAATACAACCTTTCCCAGCCTCATAAGCATATCCTGCAACCTTTGCATCCTGTTCAGAAACATTTTCTGTTCCATCAAGTAAAATTATACAGATATCACTTCTTTCTATTGCCTGAAGAGTTCTCAGCATACTATACCTTTCCACGTTGTCATATATTTTGCTTTTTCGTCTAAGTCCTGCCGTGTCAATCAAAGTCATAGGAATGCCTTCAAATTCAAATGTAGAGTCAATAGCATCGCGCGTTGTTCCAGGAATATCGCTCACAATAACCCTTTCCTCACCCAGAATATAATTTACAAGAGAGGACTTTCCTGTGTTTGGCTTCCCTATTATCGCCACCTTTATTGTACCTTCCTCTATTTCATTTATTCCCTCTTTATTAAAGTAATTAACAACTGCATCTAAAACATCTCCAACTCCTGTTCCATGCTCAGCAGACATTGCTATCGGGTCAGAAAGCCCAAGCTCATAAAATTCATATATTATAGCCTGCTGTGAAATATTATCAATCTTATTTACAGCAAGAACAATTGGTTTTTTTGAACTTCTGAGCATGTTGGCAACTTCTCTATCTGCATCAGTAAGACCAGTCTTGCCATCAACCATGAAAATAATAACGTCAGACATATCAATTGCAAACTGGGCTTGTCTTCTCATTTGTTTTAATATTATGTCTTCAGAGTACGGCTCAATTCCACCAGTGTCAATCACATTAAAAGTAATTCCTCTCCATTCTGTCTCACCAATTATTCTGTCACGGGTAATACCCGGTGTATCATCCACAATTGCCCGTCTTTCGCCAATGAGCCTGTTAAAAAGTGTTGACTTACCTACATTTGGCCTTCCAACTATTGCAACTGTTGGCTTCAATTCCCCTCACCACCTTTCAAAAGGTAATACAAAAGTTTTCTGCCATGATTTTGCACAGGATATACAGGCTTTTTTATTTCTTTGGCAACATCATCTATATGAACATCATCCAAGAATTTATTTTCATGATTGAGAGCACATGCAGGAACCAAAACATAATCTCCCAGTTCTTTGCACATTAGCTGGTTTATAATGTCCTGGCCAGTTAAAAGCCCTGCAACAGTGACATTTTCACCAAAAAAATTATTGACAACAGCCACAACATCAACCTTTATATTTGGGTACTTCTGGTTAAAAGTTTCAATTAGTTCTTTCATAAACTTATATGCTGCCACAGATGTCACAAGAGTTATACGTTTTTTTAATTTAACATTTGGTTTTAGTTTTTTTAAGCTACTTAAAAACTGTTTTTTAAAAAGGGCTAGAAGACCTACCCCATTTTCAATTTGTCTAAACTCCTCATAAAATCTATAATCAGGTATTTTCTCTTCTGCCTTTACATAAAACTCATCTGAAGCAAATACAAGTTTGGTCCCAAATCTTCTTTCAAACTCTTTTTGCCATTTTGATATCTGCAAAATAACCTCTTTTGCATCCTCTTTTGAAAAAGGCTCAAGCTCAAAAAGCCCCTCTCTATACTTGGTAAGTCCAACAGGCACAACTGCAATTGACCTAAGATTAGGATAAAAATCAGCAAGGTCTGAGATTGTTTTGTCAAGATTATCCTTATCATTGATATTTTTCATTAATACTACCTGAACATCAAACTCAATACCATGCTGCGATAAATATTTAAGTTGTTTTAATATCATAGATGCTTTAGGGTTTTTCAAAATAAATACTCTGAGTTGTGGGTCCGTGGTGTGTACAGAAATTTTCAATGGACTCAAGTGAAACTTTACTATCCTTTCAAAATCTTTCTCTCTCAAGTTCGTGAGAGTGATATAATTTCCATTCAAAACAGAAAGAACAGTATCATCATCTTTTATATAAAGAGTTTCTCTCATTCCTTGGGGAAGCTGGTCTATAAAACAAAAAATGCATTTATTCGTGCATCTTCTCACATTTTCATATTCAAATTCTATTCCAAGAGGTTTTAACTTTCTGTTTATAAGACCAACCTTTTGAATATTCCCATCCCTCAAATACTCTATTAAAAGAATCTCATCCTTAGAGTAATACATATAATCAAGAACATCATTAATTTCATTACCATTTATATTTAAAATTATATCGCCTTGTTTGATGCCACATTTGTAAGCCAAACTTTTTTCCAACACTTTTGAAACTTTTAACATCTTTTCACCTTTTGGTTGTCATATTTAATCTAAAAAGCCTTCTCTCGCCATTGTAATATATTCCATACAAAACTCATCCTGCCCAGACAAAGTCTCAGAAGCATAAATGAGCTTCATCAAAACATCGTCAAGAGGGTCAGCAATACAGCTATTTAGTCCAAAGTAGATTGCAATAGGCAAAAATGCTCTGTTTATCCACCTTCTTTTTGGCAAGCCAAAGGATATATTTGAAAGTCCGCATATGATATTCACATTCTCAAACTCATTCCTCAAAAGCCTGATTGTCTCAAGTGCAATATCGACATATCTTTTATCCACAGAAACTGGCTGAACCATCGGGTCCAAAAAAATGTCCTCAAGCAAGATTCCTTCCTTGTCAAATCTGTCAACAAGTCGTTTTGCTATCTCAAGCCTTTCTTTTGGGTCTTCTGGAATGCCACTATCTTCCATCAAAAGTGCAACAACTTTCATGTTGTACTCTTTTATCACGGGCAGAGCTTTGTTTAAGATTCCTTGCTCATATATCACAGAATTGAAAATTGCTCTTTGTCCTTTGTAGACTTTCATAACCTCAGAAATTACCTCTGGTCGTGGACTGTCAATTGAAAGTGGGATGTCAACTTTGCTTTGAATGCTTTGAACCATCTTTTTTAGTATTTCCGCCTCAAGGTCGACAAACGCTCCAGCGTTTACATCTATATAATGAGCCCCTGCTTTTGCCTGTTTTTCTGCAAGGGATACTATAAAATTATAATCTTCATTTTTTATAGCCTCTGCAACGTTTTTAACTGTTGAATTTATTTTCTCACCAATAATTATCATTCTGGTTTTTCACTCCTTTTTCTCTAAGATACTCTTCTACCTTGTCCAGTTTAAAGCCATTGTAAATGTCATTCAAAAGAAAATTGAGTTTAAAAAGTGCATCTAAAAGCATCTCTTCAGAGATTTTATTTTCTCTTCTCAGCATTACAAGCTCATCTATGTCCATTATTTTGTAGCTGCCGTCAGGATATACTACAACATCAACAAGCAGATCTTCTGTGACAATCTTTTCTTCGTCTTTCCGTGTATTAATGATATCACAATAGGTATAAATTAGTCTATCATCATTTCCATAGACTTTGCTAATTTTTATTCCTTTGTCAAAATATATGCAAGAAGCTCCCCATTTTATATCCTCTCTTTTTTTGATTGGAAGCCACTTGGTGACCAATACTTGTTCGCCAAGGTATACTATTTGGTCAGATGAGATATCTATTTCTTCTTCTGGGTAAAATCTTTTTCTTATAAGCCTCAATTTTATTCTCCTTTTTCGATTGATTTTTTTGAGAATTATTATATAATGATAGATAGAGGTTTGTAAACTTCTTTTCAAAAAATAAAACAAAAGGTCGGGATGTGGCTCAGCTTGGTAGAGCGCCTGGTTCGGGACCAGGAGGTCGCAGGTTCAAGTCCTGTCATCCCGACCATTTTAAAAATTATCACTTAAATTTTGAAGTTCTCCATAAAGTTTTTGAAGTGCTTTTTTTTCTATTCGTGAGACGTATGAGCGGGAAATGCCAAGCAAATTTGCAACTTCCAATTGTGTTTTTGCTTTACCATTTTTTAGACCATATCTCAGCTCAATTATTTTTCTTTCACGGCCTTTTAAAATTTTGTTAAGCCTTTTCAGAAGATTTTTTATCTTGATTTTTAAATCAATTTGCTCCTCTATATCTTCTTGATCGTTTTGCAAAACATCCATGAGTGTTATTTCATTTCCGTCCTTATCACTGCCAATTGGATTTTCAAGTGAAAGCTGGGAAAAAAACTTTTTATTTTGTCTAAGATACATAAGTATCTCATTCTCAATACATTTTGCAGCATATGTAGAAAGCTTTGTACACTTTGTTGAAGAATAAGTCTCAATTGCTTTTATAAGCCCAATTGTCCCAACAGAAATGATATCATCTGTTAAATTTGGAAATGAAAATGTGTATTTTTTTGCTATATGCGCAACAAGACGCAGATTTTTTTCAATGAGAATATTTCGAGCTTCTTTGCAGCCTTCCCACATCTTGTTCAGATACATTTCCTCTTCTTCAGAAGACATTGGTTGGGGGAATGAACTTTGATTTTCGATGTAAAACATTTTAAATATCCCCGCCACACTTTTTAAGGTCAGCATATAGTTTATGCTCATTCCCCCATTTTGTTGCATGTCCACCATTAATTTTTAATTTTCTACCTTCTTTCTTAGCATTGCAAATTCTACAACAGGCCTGTCAAATTTTATTTTTGTAAGCTGCTGTGCATGAGGGACAACCTCTAAGGGATTTCCTTCAAGGTCATAAATTCTATCTATCCTTTGTACAAAATATGTCCCATTTGGAAGCATAACCTCAACAGTATCTCCTTTGAAAAACCTGTTTCTCTGCTCGACCACAGCCCAGCCATCATTCAATACTTCTTTGACAATTCCCACAAATTCATATTCCCTGACATATTTGCTTGACTCAAATCTATAGTCGTCATGATCTGGCTTTCCAAAATAAAAGTTTGTTGTGTAACTTCTGTGAGAACACTTTGCAATTTCTTCAAGCCATTCTTTTTCAGGTTCAAAATGTTCAGGGTCTTCTATAAACTTGTCAATTGCTTTTCTGTACACACTTACAACTGTTGCAACGTAGAAACTACTTTTCATCCTTCCTTCAATCTTAAAAGCGTCAATACCTGCAAAAGCAAGCTTGTCAATGTGCTCAACCATGCAAAGGTCTTTCGAGTTAAAGATATAAGTACCATCAACATCTTCAAATACCTCAAAATACTGGCCTGGTCTTTTTTCTTCCATGACATAATATTTATACCTGCACGGATGAGCACACTCGCCTCTGTTTGCGTCTCTGTATGTCATATACGCACTTAGAAAACACCTGCCTGAATATGAAATACAGACCGCTCCATGAACAAAAGCTTCAAGTTCAAGGCTCTCGGGAATATTCTCTCTTATTTCTCTGATTTCATCCAAAGACAGCTCTCTTGCAAGCACAATTCTTTTTGCACCAAGCTGATGCCAAAAACGGGCAGATTCATAGTTTGTTGTATTTGCCTGAGTGCTTATATGAATTGGTATCCCAAGATTTTTAGCCTTCATGAATATCCCTGGGTCAGACACAATTATTCCATCAAATTCAAAATTTTTTATAATATCAAAAAACTCATTTATTTTCCTAATATCTTCATTCCTTGCGAATATGTTAGCTGTAAGATACACCTTTTTACCATGTTTATGTGCAAAATCAATGCCTTCTTTCATCTCATCAAAATCAAAATTGCCCGCATATTTTCTGAGCCCAAATTCTTTACCACCAATATACACGCTATCTGCACCATACAAAATTGCAGTTTTTAGCCTTTCCAAATCGCCCGCAGGTGCAACAAGCTCAGGCTTTTTTATCTTCATCATCTTCTAAAAAACCTCCGCAAACCTTTTTTTATTTTTTCCTTACGGCTATCAACACTCCATCGCTAATGGGAAGAAGTGTCATTACAAAGTCAGGGTCATCTTCTATCATTTTTATGAACTTGTTCATTCTTTTTGCAATTGTTATCATCCTTCTTTTAAGATATCTTCTTCCCACAACCATTCCCTTAAAAAGCACGTTGTCACATATAAGGAGGCAATTTTTAGCCATCTTCTCCTTGGTAAGGTTGAAATAATCAATGTACTGAGCTTTTGCAGCATCAAAAAATATCATGTCAAACTCACCTTCAATTGCCTCTAAAACCTCTTCCGCCTCACCACCAATAACAACTATTTTGTCCTGTGCACCAAACTCTTTTATATTTTTCTTAGCCTCCATGACCATGTCAAAGTCCATCTCTATTGTAATAATCTTTGCTTCAGGGAAGCCTAAGTGCATGGACAGCGTTGAAAATCCCACTGCAGTGCCAATCTCCAATATTCTCTTTGGTTTTTTCAGCATTGAAAGTATTGTTAATAGCCGCGATACTTCTTTTGAAACTATTGGTATATTTTTCTTTTGAGCCTCCTTTTCAATTTTTAAAAGTCTTGGATCCATATTTGTAAGCTTACTTCTTATAAACTGGTTTAAAATGTCCTGTGATATATCCATTTTTATTTTTTCCCTTCTTCTATTTGTTTTTGAGCCTTCAAATGGTCTTCAAATGTCTTTGAAAATATATGAGTTCCATCCTTTTTGGCAACAAAAAATAGATAATCTGTTTTTGTAGGAGCTAAAGCCGCAAGAAGACTTTTTCTGCCAGGGTTGCAGATAGCAGAAGGTGGCAATCCTTTATTTAAGTATGTATTGTATGAAGATTTTATTTTCACATCCTGCAAAGAAAGAACCTCTTTGTGAACAGGCAACACATATTCTACCGTTGCACAGCTTTCAAGTTTTATGTTTTTTTGTAGCCTGTTTAAAAACACACCAGCAATAATCCCTCTTTCGTTATCTTTTTTTGCCTCTTTTTCAACAATTGAAGCAAGTATAATCGTTTGAATATCATCTAAATTTGTTGTCTTTTTATCCTTTATGCTTTCATACACTTCTAAAAATCTATTTAGCATCATCTTTATAATATCCTTTTCAGAAGTGCGGGGATATACTTCATATGTATCGGGGAACAAAAACCCTTCAAGCTTGTACTTTACTTCTTTTGAACTGTATTTATACTTAAAATTAAAGTCATAACTATTCACAGTTTCCAAAAACTTGTTTTCATCTACAAGTCCAAGACTTTGAAGTTTTTTGGCAATTTGCTGGGCTGTAAACCCTTCTGGAATAGTAAACTTAATAGCAACTTTTGGAACAAAACCTTTTTCAAGAGCTCTACAAAGCTCTCTATATGTCATATCAGACGAAAGCTTGTATTTTCCTGCTGCTATTTTGTAGTTATTTAATTTGACATAAAACATAAAAAAGTACGGGTTTTTTATAATCCCATTTTTCTTCAAAATCATAGCCACATCTTTTGTGGATGTATTTTGTGGAATTTCAACCACAGTTTCGATTACCTTTTCTCTTTGAGATTTAAATGATACATAAACAAGTGAAACCATTAAGACTAAGAAGAGTAATACAACCAAATAATATTTAAAACCTTTTTGCCATAACCTCATAAGTACCACTTACCCCAAAACTTTTCTTTGATTTTCATGCTCATATTATATCACAATGAAAATCAAAAAAGAAAAAAGAGCCTTCAACAAACAGGCTCCTTTTCTTCTTTTTTAGCTCTTGCCTCCATCTTCTTTCTCATCTCATGATTTAAAATCTTTTTCCTAAGCCTTAAGCTCTTTGGTGTCACTTCCAAAAGTTCATCCTCTGCCAGAAATTCTATACATTCTTCAAGCGAAAGCTGCAGAGGAGGAGTTAAACGCAAAGCCTCATCAGCTGTGGCTGAACGCATGTTAGTAAGATGTTTTTTCTTGCAAACATTCACAATAATATCTTCAGGGCGCGAACTTTCACCAACAATCATACCTTCATATACTTCAGTTCCAGGTCCAATGAAAAGTCGACCTCTCTCCTGGGCATTGTAAAGACCATATGCCACAGCCTCTCCAGTTTCAAAAGCTATAAGTGCTCCTCTGTTTCTTTCTGGAATGTCACCAGCATATGGCATATAGTCATAAAACACATGGTTCATAATACCATTGCCTTTGGTATCTGTCAAAAACTCAGACCTAAAACCTATAAGTCCTCTTGCAGGTATTATAAACTCAAGACGCATAAATCCATCATTTAAAATGGTCATGTTCTGAAGCTGTGCTCTTCGCGGACCCAATTTTTCCATGACAGTGCCCATAAACTCTTCTGGAACATCAATTATCAAATATTCATACGGCTCATAAAGTTCACCATTTACAATCTTTGTTATAACCTGTGGCTTTGAAACCTGAAACTCATAGCCCTCTCTCCGCATGGTTTCAATCAATATTGCTAAATGAAGCTCCCCTCTTCCTGACACCTTAAATGAATCGGATGAATCGGTCTCCTCAACTTTCAATCCTACATTTCTCTCAAGTTCCTTAAAAAGGCGCTCTCGTAAGTGCCTTGATGTTACATACTCACCTTCTTTTCCTGCAAAAGGTGAGTCGTTTGTTGAAAATATCATAGAGATTGTTGGTTCATCAATCTTGATAAACTCCAACGCCTCTGGATTTTCTGCATCTGCCACAGTCTGACCAATGTTGATACCATCTATTCCGGCAATTGCAACAATATCACCAAGCTTTGCCTCGCTACATTCTACCCTTTTTAAACCTTCAAACTGATACAGCTTTGTAACCCTTGTCTTTTGTAAAACCCCATCTTGTCTTGTGCAAACTGCAACCTGCTGATTGAGTTTTACACTACCTCTTACAACCTTTCCAATAGCAATTCTTCCAAGATAATTGTCATAGTCAATTGAAGTTACAATCATCTGGAAAGGTGCATCAATTTCACCAGTTGGTGCTGGAATATTGTTTATAATCATCTCAAAAAGTGGTTCTAAATTGTAACTTTCATCTTCTAAATCAAACTTTGCGATACCTTCTTTTGCTGATGCAAAAACATATGGAAAATCAAGCTGGTCTTCATCTGCTCCAAGTTCAATAAAAAGGTCCAAGACCTTATCCAAAACCTCATAAGGCCTTGCAAATGGCCTGTCAATTTTATTTATAACAACAACTGGCTTGAGTTTAAGCTGTAGGGCTTTTCTTAAAACAAACTTTGTCTGGGGCATTGGACCCTCATAGGCATCAACAACAAGAAGCACACCATCTGCCATAACAAGCGCTCTTTCAACTTCACTTCCAAAATCTGCATGGCCCGGTGTGTCTATGATGTTTATCTTTATGCCTTTGTACATAATTGCTGTGTTTTTGGCCATTATGGTAATTCCTTTTTCTCTTTCAAGCTGGTTTGAATCTAAAACTCTTTCTTCAACTACCTGATTTTCACGGAATATTCCACTTTGTTTTAGCATGCTATCTACAAGGGTTGTTTTACCATGGTCAACATGGGCAATTATAGCGATGTTTCTAATGTCAGTTCTTTGGGTTAGCATTTTTAGATCTTTGGCTGCCTCCTTTTAAAGTTTAAAGATAGCTTACTATTTTAAATGTATGTAAGTAAAAAGTCAATAACTAAATAACCTGACAAATCAAAAGCAGGGGAATGAGTAACCCCTGCTCTTAATATGCATAACCTATGGTTGTTATGTTTTTGCACTATAATATTTTATGACAACGGGGACATTTTTTTATCTCTTGTTTAACTTTTTTGCCTTCAATAACTATATCTTCTATTTAACAATTTTTATTTTCATAAAAATCCATCCTCATATTTTCACAATTCCAGATGCAATGTGTTGGGCAATTAATTCTTTATCATAATAAATATCAGTTTTTTCCAATACTCCTGTTGCTTTAAGTTCAAATATCGATTTATATTTTAATAATTCTTTTTCGTATGTAAAATCCTTAAATAGATTATCCTTGCATTCCACTAAATGCTTAGCCCTAGCTTCTTTTAAAAAATCATATACTTGATTTGTACCAATTGGACATTTATTCAAAACATAACCAACATAATCACATATCCATACTACTTTATTACTGTCTTTCTCAATTATTATTTCAACCCCTGCATAGGGATTAAATCCACGATAAAAATCTTTAAAAATATATCGGTTTATCTCCTTTTTAAACTCCCAATCGTAAACATCTGATTTTTTATATGGATTAAACTCCTTAGTTTTCTTCACATAGCAAGACAATCTTCCTTCAATTATTGTCCTTTGCAATAAGTCCAACATAGTAATATTCCCTCCTAACCGTTTAGTAGATTTAAATTGTTTACCTCCAGACCTTTAAAAATGTTTATTTTCTCAATATTTCAAATTAATCGTTATTTTAGTATCCAAAATTACTTATATTCACGTTTAATTCCGCAAGCATCTGATTCACAATTAAGTAATTATAAACTGGAATAACACCATCCCAATAACTGATATTAAAACCAATTGGATTGAGGTAACTTTTAAAGGAAATTTTTTCGGCTTCTTTAAAAGCTTCTTTTGGAGGGTTAGGGAATAAAACATCTTTCCCAAATTTGATGTTATCAAGGGTTATTTGCAATGTTGTAAAATTACCATTGTAAGTAATAATTATTTTCTTAGTTTTATAGTCATTTTCATCAATATAAAAGTTATATTTAACAGGATTTAATAGGTATCATTTCAAGCAAGTCATCACTTACAAGATTTAAGAGATTAGTTACAACATCCAGACTCCCAGTCACATCTCCTTTATCTCCCAATACTTCATTTACACTATCTCCTACTAATCTTCCAAATATATTTGCTACGCTAAATAACTTTTTAATATTTTCTTTCAAGAATTTTTTGGTGCATGCTTCCATTTTACTTTGAGAAACAGTAATTAATGCATTTTTTGTCTTTAATTTTTACACTCCAACAACCACTATTTGGTCGAAAAACTTTGCTTTCTCACTTAGAATAGCATTTTTAAGATCCTGGTTGAATTCTTTTCTACTTTTTAACGTTAAAACCTGTTAATCTGTTTCTTTCAACGAGCTATTTTTTAATTTAAATAAAGCCATCTTCAAAGATAATTTATTATAACCGCAACTTATCTTAGCTGATTGCTTAATCTTAATTTAAGTATAAATGCATCATCTAACCCTTGATTAATGCAATCAAAATCTCCATCTTCTGAAGAGGTACTTCCTAAAATGACATAACTATCTTCCCCATCCTGAATAATTTTAAAAGGTTTATCACATCTTTTTCCACTTATCAATGTTTTCCATATAATATCTCCATTGGAATAATATGCTACTAAAACAATGTCACCCCATATTTCATTCCATTCTCTTTTCAATCCCATATCTACTAAATCTGTCAGGTCCCCATTAATTGAATCTGACAAACCTACTGCCATAATTATATCACCATTGAAGATTATATCTTTGAACGAATCTTTCCTACTTCCACCAAATATTTTCTTCCAAATTACGTTACCTTTACTATCGTATTTGACAATAATTCCATCGGGACAATCATCAGTTATAAGATGTGAAGATTTCTTTACAACATCATACATATCTAAATCTTTTGAACTTGAATCACCCACAACAAAAATTTCGTCCTTAGCTGTAACTGTCACCGATAAAAATCTATCATCCCCTGTGCCTTTAAATAACTTCTCCCATAATACATTCCCTTTTAAGTCAAACAATCCTATGAAACCTTCACAGTCTCCTCCATAGCTGCTTTTCCAATCTCTTTCCTTAGCTGTTACCCAACCGACTGCAACAATACTTCCATTTTGTAATTTCGTAACTTTTTCAATACATCCGTGTTTGCTATCTTGATGTATATATTTAATCCATTCAACATCACCATTAGAATTTAACTTTAATATGGCAGCCTTACCAAACAACTGTCCACCTATAACTAAACCACCGTCTAATGTCTCAATAACAGAACTAAATACTGTTAATTCTGAACTATTATGACCTTTCATATCATTTCCTATACTCTTTCTCCAAAGAATATTTCCATCTTTATCAAATTTGAGTATTAATCCATATGAAGGTCGATTATTATATTGCTCTACTGAACCTATTGCAATAAAATTGTTATCAGAAGTTTTTATTACATAATTTAGTTGATTTATTAAACAATATTCATCACCAAAAATACTTTTTTTCCAGATGACTTGACCGTTCTTGTTAAATCTGAGTATTAATCCAATTGTTGTGTTTCCAGGAATATTTCTTCTTAATTCTTTTAAATCTTCATAGAAAGAGCTTGAGTATCCTACGACAATAAGTTCTGAGTTATTGAAAGATACACCAGAAGTAAAAACATCATTATTCTCTCCTCCAAATAACTTAACCCACTCTATATTTCTTAATATTTCCTCTTCAATAGATACTATAATAGGAATAGGATGTGAAAAATGCTTCTGTGTTATCCTATTATCAAAATTGCCATCATAAGAATTAGTATCTCCCGAAACTATAATATTTTTCTCTGTGCAATGCAGTATTGAATAAAAGCTGTCATAATTACTTCCACCAAAAACTTTTTTCCATATTATATTTCCATTTTTATCTAACTTAATAATACCGGCGTTAAAATATTTTTTATCAAAATCAATTTGAGTTTGTGGCGCAAAATCTCCATCTTGTGAAGTTGTACTTATGCTCAGTATTATATTGCCTTTTTCAGTTAATGCAATATCTTTCAATATATCAGTATCACTACCACCAAAACATCTTTCCCATTGAATATTAAATTTTAAATCTGTTTTATATATATAAATTCCTTTCTCACTTCGATCTATCTCATAATTTGCACCAACAATAAAACTTCCATTTGGTAATGGCAAAATAGTCTCAACTCCTTTTTTGAATAATTTAGCATTAGTTATCTGTCCTTTAGAATCATATTTTAATAATAGATCTCCACGTACATAATTGTCTAAACCAGTAAATTTTTTTATGTCACCACCTTTACATATACTTACATTTATTGACATAATAATACCGGTTTTATGCCTAACAACAGTATTTACCATTTCATCACCTGTTCCCCCAAAAACCTTCTTCCATAATAAATTTCCTTTGTCATCCCATTTTGTTATTAGGACATCTCCTCTATACTTGTCAGTGTCTTTTTTTAAATTTCTAATGTCTTTATCAACAGAAAGTACATTTCCAACTGCAACATAACTTTTATCATCCATTGAAATAATAAAATTAAAGTAATCAATATTTGAACCTCCAAAAGTTTTTTTCCATTGAATTTTCCCTTTTCTATCATACTTTACAATCAATGCGTCTGATTCACCTTTTGATAAACCTTTTAAATCTCCATCAATAGAATTAGAAGAGCCTACAACTATAAACCCTCCATCGACAGATTCTACTACCATTTTAAACTCATCACATCCCTTACCACCAAACACACTTTTCCACACAAGCCTGCCAGTTTTATCATATCTTATTATAAAAGCATCCTTATCACCTTTCGCCAAGCCTTTCAAATCTCCGTCTTTGGATGTAGTAGTTCCAACAACTACAATTCCACCATCTCTTAACGTTTCTAAAAAATAAGGAACGTCATCTCCTTTTCCGCCAAAAATTCTCTGCCATTTTAATTGTCCATCAGCATTCCATTTCGATATTATTACATTGCAATTTTGGATAAATCCACCTGAAATTGTCCCTGAACCACTTATAACTCCTACTGTTACAAAACCTAAATCTGTTGTAGACTTAACAATTCTGAATGGATCCCCAGCTAAGTTTTCAAAAGTTTTTATATACTTTATTTTAGGTATAACTTTCAATGTATATTTTTGATTATTTGATAAAGAATTGGCAAAACCATATTGTAAGCTAAGCAATAGCACTATGTTAAAAAGTATTAGAAAAATTTTCTTCATTTTAATCATTCACCACCCAGATATAAATATCCAAATTCTGTATTTATAATTAATTTCCATTCGCCAAATTTTATGGGTTCTAATTTATTTGAATTTTAAGAAACCCAAACTTCCCATCTTTATATACAACATAGTCCCATTCTGTGCTATATTCTATAGGAACTAAAATATAACTAAAATCAATATTTAATTTATTAACCTTATTTCCTGTTTTATCTATAAAGTAATAACCATCGTCAGTGCTTACCAAAGAAAAACCCTTTTTAAAACTTTCAGCATCATTATATTGAGGTTTTATTATTTCATTACCCATTTTATCTACAAATCCCCATTTACCATTTATTTCTACTGCCGCTAATCCTTCTTTATAGCCTTTTACAAAATCGTATTTTGGTTTTACAACTTCATTACCATTTATATCTATAAAACCCCACTTTTTATCGACACTAACTGTAATCAGTCCCTCACTAACCTCTCCAATATAATCATACCTTGGAGTTAATAATTCTTTTCCCGTTTGTCTGTCTACGAGTCCCCATTTACCACCAATTCTAACCTTTACAAATTTATTTCCCTTTGAATAATAGTCTACAAAGTCATATTTGGGAGAAATTATTTCTTTACCTGTGTTTATATCTACAAAACCATACTTAATTTTTCCTTGTTGTAAAATTTCAACCATTACAACATTGCTACTGAAGTATTCAATCTCATTATATATTGGCTTTATTATCTCTTTTTTTGTTCTTTTATCTATAATCCCCCATTTACCTCTTACCTTAACCTTAACTAACATCTTATTAATTCGGAGTAAATCATCAAAAAATAATTTAACTTCATCATACTGAGGCTTAAAAACTTCCTTGCCAGTCTTATCAATAAAACCCCCACTTAGGATTATTCCATCCTATCCCAAAAGCAGCTAAACCTTCATGAAAACTATCAACAAAGCCCATTAATGTTCTGTCATATGGTAATTTTATAACTACTTTTCCTGACTTGTCTATAAAAAACCACGAAATTCCGTCTACAACTGGTGCTGATCCTTCGCTGAAAACTCCTGCATAGTTATATCGGGGTTCTATCAATGTTTTTCCGTTTTTAACATCAACAAATCCAAATAGACCATTCACTGTAACTGTAGCAATATCTCCTTCTCCAATTCCTCTGATTTCATCATATATAGGTTTTATAATCTCTATTCCATTTTTGTTTACAAGACCTACTTTTCTATTTAATTTAATTTCAACTAGATAACTTCCATTATAGTCAGAAAAAGCACCAAGAAAAGAATCATAGTCATATTTGATTGGTAATACTTCTCTACCAGTAATCTTACTAACCAATCCACGTTTATTGTTTACTATCACAGGTACTAAATTTTCAAAATTGTCACTATAATCGATATAATCATATTTTGGTGCAACTATTTCTTCTCCTGTTTTCTTATCCACAAAGCCATATTTATCTTTGTACTTAACCTCAATCAAATTATCACTAAATGAACAGTTTATTTCTTTATATTTTGCAGGTATAAGAATCTTAAAGCTTTTTATATCAAAAACACCATATTTATTACCATTACTCCTGTATATACCTATATTAGACCCCATCCATACTACTTCACCTTCATGTTTTGGTTCCACTATTATATAAATTTTATTGCTAAATCCCAAACTAATTTTGGTTATTGATACAGATATTATCAAGAATATTATTAATAAAATAATTTTTGGCCTTCTATTAAACATCATTTTCACCATCCCAAAGTTAATTAATATATTTCAAACACTTGTTCTCAAATTTTTGCTTTTAAATATCTCACTTTAATTTATAACTGCATATCTACTCAGCAAAGTTATACG
Source organism: Caldicellulosiruptor diazotrophicus (assembly GCF_017347585.1). Taxonomy (NCBI): domain Bacteria; kingdom Bacillati; phylum Bacillota; order Caldicellulosiruptorales; family Caldicellulosiruptoraceae; genus Caldicellulosiruptor; species Anaerocellum diazotrophicum. The sequence continues at coordinate 1,785,938 of NZ_AP024480.1, forward strand.
TAAATCTTAGTCCTTCTCTTTAAATATCATGTTCTTCAACACAATTAGTCCTTCAAGGTTATTTTACTAATACAAGCAAATTCACTTGTAAACCCACTTGCTGCGTCATAATTAGGTTCAACTATCCAGTTCCAACTTTTATCAATATAGCTATATTCTATTTTTACAAACTAATGCCAAAATTGTTTCAGGGAAAATTATATGTTCAATTAATTTCTCTTTACAATAACATCCACAATTACCAATTCATTGGAGTCAACAGATTTCCGTCCACATTCAAAGTAAATATTAATTCCATTACTTAACTCACATATGATAACTTCATCAGAATCCGCACCTTGCCCTCTTGTAACTTTTTTTATTGCCCCAGATTTGTTCTTTCTGAGAATTTCATAAGCTTGCTCAGGTGTCATTTTCATTATTTCGACACCTAAAATAGTTGCACCTTCATGAAAAAGAATTGCATTAGGAATTTTAGAATCTACATCTTTGTAATACCCATCTTCAGGATTAAAAGCCCACTCTAGGGCACCAATATTGTAATAAACTACACCTTCCCACATATAAGTTATATCACATAAACCAAAAATGGATTTTATATCTTTAAAGTTCATTTTCGTAAGCTTTTCTATTTCACTTAATGATTGAATATTTATTCTTTTTATCACATTCTTATTTAACTCATCAAACTTAATATAAAAATTTGCTGAGTTTTTCCCATTGGGATCAATATCAAAAGAAGGAAAATATACTTCTATTCCATCATCTTTTATAATAAACTTGTCATCTATTTGAATATCTGTATTTTCAGTTGCTTGATTAAGGCTTTCTTGATATTTTGGAGTTTTCAATTCAATATCTCTACATGTTGCTGAAAGAAAAGTTATATAACTCCTTAATTTTTTTAAGGCATTGCTATCTATAATATCCTCTCTGGGCAACAATTTTCCATTAATAAGATTAAAATTGAATGTCATAGATTCGTAATATCCTCCACTTCCTCCTCCATCAATAAAAAATATTGTGGAAAAAATATCTTTTAATTTGTAATAATGGCATTCGTAAGTAATTCCTAATACAAAAGACTCTCCTGTCTTCTGTATTTCTTCTAATTTATTCTTGATAAAATGTTCAATTGTTTCATTTACTTTTTCAATCGCTGATTGAGGATAACCACTTGCAATTATTACAGGATATTCTATTTTTATAATTTTGTTGCTTTCACTTTGTTCAATTGTCTTTTTATTAACTTTAACTACTTTTTCTACTTGCTTTCCAGAAATATTTTTATTTCCCAAGGATATGGTAGATTTTTCATCATTATAAACTACCTTACCAATATTCTGATTAGGTGACACATTTTCATTTTTGATTCTTTTAAATAATGTACAACCCGAAAGTAATAAACATACAATGCAAATTACAATTATTTTGAACATCACAGTTTTTCTAAGTCTATTCATAATTTTCCACCTTTCATTCTTAGATTTATTAAGTTCAATCTCAAAATCTCATTCTCATATTTATCTAACCCTGTAAAACTCATACTTACCCCTACCCGAACCAGGAATAGGCTCCAATATCAATTTATTGCCCTCAACTTTGTAATAATACCCTTCTTTTCCAGTTAATATTCCTGTAAGATATAACTTATTCCCATTTATCTCCCAATTTCCACCTAACCAATAATAATTAGCCTTAAATGTTCCATCTGAGTTGAACGTAATAGTATCTTTATCATCTGACCAGGTACCAATAATGCTATTTGAACTAAAACTTGTCGTACCAACTCCTCCTGAGCTTGCCATTCCATTAGCTAAGGCAAACATGACTATTGCTACAACAATAATGCATACGATATACGTTGTCGCAGTGATGTAAAGCGCTGTAGTATCTTTATTTTGTGATAAAGTCCTAATTGACCAAAAGTTAAGAATTGTATTTGTGATAATACCAAAAATACCTAATAAAATTACAAGCCATATAGCAATAAACTGCAATAACAGATTTAATAATACTACCCATACAATTGGAATAAGGCTTACTCCAACCGCACCTAATATAGCTTTAAAATCTACACTTTCTTTAATTATCATAAACGCTAACTTGAGAGTACCGCAATATAGAAGATACAAAAGAAACAAAATTATGAAGTTGTACAAAAAGGTTTTAAAGGATGAATAAGAATACAAAAGCCCTGATATTCCGATAAAATCTTCAACTAACTTTATACCCCTCCCCGCTAAAACAAGATTTTGAATAGAAACAAATACAAAAGTAAGAGTAGCAAACAAAACACCTACTTTGTAATCATTATTCTGTATAACCTTTGAAATAAAAACAAATGGATTTTTCAAAAATGCCCAAGCAAACTTTATTGTAAGATAACAATATCGAACTGCTGAGTTAATTACATCATTTAGGGTTAAAGTATTAGTAGATTCCTTTTTCTTTTCTTCAGCGGTATTTACAGTCTGCTCAATACTTTCGCTTTTAACATCCTCACTAGCTTTCGCAGTATTTTGAGTATCGTTCAATGCTTCACCGCTTGTAACTTGATTGCCAGTTGTCTGACTCACCATCGTTTGATTTGTTTGGCAAGTGCAAACCTCACATTCCTGAAGTTCTCTACCACAGTATGGACACTTTGTCATTTCAATCACACACTCCCTTCATCTAGTTTGTATTCTTTAATCTTGCCATCTTCCGGCCAATTATAAAACCATGGAGCCTCTATTCCAACAATAATAAAGTTCTTTGTATTTTCATCCCATACAAGCGTGTAAACCTGTGCAGTTACTTTTTCAGGAATATCTTGTGGTGGAGAATCGTCCTTGTAATATACTGCATCTTTATAGTAAATTTTTGCAGTAACTTTTAATGTTATTTTTCCCTCTTCATCTTTAAACAATTGTAATGTTCCAAAATTAAACTCTGTTTTTGTAACTTTACCTGTAAATTTTTGTTCATAATCTTTTAGTTCCTGAATTCTATTTGAAAATGTTTGTTTTAATTCATCAGAAATGTGCAAAAACTTATTCGGATCCTGAGATGTCATAGCAGTTCTGTAAGACTTTTCAAAATCATTAATAACAGAAGCAACCTTTTCGAAGGTCGAATTATTAGTATCATCGTTTGAAAGTGTATTTGGAATTGTAATGCTATTTGACCAGCTGCCAAGTTTTACAGAAGTTGTTTTCACTTCACCCCATGGAAGTTTTATTTTTGCATTAAATTCACTTCCGTCACTTACAGGTCCAAATTTAGACGCATCTTTTACCAAAACACCAGTTGGCTTACCGTTCAAAACTATCTCTGCATCTTCAAAATCTGAGTTTACCTCTACATAGCGCGGATAAAGATATAGTTCAGCTGTGTATTGGTTATAGTTACTAAAATCTGTACTGTAAATTTCTTCTTCATCAATCTTTTCTAATGTACAATACGGACCTTTATATTCAGCTTTAACCTTGTATATCCCAGCAATCAATGGACCTATTGAAATTTCCTGAGATGGATCTGAAACTGAAGCAATGTTTTTACCATTCAAGTATATTTTTGCGTCCTTTGTATCACACTTCACTTTTAAAAAGTAATTTTTTGCTGCAATCTTATATTTCGTGAAGAAGATCAAGCCTTTGCCTGTAGGTTTTAAGAGAAAATCATTTGAATAATCTTGAGTTGAGAAAAGATCAGATAAAATATCAGTTAGAGATCTATTCTTTTTATCTGAGGATGAATTTGAAATTGATTGAATTGCTTCATCTAACGCTTTGAAAACACCGTTTATGTATTCAGGCTTTGTCTGACACAACTCTAAGAAAGCTTTTAGATTATCTTGTGAAATTTGTTCACCTGTTTCATGAACAAGTATTTGGGAAAGCATTTTTGTGTCTTTATTTTTAACAGCTTCCTTGAATTCATTCACAACCCTTTGGGGAGAATATATTGACTTTCCAATCGTTACAAACAATATTAAGAACACTAGGAAACCTACAATTCCGCAAAGCCAAGGCAAAAGTTTTCTGTCAAATTTAAATTTTAAGCTTGGAACTCTAAATTCTTTTGTTTGGCCCTCAAAGTATTTCTCTAAGAAGAACTCTTTCTTTGTCCTTTGCAAATTACTCAAAATCTTTGACTTTAAGCTCTCTCCACACTGAATACATACTTTCTTCCCATTTTCAATTGTAGCACCACACTTGGGACAGTAAAGCAACTTTTTTCCCTCCCATCATCATTCTTTAATATAATTCGACACTATTCGACATTATTCGACAAATTATATACTTTTAAGGTGTAATCTTGATTTAATTATAATTTTTCTCGTATATAAATGCAAGAGCTTATTTATCTCAAAATATGGTTGACATTAAGTTTTTCGTTTTGTATATTAAATAGCAGGAACAAAATCTCTTCTAGGGAGGTTTAGGAAATGAAAAAGCACATCTCAGTATTTATAACCATATTTGCTGTTATCTTTTGTTTTGTTGCAGTTGCGTCATCTCCAACAAATTATAAGACAATGTACGAAAAACTTTTGAAAGATTACAATTCTCTAAAAACTCAATATGACAAGCTAAAAAAAGAAAATGCTAATCTTCAAGCAAAGGTGAATGAACTTAGCAAAAAGGTATCGACAAGCCCAGTTTATGAGTATCAAAGAGATATTATCCTAAATGGAGTAACACTCAAATACAAAGTTCCATTTTTAAACTATAAAGGGATGAGATTTGTTCATCTTGACTCTATTCTTTACTGTTTCTACAATAAAAATATTGCACCTTGGAAAATTGATGACAACAAAAAAGCATTGGTTATTGGACCTAATTTAACACCAAATGGAGGCATCTTTTTGACTGATTTGCCATTAAGCGACTATTATTCAATAGACTTTAATCCAGTTTCTAATTCAAATGAGGTCACAATATTAGGCGCAACAAAGGGCAAAAATATTGTGTGGCGAGCATATAACACACAATGGTGGGATGAAAATGATAGTAGAAGATATACTTTTGTTCAATATAAACTCAATGGAGATTATAAAAAGTTAAATCTAACCCTTGGGCTTGACGATGATACAGATGTCGGGGCAAGTGGTGTCTTCAGAATCTATTTAGATGGTGAAAAGAAATATGAAAGCCCAATTGCAAAGGGTGAAAAAACTAAAAATGTATCATTAGAAGTTGTAGGAGGAAATACGTTAAAAATTGAATTTTATATAAATCAACACTATAGAAATCTTCAAGCCTTTCCTGTCGTTGTTGATGCAGTATTATATAAATAAAGTGTAAAATCGATGAACTCTGTAACAAAAGCAGGGACTACCTGCTCAAAGGTAGACCCTGCTTTTTATTACTATTCCAAAAAATCCTTAAGCTTCTTACTCCTGCTTGGATGTCTGAGTTTTCTCAAAGCCTTTGCCTCAATTTGACGAATTCTTTCACGTGTCACGTTGAACTCCTTGCCAACTTCTTCCAAGGTGCGGGCCCTGCCATCTTCAAGGCCAAATCTGAGCTTTAAAACCTTCTTTTCTCTTTCGTTCAAAGAATCCAAAACCTCTAAAAGCTGCTCTTTTAACATTGAATATGCAGCTGCTTCAGATGGTGCAAGAGCATCATCATCAGGGATAAAGTCACCCAAGTGGCTGTCTTCTTCCTCACCGATTGGCGTTTCCAATGATACAGGCTCCTGAGCAATCTTCAAAATCTCACGCACCTTTTCAACAGGCATGTTCATCTCTTTTGCAATCTCTTCAGGCGTTGGCTCTCTTCCTTTTTCTTGAAGAAGCTGGCGTGATACCCTAACTAACTTGTTTATTGTCTCAACCATATGAACAGGAATTCTTATAGTTCTTGCCTGGTCGGCAATTGCTCTTGTTATTGCCTGGCGAATCCACCAGGTTGCATATGTTGAGAATTTATAGCCCTTTCTGTAGTCAAACTTCTCAACTGCTTTTAAAAGTCCCAAATTACCTTCTTGAATCAGGTCTAAGAATAACATTCCACGTCCTACATATCTTTTTGCAATGCTAACAACAAGCCTCAAGTTTGCCTCAGCAAGCCTCTTTTTTGCCTCTTCATCGCCCTGTTCAATCCTCTTTGCAAGTTCAATCTCCTCTTCTGGTGTCAAAAGAGGAATTTTGCCAATCTCTTTGAGATACATTCTAACAGGGTCATCTATAGCAATACCTTCAGGTAGATTTTCCAAGTCGTCTTTTAAAAGCTCCTCTTCAGATACTCTGTCGTCAACCACATCAATTCCCATACTCTCTAAGGTATCATAAATGTTCTCAATCTGGCTTGCATCAAGCTCTACCTTGTCAAGAATTTCCTGTATTTCAGAATATGTCAGAAAACCTTTGCTCTGACCAAGTGATATTAACTCCCTGACCTTCTCTCGTATAAGTGTCTTCTTTTCCTCACTTATTTTCTTACTTTCTGATTTATTTTCTGAACTCTTTTTACCAGACTGCTTTTCCTGATTTTCATTTTTCTGTGATACAAACAATTGTTCATCAACTTCTTGTCGATTTTCGTTCTCATTATTTTTATTTATATTTTCCCCATTGAGTTTTTTTACCTCATTGTTCTCCATGTTCTGCTCTGGCATCCCTCAAATTCCCTCCTTTCTATCTTTGATTCTCCTAATTTGCGTTTGCAACCTTAACACCTTTTCATTGTCTCCTCTCTTTTGTGCTTCCAACATTTCTCGTTTTAGCCATAACATTTTATTATTATTTGTTTTAAGCTCATCTATTGCCTTTTTGGCTGCTTCTTCTGTTTCGAATCCTTTTGAGGAAAAGCTTGTTAGTTCTGATAATATCTTCTCGTCATTGACAAATGTCAAAAGCATCGAATAGGTCAATTCCATCCCCTCATTAATTAAGTTTTTTATTGAACTAAAAAGCATTTTTATATCCTCGGTACAGAAATCATCTTCAGTAACAGAGTTTTTGATACTTTCTGACTTGTTAGCCCATTCTACATAGATGGATAAAAGGTCTATATCATTCTTTTTGATTCTTTCTTCTTCTGATAAATTACTCTTTTGCTGAACTTCCCTAAAATGTTGAATACTTTCTAAACGTTTTAGTTTTATGTTTTCACTTTTGGTAAATTCTTTTAATATTACTTCTTCATCAATTTGTGCAAGTTGTGATAATTTTCTTACATATTCCTGTCTCTCAACCTCATTTGTGATTGGCATTAAAATCTTTTCAAAGTATTCTTTGATAAATTTAAACTTCTGATCTGATTTTGATAAATCATAGTTAGAAGAAATCTGCTTTACTTTAAAATCTATTACAAACATAGCATTTTGTTTTTTTAGTAAAAACGCATCTTTCCCAAATTTTTTTATAAACTCGTCAGGGTCTTTAGCATTTTCAAGTTCCATAACCTTTACCATAAGGCCGCTTTGGTAAAGTATATCAGCAGTTCTAAATGTAGCGTTTTTGCCTGCTTGGTCACTATCTAAACAAAGAACAACCTCATTTTTGTATCGCCTCAGAAGAAAACTATGATCTTGTGTAAGTGCTGTGCCTAAAACCCCCACAACATTGTCTATACCTTCTTGATGAAGCGAAATTACATCCATATACCCCTCAACAATTACAAAATCTTTTTCTTTACTTGATTTTGCAATGTTAAGACCATATAAAATTTTTGATTTTGAAAATATTAGAGTATCTGGAGAATTCATATATTTAGGTGTTTGCGAATCATCAATTATACGACCACCAAATCCAATTACTCTGCCCATTGTATCGAATATAGGAAAAATGAGTCTTCCTTCGAATCTACAATAATTTTTTCCATTTCTCTCAATAAAAATTCCACTTTTATCAATAATCTCTTTGGAATACTTTCTTGAGAGCATCTCATACAAATTATTATTATAAGGACAATATCCAAGCCCAAACTGCTTTGCAGTTTCTTTTTTGATCCCCCTTTTCAAAACATACCTTGCAGCATCTATATTTTCTCTTAAATACAATTGCCTCTGAAAATATTCTAAACAATCATGGTGAAGAGAAATAAGCTCTTCTTTTTGTTTAGCTAACGCTTTATCTCTTGACGACTGAGCCTGAGTAAAATCTACATCAATCTTAGCCTTCTCCGCTAAAACCTTAAGTGCTTCTGTAAATGTTAAATTTTCCATCCGCATTACAAAATGAATAGCATTACCTCCAACTCCACATCCGAAACAGTGAAATATCTGTTTTGCCGGCGAGACATAAAAAGAGGGCGTCCTTTCTTGATGAAAAGGACAAAGCGCTCTGAAGTTCACTCCCACTTTTTTAAGTGGCACATACATTGAGACAACATCAACAATGTCAATTTTGCTTAAAACCTGTTCTACAACTCTTTCCAACACATTATGTTCACCTTCGCATTTTTTAAGACAATTTAATTTTATTTCGACAAATTTTTTAAAATACCTTTTAGCATTTTTAATAAAAATCAAAGTTTGTTCCATGGTGATGGTAAGAATAATTCATAAAACTTTCGCATAGCATATCTATCTGTCATTCCAGCTATATAGTCAACTATTGCTTGTTCCTTGCCAAACCTGTCGATATTCCTTTTCACATCGTCTGGTAAAGCATCACAGTTCGACATAAAATACTCATACAGAGCTTGTATAATATACTTAGCTTTACTTTCATCCTTCTTTGCCTCGGAACCAATATAAACATTTTCAAACATGAACCTTCGCAAAGTTTGCATAGCATAAAAAACATCTTCACTCATGGAGATTTCTGGCTTGTCCATACTATTTTTTATTATATCCCTAATTAATGTATTAATTCTCTCTCTCTTAGAATATCCAAGTATTTTAAGACAGTCTTTCGGCAGGTCATCTTCTTTCAATATGCCCGCTCTCATAGCATCGTCAATATCATGGTTAATATAAGCAATTCTGTCAGCAAACTGGACAACTCTACCCTCTAAAGTGGCAGGCGTTCTTCCCCACACATGATTCAAAATCCCATCTCTTACTTCAAATGTTAAATTAAGACCTTCTTCACCTTCCAAGAAATCTACAACCCGCAAACTCTGGACATTGTGTGAAAATCCGATTGTAGTTATTTTATTTAAGATGTCCTCGCCTGCATGACCAAATGGTGTGTGACCCAAATCATGACCAAGTGCTATTGCTTCTGTCAAATCTTCGTTGAGCCTCAGTGCTCTTGCAATGGTTCTTGCAATCTGGGCAACCTCTAAAGCGTGTGTAAGTCTTGTTCTGTAATGGTCACCTTCTGGAGATATGAACACTTGGGTTTTATGTTTTAGCCTTCTGAAAGATTTGGAATGTATTATCCTATCTCTATCTCTTTGAAACTCTGTCCTTACATCACATTTTTGTTCTGGTTTTTGCCTTCCTTTTGAATTTTTTGAAAGTGTTGCATAGGGAGAAAGAATCTTTTCTTCTAAACTCTCCTGATACTCTCTTATTTTTAACAAAACTTCTCACCGGACCTTTTAAAAGTTTCTTTTTTGTCTTATTTATATTCCACTTATTATAATATCTAAATTCTCTACAAACTCAAAATTCCCTTCTTTGAAACGAAAAATTCAAAAAGAAGAAGGCTGGTATGTTTATCCAGCCTTCTTCCTATATCGTCAGTTCTACATCTCAAATTTTGTGTTATGAGACATTTCCTCTTCTTTCCTGAAGTCGATGTTTTAGTCTCGGCCTTTTCTGAACTTTCTTGTTCTCATTTATTATTACAATAGGTTTGTCTTCTTTTAAAACAGCAGCTTTTGTAATAACAACCTTTTCTATTTTATCATTTGACGGAATCTCAAACATTACATCAAGCATAATCTCTTCCATTATAGCTCTAAGCCCTCTTGCACCAGTGTTGCGTTCAATAGCCTTGTCAGCAATTGCTTCTAATGCATCTTTTTCAAACTCCAGCTCAACGCCATCCATCGCAAAAAGTTTCTGGTACTGTTTTACAAGAGCATTTTTAGGTTCTGTTAGTATCTTTATCAAAGCTTCCTTGTCAAGTGCATCTAATGTAACTATTATAGGCACACGTCCTATAAATTCAGGAATCATTCCAAACTTTAGGAGGTCCTGAGGCATTATTTGTCTTAATATATCCCCAATCTTTTTCTCTTTTTTGCTCTCAATCTTTGCGTTAAAACCAAGTGTCTTTTCACCAATTCTCTTTTCAATTATCTTTTCAATACCCTCAAAAGCCCCGCCACAGATAAACAGGATGTTTGTTGTGTCTATCTGTATAAACTCCTGGTGCGGATGTTTTCTCCCACCCTGTGGCGGTACAGAAGCAATAGTCCCTTCCAAAATTTTGAGCAGTGCCTGCTGCACGCCTTCGCCTGAAACATCTCTTGTGATAGACGGATTGTCAGACTTTCTTGCAATCTTGTCAATCTCATCTATATAAATTATACCACGCTCTGCTCTTTCAATATCATAGTCAGCATTCTGTATGAGCCTGAGCAGGATATTTTCAACGTCTTCACCAACATAACCTGCTTCTGTCAAAGTTGTTGCATCAGCTATTGCAAATGGGACATTTAACATTTTTGCAAGAGTCTGTGCAAGGTATGTTTTTCCAGACCCTGTTGGTCCAAGCATCAAGATATTGCTCTTTTGAAGTTCAACATCGTCTTTTTTAGTGTCGTGGTAGTATATCCTCTTGTAGTGGTTATATACAGCAACAGACAAAATCTTTTTTGCGTGGTCCTGACCAACAACGTATTGGTCTAAAAAATCTTTTATTTCCTTTGGAGTTGGAAGTCTGTCGTCAAACTCATTGTATTCTTCTTCTTCAAAATCCTCTGAGATTATTTCAGAACAAAGCTCAATGCACTCATCACAGATATAAACCCCGGGACCAGCAACAAGCCGTCTTACTTCATCCTGTGACTTCCCACAGAATGAACATCTTAGCTGTTTCTTTTCTTCAAATTTAGCCAATTTTGAATCACCTCAAATTAAAAGAAGAATTTATGGACGCCTTTCAATCACCTTGTCAATGATACCGTATTTTAAAGCCTCTTCTGCTGTCATGAAAAAGTCGCGGTCTGTATCACGTTCAATAACTTCAATTGGTTGACCGGTCCTCTCTGACAAGATTTTATTTATTCTGTTTTTTATCTTCAAAATCCATTCAGCATGAATTTTTATATCTGTTGCCTGACCGCGAACACCACCAAGCGGCTGATGTATCATTATCTCGCTGTTTGGTAGGGCAAACCTCTTACCTTTTGCACCTGCCGCAAGCAGGAACGCACCCATTGACGCTGCCATACCAACACAGATTGTTGAAACATCAGGTTTTATATATTGCATTGTGTCATAGATTGCAAAGCCTGCTGTAACAGAACCACCAGGTGAGTTTATATAAAGGTAAATATCTTTGTCAGGGTCTTCAGCCTCTAAGAAAAGAAGCTGAGCAACTATAAGTGATGCAATATCGTCTGTAATCTCACCGCTTAGGATTACTATTCTATCTTTTAAAAGCCTTGAATATATATCATATGCTCTCTCGCCACGGTTTGTCTGCTCTATAACTATTGGAACAAGTGCAGACATAATTTTTCCCTCCTTTATCCAATAAACAATTTAGTGACACTAAAAATATCAATTCTCACTCAAAAGCTTGGTTTAATTCAATTCTCCTGATTTTCAATTTGATTATCTTCACTTATAATTTTAGCATTTTCGTAAATAAAATCTATAGCCTTATTTAGGATTATACCCTCTTTTATATATTCAATATCATCTTCAGAAAGTCTTTCTTTGAGCTTATCAACTTCCAAATTATACATCTTTGCAAGTCTTTCAAGCTCTTTTTGAAGCTCTTCATCTGTTGCCTGGATATTTTCTACCCTTGCAATCTTTTCCAGGATAAGGTTATTTCTTACAGCTTTTTTTGCTCTTTCTCTAAACTGGCTTCTAAATTCCTTGTCAGTCTTTCCTATAGCTTGCAGGTATCTATCGTATGTCATGCCAAAGTACTGCAGGTTTCTTACAACATCTTCAACATAATAATTTATCTGATTTTCAATCATTGGTTCAGGAATATCTATTGAAGTATTTTGGGCAATTTTTTCTAAAATCGCATCAATCATCTCGTCTTTTGCTCGTTGGTCATTTTTCTCTTTAATTCTGTTTCTGATGCTTTCCTTCAATTCTTCTAACGTTTCAAATTCACTGACATCTTTTGCAAACTCGTCGTCAAGCTCAGGAAGCTCTTTTACTTTTATATCTTTCACTTTCACCTTAAAAGTTGCTTTTTTACCAGCAAGCGAAGGTTCTTGATAATCTTCTGGGAATGTTACCTTTATTTCCTTTTCCTCACCCTTGTTCATACCAATAATCTGCTCTTCAAACCCCGGTATAAATGCGTTAGAACCTATTGTAAGCTCATAATCATGAGCAGCACCACCTTTAATCGGCTCTCCATCCACAAACCCTTCAAAGTCGATCGTGACAATATCGCCTTGCATAACTTCCCTTTCAACAGGAACAAACCTTGCATTTTCCTCTCTCAAGTGTTCAAGCTCGTGTTCTACTTCTTCTTCAGCAACAGGATATTCAATCTTTTTGATTTCAATTCCCTTATATTGTCCAAGCTCAAACTCAGGTTTTATATACACTTCAGCTTTGTATATTAAGCTCTTTCCTCTCTCGACCTGAACAATATTTACTTCTGGCCTTGAAACAACTTCAAGTTTGCTCTCTTCAATCACTTTTGGATATGTCTCATTTAAAACATAGTCAATAGCATCATCATAAAATACCTCTTCGCCATAAGCTCTCTCTATCAAAGACCTTGGAGCCTTGCCAGGTCTAAAACCTGGAATTTTGAAATATTTTGCGTTTTTCAAATAAGACTTTTGAAGACCTTCTTCAAACTTTTCAGCCTCAACCTCAACCTCAATTATTGCTTTGTTTGTACCTTTTCTTTCAATCTTGAACTCCATTCTAATCCTCCCTCAAAAAGATTTATTTTAAATTTTTCATTGCTGTCGGTCTAATAAAAAGTTATATTTTAACTATGATATTGTAGCATAAAAGTTTTTATTTTAAAAGTGGATTTTGAAAAGTTTGCTTCCCAACTTGTATGTGAACAATTTTTTGATTTTAAATGGAATATAATGGAATTATTTTATTGTATGCACAAGTTGAAAGGTATATAATTAAATTATAAAAACATTTCTGAATTTATAAGAACATTTTGGAGGGAATATTTAAGATGATTCAAAACATACCTGAAGTAAAACTTGGAATTGTGGCAGTTAGCAGAGACTGTTTTCCAATTACACTTTCTGAAAAAAGAAGAAAAGCGGTAGTTGAAGCGTGCAAACGTCTTGGCATTGACATCTTTGAGGCGAAGACAACAGTAGAAAATGAAAACGACGTTTTAAAAGCCTTAGACGAACTTAAAGCAGCAGGTGTAAATGCTCTTGTTGTGTATCTTGGAAACTTTGGTCCAGAAGGACCTGAAACAATGCTTGCACAAAAGTTCGACGGACCTTCCATGTTTGTCGCAGCAGCTGAAGAGACACAAGAAAATCTGTTTGACGGTCGTGGCGATGCTTACTGTGGTATGCTAAACGCTTCGTACAACATAGGTCTTAGAAAGCTCAATCCTTACATTCCTGAGTATCCTGTTGGAGATAGCAGCGAGGTTGCAAACATGATTGCACATTTTGTAGATGTTGCAAGGGTTGTGATAGGAGTAAAGAACCTTAAAATCTTCAGTTTTGGACCACGTCCACAGGATTTCCTTGCATGTAACGCACCAATAAAACCTCTTTATGACCTTGGTATAGAAATAATGGAAAACTCTGAGCTTGACCTGTTTGAGGCATTCAACAACCACAAAGATGACCCACGTATACCTGAGATTGTAAAACAAATGCAAGATGAGCTTGGCACTGGAAACAAACACCCAGGTATTTTGCCAAAGCTTGCTCAATATGAGCTCACCTTGATGGACTGGTATGAAAAATATCGTGGCAGCTGCAAGTTTGCAATATTTGCTAACAAGTGCTGGCCAGCTTTTCAGACACAGTTTGGGTTTGTTCCATGCTATGTAAACGCAAGGCTTGCATCAAGAGGTATTCCAGTTGCATGTGAAGTTGATATATACGGGGCACTGAGCGAATATATAGTGACACTTGCAACACAGCTTCCCGCAACAATCCTTGATATAAACAACACAGTGCCAAAAGATATGTACGAGGCAAATAAGGACAAGTTCAAAGATTATAAGTTAACAGACCTTTTTATGGGATTCCACTGCGGAAATACTCCAATTTGCCATATGAAATATGCAGAGATGAGATACCAGCTCATTATGCACAGACTTTTAGAACCTGACAAAGAACCTGATATCACTCGCGGAACACTTGAAGGCGCAATAAAACCTGGTGAAATAACAATATTCAGGCTTCAGTCAACAGCTGACTGTCAGCTCAGGTCGTACATTGCACAGGGTGAGGTAATTGACATTGACCCACGATCATTTGGTGGAATTGGTGTGTTTGCAATAAAAGAAATGGGAAGATTCTACAGATACGTTCTGATTCAAAAGAGATTCCCGCATCACACAGCAGTTGCATTCAAACATGTTGGAAAAGTTCTATTTGACGCAATGAAAATGCTGGGTGTTGATGACATATCGTTCAATCAACCAGCAAATATGCTCTACAAGGACGAAAATCCGTTTAAATAATGTGGATATAAAAAGGGCTGCAGCCGGTTTTATGTAACCTAACCGCAAGCTGCAGCCTTTTTTTGTTTTTTATATCCTACTTTTCAACACCTTATCCTCGTATTCCTTTACTTTGTCAAGCCAGCTGCTTCCAACAGGGACGTTACTTTCATAGCAGAACTTGTTCCACACAGCACCAAATGGCAAAGTTTTGAACTCTTCTAAAAGCGCAAGCCGTTTCCCAAAATCCCCTTCATTTTCAGCTTCATTTAAAAGATGTGTTGGTTCAAGCAAAGCGTACAGAATTGATTTTAATGCAGATCTTGCGCCTGTCACCCAAGCAGTAATCCTGTTTATGCTTGCATCAAAAAAGTCCAATGCAAAAAACACCCTGTCAAAAGCATCTGCCCTTTTTACTTCCTGCGAAACAGACAATACCTCATCGTTCAGCACAACAACATGGTCACTGTCCCATCTCATACCACGGCTCAAATGCAAAAGCACCTTCTTTGAAAATGTTATAACTGATGAAATCTTGTCAGCCACACTTTCTGTTGGATGGAAATGTCCAAGGTCAAAACAAATTGCTATATCATGCTTGCTTGTAAAAACATAGCCCATGTAAAACTCATGAGAACCAACAACAAATGCCTCAGACCCAATTCCGAAAAGCTTGCTCTCAACAGAATCAACAAGATAGGTTTTGTCAACCGACGCAGCAAATATTTCATCTAAAGACTCTTTCAAAATCTTCCTGTACTCATACCTCTTTGCTGTAAAGTCTTTCGACCCATCAGGAATCCAAATGTTGTTTATACAAGTCTTTTTTAGTTCTTTCCCTATTTGGGATGCAATTTCTCTTGATTTTACGCCATGCTTTATCCAAAACTTTCTGACACCTTTATCTGTGCTTGAGAGCGTGTATCCTGACTGTGCCTTTGGATGGGCAAAAAATGTGGGATTAAAATCAAGCCCTATATCCTTTTCTTTTGCCCACTTGAGCCACTTTTCAAAGTGGTCAATTGAAAGCTCATCCCTGTCAACCTTTTTCCCATCTGTCTCAGCATATATTGCGTGAAGATTTACCTTGTGCTTGCCAGGAATGAGGCTCATAGCAAACTCTAAATCAGACCTGAGTTCATCGCCGTTTCTCGCCCTGCCAAAATAGTTTCCTGTTGCTAAAATTCCGCCACCGCCCATGCCTTTCGTTGCTTCTTCAAACCCTGTCACATCATCGCCCTGCCAGCAGTGAAGTGAAATACTAATCCCTTTCATCTTCTTTAGAACTTCATCTGTGTCAATACCAAAAGTTTTGTATACCTCTTTTGCTCTTTCATAATCAGCAAGAATTTTTTCGTAATCTAAGCTCATAAAAACCTTCCCTCCCTTTTCCCTCAATATAAAATCTCAACTCCACTTTCACGGGCAGCCTTTTCTATGTCTTCTGGAAGTGCTTTTTCGCAAACCCATATGTCAATCTCCTCAAGCCTTGCGTACGAAAACGGCATGTTTTTGCCCACTTTTGAAGTGTCCATAAGCATAACCACTTTCTGACTCCGGTCGATTATCCTTCTTTTGAGATCACCTTCATATGCATTTGAAACACTAAATCCTGTTTCAAGACAAAAACCTGATGCGCTCATAAAAGCAATGTCAATGTTCATTCTATCAAGAGAAAATATGGCATTTGGACCAGACACTGATAAGGTGTTGCTATTGACAATCCCGCCAAGCATCACAACAAAGACACTTTTCTTTTTCACAAGTTCGAGTGCAATATTAAGCCCGCTTGTGATGATTGTGAAATTGTCACTATCGAGTATTTTGGCAAGCCACATGATGGTAGAACCTGCGTCAAAATATATTGACCTGTTTTTTTCAACAAGTCCCTTTGCAATATTTGCAATCTTCATTTTTGCTTCAATATTTTCCTGAGCACGCTTTGAATATTCGTCTTCCTGGCCAGTCAGCTGCCACAGCTTCTTTGTGCTGATAGCACCACCATGCGTCCGAATGAGGTGTCCTTCCTTTTCAAGCGCAATCAAATCACGTCGCAGCGTCATGGTTGATACGTCCGGAAAAAACTCTTTGAGTTTTTGAAGCTGGATTTCCCCTTTTTGTTCTAATATATCAAGGATTTTTTGCCTTCTAAAATCATTCACAACACCACATCCCGAAAACTCATCTTGGATTTAAAAGTATTATATACCAAGTCTATTTGTCCTTAAAATCTCATTTGTTGTGAAGTTGTTCTTTGGCACATGACCTTTGAGCGGCATAATCCTCTCATGGATTGCATCAATGATCCAGTCAGCCTGCGGGAAGAAATAGTTTTCAAATTCGTATGCAGGTACAATCCAGTTTTTAGAACCAACTACAACAGGTGGCGCGTCAAGATAGTCAAATGCGAGGTCGGCAATTGTTGCTGCCATGTCTTTCAAAATTGAGCCCCTTGCACATGCGTCAGAAGCCAGCACAATTTTCCCTGTTTTTTTGACAGATTCAATCACCTTCTCATAGTTAAAAGGTACGAGCGACCGCGCATCAATGATTTCAGCACTAACACCATACTTTTCTTCCAAGATTTTGGCTGCATCAAGTGCTCTGTACAGTGTTGCTCCAACTGTCAGGATTGTAATGTCCTTACCTTCTTTTTTGATATCAGGTTCGCCAATTGGAACCTCATAATATCCTTCCGGTACGCCTTCTTTGTGGAAAAGCTCTCCAATGTCATACAGTCTTTGGCTTTCAAAAAAAATCACTGGGTCTGTGGAAGACAGTGCGCTGTTCATAAGACCTTTTGCATCGTAAGGTGTTGCTGGGAATACAACTTTAAGTCCAGGAATGTGAGAGACAATAGAAGACCAGTCCTGTGAGTGCTGTGCACCATATTTTGAACCAACAGAAACCCTCACAACAACAGGCATTTTCAATGTCCCTGCGCTCATTGCCTGCCATTTTGCAAGCTGATTGAATATCTCATCCCCTGCTCTTCCGATAAAATCACAGTACATTATCTCCACAACAACCCTACCACCACACATCCCATATCCAACTGCAGACCCAACTATTGCACCTTCTGAGATACAGGTGTTAAACAGTCTGTGGTATGGGAGCGACTCAGTAAGTCCTCTGTAGACCGCAAAAGCTCCGCCCCAGTCGCGCAAGTCTTCTCCGTATGAGATAAGTGTTGGATCTGTGTAGAACTTGTCAAGCAGCGCTTCAAATATTGCATCTCTGAGATTGAACACCTTTGCCTTTGGAACAGGTTTCCCGTCAACAATTCCTACTCTTATTTTGTTTTTTATCTGTTTTACACGCGGATTTTCTTCTTTTGGAATCAAAACCTCAGGAGTTCTGTCTTCCATCTTCTCAATCTTCTGGTTTGAGAACATATATCTTGCTATACCATCAGGGTCTTTCACAAGATTTATTCTTGGCGAAACATTTTCATCAACAGCAAGAGCACATATCTTTGTTATAAGATCTTTCACATAGCTTTGAATCTCCTCTATCTTTTCTTCTGTCATAACACCTGCTTTGATTAACTCATCCTTATAAGTTACAACTGGGTCTTGAGCTGCCCATGCCTCAATCTCCTCTTTTGTCCTGTAAGAAGATGAATCAGATGGAGAATGACCTGTGAGCCTGTATGTGACAATGTCCAAAAGTACCGGGCCTTGTTTTTGTTGCAGCAGGTATTTCTTTCTCTTCATTGCATCAATTACAGCCAGTGGATTGTAGCCATCAACACGCTCAGCATGCATCTGCTCAGGGTTAACGCCTGCTCCGACTCTTGCAAGCATGTCATATCCCATTGTCTCGCCGCGTGTCTGCCCGCCCATAGCATATTGATTGTCCATAAAATTGAAGATTATTGGAAGACCACCTCTGTATTCATCATCCCACAATTTTTTGTATTGGTCCATTGAAGCAAGGCACATAGCCTCCCATACAGGTCCACACGCCATCGAACCATCGCCAATATTGACAACAACAATGCCATTTTTCTTATTGATTTTCTTAAACAAAGCTGCTCCTACTGCAATGTCAGCAGACCCGCCAACAATTGCATTGTTCGGGTAAATTCCAAATGGTGGGAAGAACACATGCATAGACCCGCCAAGCCCTTTTTGAAAGCCTGTTTCTCTTCCAAATATCTCGGCAAGCGTGCCATACAAGAAAAAGTTGACTGCAAGTTCTTTAATGCTTGAGATATTTTTTAAGTTTTCTTCCACAACTCTAAGTATTGCTCCATTAAAATAACTTTCCATAATTTTTAAAAGCTCATTGTCACTGAGCTTTTCAATTGTTGAAAGGCCCTTAGCAATAACCTCTCCATGACTTCTATGTGAACCAAATATAAAGTCATCTTTATCAAGCACAAAAGCCTGGCCCACCGCTGCTGCTTCCTGACCAATCGACAGGTGTGCCGGTCCCGGGTAGTCATACTTTATTCCATTGTACTTCCCAGTCGTTTTTATTAAAGAGAGCATTGTTTCAAATTCGCGGATTATAAGCATGTCTCTGTAAATTCTAATCAGCTGGTCATCCGAAAAGTTTTGTCTCTCCTCTTCTAAGGTTTTGTTATACTGGTTTACAGGAATATCAAAAAATTTTATCCAGCCACTTTTTCTTACCTCGTTCGGGTCAATAAACTGTGACTTTGGCATCTTTAAACCAACCTCCCCCACAAATTCTATAGCTCAAATATGACCTCTCTTACGATTTCGCTAACCGTCGGATGTGGAAATACAATATCTTTTATATCTTCAACTCTCAGTTGCATCTCAATCATCACACCAACACCGAAAATTATTTCTGAGCTGTAGTTTCCTATCATGTGACAGCCAAGTATTGTTCTCTTCTTTCTATCAATCAATATTTTGCAAAGCCCGTCAAATTCTTCATTTTCGGCAACAAACCTTCCACTGTAAAGCATAGGAAGTTTTACAACTTCATATTCCAAAGCTTTTTCTTTTGCCGACTCTTCGCTCTCGCCCACCCATGCAACCTCCGGGTTTGTATATACAACAGAAGGAATAGAATTGTAGTTCACCTTCATCCTTCTTCCAAGCATATTCCATACAGCAACCTCTGCTTCTCTGTACGCTGTGTGAGCAAGCATGAGCTTTCCATTTACATCCCCCGCAGCATACACCTCTTGAACATTTGTCTTCATTCTCTCATCTGTTTTTATACACTCTTTTTCAACCTCAACTCCTATGTTTTCAAGTCCAAACCCTGTTATATTTGGTCTTCTTCCGACGCTCAGCAAAACTTTCTCTGCCTCTTTTTCGAAGATCTTTCCATCTTTTTCATACACCACTTTTCGGTCATCAATTTTAGTAACTCTTGCTGAAAGTTCAAACTCAACTCCCTTTTTCTTGTATGCTTCAAGCAGTATATTCGAAATTTCCCTGTCCATGCCGCCGCCAATGTGGTCAAGCATTTCAATCACAGTCACTTTTGAACCTGCCGAATTGAAATATGACGCCATCTCAAGCCCAACAATTCCCCCACCAATCACAACCATCGATGCTGGAACACTTTCAATCTCAAGAATTTCTCTGTTGGTCAGCACAAAACCTTTTTCAAGCCCCTCTTTCACGCCCTCAATTGGTGGAATGAAAGGCGAAGAACCGGTGGCAATCAAAAGCCTATCTGTAGCAAATTCTTTATCGCCCACCGCTACAATATATCCTTTGCTGTTTCTTCCCAAAATCTCTCCATGGCCGCTGAGTATTTCAGCACCGCTTTTTCTGAGCTTACTTTTTATTCCTGTCACAAGAGTTTTTATTACTTTGTCTTTTCTTTCAAGCACCTTTTTATGGTTTAACGTGATATTTTTTACTTCAACACCATATTTAAAACCATGCTTTGCCCCTTCTAAAATCTTTGCACTGTACAGTAAAGTCTTTGTAGGAATACAGCCTTCATTGAGACAAACACCGCCCAAATACCTTTCTTCTATCAAGAGCGTTTTAAGTCCTCCTTTTGAAGCCCTTTCCGCTGCCAGATACCCCGCAGGTCCACCACCTATGATTATAAGGTCGTATTTCATCTAAGTTTTCACCCTTTCTTCAGAATCAGAGTGCCAAAAGCAAATCAAAGTTTTCTAAAAGCTCCTTTAAATCCTTCAAAAACCTTGCTGCATCGGCTCCATCTAATGCCCTGTGGTCAAATGTTAGTGATAGCCCCATTGCAGGATAGAACTTTATATGTCCATCTTCTTCCTTAGGCCTTTGGACAATTGTATTTACACCCAAAATCCCTGTCTGAGGAGGATTTAGGACAGGCGTAAAACTTTCTATGCCAAAGCTTCCTAAGTTAGTGACAGTGAATGTTGCTCCTTTCAAAAGGTCTGGTGAGATTGTTCCTTTTTTGCAAAGGCCAATTAGCTCCTTTGCTTCTTTTGAGATTTGACTCAAACTCTTTTGGTTACAATTGAATATTGTTGGTACCATAAGACCACGCTCTGTGTCAACTGCAAACCCAAGATGAACATTCTTGAAATATCTCATTTTATCATCCAAAAAATGGCTATTGAGCAACTTATGTTTTGGTAAAACCCTTGAGACAGCAAAAAGGATTACATCGTTTATTGTGATATCCTCAAGTCCCAGTTTTTCTCTGTTTTCTTTTACTTTCTTTCTAAACTCAAGGACTTTACTTGCATCAAATGATGTATGTAATGTCAGCTGAGCTGTTGTGGTAAGTGATAGATACATAGCCTTTGCGATAGCCTTTCTGATGTTAGATAGCGGCACATCTTCATATTCTACATTCTGCCCAGAAGACTCAGAAGTTTTTGAGACATAGCTTTCCTGCTTTGCCCTTTCAATGTCAAAAGTTGTAATTCTACCACCAATGCCAGTTGGATCTAAAACTTCAACATCTTCAATTTCTTTTGCTTCCTGCTTTGCCGCACTTGTGAACACAGGCCCTGACTCAAAAAGTTTTAAAATGTCTCTTTCAATTATTCTTCCGTCCGGTCCTGAAGGTTTTGCAAACCTAAAATCAACATTTAACTTTTCAGCTAAGTTCTTTGCCCTGGGCGAAATTTTTATTTTCCCTTCAATTGGAGAATAGTGCTTTGAAATTTCTGTTTGAGTTTCCATCGGGACGTCTTGCTCAGCTGTCTGCAAATGTGAGATGTGATCTTTTTGATCTTCCAAGAAGGTCTTTGGATTGAACTTAAGTACATCCTCACCAGGTTCACCAATCACACACACATTTGTCAAGACAGGAACCTCTTCACCCTCTTCAAAGAAGATGTCAAGAAGCACACCACTTACCTTTGCCTCCTCATCAAAGCTTGCCTTGTCGGTCTCATAAGAAAATAAAAGGTCGCCAACCTCAACCTTATCACCTTTTTTCTTGTGCCACTTTGTAATTATACAGCTTTCAACAGTCTGCCCTTGCTTGGGCATTATTACAGGTGTTGCCATCTCAAAAAAACCTCCATTTGAGCTGTTTATTTATTTCTCAATACTTGATATATTTTTTCAGATACTTTGTTAATTTTGTTCATTTTCAATTCAATAATATCATTTTGTTTGTTTTTTGTCAATGTTATTTTGATTATTGTATTTTTAATTTTATATTTTGCGTATATTTTCAATTATATCTTTTGCATTCTCTGCCATATATGAACTTCTCACAAGAGGACCTGACATAACAAACTTAAATCCAATTGAAATTGCAAATTCTTTGTACTCTTCAAAGACATCTGGATGAACAAACTCAACAACAGGATGGTGATTCTTGGAAGGGGATAGGTATTGTCCTATTGTTACAAAATCACACTCTGCTTTCCTTAAGTCTTCAAGCGCCTTTTTAACTTCATCTTTTGTCTCACCAAGTCCAACCATGATACCCGATTTTGTAAATATATTCTTATCAATCTCTTTTACCATCCTCAAGACATCAAGCGACCTTTTATAACTTGCCAAAGGTCTTACGCAGGGATATAACCTTTCGATGGTCTCTATGTTGTGTGCAACAACATCAGGTGAAGCTTCTACAACCTTTGAAACTGATTCAAAACTACCTTTAAAGTCAGGAATTAGAACCTCAATCTTTGTGTGTGGGCTTTTTCCTTTTATGCTTCTTATGCACTCTGCAAAGTGAAAAGCTCCTCCATCTGGCAAATCATCCCTTGTAACAGAGGTTATAACAACATACTTTAGTCCCAATGCACCTACAGCATTTGCAACCATCTTAGGCTCATCACTATTTAACTTCACAGGTTTCCCTTTCTTGACATCACAAAATGTGCAGTTTCTTGTGCATACATCTCCCATAATCAAAAAAGTAGCAGTTTTTTTTGAAAAGCACTCATAAATGTTTGGACACTGAGCTTCTTCACACACCGTGTGAAGAGAAAACATTTTTAAAATTTCTATGACATCATCTATTTTTTGATCTGCCTTTACTCTTATCTTAAGCCAATCAGGCTTTTTTAGATAGCTCATCTTTCCATACCTTCTTGTGTTTGAATTTTTAGCAAATTGAAAAGCTCTTCTTTGTCCAAGATATTTAAACTCCTGCCGAAAACCTTTCCAAAATAAGTCTGAACCTTATCAACCACATCTTCAAACCGAATTGTGCTTCCAATCAGTCTTTCTAAGGATGTAACACCTCTATCTTTCAGTCCGCACGGAACAATCCATGAAAAGTGTTCAAGATCTGTATTTACATTGAAAGCAAACCCGTGCATGGTCACCCACTTTTTAACTGCTATACCTATAGCAACTATCTTGTCATTGCCAACCCAAACACCCGTGTATTTATCTTCATCCCTGTGCGCTTCAACATCATATTGGTCTTTTAAAAGCCTTATAAAAACCTCTTCTAAAAGATACACAAACTTTTTTATATCTCTATCTGTCAAAGCCAAATCAAAAATTGGGTATCCTACAAGCTGACCAGGACCGTGGTATGTCACATCCCCACCACGGCTTACCTCAAACACCTCGACATCCATTTTCTCTAAAAATTCCTCTGACACAAGTATGTTATTCCTACTGCCACGTCTTCCTATTGTGATAACAGGTGGATGTTCAAGCAACAGCAGTGTGTCACCAATCTTCTTTTCAACCCTCAAAGACCAAATGCTCTCTTGAATTGAAAGAGATTCCTGATAGTCTACCTTTTCTAAATAACAAACATTTATACACACTTTGCATATCTTCCTTTCATCATTGCCAATATACAATTTTAACTGTCAAATCTTTTTAGCATTCTCTAAAAGAAAATCTTCTGCCTCTTTGCACCAAAGACCATTATTTCTTTCAACAATCTTTGCAAGCTCTGCAAAAAGAGGATTTTCTTTGCCTTTTTCTTTGAAATCTTCTATTGCCACAAGTTCAAGCTCTATGTTTGTGTATATAAGCTTTTTTCCGCCAGGGATTTTGGGAAGATTTAGAGTTGTTTGCGCTACACAATTGAGCCCTCCAATATGAGTAATCATTGCAGCGGGGTTGACGATACCTTTTGCCATCAAATCAAGCGCTTCAATCATGTCATCGGTATTGCCACCACTTGTTCCAACAACGTGCGTTGAGTTGTAATGGACATTGTAAAAGTTCAAAAGTGCTGAAAAATTGGGGTCGCTCGGTCCTGCAAAAAAGTTTAGGCACCCATCTCTTGCAAGAATTTTATCTGCAAGTTCAACAAGTTCTCTGACTGGAGCAAAGACAAAAACATCGTCAAAGCCTCTGCCATCAGTAAATGAAAGAAGATAATTCTCAACATCATCTATATTGGCAGTATTGACATAATAAAGGTCAACACCATGCTTTTTAGCATCTTCTTGAGTATATATTGAGGCTGCTCTATCTAACCTTTCCTGGTTTATATCTGTCACAACAAGCAGCTTTGGTGGTTTAGGGCCGTGCACAGCATAGTCAATAGCACCAAGGCCCATTGGACCAGCACCTGCTAAGATTGCCATAAAACCATTTTCCAATGTACCCATTATGTGTATATACTTGCCTTGCTGTGTGTGATAGCTTGCATGAAATGCACCAATAATGCACGACATTGGCTCTGCGAGTGAGCCGTAAAAAAAAGCATCACCCTCATATTTTAAAAGACAGTTTTGTTCCATCACCTCATTGG
Source organism: Caldicellulosiruptor diazotrophicus (assembly GCF_017347585.1). NCBI lineage: Bacteria > Bacillati > Bacillota > Caldicellulosiruptorales > Caldicellulosiruptoraceae > Caldicellulosiruptor > Anaerocellum diazotrophicum. The sequence continues at coordinate 1,810,764 of NZ_AP024480.1, forward strand.
GAATAATGATGTATGTTGCATCACCACCAATGTACTGAAACGAATAGCCTGGCGCTGCATATGGATTGTCTTTGAGATTCAGCGCAGGCTGAACCGTGAATTTGTCACCTGGCTTGAATTTATCCTGCCACTTTTTACCTACCTCTACTATCTGCCCACAAAATTCATGACCTATTATAACAGGGTTTTTATCTATGTCTTTTGGTACTCTTTTGTGGTCACTTCCTTGAATTGCTGCCTTATAAGAAGACATACAAAGACTATCAGAAATTACTTTTGCCAGGATTTCATCTTCTCTTATTGGTGGAAGTTCAAATTCTTCAAGTCTCAAATCGTTTTTGCCATATAATCTCACAGCTTTTGTCTTCATTTTTATATCCTCCTTTATAAATCAAAATCTTATCTATAACATTAGGGTTGTTATAAGATAATGATAATATATCTTAGCCAAAAAATCAATAAAGTCAAAAATAAATCAAATTGATATAGACATAAACACAACATATATTGTATAATTAATTGTAGACAAAGCAAAAAGACAACATGTTAAAACAATATCAAAGGGGGTATTATAATATGTACTGCAAACGATTAGAAGGACAGGTTGCGATTGTTACAGGGGCTGCCCAGGGGCTTGGCGAGGCTTTAGCAAGAAGACTTGACAAAGAAGGATGCAAGGTTGTTGTTGCAGATATAAACATCGAAGGTGCTCAAAAAGTTGCAAGTGAGTTGTCTTGTGCCATTGCTGTAAAGTGTGATGTTACAAACGAACAAGATGTCGAAGCAATGGTTGACAAGACAATTGAAACTTTTGGCCAGCTTGATTTGATGGTCGCAAATGCCGGAATACTTATTGCAAAACCTATCACAGAATTTTCACTTGCTGAGTGGAAAAAGGTAATCGATGTAAACCTCATTGGATATTTCTTGTGTGCAAGAGCCGCAGCAAGAGTGATGATTCCACGCCGAAAAGGAAATATAATCCAGATAAATAGTAAGTCTGGAAAGAAAGGATCATACAAAAACTCCGCATACTCTGCATCAAAGTTTGGTGGTATTGGTCTTACCCAGAGCTTGGCACTTGAGCTTGCAGAGTACGGGATTAGAGTAAATGCTATATGCCCGGGAAATTTGCTTGACTCACCTTTGTGGGTAAACAGCCTTTATGAGCAGTACTCCAAAAATCAGGGACTTACACCAGAACAGATAAGAGAAAAGTATTTGAGCCAGGTACCTTTAAGGCGTGCATGCACATATGACGATGTTGCAAACGTGTTAGTATTTTTAGCATCTGATGAGGCAAGCTACATGACAGGGCAGGCTATAAATGTAACAGGTGGTCAGGAAATGAGATAAATCTTGAAAAAGGAGAAAGATTTGAAACATGGCACAAGTTGAGTTTGATCTTGAAAAAGAGCTAAATCATGAAGATAAGGAAAGAAGACTTGAAGCTCTTTCAAACTTCTTTAAGCTTGTCAGGCAAGGCAAGATTGCCCTGCCACCAAAAAGTAGCGTCATAAACAATCACATACATACATTTTACTCATTTTCACCATACTCTCCTTCAAAGGCAATCTATATGGCCGCAAAAAGCGGTCTTCCGACAGCAGGCATAATGGACCATGATACTATAGCAGGTAGCAATGAATTTATTGTTGCTGGTAAATTAGCAGGTATTGCAACAACAATTGGTGTTGAATGCAGAGCTGATTTTTCAAAAACTTTGCTTTCTGGCAAAAAGATAAATAATCCTGACCAGCATTCAATTGCTTATGTTGCAATTCATGGAATTCCACATAACCAAATTGAAACTGTAATGAATTTTTTTAAGCCGTACGTGGAGAGGAGAATGAGAAGAAATAGGCTGATGGTAGAAAACATTAATAGCCTTCTTTCAAAGTACGAAATTGCTTTGGATTTTGAAAAGGATGTTGTGGGTATTTCAAAATATAAAGAAGGGGGCACTGTCACAGAAAGGCACATACTTTTTGCTCTGGCAAAAAAACTTGTTGAAATACTTGGAAAAGGAGAGAAGCTGATAAGATTTCTTAAAAATGAGCTCGAAATTGATATTAACCCAAAAGTAGAAAGCTTTCTCAATGATGAGCAAAATCCTTTTTATGAGTATGATCTTTTAGGTCTTCTTAAGAGCGATTTTACTCCAAAGTTCTACATAAATGCCACAGATGAGTGCCCTGACATAAAAGAGGTTGTAGAGTTTTCACATAAGATAGGTGCAATAATTGCATATGCCTACCTTGGTGATGTTGTTGAATCTGTCACAGGCGATAAAAGAAGAGAAAAATTTGAAGATGATTATCTTGAACTTCTGTTTGAGGTTTTAAATGAGCTTGGCATAAAAGCAGTAACATACATGCCCTCAAGAAATACTCTTTCTCAGCTCAAAAGAGTTAAAAACTTATGTGAAAAATATGACTTTCTCCAGATAAGCGGAGAAGACATAAACTCACCCCGCCAAAGGTTTATATGTGAAGCATTAAAACAGGATGAGTTTAAACATTTGATAGACACTACATGGGCTTTGATTGGACATGAGATAATGGCAACAGAGGATAAAGAGTTTGGATTTTTTTCAGACAAAATACGAGAGAAATTTCCAAGTTTGAAAGATAGAATTGAGTATTTTAAAAATATTGGATTGAAAATGTGGCAAAACCAAACTAAAAAATGACACTTTCCCCCAATATTAAAAGGCAACAAGCAGTTGTGCCTACTTGTTGCCTTATTATTTTGCAAATTCTTTTAATATTTCTTTTCTATATTTTTCACTTTCCCAGTTTTTGATATACTCCATTTCATTACGTGACATACTTTTTATAGTAAGACCAAACTTATTTATTTTAGTTATCAGATAAAGATAAGCAAGTAAAGTTTCGTCGATTGCAACCGCCTCTGAATAGGTTGAGTTGTAGATAACTGTTCCTCGTGGTAAATCTATTTCTATCTTTGGATTCTCTGTATACATACTTGAATTTATATAAACAAGCTGGTCAGGATAAAGAGGATACTTCTCAAATAGATCAACTTCAAACCCTTCTGACTTTATAAAATCCAAAATAAACCTTGTTTTGCTCTGATATCTTTTATCACCAACTTGTTTTAATACACATGAAGGATATCGTCCTCTTATTTTGAACCATCTTTTTATCAAAAGGTTAACCATTTCGTGTACTTCATATGCTTCTTTCAAATTATCTGAAGACACAACAAGCCCATGATTTTCCATGAAGATTACTTTTGGTCTTTTATCTATAGCTGGCAGACTTCTAAGCTGGTTTGAAATTTCAAGGGTTAACGAAAAACCAGGATTGATATAAGGTACCCAGATAAGGCTAAAATTTCTATTTTCAAATATTTTATAGCACAACTGTCTGCCTTCACGTGAGCAAGTTAGGATATTTGCATATACAGAATGAGAGTGAATTACATATCTGTCAAGAATTGAATGAAATCCTACCTCCACTGAGGGTCTTAAAATCCTACCTGAAAAACTCAAAACACTTTTTTGGGCAATTTCTAAACTTTCTTTTTCATAATCTTTGACCACCGAAATATTTACACTCTCATAAAAGCTTTTTATTCTTTGATAATCTACAACAACGTAGCCATCTTCTTCTGTCACTTGGTCAAGCCTAAAACCAGAGGCTTTTATTGCCATATACTGAGAATCAAGCTTTACAGAAATGTTTCCCCCGCCACCCTGAACATAGTCAATTTTCCTGCCAATCTTCTGGCACAGCCATACAAGCTCTTGCAAACTTTTACTTTTTTCCATCTCATCATCCCTTTCAAAGTATTTTTTCATAGTTTAAATGCACTTTCTATCTCTTTAATCTCTTCTTGGCTTATTAGTACAACATCACCTAATTTTTTTGCATCTATTATTGCCTTTGCAGTAAACTCTAACACCTCAAGTTTGTCAAATGCATCTAAAAGGTCTTTGCCTACAACAATTACACAGTCATTTTCAACAATCACAGCTGGAGTTTCTTTGGAAAATACGTCTGCAGTCATTTTAGGCTGCATAAACGATGAACCAAATGGAATTTTTTTAACCTTTCTGAGATAAATATAAGTTTCAGGTATTGTTTTTGAATCAAAATCATTGTCTGTAACTGCAAATGCCATTATGTTTGGCGGATGAGCAATGATTATCGCGTTGACCTCTGGATGCTTTTCATAAATAAACTTATGCAACAGAACCGACCTGCTTGGTTTTTTCCCAGCCTCCTTATACCCATTTTCTACTCTTACAATATCTTCTGGCTGAATATACTTCCTATCAACCATGTATGGTGTTATTATAAAAGAATTGTCACTAAGCCTTTGTGAAAATGTTCCTTGGGTACTTGTAAAAAGCCTCTGGTCATATGCCCTGTGGATAAGTTCACACATCTTTTTTCTTGACAATCTTTCAAAACTTGAATATGTTTTTGGAATAAACTCATCCATTTGAATATCTTGTTTTGCTTTTGAAATCTCAATATCTTTTGGCCTGAGTTGTCTAGGCTCACCAATAAGCCTTGCCCTTATCTCAAGCTGAGCACAAAAATCAAGCGTTTCAAACGCCATAAACGCCTTGAAAAGGTTTTCTGCACCTACAACAATCCCATGGTTTGCCAAAACAGCTGTTGATATTCCTTTCTTGAATGTATCAGCTATCTTCTGACCAAGAACAGTACTTCCAGGTAAAGCATACTCAACAAGCTCAACCTCGCCACATATTAGATGGACATTTGGAATAAGCTTGGTATTTGGAATTTTGCGTGCCAGCGAAAATGCCATAATTGCTGGCGGGTGCGCGTGAATTATTGCTTTTATATCAGGCCTCGCACGGTATATCATCTCATGAAACGGAAGTTCGACAGAAGGCTTGTGTTTCCCAATAATCTCTCCATTTTCTTTTACCTGAACTATATCGTTACTTTTTAAACTTCCTTTATCTATACCAGAGGGTGTAATCCAGATATCGCCATTGTCATCTTTAATTGATATATTGCCACCAGATGTTGTTGTCATACCATAGCCGTATATTCTTTCCATTATCATTACTATCTGGTCGGCTGGGTGTAGTAGTTCAAATTTCATAATTTTTTCCCCTTTCTATAACCGATATTTGTGCAATTTTGATTTTATGTTTAATTATGCTTGATTTTTAAAGCTAAAGTTAAATAGTTTTGTATTTATGTGTTTTTATATTTGATTTTGATGCCTTTTATTAATTATTATAATACAACTCAGATATTTTGTCACTATAATTTATTTAAAATTTAAACTAATTAAATTGTTAATTTAATCTGCAAATTGTTGTGAGATTATTAAAAATACACAAAAATCATTTCAAAATAAACCACTACAAAAAAAGTTTTACCCGACAATATTTTTCTTGCGCAAAGGTTTTTCATGTGCTATATTTTTAGCTAAATGCAACAAAGCTTCTACAGTTATCGGAACATATTCTCCAAAAAGGGGGCGCAAGATGGAAACAAATATTCTTCTTAAGAAAAATTTAAACATATGGATGGCACTATCTTTAGTTGTGGGAATGGTAATCGGTTCAGGGGTATTTTTCAAAGCAACACCTGTTGCAAAGTACTCTGGAAGTTTTGTTTTTATTTTTTTAGCATGGCTTTTAGGCGGGGTGATGTCACTTTGCGGTGCACTTGTTGCTGCTGAGTTTTCAGCAAGATATCCTCACACAGGTGGGCTTTATGTCTATCTTGAAAAGATTTATGGTGATGAAATTTCTTTTTTGTTCGGGTGGATGAATACTCTAATTTATACGCCCGCCATACTCTCTGCATTATCAGTTCTGTTTGCAGACCAAGTATCAATTATGTTAAATTTAAATCAAATAATACATGATATTTTAGCCATCTGCATTTTGACGGTTATAGTTACAATTAATGTTATTGGCAACAAATATAGTGGGGCTTTTCAACTTTTAGCTACGGTTTTAAACTAATACCAATTTTTTTAATTATATTTTTCGGTCTTACAAGACCTATTGAAGTTGCGAATTTTATGTCCTATGAACATTTTACAAAAAATTTTGGACTTGCAGTTTTATCTACACTGTGGGCTTACGATGGCTGGCTCTCTGTACCAAATGTAGCTGGAGAGATAAAAAATGCCAAGAGAAATTTAGTCTTGGTTTTAATATCTGGAATGTTGTTTGTCATGGTAGTTTATCTACTTGTAAATATTGCTTACATTAATGTCATTGGAATTGGAAAGCTTGCAACATCTGAAAACGCTATAAACATTATTTCTGAAAAGTTATTCGGTCAAATTGGAAAGGTTCTAATATCACTTGGTATAATTATCTCTATTGTTGGAACCTTAAATGGCTTTGCCCTGACAGGCATTAGAATTCCTTTTGCCATGGCAACAAATCAGCGATTTATTGCAAACAATGTATTTTCAAAGCTTCATCCTCGTTTTGCAACACCTTTGAACTCAAGCATACTTGTTTATATTCTCTCAATCTTGTATACTTTCACACGAAGCTTTAACAGGCTTACAGATCTTGCCATGTTTTCAACGTGGATATTCTATGTTCTGTTTTTTATTGGAATATTTATCAAGCGAAAAAGAGAAGGAAAAAACAAGGAAGGGTATAACACATTTTTGTACCCGATAACCCCACTTGTTGCAATCTTCAGTGGTTTTTACATTCTTGTAAACAACATATTTTCAAACCCTACAGACTCAATTTTTTCTGTTTTAATTACTTTACTTGGCCTGCCTGTATATTTTCTATTTGTGAAAAACGTAATAAAAAATAAAGGCTCTTTGTAAAAGCATTAACCACAAAGAGCCTTTCCTTTTATTTTATATTTTTCATCATTTCATCAAGTTCTTTAAACTTCCTCCCAAATTCTTCCCAATTACCTTCTTTCAATGCTTTCTTAGCATCTTCAAATATATCTTTTAGCCTTAAGATCTGATCAGAAAAGTTTTGAATTTCCTGAATACCTTGTTGCTGCTGTGTCGTTTGTAAATCTTGGTTAGTTTGCGTAAGCTGCTGTCCAATCAGCTGCGTGAGAGCATCACTTAAGCTGCTTCCCATTACAACTTTGCCATTGCAGGCGGCAATTACCCTTTTTACCTCTGGCAAAGCTGATGCGTTGTCAGATGCAATATAGATTGGTTCAATGTACAAAATCTTCTGGTTTATTGGCAGTGCCAATAAGTTTCCTCTTATTACTTTAGAGCCTCCCTGGTTCCAAAGAGACAAATCTTTTGAGATTTGAGGGTCCTGGTCAATCATATTTTCAACCTGTAGTGGTCCATATACAGTTGAACCTTTTGGAAACTTGTAAAGTACAAGTTTGCCATAACTTTCCTGGCTACTACCTGCTGCAAGCCATGCAATCATTGTATTGTATTTCAGAGGTGTAAATGGCACCATCAATATCAACTCTTCTTTTTGCGAATCTGGAAGTTTCATAACACTGTAATACGGTGGAATGTAGTCGATAGCCCCATCAGGCGTTTTATGTTTTCCAAAATCCCACAAATCTTCCTTGTTGTAGAATACATTAGGGTTCGTCATGTGATATCTTTTCAACACACTTGCCTGAACCTTGAAGATATACTCTGGATATCGTATATGCTCAGCGATATCCTTTGGAATATCTTCTTTTTCAAAAAGCTGAGGATATATGCTCCTGTAGACATTTACAATCGGGTCGCTCTTGTCAATAATGTAGAACTTCAATGTACCATTGTACGCATCAATCAAAACCTTTACAGAGTTTCGGATATAATTAAAACCCTCTTCGGTTGGTTCTGAATATGGGAAATAGCCTGTCTTTGTATATGCATCCAAAACCCACACTAAACGGCCTTTCCCATCAATCAGGATATATGGGTCTGGGTCAAACTCCAAAAACGGAGCAACCTTTTTGGCTCTTTGAACAATGTTTCTGTTTATAAGAATCTTGCTGTTAGAATTTATCGCAGAGGAAACAAGAAGCCTAAAATCTTTGTATACATATGAAAATATCAGCCTGTTTATCAGTGAGAGTTTTATTCCTCCCTGACCTGTGTATCTGTAGAGCTTGTTTGAATCACCTTCCGGGTAATCAATCTCATCAACCTTTGTATTGACTATTACATATGGGTCTGTCTTTTCTCCATAGTATATGCGCGGCTGGGTAACCTTTGGTGCACCATCCAAGCTTTTTACTGGAATATCCTTTATAATGAACTTTGGTTGACCCTCTGGGGTGACCTCTGTCATAAGACTCATAACAACGCCGTAACCATGGGTATACTGAAATTTCTGGTTTATATATGTCTTTGTAGGAATGCCCTCGTAATTAATCTCTCTTGCAGAAATAAATACAGATTTTACCCTGCCGTTTATGGTGTATTTTGCAATGTCTGCGTCATTAAAGATATAATATTGTTTAAACCGCTGAATCTGGTTTTGTATATCCAAGGTAGTTGGAAAATCTGTTATCCTTATATTTTCAACTGTTGCTTTATTTTGTTGTAAATCTTTTGCTGTTATATTATTTGATGTGTCTACAGGAAAATATTTCTCTTCGATGTTTTCTAAATTGTAAGCAAGACGTGTAAACTTTATATTCTTCTCTAAAAATGGCCTTTCATATACCTGTTCGTTTGGTGATACCACAAAGTACTGAAAACCTGCTGAAATTATGGTCCCTAAAACTGCCCATCCAACATAAGAAAGCATAACTTTTCCGATGTTTGTGTACTTTCCTTTTGCAAAAAAGGAAATACTCAGTACAATAACTGCAGCCAAGACTATATAGGAAAGCTTAAAGTAGTTCATTCTAATATAATAGTCTGTATACCCAACACCGACAACCTCTCCAAAGAAAGAGTATAAAAGACCTTCCATTTCATACTTTAAAGTGAATATTTTTACAGCAAATATGAGTATAAGATTGAAAAATATATGAGACCTGACTTTTTTGTCAGATAGAATATCCCACGAACTTGCTCTGCTAACAAATGAAGCTGTGTAAAGAAGCAAATATAACACCACTGTGTATATACATACAAATATCATCAAGAAAAAGAGGAAATTTACCACAGTCAGAAAAAAAGGTCTTTCAAATACAAAGTAACCTATGTCTTTCTTAAAGATTGGATCTTTGATATTAAAAGGTTTTGAATGTGTCAATGTCAAAAACTTTATATAGAGATTGTTTTCCAAATATTTACTTGTCACAAGTGCCAAGAAAATAGAAAGAATAATGTTGAGAATATTCTTCTTCAAAAAACCAATTTTCCCTACAATTCTTTCTACATTCTTTTTCACAATTGCATTGTTAGTAAAGAACACAAAAAACAATATAACAAAAGAAACTATTTGCACAGAAAGTTTCACATAGAAATTTTTCCAGAACACACTGATAAAATTCTTACCAATCTCTCTTATCTGGATTAGTTCCAAAAACAAATCAAATGCGATTGAAAACACAATTGCAGCCAAAATCAGCAGCGCCAAAACAAACCCTGCTCTTTTTAAAATCCTTTTCGTCTTTTCCCTTTTGTAATCATAAATTATTCTATCTGCCATCTTCGAACAAATCCCCTCACTTTTGTTATTACTTATTTATCTGCAAATCCCCATAGCTCCTCTTTAAACTCAATACTGTCAGCAATGATTTTTGAAATGTCAGCAATGATTTTTGCCAGCATCATCTCAGCAGAAAGGTATTCTTCTATATCAGGATTTAGTGATATTATTTGATAAAGCTGCTGCAAGGAGTACACGTCAGAGCTTGTAACTTCCTCTCCTTTGAGGCGCTTTTGTTCAAGTTCGAACTGTTTCTTTTTAAAATCAGAAATCATCTGTTTTAGCTTTTCATCCTTTTCAATCTTTTCTTTTGCAGCTTTAAACCTTTTAAATTCGTTTGACTCCTTCAAAGCAGTGGCAAGTTCATATGCAATGTCATACACATTCCTCATCTTTCGTTTTGTCACCTCTCATCATTTTTTATTGTGATGATGATTGAGAGTTTGTATTATCATTTGTTCTTATCAACTCAGATGCACCAATAAGAGTTCCAAGATTTTTGAAGGCATCTGTTGGGATGTACACTTTATTTGCCGGATTTTTAGCAATCTCAATTGCAGCCTCAATCTGTCTCATCGCAAGCACAACCGCATCTATTCCACTTTCTTTTATTGCCCTGTTGACATATGCAATAGCATTTGCCTGAGCTTTAGCTACCATCTCTATTGCCTGAGCCTGACCTTCTGCCTGCAAAATCTTTTGCTGCTTTTCACCTTCTGCTCTTTTTATAAGAGCTTGCTTGTACCCTTCTGCTTTAGCAATTTCACTTTCTCTTACACCTTCTGCCTCTAAAATCATTGCTCTTTTGTCTCGTTCAGCTTTCATCTGTTTTTCCATTGCCTGGGTAATTTCTGCTGGCGGAATAATATCTTTTATCTCAACCCTTTTAACCTTAACCCCATAATTATCTGTTATCTGGTCCAAAACAGATGTGAGCCTTGAGTTAATTACTTCTCTTGATGAAAATATCTCATCAAGTGTCATGTTACCAACAACATCTCTAAGGTTTGTGAGCACTGAATACATAATGGCTGCCTGATAATTTTGAATGTTGTAAGTACACATCTTTGCGTCAAATACCTCAAAAAACACAACAGAGTCAATCTTTATTCTAACGTTATCTTTTGTAATAACATCCTGTGGTGGAACATCTAATATTCTTTCCTGCATATTTACCTTTGCTCTGACATTATCAATAAACGGTATGATGATATGAACGCCAGGTTCCAAAACCCTGTGAAACTGTCCAATTCTTTCAACAACATAGCAGTATTTTGTCCTTACAACCTTGATGCTTGAAAAGAAGAATATTAAAAATAGTCCCACAACAAGTATTACCCAACCCATTGTTGGCATTTGCTTTCCCCTCCTTATACATTATCGTCAATTTTTTCAACAAAGATTTTGAGACCATCAACCTTTGTAACCCTTACTTTATCCCTAATTTGAAGTTTATCTTGACTATAGACATTGTAAAATATTCCGTCTTTTTTTATCTTGCCAAAATATCCATCCTCAGATACTTCTTCAACAAAAAATTCTTCCCCTAAAGACACAAAGCTTTTATTTTCTATCCTTGGCATGTTTTGGAGAAACCTTTTTATCTTGGGTTTGAAAATTAAGAAAATAATGACTGTCAAGACAATAAATATTCCTACTTCAACCGCTATGTGGTTGATAAATAAATCAAGAATAAACACTATAAAAGCAGATATATAAATTGGAAACAAAACAAAACCTATAAACATATCAGCAGCAAGAGTTGCAAGAGCAATCCCAAGCCATATAAAGTCATAAATACTTACATTCAACCAAATTCCTCCTTTCATCTCTTATCCTTTCAATGTTCTGTAAAAACTGTATACTTTTGTAGATTTCAGGTTCACTTTTTCTTGTGTTTTAAAAAATTCTTTTGCTTCAATTCCATCGTGAGTAATCTCTGTAAGAATTATTCCTGCCTCTTCAAACATTTGGATAATAAAAAGCAATTTTGCCACTTTTAAAAATGGATCTGATTCATATATACCCGAAAAATTGTAAGATATAAACTCACAATCTCTGAGTGTTTTATAAACATTAACACACTCTTCATTTATCTGTAAAGAAAATTCATCAAATTTATTATCAAGGTCAATTAAAAGAGTGTTAATATCTTGATAAAAATTTTTGACATACTGATAAGAAGGCACATCGAGAGCAACAATTAAATCTATTTCATCCACCAAAGCACTTAACTTATCAAGCCTTGTTGCAAAAATGTCGTCAAAATACACTTCCTTTAGACTACTTTGATGCTGAATTATCCTACCTTGTTTATTTAAAAATTCAAAAAATTCACCCTCTATATCTTCTCCTTTCAAGAATTTAAGAAAATTGAGAACAATATGTGGCCAAAAAGCTACAAAAACACATCTTCTACCCTTTATGTCCTGCAAACTTCCTCTTTTTATTTCATATTTCTTAAAACTTAAACGGTTATTTCTAACAGCCTTCAAATTATTATATAAGTCTTTAATAACCCCAAAACTAATATTTTCACAAATATCAATAATATTGAACTGGTTTCTTCTCAAAGAATTAAAAAGATTTTTTTCGAGTTTGCAAACAATATCTACTTTTTTCATTGAAATCAGCTCATCTTCGTCTTCCAAGTTGGAAAAACACACAACATCATATTTTGTTGAGTTGCCAGCAAAAAATTTATAATATTTGTTTCCATCACCCATGAACCTAAAATTCTCTACAACAAGATTTTTAATCAAAAAAGTAGGTTCAGGATTCCCAACCCCAAACGGTTCTAAAAGATAAACCTGGTCGATAAGTTCATCATCAATCTCATTCAAAGATAATACAAGATCAACTTCAATTGCCGGCTTGAATATCATAAAATGACAATCCTGAGCAATTAAATTTAAAGTTTCATCAAGCTTATCAATATTTTCTATATGAAGTGACAACCCAGCTGCATGTTCATGTCCACCAAACTTGAGTAAAATTTCTGTACAGTTTCTAAGTGCTTCAAACAAGTTGAAACCTTTAATAGACCTTCCTGACCCTTTTAAAACACCATCGTCAGCAAGTGTCAGCAAAAGTGAAGGCCTATAATATTTTTCTGTAATTTTTGAAGAAGCTATGCCAACAACACCAGCATGCCATGAACCTTTGCTCAGAACAAATATCTTTTTCCTTAAAATATTTTTATTTTCACTAATCAAACTCTGAGCTTCTTTAATTGTCTTTTCCTCTATTTCCTGACGCTTTCTATTCTCTTCATCAAGTTTTTTTGCAATACTTTCTGCTTTTATAGCGTCTTGCTCTAAAAGAAGTGATACAGCCAGATTCGCATCAGAAATTCGCCCAGCAGCATTGAGTCTTGGACCTATTATAAATGATACATCATAGGGTTTCAAATCCTCTTTTGACAAAAGTCCCGCTACTTCTATGAGTTTCTTGAGTCCAACATTTTTCGTATTTTTTAAAATCTTAAGCCCGAACTTTGCAAAAATCCTGTTTTCATCAACGAGTGGCATAACATCGGCAATTGTACCAATCGCAACAATATCAAGATATTCAGACAGTTTAAGATTTACCCCTGACTTTTTTAGTGCATGTAAAAGCTTAAACGCAACACCTACACCCGCCAAATCTCTGAAAGGATAAATGCTATCTTTTCTTTTGGGATTTATCACAGCATCAGCATCAGGCAAGACTTCCTTCGGTTCATGATGGTCTGTAATTATAATATTTTTTCTTTTTTCTTTTAGATACTTTACCTCATTATGGCTGCTAATACCTGTATCTACAGTTATTAGTATATCAAACTTATCCTCTAGTTTCTTCAAAACATCAAGATTGAGACCATATCCATCTTTAAATCTATTGGGAATATAATATGTTGTTGGCAAAAAATTTCTCAAAGCTGAATAAAGTAAATATGTACTTGTAACACCATCGCAGTCGTAATCACCATATATAAGAACTCTACTTCTGTGTAAAATTGCTTGGTTTATAATCCTAACTGCTTCTTTCATGTCAGGTAAAAGAAATGGATTGTGAAGATTTTTTAGTGAAGGATTTAAAAATTTCTCTATTTCTTCTTTTGCCTTGACTCCTCTATTGTTCAAAACTTTTATAACTTGAGGTTTAATCTTTTTTCCATTAATTTCAATATCTACATTTTCAATATTACTGTTATCTTTCAAAATCCATCTCTTTTTCTGGAAAATCATATTTCAAAAAATCCTCCTCAGGTGTAGAAAATAAATTTTTAAAAAACTCAATATATACAAATCATAATTACGAGCGTTACAAAAAAGGAGGTGGCAGCACCTGCCAGAAGCTGTTTTGTATCATGTCTTTTTAGTATAAGTCTTGACCACATGACAAGAGGAATAAGCAAAGCCAAATAAATCATCTTTATCCCCGCAATAAAGTTTATTGCAACAATCGGACCGGTAATTCCACATGCATGACCACTTGCTTTGTACTTCAGCACCTTGTTTACAAACGCTAAAATCAAGGCTGAGATAAGATATGATAAATAAAGTCCTATCATTGCTTTTGTTGGTTTTTTCATAAACAATAAACTTATATTCCCAAGTACATAGCCAACTATTCCAAATATAAATGCAAGTCTTCTCTCAGTTTCTCTTCCCCCAGCTTTAAATTTTGGAAAACTTCTTGCAACAATATATGCACAAAAAGGAATTATAGTGAAAAAGAATATCGAATTTAAATAGTAGTAGAAATTTCCGTTAAAGTTTTTATTACTATTATCAAACCACATTATAGTAAAAACAAGTAGTGCTACCATAGGGACTGTAAAAAGAGTGCTGATAAGATATGCAATCTTTTGTTTCATCATCTTTTCCCCCAAAAAGATTAATCTTTTCCTTGAGATTATTAGGTTATGAATAGTGTTTAAAGTATTAAAAACTATTTAAAATTTTGCTAAACACTATTCTTTGTTAGGCTACATTCAACCTAACTGGGTGTAACCCCACACCCTCTATCCCCTCAGCAAATGCTTCGGGAAATACTTTTCTTATAATATTATACGCACTGTTTACATCCGCATTTATTAATATCCCTTTGTTGCTCCTAAATAAGCCTCTCTTTATTCTTCGACGTGGATTATAATTTATTTCTTTGATTTCTTCCCCATCTAAAAAACTACAGCCACTTGTGTAGCTCTCCTCTGTAATTATTACACTAATCCCTTCTTCTTCACACTTATACTTGAGCATATTTACAAACTGATTAAATGGTATAGAAGCAAAATTTTGATTATTTACTTTGCCAAGCTCTATCTCCTGCTTCCAGTTTGGATTATAACCAACAACAAGGGTGTCTATTTCGTGTTGCTTACACCAGTTGACTATAAAACGGCTTGCTTTGTGCATAAAATCCTTAATCTTGTTGTTCCTCTTTAAAGTCATCTTCTCTATTCTTTTGCTACTTCCTCTATTGCCTACATAACTCATAAGCTGTGCTCTTTTCTTGTTGTAATATTGATTTATTGACTTAATAACTTTGCCATTAATAACAATAGGCTTTATGCCTATGTTATTTACTAATGTTACAAAGTTATTAAGCCCTAAATCTATTCCTGCTATCCTCTTTGGTGGTCTTTTTACCTTGGCTATTTCCTTTTCATAAACTATTTCAACTACATAAATGCTTCCTTTTGGAATTATCCTGACTTCTTTTAATTTGTCTGTTATCCTTGTCTTTAGCTTTAATTCTGTCTTCGGAAAAGTCAAATAACCATTTTTAATCTTGCACTGCTGATTTGTAAAAATAGAAATAGCCCTGCCGTCTTTTTTCTTATACTTTGGTAATTTAGGTCTACCCAAAAATTTACTTTTATCTTTGCCCCATTCTTTCATTGCTTTAAAAAATGACTTCCAGTTTTTATCAAGAAGTCTTAGCACTTGCTGTGAAGTCTGAGCTGGCAGGCTCTTATAACTCTCATGGTCTTTTAACATTTTGTCAAGTTCTCTGTATCTTATCCACCTGCCACTTTTTATAAATTCCTGTCTTACAGTGTAGTTTGCAAAGTTGTATAAATTCTTTGCTGCAAAACACACTTTATCACAATAATTCCATAACTCATGGTTCTTGTTTATCTGTATTTGCTCTGTCCTCTTGAGTATTATCTTCAAACACCTCACTTTCTAAAAGCTTTCTTATTTTTTGAATTTTTCTTTTGCTATAAAATTTCATACTGTAACAGTAGAGCAAACTTATAATTTCTTCAATTATTTCCTGAGAATCAAGCTTCTTGCTTCCAACTTCCGATGCAACTACTATTTCAGTGCTAAATTTTCTAAATAAGCGTTTAAACAATTCAAATCCCACTCTGCTCAACCTAATCTTTATAGGCTATAACAACCCTTTGTACCTTACCTGCAAGAATATCTATCGGGCATTTTAAAAAATTCATTTCTTTTTTCAAAGCTAATTCCCCATGCTTGTTCAGAGAATACTCCGCGTATTTTATAGCCACTATTAAAACAAAACTGTTTTAATAATTCAATTTGATTTTCTAAATCCCTCTTTTGTTTTGGAGTTGAAACCCTTGCATAAATAGTTGTAATCATAAAATCCATTTGGCATAACCGTTACTCTTATTTTCCCTTCTTTTACATACTTAGTTAGGGTTGGTCTTGATATTTTTAATAATTCCAGAACTTCTTTTGCTTTCATATTTATATCACCCATAAATACTATAGCACAATTTAGAAGCCAGGCAAATATATTTTATTAAAAATTCTAATATGTTTAAAACCGTTTATTAATTTTTGCCACCATATACTATAAGTGGCTTAAAAGCAAAAAATAAACCCCTTTTGTTTTTAAAAAACAAAAGGGGAACGTATTGTTTTGAACTTTATCTTCTTTTTGTTCTTGGTCTTTTTACTTTACTTGAATTGAGTACACCTGCTAAAAATCCTACAAGCGGTCCACATAGAAGAATATAAAATTGGTATTTTGAAACATTAAAGCCTTTTTTAAATATAATACCTAAGGCAAAAAGGATAATCGCAACAAAAGTCGAAACCAAAAACGCTGCCAATTTTTTATTATTCAGTGACAATGTTGCCGCTTCATAGCCTGAAAATGCTATCCCTACAAAAATAGAAAATAACGTAAGAAAAAGTGCAACCCTGTCGGGCATAGAAAAATACATTACAAAAACAGATATAATGAAGATTAGGAAGCAAACCATAAACAAAGACTTTACTATGACCCATATATATTGATAAACTGAAACTGCTGCATTCCTTTTATCCATTAAACTTGCTCAAATCTACTTAAAATAATCTCTAATAAACATTATTAAAATTTATCAAAAGTTAGAACTATTCTTTAAGAATTTCAAACATTTTGAGCTTCTTTGAGTATTACATCTACCTTGTCTGTTCTCTCCCATGGAAGATCCAAATCTTCTCTTCCAAAGTGACCATATGCAGCAACCTGCTTGTATATAGGACGTCTCAAGTTCAAATCTCTAATTATTGCGGCAGGACGTAAATCAAAAACTCTTTTAACAATTTCGGCAATTTTTTCATCACTGATTTTACCAGTGCCAAATGTGTCAACCCTGATTGAAAGTGGTCTTGCAACACCTATCGCATATGAAACTTGAACCTCACATTTGTTAGCAAGTCCTGATGCAACAATGTTCTTAGCAACATACCTTGCAGCATATGTTGCAGAACGGTCAACCTTGGTGGGGTCTTTACCAGAAAAAGCTCCACCACCGTGGCGTGCATACCCACCATATGTGTCAACAATAATCTTTCTTCCTGTAAGTCCTGAGTCGCCCTGAGGTCCACCAATCACAAATCTTCCTGTTGGATTTACAAAAATTTTTGTGTTTTTATCAAGCATTCCTTCTGGAATTACAGGCTTTATAACATGCTCAATAACATCTGATTCTATCTGAGCATGTGTAACCTCGGGGCTGTGCTGTGTGGATACAACCACCGTGTCAACTCGAACAGGTCTGTCATCTTCATACTCAACTGTGACCTGAGTTTTTCCATCTGGTCGAAGATAAGGAAGAATACCTTCCTTTCTCACATAAGCAAGTCTTCTTGCAAGCTTGTGTGCAAGATAAATTGGCATTGGCATCAAAACTGGTGTTTCGTCACATGCAAACCCAAACATCATTCCCTGATCGCCGGCACCAATTGCCTCAATCTCGTCATCTGTCATCTCCCCAAGTTTTGCCTCTAAAGCTTTGTCAACACCCATTGCAATGTCAGGTGACTGTTCGTCAATTGATGTTATAACAGCACATGTGTCAGCATCAAATCCATATTTTGCACGTGTATAGCCAATCTCTCTTATTGTATCCCTTGCTATCTTTGGTATGTCTACATAGCATTTTGTTGTAATCTCTCCCATAACCAAAACAAGACCTGTTGTCACTGCAACCTCACATGCAACTCTTGCGTATGGGTCTTTTTCTAATATAGCATCCAACACAGCATCAGAAATCTGGTCACAGATTTTATCTGGGTGACCTTCTGTTACCGACTCTGATGTAAATAGTTTTTTCATCTGGTTTTTTACCTCCTTTTAAGTAAAATAAAAACTTTTCTATAATTTCTAAAAATTTAAAGCCCCTTCTGAAAAGAAGAGGCAAAACTTCATTTTGCAAAAGTTTTATCCTCATCTCTCAGAAAGCTAAGATATTTTGCTTTCTGACGGAGTTGGCACCATTGCAAAGCTAAAAGCTTTGCCGGTTGCCGGGTTTCATCGGGCCTTTTTCCCTCCACCTCTCTTGATAAGGATAACCCTTATCATATTCACCATATTCAATTTTTTTAAATTTGCCTCATTAATATTAACAAAACAAAAGGGTATTGTCAACCGGAAATGTTATTACATTCAATACTCTTTTAACCCGCTTTCAACTTCAGCAATTTTTAGAATAATCTCTGTTATTGTGAAGCTAGTAAAGATTATTTTTAATAGCTATTTGGGCTATTATCTCATCTATAGGGCTTCTGAGATTTATGCCCTGTTTTTTACACTTAAAATAGAGCATACCCATTCAAACTTTTTTACATTTTCGTTTTTATTCCTTTAAAAAAGTCTATCAACACAGAAGTGCCAACTAAAGTCATTGCCCTGCCCTCATACTTTTATAATCATAATCTTCTGCAAACATTATTTTGCCTTTTAACTCTAACAAATTCTTTCGTGTGTGATTTTCTAAGTACTCCTTCAAGGCAATCTCAACTGCTTCTTTTTTTGTCTTTACCCCAGCAATCTCCATCACTTTTTTTAATAAATTTTTATAAAAATATTGGTCCTCATTTTATACACATCCCTATGTGTATCTTAATACACATAGAAATAATTGTCAATCTTTCACTCTCCTATAATTTTCACAAGCACTCTCTTTTTTCTTTTGCCATCAAATTCACCATAAAACACCTGTTCCCATGGTCCCAAGTCAAGCTTGCCATTTGTTATAGCGATCACAACTTCTCTTCCCATGATGGTCCTTTTAAGATGCGCATCTGCGTTGTCTTCACCGACATTGTGGTGGTACTGAGAATAAGGTTTTTCAGGTGCAAGCTTTTCAAGCCATACCTCAAAATCTCTGTGTAGCCCCGGTTCATCGTCGTTAATAAACACACTTGCAGTTATGTGCATAGCATTGCAAAGTAAAAGTCCTTCTTTTATACCACTTTCATCAACACATTTTTGAAGAGTATCTGTAATGTTTATAAATGCTCTTCTTGTTGGTATTTCAAACCATAGCTCTTTTCTGTAAGTTTTCATCTTTTCTTTTTCACCTCTTTTGTAAAAATTAGTTAAGTTTATTGACAGGGTTCAAAGATATTTTACATAATTTTTTTGTAATTATTCAACTTCAAATGTGGTATATTTCAATGTATAGACAATTTATTTGTGGGGGGATTAAAACAATGAAAAAGGTCTTTGCAAAAAAAGACATATTTACACGCTACAGCGGAAATCCAATAATTACAGTATATGATATTCCATACTCAGCAAATGCTGTGTTTAACGCTGGTGCAATAAAATATAAAAATGAGTACTTACTACTTTTGAGAGTTGAGGACAGACAAGGAAAATCGCATTTGACTGTTGCTCGAAGCAGTGATGGCAAAACTAACTGGAAGATTGAAAAGTCACCTCTGATTTATCCCCAACCCACAGTGCTCATATATGAAGAGTTTGGCTGCGAAGACCCGCGAATAACCTATATTCCTGAAGATGATTACTATTATATAACCTATACTGCATACTCTCGTTATGGCCCTGCGGTTGCTCTTGCAAGAACAAAGAACTTCAAAAAAGTTGAAAAATTGGGATTAATTTATCCTCCCAACAACAAGGATGCTGTTTTGTTTCCTGAAAAAATTAATGGTAGGTACGCCATGCTTCACAGACCTGTTGCAGGGGACATTGAACACATTTGGATTGCATATTCATCAGACTTAATCCACTGGGGAAACCATGAGGTTGTGCTTGTTGAAAAAGGAGGGCCTTGGTGGGACGGCTTTAAAGTTGGGGCAGGAGCTGTACCAATAAAAACTCAAGAGGGCTGGCTAATAATCTATCACGGTGTTAAAATGATGCCATCAGGACCAATCTACAGACTTGGTGCTGCGCTTTTGGACTTAGAAAATCCGGCAAAGGTTAAAAAAAGATGTCCTGAGTGGCTTTTATCCCCACAAGAGGTATATGAGAGAATTGGAGATGTCAACAATGTGGTATTCACCTGTGGAGCAATTGTTGAAGACAACCAAATCTATCTTTACTATGGAGCTGCTGACTCTTGTATTGCTCTTGCTTTTGCCGAGATTGACCAGATTTTGTCTATATTGATTGAGGGGGATTTGCAGGTAAAATAAAAAGGGGCTCTTCAAAATTTTTGTGAAAAGCCCCTTTTGTCTTTATTTTTTAATTTTATTTTAAATGTTGCTTTTTTGATCTTACCTTTTGTGTTTTTGTAACACCATTGTAATTAAATACATTAAATACAAAACAAATAAACATATTGCAATAATATTAAAAGTATTTTTATTTAAGCTAAATAAATCTAATATCCCTAAAATTAAAAAGAGTAAAAAGGCTGGTATATAATATCCTATTAAATCTTTGTTTAGTTTTCTACCCTTGATATATTTCCATATTATAGCAATCAGTAGCACAAATGTGGTAAAAAACCATGCCCCATTCTTTATTCTAATCATTCTTTATTACATTCCTTTCCAAAAAATTTATTTGCCATAAGCTTTCCACCCAACAACAGTTCCATGAATAATATGATATATATCTGGAGCCCGTGCTATAGGTCCACCAATAAACTCAGCTATGCCTTTCACAATAGCTTTTTCAGCAACTTTTGTAGCAATTGCAGTTGCTGTTTTTTCTGCCGCAAAACGAAGTCCTGTCGTTTCTGCCTTATATGTAGCAACTGCTGCTTTTGCTGCACCCCATGCCCCAGATGCTCCATGAGATATCCAGTTGTCAACACCACCTGTCCAAGAATTTACTTCTTCTTTTATTCCCTGTTTTAGAGCATAAGAGGCTCTATCTACAAAATTTTTTACAGAATTTATGATTGACATTTTGTTCACCTCTCAACTCTATATTATTGTGTATATTGTGACTTAATTAGATATTATAAGAGTTTCTAAAAAAATAATCTCCAAACTTTATATAGTGAGTAACATCTATATTTTCACTCCTATTTTGGCTTTTAAAATAAAACTTCAGTTCACTTAGTTTTTTACCTGTTAATGACTTTAACTTTACAGAATAATAACCTTCTTTTATAAAAGAATTTGTAAAAATGCTGTATAAAAAAGTTCGATGATAATTATTTTCAATTTGAGAACAAGGTAATTCAAGAATGTCCACAAGTATAATTTTTTCGTCAAATCGAATTTCAAGATATAAAGGACAATTATATATAACACCTTCAACCTCTCCCCAGATTATCACCTCCCTATCGTTTCTAAAAAAGACCTTCTTCTCATTCAATGGCAATATTTTACCATTACTATCAATGTAGAAATCTAAGCATGTTTTTATATTCTTAACGCATAAACTTTTGTCCATATTTTCTGTGATATACTTACTTGTAGTGATCTTTTTTGAATCATCGTAAACCAATTCAAAATAATCATTATATTTTATTATTTTGGGAAGTAAAATATAAAAACCCATCTGGAATTAGTACAAATTGCCTGTTATTCTACTTTATTTCTATTTTATTTTTTGGTATATATAATTTCATGTTGTTTTACACCTCTTACCCATCTATGGCAACTTATATTTAAATTACTTTGCCAACAAATTTCTCCTTGGAATTTTTATGCAAATTTTATCTTATACATTTTCACTCTGTCAATCCCGTTTTTTTTTTAGCTCATTTTCAACTAAATTTTGAGCTCAGAATGTACTTTTCTTTAAATGGCTTAAAATTTCTTCAATTTTCTCAAGTTTATAATAAAAAATCAATTTATCTTACTCGTAATTCAGCCGTCAAATACTTTCATCCAATCAGCCTCGTTTTCCTTGACGAAGAAAGTGTAGACACCGAAAATGTCTTTTTTACCTTTCTTGAGTCGATACCAAGGCAGGCATTGCAAGTAGCAAGTTTTATCTTAGAATTATCCTTAACTTCACTTTTGAATAGCCATCGATGAAAAGTAGCAAAAGCACTTGTTGGTAGTTCTCTTTGTTTGAATAACTGAAGCTCATTTTTGAGAACTTTCTTTGATTTTTTAGTGAGTCATTTTCGGAATACGGAAAATTCAAAGCTTTCAAAGTCCGAACAAGGGAACGCTCAAGAACAACCATTGATATACTTGTGACATCAGAAGGGAAGTAGTTGAACCATCAACTCTTTTGGAACAGAAATTTCAAGACAAAAGGCAGGTGTTGCAAGTTTTCTCTCATAGAAGCCATTGCCTTTGTCGTTTTCGTTTTTAGCAAGGTAAACAGTTCTTTCTGATAACATAAAGTAATCGAGCAAATTTTACTCTTAGCTGTTTTAGAGCTGGGCGAGTAGGATCATCACAGGAAGCAATACATATTTAGCTCTTGTTCGATAGCCATATTTTTAGTGGTTTCATAAATTTCATTTTTTTTTCATAATTGTGAACTCCCTTTGGTAATTATTTCAATACTAATTATATAGTAGACACAATTTTATTTTAACTCCCTTTGTTCACATTTTAGGAAATTGATTGATGGTTAAGAAATAAAGAGAAAAGATTAAATGATTTTTTATAGGTAGATTGAAAAATGAGAGCGGGTTGTCAAAGTAACATCCTTTATAGGGGCGAAGACGTTGCATACAAGCATAACCGACATCCATGCCATGGTAGATGGGACAAGGGAATTGAGGGCAAGTGAGAAAAGACCCTGAGAGACATGAGAGGGTAAACACCATGGTTATTGTGGATAGAAACCCGCCGTAATATGGTAGAGCAACAAGATAAATACAAGATGGAGGCTAAGTCTAAGCTGGATATGTTAGAATAAAGCAATAATAACAATATCAAGAACAAAATTATTTGTTTCGATAGCGAAATTTAAAGAAATCGCAAGATATTTTGAGAAAATCAAAAATACATTGAGAGAGAGAGGATATATTTAAAAAAGCTGATACCTTTTATTCTTTGCTTTGTAATAAATAGGCGATAAATATGTCTTCACCAAGCACCGATCAATTTTGAGAAATCCAATTCAATACATTCTCTTTTAGCTGGTAGTATTCAGTTAATTCATTTTTGTTATATACAAAAACCTCATAATCTTTCACTTGACCATATCTAATAATATCATCTTCAAAGTTAATCACTTTTGTAATATTTGATTTATTAATTTCAAATTTATCAATAGCAGAATTATGAGTAAAGATATAAATCTCTTTGCCTCTATAATATGGATTATATCTAACAAAATTTGTATACTTCCATTTCTTCAAAAAAAGAATGTATTTATGGCCTGGTTTCATAAGATTATAGCCATAGTATGCAAAGAAATTGTTGTATTTACCCAAATTAAAATAACTTGGCTCAAATATATAAATTTTTGAATTCTTTATGCCTCCTTTGTAAATCTTGATAACATTGAAAGCTGTCAGTATTGAACCTTTCACATAAATTCTATCGCTCAGTGCAGTACCCTTTACAATTACCTCAGAATCTCTAATAATCTTTTCCAACAACGAAAAATTTTCATTATTGCACCCTTTAAAACTGCCACCATTTAAAAAAACGCATTGGTCTTTTATATTTTCACTGATAGTTTGTGTCTCAATATTAATAAATGATTTTTTTACTAAAAAGCCTACAACCATATCTAAGGCTAAAATAACAAATATCACCACAAACCACTTTCTATTCATCTTTGCTTTCATCCTCCGAATAGTAAACTTTCCCTGAATCTACTCTGAACTTATAATCACATAGCAAATTTATATCTTCCTTTATATGACTTGCTAACAAAATTGTTGCTCCTCTTCCCTTTTCCTCTAACAAAATTTGTCTTACAAGTTTAACACCATCTTCATCAAGAGAATTTGTTGGCTCGTCAAGAACAATCAATTTAGGTTTTTCCATTATAGCTTGTGCAATTTTCAATCTTTGTTTCATACCAAGCGAATATTTCTTATACGGTCTTCTATCTTCTGGATCAAGCCCAACCCTTTTTATTGCATTTTTGATCTCATCATCAGTAATTACATTTTTTATAGAAGCCAATAATTTGAGATTTTGAAAACCTGTTAAATTATCCCACAAGTCAACATTTTCTATAATTACCCCTACACTTTCAGGAAAAGAAATATCTCTTCCTATTTTCTTTCCAAAAACAATAACTTCTCCAAATGTTGGTTTTATTAATCCACATATAGCTCTAAATAACATAGTTTTGCCAGAACCATTCCTACCATAAAATCCATAAATCTTTCCCTCTTCAAGTTCAAGATTAACATTATCTAAAATAACTTTTCCTTTGATTATCTTCGTTAAATTTCTAACTTCTATTGCTTTCATATTTAAAAACACCTCTTTCCTGTCAATCTCTCTCGAATATTTCGATATTTTTAACTACTTTTATTCCTATTATCACTACAATCGAAAAATAAATAGCAAGTATAAACATTGACCAACATATGCTAAAACCATTTATGCTATCTATCCCATAAATTCCAGTTATATCTACAATAAATCTATCACTATGCCAACTCAAAACAGCTTGTAAAACAGGACTGAATTTTATTAAAAGATAATTGAAATCATTTAAAGATATAAAAAGGGGAACAAAGAATATCAGCCAAACTATTATAGTAAACAAAAAGGATATTCTTGAACTCATATATAATGATAATATATTTGCAACTATAGCAAACAATATTACAGAAATAAAATTTAGCAGAACCATTACTGCACAACACAATAGACCTTTTATAAAAGAGTCCACCCTAAATTTATTTGCTAAAGCAAATAGTGTTGTGGTTATTACAAATGTAATCAGAAAAGATAAAATGTATAAAGATATAAAATAAAGCTTATTAAAATACCATGAGAGCCTACTATCTTTTCTTGTAAAAATGTAAACTGCACATCTTTTAAAATCATGAGAAAAAACATTTCCTAAGGTAGCTATAAGATATAATCTGGGCAAAGCATATATTAAAGGATATATAAATGAAGTTACTTTACCCGGAAAAGGTAAATAATTGAAACTCAAAATCAAAAAAATCTCAACAGAAGTATTTCTATAAAATTTCAAAGACATCAGCCAATATAAATCAATTAACAAAGAGATAACTAAGGAACTGACAATACTATTTATCAGTTTTCTGATTTCTTATCACCTCTGTAAATATCTATTTTTTTCAATGTATTTGTCATAATAATGTTCAAGAAGGTAAAAAGCAGCAAAAAATAACTAAGGTATATTCCAAATAAAAAAAGATGCTTTTTTAGCGATAAACTATAGCTCATCAGAAAATTTATTAACATACCTAAGGTAATACCAGAAAAATTCACTGTTTTAAATATATATATAAAGACAAAATCTATGAAAGGCACTAATATACCAACTATATACGCCGTAATAGCTCTTTTAATAATAGCCAATACAATAAGATATACTGTTCCATATACAACTAACAAAAGAAGCGCAATAAATAGAAACTCTAAAATGAATATAAACTCCCTGTAGCTTAAAGCTTTTAAATACTTTGAACTCAACATAACAGTTACTATCAAAGGTATTGTGTATATAGACAATAGATAGATTAAGGTATCTTTTAGTAAAATTTTTATTTTTTCCTTCCACCAATCCTCAACATAAGTATATTTCAGAATAATCAGGCAATTATCCATATGTATTTGCGAACTGACCAAAAGAAGATATATGGGTACATAAAAAAACGTGATTACGTTTGCTTTAAATATTTGACTTAGAATTAAATCAATCGTCCATGCTTTATTCTTATTCAAAAATTTAAACAAAAAAATCGAAAGTACTAATTCCACAAATAAAGTTGCAAAATAAGCTATAAATTTTCTTGCTAAGTTTAAATAGAAAATTCGCCTGAATTTCATTATACTTCATCCCTACTACATTTAAAATTTATAATAATAAGACTTATAAAGAACAACATAGTCATAAAGATTAGGAAATATTGGTAATTCGTAATTTCAGAAGAAAATGGAAGAATTATTAAATAATCAGCTATTGAAAATATAGTTGACGAACTAATTAATTTTCCAATAAAATTTTCCAGCAGATAGAATAAAAAAGCTAAAATAACCACCAAATATCTGTTCATTTTTCTAAAGAAGGATATAGAATATGAAACCAAAGCAATGATACCAGCACAAATGCCATTTAAAAGCATATAAAATAAATTATGTAAATAAGGATTTATCGAATGTAATTCTGAAAGTTGTACTGTACTTAAAAATTGATAAGCATTATATGTTGGTTGGTTAAATACGTTTTCCGACGGAGAATAAACTGGCAATAGACAAAAGCATAGTAATTGATCAAAAAGCAATGGTGCAAAAACTACAATAAAACCAGAGAAAAAGACAACTATTCCCTTCCAAAAAAGATACACTCTTTTATTACAGCGCGTAATAATATAATTTATAACTCCTGCCCTTTTATCCTCTAAATATGAATCTGAATACGGTATAGTTGCAAATAACGGAATTAAGAAATAAGCAAATAGTTGCCCCCATTGTCCACGAACTTTATTGTACAACAACCACATCTGATATGCAGATGGTAGTTCAAAAATAGGTGAATTGATTAACATTACTGAATGATAAATAAAATCGACACTTATGTAAAAAAAAGCAATTACCATTACAATAAAAAATTCCTTTCTACTAAATAACCTCTTCAATTCATATTTTAACACATTAATCAAATTACAATCACTCCCAAACATTTGATAATGTAGGGCTATAGCAATAAATGCTATAACCCTACAAATAGCTTTATTAAACTAGCGCAAGTCATACCAACCACTTGCTTGGACAGACACAACATCTACAGCGTCATTTTGAGCCCATAAATTGATATAGGTTCCACTTTTAATATAATTGTTAGTATTAAAACCAATATTAACAGTACCGTTTTGAGGAGATACTGCTACAACATTTGTAAGATAATTACCATTTGAATCAGTGACCCAAAAATCTACTTGGTTGTTACTACTTAATAATGAAGTTCCTTTACTAATAACTCTTACTTGTACAAACTGATCATTTGTTACTTTATTTGCTCCATTAATTTTTGTATCACCTTTAAAAGCTGGCAATATTACGTTGAAATAACCGCTTACTGCTAGTGCAAATACAAACGTTAAAGCAAAAGCAAATAAACATAGTACTGAAATTAAACTTTTGAATTTAAGACTTCTTATTAACATACACCTCCTAATTTTTCCATTCGCATTATTTAACTTACCACTAATAACCAACATTGTTTTTGCACTATCAAATCAACTGGACACTTATCAAGGTATGGGATTTACTGATGTTGGAAAAGAATCTGTTGATAGTTTTACAATTACAAAAGGTGATTTTTATTGTTACCATAGAATAACTAAGTCAACTCGATGGAATACAGGAACATATGCTGGAATGAAATTAACTCCTCTTAAAAAAGAATGGTCGGGATACAATGCTGTAAACAATAGAGCTCAAACAATTAAAGTTGATCCAAACGATACCTCATACTATACACTTTCATTTACTGAACTCTCTGATGGAACTTACAAGATATATTTTCAGTCAATCTATAAAGATAACATAGATTTTGACGGTATTGTATTGTTATTCAAAACTATAATTTTATTTTCAAGTATCAGTGGAGTGATAAATCTTTATAGTATTGAAAAATATTACAAAAAATTTCATTCAGAAAAATAGAAAACTTTTTAGTTTAATTGACATTTTTTAACTTTTATTCTATGATTGCATCAAAGTTATTGAGAAATATTTTTCTCAACTCTTGCTATACATTCTAAGAGTTCTTTTTCATATTCTTCATATACTTTTTTGGTTTTTGAGTTTCTGAATGACTGCAAATCTTCGTTTAAAGCATTTAATAAAAATATTGTCTTTTCAATATCAGGTTGAATATTAATAATTTTTTCTTTATTTTTAGGGTCAACTATTTTTGTTTTAATTTTCTTTAGAAAATCAACCATTTTGATAATTAATTCATATCTTGAGTTAATTATTTTACCTATTTCCTTATCTTCAAATATGTTTGGCTCTTTTGCAATTAACATCGTCAATGTATTATTTAAAAAATATGCCTCAAGTCTTCCGTTTAGATATGAAAAATCCATATTTTCATCTTTGATGAGATATTCCAGAATATTACTTGCATCAGAGAGTTTATGAGAATATTCGACAAAAAATATATTAATAATTTTTGCATTATAATTGACTTTAAACACTTCCAATTTGTTTATTCTACTAAACAAAAAGCCTCCTATAATCACACTCAAAATTAAATATGCTAAAAAAATAATTACTAAAATATTGCACAAATAAGTTTTTTTCAATTAACGAATAACCCCCTTACTAGTATTTAAAAGCATTGTCAGCTGCTTTTTCCCACATCTGCTCTATTTGATTTATTGTTACTGTATAACCAATTGAGCCACTCACTACTCCGCTACCTCCGTAATCAATTTTGTTAGATAAACTAATTGTTGTCTGTGTAGTTGTAAAAGTATGAGTATACTTGGCACCAACTTCATACCAATTGCCATCAACAACTTTTGGAGCAAGAACAACAGTTGCATAATAATATTGATAATGAGCATATAATTAAAAGAAAACAAATATTTTTTTAATTTTTTTCATAAAATGGTTCCTTCTCTTTTTTGTTTTGATATTTATCTCAACCTTTTTCAGCCGGCTGATAAAAGGTTAGAGCTTAGATTTAAAAAATTCTAATTTTTTTTTTATTCTAAAGATTTTTCAAATATCACACGAGGCCTATTTAAAACTCTATCTGCATCTCATACATTTCTTAGCTCATCTATTTCCCCTACACTGCAAACAAATTGTTGATAAGCCTTCTTGAGCACAGTCTGTTATATCTTGTGCCTTACATAATAGCATCTTCTTTTTATCTTTTCAATCAACTTGATTTTTTATATATTCATTCTTTTATTTTTTTTTAAGACTATTCTATGCTTAAATTATTTCTTCTGTAAATCTCTTCTTGGAATTTTTATGTAAATTATATCTTATATATTTTCTCTTTGTCAATCCCGTTTTTTCTTTTTTTTTAGCCAATTTTTAGCTAAATTTTGAGCAAAAAATACATATTTCTTTAATTAACTTTAAATCTCTTCGATTTTCTCAATTTTTAAAATTAAAAATTAATTTAAATACTTTTACTAAAAAAATATGCTCCCTTTTATCAAAAGTTTTGTCTCTTTATTGCTTACTAAAAGTAGAGCATATCAAACTTATCGTTTGTGGAAGTCCCTTTATTAATATTCAATATCTGAAACAACTACATCAAAAGTAGCCACCGCTTCATCTTCTGTAATGGCTTTCTCAGAAAATACTCAAATAGGTTAAAGATAAGGTTACTTTTTAACTATTCTTGCATCTTTCCCGTATGTACAGAAAATTTTATTAATAGTTGCAAATTTAACTTTTAATTTTGTATTATTAGTTTTTTCTTGTTTTAATTTTTTCTGAAAAAACTAATTTAATATTTTTTGTTTCTTAAAATCTTTACATTAAATACCATTCTACTACTTTGTCGTTTGCTATTAACACTCATTTCTGTTGTTGAAACATAATAAATTAGCTTTCTCCTAACTGAAAGATAAAAATAATTATTTTTTATAGAGCAATCTATAATTATTTGTTAGTTTATCACATTTGAAATTTTGAAAATTCAATTGTAAATGGTTTATCATTAAAACTGTATTTTATTTCCAAATTCCTGTTATAACCTAACAGAATAATATTTTTTACACAATGTATTGATTTAGTTTAATATACTTAGATAGATATTTATACATTCTTACAGCATTGTTGCCAGATTACTGGTATATATTGTTGACTTCATCAATATTAGAGTATATAATAATAGCAACAAAAATTTTTTATAATAACTAAAAATAGAAAGGTGTGTGATTGCCAATGTATAACAAGAAACAAGTATATCTTATTATTCTTACTTTAACTGCAATATTTTGCTTACCATTAATGACCAACATTGTCTTTGCACTATCAAATAAATTAGACACTTATCAAGGAACAGGATTTACTGATGTCGGCAAAGAATCTGTTGACAGTTTTACAATTACAAAAGGTGATTTTTATTGTTATCACAGAATAACTAAATCAACTCGATAGAATACTGGGACATATGCTGAAATGAAATTAACTCCTCTTAAAAAAGAATGGTTGGGATACAAGGCTGTAAGTAATAAAGCTCAAACAATTCAAGTTAGTCCAAATGATACATCATATTATACACTTCCATTTACTGAGCTTTCTGACGGAACTTATAAAATATACTTCCAGTCCACTTATAAAGATAATGTAGATTTTGATGGTATTGTATATGACGATAAGTAATATTAGAAATTTTAGCAGGGGGACCATTATGAAACTTAAAGAAATCTTAAAAAATGCATTTATAGTTATATGTTCTCTTGTTTTGTCAATGTTTTTATGTTATTATGTTTTAGATGATATCTGGTTACATTTTTCAATTGAAGCATTTAGCTTTATATTTTTGAGAGTTTTTGTAGCTATTTTATTGTTTTCTCTCTTGCATCTTATATTTAACGGAAAATTATATTATTACATGTTAGATATTTTATTTACCAGTTATATTGTTTTAGTTATTTCGCTTAGCTTTTTCCGGATAAGCAGATCAGAACATTACATCAACTTTAATTTAAATGAAATAATTAATTATAGTTTATCTCAAATAATTGAAAACTTCATTTTGTATTTGCCAGCTGGTTTTTACCTTTCTTTTAGAATAAAAAATAAACCAAAAATCACAATTTTTATTTTTTTAGTATGGATTATAGTAGTTGAATTGCTACAGTTTTTAACAAAAAGGGGTGTATTTGATATTTTAGACATTATAATTAATTTACTTGGTTATCTTACAGGAATCTTGATATTCAACATACCCCAAATAAAAAACTTTTTTAATAACAAAAAAAGACCAGCTAATTAAAAGCAAGAGGTTTTTAAAAAATTTTGAATATATTTTTTACCGCAGAACAATACTCTTCGCAATATTTCTGAACCTCTTTTTGATATTTTGTTCTTCGTGCCAACAAATTGCCATGATTGAACTACCGAGAGGGTTAAACCAAAATATGCAACTAATTTGTTTTGTAAGCAATCAATTCATCGTTAAAATGATAATATTGACAACAATCTTTTTGGATATTTATATAGTTAAAAGAGGGGCTTTTCAAATTTTTTGTGAAAAGCCCCTCTTATCTTTATTTTTATTTTGAACTTGATTTTCTAACTTTACATTTTAATGTATTTATTCTTTTTTTCATTTGTGTATGTTATTATTGTGTTTAAATATAATAAATATAAAACAAATAAGAATACTGCTATCTCATTAAAATACTTTTTTCAAGTCAAATTAATCTATAATTCCCAAAACCAAAAAGATAAAAAATACCGGTAATATAATATTCTACTATTCTTCTCCTACCTTATTATTTTCTGATATATTTCCGCGCTATAATAATTAATACAAAAAACACTGTAAAAAATCATACTCCACTTATTGGTCTTTTCTAATCAATAATCTCATCAATTGGCGCACCGGGTGGGACAATTGGAAGAGCTTTTTCGTCCTTGTCAATTACAAAGTCAATCACAGTTGGTCTTCCTGCTTCTAACGCTTTTAAAATAGCTCTGTCAACCTCATCTGGTGATGTAACTCTTATGCCAAGTGCACCGTATGCATCTGCAAGCTTTACAAAATCTGGTGGTCTGTCAAGTGTTGTCTGTGAAAATCTTTTTCCGTAGAAGAGATCCTGCCACTGGCGTACCATGCCCAACACACCATTGTTAAGTAGTGCAACTATCACAGGAATATTGTAATGAACAGCTGTTGCAAGCTCGCCACAGTTCATCCTAAAGCTCCCATCACCTGCAATATCAATTACTACTTTGTCTGGTCTTGCTATCTTTGCTCCAATTGCCGCACCAAAACCATAACCCATTGTACCAAGACCACCAGAAGAAATAAACTGTCTTGGTCTTTGGTATTTGTAAAACTGTGCTGCCCAAATCTGGTTTTGTCCAACCTCTGTTGTGATTATTGCATCGTTGTTGGTAAGAGCAGAAATTCTCTCAACAACATACTGGGGATGGAGCTTGCCATCTTGAGGATAGCTCAAAGGATAGTTTTTCTTCCATTCGTAAATCATCTCAATCCAGTCTGTGTTAGTCTTCTTCTGTACATTTTCAACCAATATTTTTAATATCTGCTTTACATCACCAATCAGGGCAATATCTGTACTCACATTCTTGTCTATTTCAGCCGGGTCAATATCAATGTGAATAATCTTTGCATTTGGTGCAAACTTATCTACTTTGCTAATTACTCTGTCTGAGAACCTCGCACCAATAGCAATCAAAAGGTCACAGTGCGAAACTGCATAGTTAGAAGCCCTTGTGCCATGCATCCCAACAAGTCCTGTATAGTTCGGATGAGTTGATGGAAATCCACCAACACCCATCAAAGTTGTGGCAACAGGTGCATTTATCTTTTCTGCAAATTCAATGAGCTCTTCTGATGCCTCTGACGAAATAACCCCTCCGCCTGAACAGATAAAAGGTCTCTCGCTTGCATTGATAAGTTCTATTGCCTTCTCAATCTCTTCTTTTGTTGCCAAAACATTCTTTCTTATCTTTTTGGGTTCTTTCTTCTCATACTCAGCATACTGTGCAGTGACATCCTTGCAAACATCAACTAAAACAGGTCCTGGTCTTCCACTCTGCGCAATCTCAAATGCGCGTCTGATTGTGTCTGCAAGTGTATTTACATCTTTAACAATGAAATTGTGCTTTGTAATTGGCATTGTAATACCTGTAATATCAACTTCTTGGAAAGAGTCTTTCCCAAGAAGATTTGTTGGTACTTGCCCAGTAATTGCAACAACCGGAACTGAATCCATATATGCTGTTGCAATACCTGTGACGATATTTGTCGCACCGGGGCCTGAGGTTGTAAACACAACACCAACCTTACCAGACGCTCTTGCAAATCCATCTGCAGCGTGTGACGCGTGCTGTTCATGAGATGTTAAATAATGTTTTATTTCATTCTGATGTTTGTAAAGAGCATCATAAATATTTAAAGCAGCACCACCCGGATACCCAAAAACAACATTTACATCCTGTTCTTTTAAACATTCGATTATAATCTCTGCACCTGTCAACTTCAAAATATCACAACCCCCAAAAAAAGATTTTCATTCAAGTATAGCACCAGTTGACGCTGACCTTACAAGCTTTGAATATCTGTAAAGATACCCTTTTTTTATTTTTGGCTCAAATGGTGGAAGGTTTTCAAGTCTTCTTTTTATCTCATCCTCAGGAACTTCCAAGGTAAGAGTTTTGCTCTCTATATCAATTGAAATTATATCTCCATCTTTCACAACTGCAATTGGACCTCTCTCTGCTGCTTCTGGTGATACATGCCCAAAACAAGCACCTCTTGTAGCACCGGAAAACCTTCCATCGGTGATGAGTGCAACATCTTCAATTAGCCCAACACCCGCCAAAGCTGATGTAGGCGAGAGCATTTCTCTCATACCAGGTCCGCCTTTTGGCCCTTCATATCTTATAACAATAACATCTCCTTTTTGGATTTTTCCTTTCAAGATTGCCTCAAATACCTCTTCACCGCTTTCAAACACGCGCGCAGGTCCTCTGTGCTTCATTAGCTTTGGCGGCACAGCACTTTTCTTTACAACAGCACCATCTGGTGCAAGGTTACCTCTTACAATCACAAGCCCACCTGTTTCAGAATATGGATTATCAACTGGTCTTATGACATTGTAGTTTTTAACACTTGCATTTTTAATATTCTCACCAACTGTTTTGCCTGTAACTGTCATAAGATTTAAGTGAATTAACTTCTTTTTTGACAGCTCATTCATAACAGCCTGAACGCCACCTGCAAAGTAAAGGTCTTCGATATGATGTTGTCCTGCCGGTGAAAGCTTGCAAAGATTTGGAGTTCTATCGCTTATAGTGTTGATTATATCAAGATTTAACTTTATCCCAACTTCATTTGCTATAGCAGGAAGATGCAAAATAGTGTTTGTTGACCCCCCAAGCGCCATGTCAACTGCCAAGGCATTTTCAAATGCTTCAACTGTTAAAATATCAGACGGTTTTATATCCTTTTCAACAAGCTCAACTATCTTCATTCCCGCCATTTTAGCAAGACGGATTCGTGCTGCCATTACAGCTGGAATTGTTCCATTTCCAGGAAGAGCAAGCCCCAAAGCCTCGCTCAAACAGTTCATGGTGTTTGCTGTGAACATCCCCGAGCAAGAACCACAACCAGGACATGCATTTTCTTCTAAAGCATATAAATCCTCTTCAGAAATCTTGCCAGCAGAATATGCGCCTACACCCTCAAACACAGAGTTTAAGTCACATATCCTATCATCAACTTTACCTGCAAGCATGGGCCCACCACTTATTAAAATAGCAGGAATGTCCACCCTTGCCGCTGCCATGAGCATTCCAGGTACTATTTTGTCACAGTTTGGAATCAAGACCATACCATCAAATTGATGCGCCATTACCATTGCTTCGATTGAATCTGCGATGAGTTCTCTTGTGATAAGAGAATATTTCATACCAATGTGCCCCATTGCAATACCATCACATACACCTATGACGTTAAACTCCATTGGAGTTGCACCGGCAAGCCTTATACCCGCTTTTACCGCCTCTGCAATCTTATCAAGATGAATGTGCCCTGGAACAATTTCATTCCATGAATTTACAACTGCAATAAGCGGTCTTCTTATCTCCTCATCAGTGTATCCCATTGCTTTGAAAAGTGAACGCTGAGGAGCCTTTTCAAATCCTTTCTTGACAATATCGCTTCTCATCTTATGTTTTCATCTCCTTACTCATATATATCAACACCATCAACAAGGGTAAGTTTTTTAAACTCTTCCATAAGTTTTTTTGTTATTGGTCCAACCTCACCATTTCCTATCTTTCTGCCATCAACCTCAGTCACAGCGATAACCTCTGCT
Source organism: Caldicellulosiruptor diazotrophicus (assembly GCF_017347585.1). Taxonomy (NCBI): domain Bacteria; kingdom Bacillati; phylum Bacillota; order Caldicellulosiruptorales; family Caldicellulosiruptoraceae; genus Caldicellulosiruptor; species Anaerocellum diazotrophicum. The sequence goes on from NZ_AP024480.1 coordinate 1,846,193, forward strand.
GCAGTTCCTGTAAAGAAACACTCATCAGCATTGTAAAGGTTATAAAGTGTAAATACCTTTTCATACACAGGTATTCCCAAATCTTTTGCCAAAGCCATTACCGTTCTTCTTGTTATCCCGTCCAAAGCTCCAAGATAAACAGGTGGTGTTATAAGCTCATCATCCTTAACAATGAAAATATTATCACCTGTACACTCTGTCACATAACCATCTTGTGTAAGCATTATTGCTTCGGGAACACCTGCTCTGTTTGCCTCAATCTTTGCCAAGATGTTGTTCAGGTAATTTAGTGACTTTATCTGCGGGTCAACACACTGAGGACTATTTCTTCTTGTGGATGCTGTTATTACCTTCATTCCCTTTTCGTACATTTCTTGTGGATATAAAACAATTGAATCAGCAATTATTACAATTGTCGGTTTTGGACACTTTGCTGGTGAAAGACCTAAATCACCCACCCCTCGTGACACAACAAGTCTGATATATCCTTCCCTGATATTATTTATTCTGCAAGTCTTCTTTAGGGCTTCAATCATCTCTTCCTTAGAGATTGGAATTTCCATATAGATGGCTTTTGCAGCCTGGTACAGCCTGTCCACATGTTCTTTACACTTAAAAATTTTGCCGTTATATACTCTTATTCCTTCAAAAACACCATCGCCATACAAAAAACCATGATCAAACACTGAAATTTTTGCTTCTGATTTCTTGTAAAACTCGCCATCAATATATATTAGTTTTTCTTCCATTAAAACATTTCCCCCTATTTGAATAGTTTGAGATGTTCATAAAAAGATTAATTATTTATTGTATAATACCTGAAAATCTTTGTCGACATGTTTTTTATAATATCCCCAATTTTTTTTAACGATTTTTTCGCTTAAATATATAGAAGATGTATAAATAATCGTTTTTAATACATTATACTTGAGCAAAGGAAAAATTACAATAACAAAAAAGGACCTTAGAAAAGAGGTCCTTTTTAAAAAGTTATCTTGTGTTTATGTCATCTTATTGTACGCACTCTAAGATTTTGCACATCCATTCATATGTCTTAACAATCTCACCTAAAATAGCATACTCAGATATTGTGTGAGGGTTATAATATCCAACAGAAAGACAAAAGCTACTTACTCCAAACTTGTCTGCAATAAATCTTATATCTGCAACATGAGGGCTTCTTTCTTTCTTAGCAGGTATTCCTAACGACTTACCAATATCTATCACTTTGTCGACACATTCATTTTTAAAACATATGTCTTTTCCACCATAACTACATACAACATCTCCAAACCCTCTTCTGTCAAGACCAATCACAAGATTTACACCCTTAAAAAATTCTGGATGATTTTCAATAAAAAACTTTACGCCTTGATGTTCATCTTCACAAGATGTAGTGAAAAGAAACTTAAATTGATAATCAGTAAACCTCAAAAGAGCTAAGATTATAGCAATACCACATCTGTCATCAGCACCTATTGGACGTATACCATTTCCCTTTATTTTATCTGTTTTTTCATCGTAAATAACTTCGAACATCCAGTTTTTACCTACATGTTCTGAACCATACGAATCAAGATGAGCATTTAAAACCACCTTAGGATTTTTGCCTCTTTCGCCAAAGAGATTGTTTTGCATATCGTCGTCGTAAAAGATGAGCATCTCTGAAAGTTCATTTTCAACAAACTCTTTTAACTCCTCTTCCTTGCCCGGATATGACTCTAAAGCACACATTTTTAAAAGAATTGACCTTATATAATCCCTTACCCCTCTGACATGATTAAAACCTTCTTAGTTATGAAATTATTTTCTACTTTTATTATATCACTTTTTAAATAAAAAAATAATAAACCTGTAAACAAAAAACTAAACGCCATGGAACAATCCCTCCATGGCCTTGTTTTAAAAAATCTTACAGCGAATTTGTCCATTTACCACATCTGTCACCCCACATTGCAATGACCTTTCCATCCATTGAAACTTTTACAACCTCGCACCTGTTTGAACAACCTTTGCATTCAAAAGAAGATGTTGAAAAATCAATGTCAGCAGCATCAAATCCCCTAAAATTTGTTCTTGCTTTTGTCTTTTCGATGTAATCTTTTGCCAAAATTGCACTGCCAATTGCCCCCATCACATTGAAATGTTCCGGCACAATAATTTTGGTTTGAAGTTCTCTTTCAAATGCAGCCCTGATACCCATATTTGCCGCAACACCGCCTTGAAAAACAAATGGCGCTTCCAAGTTTTTTCCCCTTCCAACATTGTTCAAATAATTTCTGACAAGAGCATCACAAAGCCCTCTTATTATCTCAGCTTTTGAAAATCCAAACTGCTGCTTTGCAATCATGTCAGATTCTGCAAACACTGTGCATCTTCCTGCAATTCGAACTGGCCTTGTTGCAGAGAGTGCCAAATCACCAAACTGTTCAATAGGAATTTTAAGTCTTTCTGCCTGATGGTCCAAAAAAGATCCAGTTCCTGCAGCACACACAGTGTTCATTGCAAAATCTACAACCATCTGGTCTTTTATAATTATTATCTTCGAGTCCTGCCCCCCTATTTCAAAAATAGTTCTCACATCAGGCACAAAATGAATTGTAGCTGTTGCATGAGCTGTAATTTCGTTCTTCACAACGTCAGCACCCAGAATAGCAGCTGCAAGCTGTCTTCCAGACCCAGTTGTACCTACTCCTAAAACTTCTACATCTCCAAGAGTCTCTTTTAACTGCTTTACACCTTCTTTGACCGAATCTATAGGCTGCCCGTTTGTCCTTATATACGTCTTAAAAAGTACGTTTACATTTCTATCAATGGCAACAACGTTAGTTGAAACAGAACCCACGTCAACCCCTATGTAGATTTCCTTCATACCATTACAACCCTTTCTTCTTGAACATGTTCTTGTATGTTGTCAATAAAGACTTCTTTTGTTTTTCCTCTTTTCCTATTTCTCAAAAGGTCAACAAAAGCTTCTATCCTGGTGAGCATATTCGCCTTTCCTGTCTGCTCATCTATTGGAAGTGACAAAATTGGTATGTCAACCTCTTTCGATATCTTTGGAATTAAACTCTGGGTTACAAGTTCTGGCAAACATGCAAAGGGCATAAGATGAACAATTCCGTCAAACCCTCTCTCTTTAAAGTCTATAATATGTCCCACAGTCTCAACCGCATGACCACCAATTAAAATCTTGATGTATCTTTGACCCTTTTTTATAATCTCTTTAAACCTCTTGGGTCTCAAAATCCATGGAACAAGATTGTCGTTTATCCATTCAAAAAGATACAAGCTCCTTTCTACCTCAACCCCAAGATTGCCCAAAATCTCTTCTATCCCAAAGTTAATAGAACTTTCCATCACAACGTAAATCTCGCCTACAATCCCAACTTTTATTCTGTCTTTTTCATCAACCTCTCTCGTTGGAATATTAAGAAGCATCTGCTTGCATTCTTCATAAACTTTATACAGTTGTTTTCTTGTCTTTATTTTGTCAAACTTTTCTTGGATTTGATTCCATATCTGGGTTGTTTGACCTTTGTTGACTTCATATGGTCTAATCTTTTGAACCATCTTCTCAAGCTCATCAAGTTTTTGGACAAATCTATATAAGGTGTACATCCTGTTTATAACCTTATGCCATGGAACTCCATTTCTGATTTTTTGAACATTCCTGAAAAATGCCCTCCAGTTGTCCTGTGGAGCGTCAAAGATAATAATCTCAACATCGTCATAACCAAGAGATTTTAATATATTCCTGTGAGTGTCACCATAAAAACCTGCTCTGCACGGACCATGTCCACCAGATGTCACAAGCACTTTTGCACCTTTTTCAATAGCCTCTAAATATGTCCCCATGACCATTTTGAGAGGAATACAAGCAAACTCTGGTGAGTACTTAACACCAAGGTCCATAGTCCTCTGACTTGGTTTTGGTGGCATTATCACTTCATGTTCTAAAAACTCAAAAAGCTTTTTGTAGACTATAGCAGAACCCATATACGGAAACGATACTTTCATTTTTGTAATACCTCCGACACTTTCGCCCACTTTTTTCGCCTGAGCATATCAACAAAAGCTTCTATCCTTGTAACCATATGCCCTTCGCCTGTGTGCTCATCTACTCTTAAAGTGGTAAACGGCTTTCCTGCAATATCGCTCTCATACTGCAAAAACCTTCCAACAATTGCATCAGGACCACATCCAAAGGCTGTCACATGGATTATTCCATCTACTGTCGGGTCTTTTAGATAATGAAGGCCTGCTCCCAGAACTCTGTTAGAAAAAGTCCAAAATAGTCTCTTTCTGTAATGTTTTAAATTGTCATACGCAACCTTTTGGGGTATCATCTCAAATGTTTTTATATTTACATTTAAAGCTTCAAGTTTTTTAATAACGTCCATGCTTATAAAAGAATCGTACACATCATACACATATCCTAAAACAGCAATTGTCACATCGCCATCTTTTTTTATTTTTTCTAAATCTTCTTCCCATCTGCCTGTTTTATAGCTTTCAAGAGCTTTTTCACAAGAAAGTCCACCATACATCAGTTTTTTAAACCTTTCAAAAACCTCTTCGGCCCTTTTTATTGCAAGTCGTATCTCTCTGTGAGAAAAGCCAAACATTTCAGCAACGATTTCATAAACTCTTAGTGAGCTTATATTCTCGTTATTCTTTTCATTTATTATAGGTGAGATAACTCTTCCTTTACTTTCTTCTACCGTTCCCTCAATTATATCTGGAAGCCCCATAAACTTTGGACAAAAATATTCAGGTTTTTTTATTCTTGCAAATCTTGGAACAAATACGTAATCAGCTACTTTTAAACCTTCAATAACGTGTCCTGTAAATATTTTTATAGGTGCACAGATGTCAGAGACAGCCGCTTTTGCACCTTTATCAAGAATCTCCTTTGTTGTTGGACCTGTATCTACAACCTCAAACCCAAGCTCTTTAAAAAAGGTGTCCCATAAAGGAAAGTAGTAGTAATATAAAAGTGAATGTGGAATAGCAATTTTCATGCTATTTAAAATCTCCTTCTTCTCCATTTTACCTTCCTTAACTATTATAGCACAAGTAAAAGATTATAGTATTCTAAAAAAAGGGGCAGCTTTTTTTAAAAATAAACAAAACTGCCCCTCTCTTTTTTAACTAATCCTTCGGTCGCATTGTGGGGAAAAGCAATACATCTCTGATTGAATACGAATCTGTCAGTAGCATAACCAGCCTATCAATTCCTATTCCAAGCCCACCTGTCGGCGGCATACCGTACTCAAGCGCTTCTATAAAATCCTCATCCATCATGTGGGCTTCTTGGTTACCTCTCTGTCTTTCTTTGAGCTGCTCTAAAAATCTCTCCTTCTGGTCAAACGGGTCGTTTAGCTCAGAAAATGCATTGGCTAATTCTCTGCAAGTGATAAAAAGTTCAAACCTCTCTGTGAATTGTGGATTGTCTTTTTTTCTCTTTGCAAGCGGAGAAACCTCAACTGGATAGTCCATTATAAATGTAGGTTGAACAAGGTAATCCTCAACCTTTTTCTCAAACACCTCATTAATAATATGACCTACCTGCCAGCTTTCTTCAACTTCAACCCCAAGGTCCTTTGCAATTTTTCTTGCCTCATCCAACGAAGAAACCTTTTCAAAGTCTACACCAATATACTTTTTTATTGCTTCAACCATGGTAAATCTTTGCCATGGCGGTGTCAGGTCAATTTCTTGTCCTTGATATATTATTTTTAACGTACCTAAAACCTCTTGAGCAACTGTTGTGATGAGCTTTTCAGTTAAATCCATCATGTCCTTGTAGTCGGCATATGCCTGGTAAATCTCAATGGTTGTAAATTCAGGATTGTGTTTTATTGAAATACCCTCATTTCTAAACACTCGGCCAAGCTCGTATACCTTATCAAAACCGCCAACTATAAGTCTTTTTAAGTGAAGCTCTGTTGCAATTCTCAAATATAAGTCAATATCAAGAGCATTGTGATGTGTAATAAATGGTCTTGCAGCAGCACCACCTGCCACAGGACTTAAAACAGGAGTTTCAACCTCCAAAAAACCCCTGTCATCTAAAAACTTGCGTATCGAACGAATTATTAAACTTCTCTTGATAAAAGTATCGCGAACCTGTGGATTTACAATCAGGTCAAGATACCTTTTTCTATATCTTGTATCAATATCTTTAAGACCATGCCACTTTTCAGGAAGTGGACGCAAACATTTAGTGAGCATCTCTATCTCTTTTGCCTTTACAGAAATTTCTCCCTTGTGAGTCTTGAAAACCTCACCTTTTACCCCTATTATATCTCCAATGTCATAATATTCTTTGAACTCCTCATACTTTTCTTCTCCAACTTCATCAATTTTTACATATACCTGTATTTTCCCTTTTGCATCTAAAATATCCACAAACGAAGCCTTGCCATGACCTCTTTTTGAAAGCATTCTTCCTGCAACACAGACAAACTTGCCTTCATATATTTCAAAGTTTTCTTTAATATCAGTAGAATAATGTGTAGGATCGTACTTTACCTTTTCATATGGATTGTATTTATTCTGTTGAAGTTCTTTTAGTTTTTTTATCCTGTTTTGTATCTGCTCGTTTAGCTCTTCCTGTGTAAACTCAAAATCCTGCATCCCCACTCACCAACTCCGTCTTTTTTATTTTGAGATTTCAAGTATTTTATATCTGAACTTCCCTGCAGGTACATTCACCTCAACAACATCTCCAACTTTCTTACCCATTAAAGCCTTTCCAACAGGTGACTCATCAGAAATTTTAAAATTTAAAGGATCGGCTTCCTTTGATCCAACTATTGAATATTCAAATACATCCCCAGTATCTAAATTTTGAATTTTTACGTTTGTACCAATTCCAACAAAATCAGTTGAAACTTCATCTTTATCAATAATCTTAGCATTATTGATAAGCTGCTCCAAATATGCTATTCTTTCTTCTAAAGCTGCTTGTTCTGCTTTTGCCTCATCATACTCGGAGTTTTCTGAAAGGTCACCAAACGAACGTGCAACTTTTATCTTTTCTGCTATTTCTTTCCTTTTTACTGTTTTCAAATTCTCAAGTTCTTTTAAGTACTTTTCATACGCTTCACGAGATAATTGATATTTTGCTGTATCCATTTCTCTTGCCATTTTTTCCTCCCCTTTTTCAAAAAGAAAATAATAATTTTTATGATTAATTTTAATTCAAAGAGTTTCAATTTATGCTTGTACATTTTAACTTTTGTCAATTATAAACCAAAGAAGTGCTTCATGTCAAGTGAAGAAAAAGAAAAGCCGCAGACAGTTTTTTGATAAAAACTATCTGCGACAAAACCTATCATAACAGTTTAAAACCTTATATTACAAAAACAAATGCGTAAAAAACAGTCCCAAAATAGTCTATTTATATATTTAAAAATGGCTGCACAAGCAAAATCAATGTTAAAATTATTATGAACACAACTGTTACCCATGCAATTACATTAAATAGTTTTGAATTCACATACTCACCCATGATTTCTTTATCGTTTGTAAGCTTGAGCATGTAAACAAGAATAATTGGAAGCAAAATTCCGTTTATCTCCTGAGCTACTATCATAAGTTTAATTAGTGGTATATTGGGAAGTAAAATTATTCCCGCACCTATTACAATAAAAAGAAGAATTATTCCGTAAAATACAGGTGCTTCCTTGAATTTTTTGTCAAGTCCATTTTCAAAACCAAACGCTTCAGTTATAGCATACGCTGTTGAAAGCGGCAGAATATGTGCACCCAAAAGTGACGCACCAAAAAGCCCTATTGCAAAAAGGCCTGATGCATACTTTCCCGCAAACGGCTCAAGAGCTTTTGCCGCATCTTCTGCTGTTTCAATTCTAATTCCATGCTTATAGAGTGTTGCTGCTGTTGCAACAACTATAAAAAATGCAATAAAGTCTGTCCAGAATGCTCCTAAGAATACATCCCATCGCTGATACTTAATATTTTTCACACTAACCCCTTTATCCACAACAGATGACTGCAAATAAAACTGCATCCATGGGGTTATTGTGGTCCCAATCATCGCAATAAAAATCAATACAAAACTTGGCTCAAAACTGAATGAGGGAATAAACGTGTTTTTAAATACTTCTTTCCAGTCCGGTTTGGCTAAAAATCCTGAAATTATATAGCTAACATAAATCACCATGAGACCTAAAAAGAATTTCTCAGTCTTTTTATATGAACCTTTATTAATTATATACCAGACAAAAAAAGAAGTAAGAGGTACAGAAATATATTTAGATATACCAAATATCTCAAGACTTGCCGCAATTCCTGCAAATTCGCCAACTGTTGTTGTAAAGTTAGCTATCAAAAGAGTTACCATCGCAAAAAATGTCATCTTTACACCGAAGTTCTCTCTAATAAGGTCAGAAAGTCCTTTGCCAGTTACAACACCCATTCTTGCTGCCATCTCCTGAATTACTGCTAAGCTTATGGTTATCAGAAAAAGTCCCCACAGCATCTTGTAACCAAACATGGAACCTACCATTGCATATGTTGCGATACCTGATGCATCATTGTCGGCTGTTGCCGTTACAAGACCTGGCCCAATTACACTTAAAATTAAAAGAATATTTTTTAGTCTGGTGCTTCTTGTTGTCTGCGCCATCTTTATATCACCTCTTTCATATCAACCTATTATCTACAGCAACAGTTTTCTTTTCATCTTTAATAGTTCATATACAATATCGTTTATAATAACAACTCCAATGAGTTTCTTGCTCTCATTCACAACAGGCACAGCAAGAAGACTATATTTTGAAATAATCTCAACAAGAGAATTAACATTGTCAGTGTCTTTGACACAAACCACATCCCTGTTCATTATCTCATAAAGCGGTGTTTGAGGCTCAGAGATTACTAAGTCGCGTAAAGACACGACTCCGCAAAGCTTTTCCTCGTTGTCCACAACGTACAAATAATAAATCTCATCTGGCTCAGGTTTTAAACGTCTTAATTCCTCTATTGTCTGCTCAACTGTAAAATGTGTCTTGAATGAGATAAAATCGGTGGTCATTATAGCACCTACACTGTTTTCGGGATACTCCATAAGTTCTTTGACTTCTTCTGATGCTTCTTTTTCCATACTATTTAGAAGCTCTTCTGCCCTTTCCTCTTTTATCTCATCAAGAATATCCGCAACCTCATCAGCCGGCATTTTTTCAAGCACATCTGCCACTTTTTCAACAGGAAGACTCTCTAAAACATTTCTCTGTGCTTCAACCTCAAGCTCTTCCAAAACATCTGCAGCCTTTTCTTCATCTAAGGTAGAAAAAATGTAAGCTTGCGTCTTTTTGTCAAGTTCTTCAATAATGTCTGCCAAATCTGAAGGATGTAATGTAGCGAGCTTTGAATATGTGGTTGAAAGCTTTAAATCAAGTCTTGGAGATGCAAGTGGCTGAACATCATCCCACAAAATAAGACGCGAAGGAATGTTTTTACCTAGCGGTTTTAATACCCTTTTCAGGGGCTTTGCAAGACCAAGCCTCCTCAAAAGTCCTTCAAAACCGATATCTACAGCTATTACATAAACACCTGTAGAAAGTACTGCAAGTCTTATATCATTAACCCTCACAACTTTTCTGCCGTTCATATCAACAATCTGCTTGTCAAGTATATGACGAACAAGCATAATGGTATCTTCTTTTTTCACATCGATTGGCTTTAAATTTCTTGTTTCAATCACGTACTGACCTTTTTCCTTATAGATTATGAAAAACGAAAAGTCCACAATTTGAGTTTGACCGCCACTTTTTACCTTTGCAGCAATCACTTTGGGTCTAATATAACTTGCATCAACAATCAAGTCTAAAAGCCTTCCCACAACCTTCTTTTCTTCTGAAAAAACCTTGTTCCCAATTACTCTGCTAAGATAAAAGCTTGTGACGTTTGGCATTTTAGCACCCCTCCTTTTTTGAATTTTTATTTTTGGTGTCATTAGGTGGAGGAGTGCTAAAAGCCTGAAATATATTTCTAAAAGGGTATATTTATCCCCTTATTTTTCTAAAATAGAGATAAATTAGCACCCCTCCACTCTCTTAAGGTACAATTGTTTTTTGTTGTCCAATCCTGCTTACTCACAGGACCAGAATCCATCTTTCCTCTCAACTCCTTCTTTAAAAAAATTTTCGCAATAGCAAAACTTTATACATTGATATTAGAAACAAAAAGTGCTTTCACCCAAAGCTTAAAAACGAGGTGAAAGCACATTTTTCGCCCTTTTAAAGCTACCTCGTACAAGCTTTGGCACTACACGGCATAAAAAGCTGCATTAGGTTATGCCTTGGTTTCGGCAAAACCTGTTTACCAGCTCAGATTGTCTCCAATCTTTCGCGGCAGCAGCCTATATCCCTGTAGGAGCCTCGCCTACCGAGATATCCATCTTTCAATATTCATTTTTCAACCTCTATTTTAGCACATTTTTTTCTTTTTTCAAGCCTTTATCGTCAAAAATTATATATTTTTCGGGTTATTTTTTAAAATTTCTTCAATTATCTCTTATTTTCTCTAATATAAAATCAAACATCTTATCTTTTTCTATCACATCAGGATGTAAAATCGGTTTTGCAAGAAGGCTTTTAATCCCCTCCGGAATGTCGACACCTGTCTTTGCATACAAAACATCTACAGCTTCAAACGGGTCAATATTATTATATTCACCATCAAACAAAGCGTTCAAAACATCTTTTGCAAACTTGTAAGGATTTGCGGTTTGAAGTACAACTGTTTTTGTATTATCAAATGTCTGCTTCTGGTACTTTCTGTAAACATCAAACCCAACAGCAGAATGCGGATCAACAAGATAGCCATACTTGTGGTAAATGCTCTTTATACTATTTCTTGTCTGGTCATCTGTGGAAAAATCACCCCAGAAACTTTCCTGAATCTCTTTTAAAATTTCTTCTTCAACTTTGAAATACCCCTCAGCTTTCAAATCTAACATGTACTTTTTAACTTTTTTTGAATCTTTTGTTACCAAATATAATAACCTCTCCAAATTACTTGCAACAAGAATATCCATTGAAGGTGAAATTGTTTTGTAAAACTCTCTTCTTCTATCATATAAGCCTGTCCTGATAAAATCAGCAACTACACTGTTTATATTAGAAGCAACAATAAGCTTATTTATAGGAATTCCCATGATTTTTGCAATAAAACCTGCCAATATATTGCCAAAATTACCTGTCGGAACAACAAAGTTTATTTTTTCACCTTCGCGAATATCACCATTCTTAAAAAGTACAAGATAGCTCCAAATATAGTATACAATCTGTGGCAATAATCTACCAAAATTTATTGAGTTTGCGGAGGTAAAGAAAAACCCAAGATTTTCGATTGTGTCTATGCATTTTTTGCTTGTGAAAATCTCTTTCACTCCTGATTGGGCATCATCAAAATTGCCTCTTATCCCAGCAACAAAAGTGTTTCTGCCTTCCTGGGTTGTCATCTGCCTTTTTTGAACATCAGATACACCCTCAGATGGATAAAACACGACTATTTTTGTTCTATCAACATCCTTAAAACCTTCTAAGGCAGCCTTGCCAGTATCGCCTGATGTTGCAACAAGTATGAGTGCCTGTTTGTAAAAAGTTGGCATTGATTTTAACAAAAGATGAGGAAGCACCTGCAATGCAACATCTTTAAAAGCGTATGTCGGACCATGCCAAAGTTCAAGCGCAAAAAGGCGGCTGTCAAGCTTTTTTACAACAACAACATCTTTTGCATCAAACTTTCCACGGCTGTATGACTTGTCAATGCAATCAGCAACTTCTTCATTCGTAAAATCAGTAAGGTAGAGCTCAAATATATATTTTGCAAGATTTGCATAAGATTCTATATTTTTTATCTTACTCAAATCAATATGAGGAATGAAAACAGGGGTGTAAAGCCCCCCATCCTCAGCTATTCCCCTGTAAATAGCCTCTTTTGCCTTTACCTCTTTATCTCCTCTTGTACTTATATATTGCATTAATTTCACCTCAAGCCTTACTTTATTCTCTCTTTTTCAAGAAGTTTTTCATTTAGCTTGTACGACAAGACCATCAGACTGTCAATCAGATGCACATTCTCAACAACCACATCACCTTTTACTTCAATCTCTTTTGCAGTAAAATTCCAAATACCCTTTATTCCACCTTCAACCATTATATCTGCAACCTCTTGCGCAACATCTGCTGGTACACATAAAACACCTATATCAACATCGTTCTTCTTTATAAAATCTTTAAGCCTGTCAATATGTTCAATCTTTATATCACGTATAGTTTTACCCACCTTTTGAGGGTCAATGTCAAAAAGTCCAATGAGTCTAAACCCTTTTTTATAGAAGTTAGCATAGTTTGCCAGTGCTTGCCCCAAGTTACCTACTCCCACAATGACCATTTTAAAATTCCTGTCAAGTCCCAAAATTTTTACAAGATTCTCATAAAGAACCTGTGTGCTGTAACCATATCCTTGCTGACCAAACCCGCCAAAATTGTTAAAATCCTGCCTTACCTGAGAAGCAGTATAACCCATTCTCTGGCTCAGCTCTGACGAGGATATTCTCATTACATCATGGTTTAAGAGATCTTCAACATACCGAAGATACCTTGGTAGTCTTCTTATAACTGCAAGTGAGATGTTCTTTTTTTTGAACAATTTTTCTCCCCCTTACCTTCTTTTGATATTTTTTTGACATACTTATTCTAAATTAAAAGCCTGTTTCAATTTTAAAACAGGCTGTTATCTTCTTTTTCCGTCAAATCTTTTGTTATACTCACTGAGCTTTTGATTACTTTCTTTTAAAAACCTTGAAAGTTTCTCTTCAAAATCATCTTTAGATCTTTTTTTCCCACTTTCTCTTTTCATTGTTTCCTTAGCTTTTTTTATCGATAGGCCAATTTTACCATCTTGTTTGATATTAATAACCTTTACTTTAACTATTTGATTTTCTTTTAAATATTTTCTTATATCCTCAACATATTCTTCTGCAACTTCTGAAATATGGACAAGCCCAACTTTGCCTCCTGGTAATTCAACAAATGCCCCAAACTCTCTTATACCTTTTACAACACCTTCTAATATTTGACCTCTTTTTATAGACACAAAATTGCCTCCTCTACTCCTTCTTCTTTTTGTTCTTATCTATGAACACAATTTCATCCTTACCCACAAGCCCAAGCTTTTCCCTCGCCACTTGCTGAATGTAGTCTTTTGTACCAACATACTGCGCAAGCCTTTTTAGATATTCATTTTCCTTTTTGATTTTTTCTATCTGGACAATGACTTCCCGCTGCTGAGCCTTTACCTGTCTTAAAATCATTTGCTGCTTAAAAATTGTAGTAGCAGAATATACAAAAAAGGCTATTATAAATACAAGCACAAAAACTCTCTTTAAAACTTTAAATATTCTTTTCATGGCTTGTCTTCCTTTTCGGAAACTCTCAAAAGTGTAGTTATATTCTATCACAATTCATTTCTTATTAAAAGATAAAACTTTGTTCACCTTTTTTAAAAATTCTTTATAGAGTGGCGAAATGGTATTTTTATAAACATAAATACCGCAAGCTATTGCCAAAAAAGTGTACCATTTGAGTGTATAAAAATTTATAAACATAAGACCTACTATCAATACTGCAGTGGATAAAACTGATGATATAAAAAACAGAATCTCTTTTGTTCGGCGCTTCAAAATTCTCTTGAAAAAGAATGAATCAAATACAATTCCTACAGCAAATCCAAGGAAAAAACAACTTGTAAAATCTGAAATTTGATCAAATACGCTTGCCGGCAATTCTTTTCGCCTCTCATTTAAAAAGTCGTGATAGCAACCCTTTTTTAGAACTTTCGCCATACTCAAGTGAATAAATCTGTCCTTCTATGAATACCTCACCTGTCTCTGTGTTTATTTTATTTATTCTAAGGTCAAACCCTTTTATTACAAGCAATTCATCATTGACAATAAGTATGATATTGTTTTCATCAAAGCTCTCAACATCATCAACACCATTTATCGTGATCTTTTCCCTGTTTTCGATAAGCACATTATGAATTTTAGATTTTAGATTTTTTCTTTCATCCATTACCATGTGGCATCCTTTAAAAATACTTTCAATGTTACATAATAACTATATTCCCTTTGACCTAAAATTATGTCAAAACATCACCTGAAAGCTTTACTCAATCACTTCATACATGGAATTTGCTAAATTTTTTTGAACCTTCTCATCAACGCTTGCTACTTTGCATTTAAAAACCCTATCACCAAAGTGTACCTCAATGATATCACCAACTTTGATATCAGTCGATGGTTTTGCTACTCTTCCGTTCACAAATACTCTTCCTGCTTCACATGCTTGCTGAGCCAAAGTCCTTCTTTTGATAATTCTCGACACTTTCAGATATTTATCTATTCGCATTTTTAAAACTCCCCACCTTTTTTGAACCTTTTCGAAAAACCAAAAAGTAGTGAAAAATTTATGGCTGCAGCTAAAACTGGCTGCAGCCGAATTAATACCAAAAACTTTATACCCCTCTTTTTTGAAAATTCTATCTTGACCAAAAACTATTTTGCAACAGCATCTTTCAACATTTTACCTGCTTTGAACACAGGGACCTTTGTTGCTGGAATCTTTATCTCTTCTTGAGTTTGAGGATTTCTACCAACTCTTTCCGCTCTCTCTCTTACCTCAAATGAACCAAAACCAACAAGCTGAACCTTTTCCCCCTTAGAGAGTGCTTCTGTTACAGCATCTACAAACGCATTTAGTGCCTTCTCAGCATCCTTCTTTGTAAGACCACTCTTCTCTGCCATTGCCGAAATCAAATCTGTTTTGTTCATTTTTTCTTACCTCCTCGCGTATTTTGTGATATTCTAAATATTTCTATTCTATATTTATATCAAAAATCCTTCTTTTTTCAAGCCTTTTCTAAACTTTTTTTGCCTCTTCCCAAAATTTGTCCATATCTTCAAGGGATATTTCATCCAATTTTTTGCCTTGTTTGGAAACACTTTCTTCTATATATGAAAATCTGGTTATAAATTTCTTAACTGTTCTGTGCAAGGCTTCTTCAGGGTCAACATCAAAAAACCTTGCAATATTTACAACTGCAAAAAGAATATCGCCAATTTCTTCTTCTATTTTCTCTTTTTCATCATTTTTTGACAAACACTCTTTAAGTTCTTCAATCTCTTCATATAGCTTATTTAAAGCTCCCTCATAACTTCCCCAATCAAAACCTACCTTGGCTGCTTTTTCTTGAACTTTAAAACTTCTCATAAGAGCTGGAAGATGTTTCGGTATTCTTTTCATACTATCTGTAATAGTTTCAATTTCTTTTTCATTGTTTTTAATCTTATCCCAGTTCTGAAGAACCTCTTCAGCGGTTGAAAAGTTGTCGCTACCAAATACATGTGTATGCCTTCTCTTCATCTTCTGACAGATATCATAAACAACCTCGTAGATATCAAATCTACCATTTTCCTGAGCAATTTTGGCATGAAATACTACCTGCAAAAGCAGGTCACCAAGTTCCTCTTTGAGTTTTTCAAAGTCTTTTTCATCTATAGCTTCAATAACTTCATATGTCTCTTCAATAAGGTACTTTTTAAGACTTTCATGTGTCTGTTGTCTATCCCATGGGCATTTGTTTCTTAGTATATCCATAATTTCCACAAGTTTGTCAAAACTTGCTCTCATCTTTTGATCTCTCCTGCACAAAATTTTTATAAGCTATATTATACCACTATTTTTAGAAAGAAGCTGTGATTTTTTGATAAGATGCTTTCTCTTAGTTGCAAGTCCTCCCCTTATATGTCTTTCTTGCTTATTTCTTTCCAATATAGCTCTTACCTGTCTGTAAAGTCCTTTGTCGATGTACAAAAGCCTTTCTGTAAGGTCATTATGAATTGTAGACTTTGACACACCCAAAATCCTTGCAACCTTTCTCACAGTTGCATTGTACTTAATCATTATTTCTGCTGCCAATATTACTCTTTTTTCAATATCCTTTTTCAATCTCTTGTCCTCCAGAACATTTCTCTTATTTAGGATTATATGCTACACAACAGAGAAGCTTTCCCTACAAAAGAGTAATAGTCAAGTTTTTGTCAAACTTTATGTTTGAATTTTTATAGCTTTTTTGATACTATATATTAAAATCTGTGTTAACATAGGTGATGTAAAATGAATGAGATTGTTGTAAAGCAAAACTTAGCACCAAATGTATGGCTGATGGGCATATACTCCCCACAGGTTGCAAAAAAGGCAAAGCCCGGCCAGTTTGTAATTTTAAGGGTTACAGAAAATGGAGAAAGGATTCCTCTTACAATTGCAGATTTTGACAATGAAAAGGGAATTGTATACATCATATTTCAGGTTGTAGGAAAAACAACATTGCTTTTATCCCAGCTAAACCTCAGTGACAAAATAATTGATTTTATTGGTCCACTTGGTATGCCATATGAGCACAGCCCGGAAGATAAAGATTACCTTTTTGTGGCGGGTGGACTTGGAATACCAGCAATATTTTCAAAAGTTAAGATGCTTTACAGTGAAGGCAAAAACATAGATATTATCGTTGGCGGAAGATCAAAAGAAAATATCTTTTTTGAAAATGAATTAAAAAAATATTGCAATAATCTCTACATCTCTACAAACGACGGCTCCTATGGAAAAAAAGGATTTGTAACTGATATATTAAATGATCTTTTAGAAAGTGGCAAAAGGTATGATGAAATATTTGCTGTAGGACCAGTTCCAATGATGAAAGCAGTTGTTGACATTACAAAAAGGTTTTCAATCAAGACTTTGGTCAGTCTCAATCCAATTATGGTTGATGGAACAGGTATGTGTGGTGGATGTAGAGTAAAGATTGGAAATGAAGTAAAATTTGCCTGTGTTGATGGTCCTATTTTTAATGGATTTGAGGTTGACTTTGATGGACTTATGAAAAAAAATTCCTACTATCAAGACCTTGAAAATATTTCGTACAATGAACATAAATGCAAAATTGGATTGGGGGAATAGAAAAATTGGACATGTTAAAAAGAGTTCCTATCAGGGAACAGGAACCTATTGAGAGGATACACAACTTTGATGAAGTGTGTTTTGGCTACACATCTGATGAAGCTGTTATGGAAGCACAAAGATGTTTGCAGTGTAAAAATGCACCGTGTGTAAAAGGCTGCCCTGTTGGAGTTAAAATTCCTGAGTTCATTCAGCTTATAAAGGAAAAAAAATTCAAAGAAAGCTACTTTAAGATACTTGAGACAAACCTTCTTCCCGCTATATGTGGGCGTGTATGTCCTCAGGAAACTCAGTGCGAACAGAACTGTGTCCGTGGAATAAAAGGTGAACCAATTGCTATTGGCAAACTTGAAAGATTTGTGGCTGATTGGTTCAGACAAAACTGTAAATTTGAATTTTCAAAGCCTCAGCCAAACGGCAGAAAGGTTGCAATAATTGGTTCAGGACCTGCAGGACTTTCATGTGCCTCGTCTCTAGCAAAGATGGGTTATGAAGTTACAGTATTTGAAGCATTCCATAAACTTGGTGGGGTTTTATACTATGGAATACCTGAGTTCAGACTTCCAAAGGAGGTTGTTGAGTGGGAGATTGAAAATCTAAAGAAGATGGGCGTTGAGTTTAAAACAAACATGATATTCGGCAAGACATTTGAGTTGGAAGATTTAAAGCAGGAAGGGTTTGATGCTGTATTTATAAGCTCTGGCGCTGGACTTCCCAATTTTCTGAACATTGAGGGTGAGTTTTTAAACGGGATATATTCAGCAAATGAGTTTTTAACAAGGATAAACCTCATGAAAGCATATAAGTTTCCTGAATATGATACACCAATCAAACTTGGTAAGAAGGTCGGTGTAATTGGCGGTGGGAACGTTGCAATGGATGCTGCAAGAGTGGCAAGACGCCTTGGAAGTGAGGTATATATCTTATATCGAAGAACTGAGACTGAGATGCCCGCAAGAAAAGAAGAAATCGTTCACGCAAAAGAAGAAGGAATAAAAATAGTTGAGCTTGTAAGTCCTGTGAGGTTCATAGGTGATGATTCAGGACATGTCAGAGCTATAGAACTTGTAAAAATGATGTTATCAAAGGAAGATTCCTCAGGCAGGCGAAGTGTAAAACCTATAGACGGTTCAAACTTTGTCTTTGAAGCAGACAACTTCATTGTTGCAATCGGACAAAGCCCAAATCCTCTTATCAAAAAAGCCGTACCTGACCTTGAGCTAAATCCTAACGGTTCTATTAAAGTAGATGAAACCCTTATGACAAATATTGAAGGTGTTTTTGCAGGAGGCGACATTGTCACAGGCGCAGCTACTGTCATTCTTGCAATGGGAATGGGTAAAAAAGCTGCAGAGAGCATTGATAGATATTTAAATGCTAAAAAGGCATAAAAATTTTTGAATTTATATCAAATACAATAAAGGCTGCCTCTTTTATCTTGAGAAGGCAGCCTTTATTATTATTAGTACTTTGTGAGATATGAGTCAATCTCCCATTGATGTACTTTTGTTCTGTAATCATCCCATTCAAGTTTCTTTGCTTCTAAGTACTTTTCAAAGATATGATCTCCAAGTGTCTCTCTCATAAGAGCACTGTTTTCAAATTCCTTTATAGCTTCTTCTAAGCTTCCCGGCAAACTTCCAATTCCGCGTTTTGCTCTTTCTTCTTCGCTCATTATGAAGATGTTTTCTTCAACTGGTTCTGGTGGCTCAATCTTGTTCTTAATGCCATCAAGTCCAGCCGCTAAAACAGCTGCAAATGCCAAATATGGATTTGCTGATGGGTCAGGATTTCTTAGCTCAACCCTTGTTGCCTGGCCTCTTTTAGCTGGAACTCTTATAAGCGGGCTTCTGTTTCTTGGTGACCATGCAATGTAAACTGGTGCTTCATACCCTGGCACAAGTCTCTTATATGAATTTACAAGTGGGTTTGTAACAAGCGCAAACTCTCTTGCATGCTTCATAAGACCACCAATAAAGTAATATGCTTCTTTTGAAAGTTGAAGCTTATCATTTGGGTCTAAAAATGCATTCTTCCCATCAGATACCCTTGCAAGAGACATATTTGTATGCATACCAGAACCATTGATACCAAATATTGGCTTTGGCATAAATGTCGCATGTAGACCATGTCTTTGTGCAATTGTCTTTACAACAAGCTTGAATGTCACAACATTGTCAGCTGTATAAAGTGCATCGTCATATTTAAAGTCAATCTCATGCTGGCCAGGCGCAACCTCATGGTGAGATGCCTCTATCTCAAATCCCATCTCTTCTAAGGTCAATACCATGTCTCTTCTTGCATCCTCACCCAAATCAACAGGACCCAAATCAAAATATCCGCCTTGGTCATGTGTATGCAAAGTTGGGTTACCATTCTCATCTGTGAGGAACAAGAAAAATTCTATCTCTGGTCCAACAAAAAACTTAAATCCCATCTCCTCAGCTTTTTTGAGCATTTTCTTTAGCACACCGCGTGGGCACCCAGGGAAAGGTGTTCCATCTGGAAGATAAACATCGCAAATTAACCTTGCTACTTTGTTTGGTGACGGTCTCCATGGAAAGATTGTGAATGTGTTAAGGTCTGGTCTTAAATACATGTCTGATTCTTGAATTCTCACAAACCCTTCGATTGAAGAACCATCAAACATAACTTCATTGTTCAACACTGCTTCAAGCTGCTCAACAGGGACAGCAACATTCTTTAAAATTCCGAAAATGTCCACAAACTGAAGCCTTATAAATTTTACATCCTGCTCCTTGCATATGCGAATAATGTCTTCCTTGGTGTAATTCTTCATTACCAAATTCCCCTCCATTTAAAGATTTTTGATACATAAACAAAAAGGACAAAGACGCCCACTTTAAATTTCAGGACGCCTTTGTCCTTTCATTTCTATTATACTATATTTCTCGAAAAAATGCAACTACATTTTTATAATCTTTCACATCATTAAATCATCTGTGGCTGAGCGTCCTCAAAAACAAGTTTTCTGAATTCCTCACCTGTAAGTTTTTCTTTTTCCAAAAGTGCGTTTGCTACTTTATGAAGCTTATCAATGTTTTGTTTTAGTATGTCTTCAGCCTTTTTATAGGCTTCTTCAATAATACTTTTTATTTCCCTGTCTATTTCAGCAGCAACCTCCTCAGAGTAGTTTCTTGCAAGCGCAAGGTCCCTTCCCAAGAACACTTCTTCTTGCTCTGTTCCAAAAGTCATAGGACCAAGCTTATCAGACATTCCATATTTTGTTACCATGTCCCTTGCAATCTTGGTAGCTCTTTTTATATCAGATGCTGCACCTGTTGATACATCTTCCAAAACAAGCTTTTCAGCAACTCTTCCACCAAGAAGTGTTACAATTTCTCTCATCATATCAGATTTTGACGCATAGAACTTATCTTCCTTTGGAAGATACATAGTGTATCCGCCAGCATATCCTCTTGGTATAATTGAAACCTCATGAACAGGTTCTGAATCTGGAATCATTGTACGAACAATTGCATGACCTGCTTCATGGTATGCTGTAAGCTTTTTTTCTTTTTCAGTGTAAACCCTGCTTCTTTTTTCAGGTCCCATCAACACTTTTGCCACAGCTTCCTGAACCTCTTCCATGTTAATCTGTCTTTTACCCTTCCTTGCTGCCAAAAGTGCAGCCTCATTTAAAAGATTTTCAAGGTCAGCACCAGTAAATCCAGCAGTTATTTTTGCTATTTGAGAAAGGTCAACATCCTCACCAAGAGGCTTGTTTCGTGCATGAACTTTTAAAATCTCCTCTCTTGCCTTTGCATCAGGAACATTTACAACAATCTGCCTGTCAAATCTACCAGGTCGCAAAAGTGCAGGGTCCAATATATCAGGTCTGTTTGTTGCTGCCATTACAATTATTCCTTCGTTTGTGCCAAATCCATCCATTTCAACTAGAAGTTGGTTTAATGTTTGCTCCCTTTCATCATGTCCTCCGCCAAGCCCTGCACCCCTGTGTCTTCCAACTGCGTCTATCTCGTCTATAAACACAACACACGGAGCATTTCTCTTTGCCTGGTCAAATAAATCTCTTACTCTCGCTGCACCAACACCAACAAACATCTCAACAAAGTCAGACCCAGATATGCTAAAGAAGGGCACTCCTGCCTCGCCTGCAACTGCTTTTGCTAAAAGTGTTTTACCAGTTCCAGGTGGTCCAACAAGCAAAATACCTTTTGGAATTCTTGCACCAAGTTCAATATACTTCCTCGGATTTTTGAGAAAGTCAATAACCTCTTTGAGCTCTTCTTTTTCTTCATCTGCCCCCGCAACATCTGCAAAAGTGACTTTCTTTTTGAGGTCTTGAATTGTCTTTGCTCGAGATTTTGTAAACGACATTATCTTGCTACCGCCGCCCTGGGTCTGCTGCAGCATGAATATCCAAACAAAAATCATTAGCCCTGCAAAAATTAACATTGGCAAAAAGGTCGAAAGCCACCATGGAACCTGCGGAGGTTCTTTTGTCACTATTTGAATCTTTTTTGCCTGGATTGCTGGCTGTATCTGGTCTAAAAATTTGTCTGGAGACGGAACAAAAACATTGTCAAACTTGGTACCATCAGCATATTGCCCAGACACATTATTGTAACTTAAAACAATTCTTGTCACCTTACCATCGTTTATATCGTTTATAAGTTCTGAATAAATTACCTCCCTTCTTTCGCTCAAATTTGAGAAAAGCTGATTGTACGAAAGCCCTCCACTTAAAATATCTACAAGTAACAGAATGATAAGAGCTATTAGGATATAAATTGTTGCTGTTTTAAATAGGTTCCTCAATTGTAAATAGGCACTCCCTTCAAATATTGTTAAATTGAATTTCTTTCTATTCTAAAACACCTATATAAGGCAGGTTCCTGTAAAGACCTGCATAATCAAGTCCATAACCAATCACAAATTTGTCTGGTATCTCAAACCCTTTGTAATGTATTTCTACATCCACCTTACGTCTACTGGGTTTATCAAGCATAGTACAAATTTTTAGGCTCCTTGGCCTTCTTCCTTTTAAATATTCGGTTATATACCTTAAAGTTAAACCTGTATCAACAATATCCTCAACAAGTAAAACATCTTTGTCTTCTATGCTTGTATCAAGGTCCTTTAGTATTCTTACAATTCCCGATGAAGATGTTGAGTTACCATAACTTGACACAGCCATAAACTCTATCTTAACAGGAATAGTTATCTGCCTTAAAAGGTCTGCCATAAAAATTACTCCGCCTTTTAAGATACAAACCATTAAAAAATCGCTACTTTCTTTATAATCTTCAGAAATTTTTTGTCCAAGCTCTTTTACCCTTTGTTTTATCTGCTCTTCTGTTATCAAAATTTCTTTAACCTTAAGTGGTAAATCTTTCACTGTCATCCGTCTCCTTCCATTTTTCGTACGTTTACTTCTAAATAAATTTTTGAATCTGGTTTTATCTTGTAATTTTGATTTATAGTAACTGTATCGGAATAAATATCAAATATAGCAATCACTTCACTATCCTTTGCAAGAAGCAAAATAGAATCACGCCATCGTTTAGGAATTTTTTTATCAATAAACCATTCTTTTAATTTCTTTTTGCCTGCTTTAACATAAATAAAATCACCATCTCTTCTTGTTCTGAGGAATAACTTTTTTTCAGATATCTGTTGGATATCGATGTATATACTTTTTTGATTTTCAATTTTGTGAGTAGTTTTAATATTAAACTTGAAATTTTTGTAAAATATTTGATGTTCCTTATCTAAACAAATCTCAAAACAAAAAGAACTTTTTTCAGCTTTTCTGTAAAATACCAGCGAATCATTTTGCTTCTCAACAACCACATCTTTATATACCTTTTTCTTGCCAGACGAAAGAAAAAATAGCTCTTCAACCTCTTTTAACATATCATACGAAATTGTAGAATTATAATATTCAAGCATAATTTTTATAATTCTTCTTCGCAAAAATGCTGGAAGATTTTTTGCTTTCTCGATATTTAAAACATAATAAACATCTTCCTTTTGAACACATTCCTGAAAATATTTATTGGCAAGTGCTTCTATCTGATTATTTTCTTCTCTTATTACTTCGACAGTTCGATAAATGATATTTAATACACTTTCGCCAAATTTCTCTTTTATAAATGGCAAAATTTCATTCCTTACAATGTTTCGCTTATATTTAAGACTAAAATTTGTTTTATCAACAACAAATGGAATATTATTTATTTTGGCATACTCTTCAATCTCTTCCCTTGAGATATTTATAAGAGGTCTTGCAACAATATCACGTACAGGAGGGACAGATGCAAGACCTTCCAAACCACTTCCTCTAAATAAATTCAAAAAGAAAGTTTCAATTACATCGTTTTTGTTATGTCCCAGAAGTATTCTGTCGATGTTAAACTTTTGGGCTATCTCATAAAAAAAACTATACCTTGCGTTTCTTCCAGCTTCCTCTTCAGAAAGTCCTTTTTCTTTTTTAAGTTGCGCAACATCAACTTTTCGAGTAATACATTTAATATTATACCTCTTGCACATTTCAATTACAAATTTCTCATCATCATCTGCCTCAGGTCTTAGCATATGATTAAGGTGTGCAACAGTTATATCCAAATTGTACTCATTTTTTAGCCTGCAGATACAATCAAGCAATACCATCGAATCGACGCCGCCTGAACATCCTATCAGTACCTTAAACCCCTCTTTTAACATACAATATTTCTCTATATTGATTTTTACCTTCTCCAAAAGACTCACTTTAAATTCACACCTCAATTTTAAAGCTAAAAACAAACCTATATTGATACACTCTTTAGAACATCTTCAAACTTCTTTACCTTTGCTCCTTTTTTCCATTTCTTAATCAAGCTTTGATAATACTCTTCTTTTTTCTGACTCTCAATTGTTGATTTTATCTCATCTTTGACATCGCTGAGAAGAAGCTGTTTTTTATCTGTCACCTTTATAATATGAAAGCCGTAACTTGTTTTGATAACGCTACTTATCTCACCAATATTAAGAGAGAATGCAGCATCCTCAAATTCTTTTACCATCTGTCCTTTCCTAAAATACCCAAGATCGCCACCTTTTTGTTTTGTAGTCTCATCCTCAGAATACTTTTGTGCAAGCTTTTCAAAGCTCTGACCGCTTTTTATCATCTGTAAAACTTCTTCAGCCTTTTTCTTTTTTTCTAATTCCTCTTTAGAATCATTTACCTTAAACAAAATATGGCTTGCTTTTACCTGGACAAAATCTGATTTATGTGAATTGTAATAATTTTCAATCTCAGCATTTGTCGCTCTTTGATTTTTTGTCACCTCATTATACAATTTAGAAACAATCTGGGATTTTATTACCTGGTCCTTATATTCATTTTCGGTTGCACCAATTGTCTGAAGATATTGCTTGAACTCAGCCCCTGATTGAGAGTCTGATTTATACTGCTGAATTTGCTGGTCAATTGCCTTCTTTTCCTCTGCTGTTAAAGTAATATTTCTCTTTTTTGCCTGCTGGAGTTCAATCTGTCGTATTATAAGACCATCCAAAACATTTTCTTTTATCTGCTGCTCATATGTCTTATCTCCAACCTTTTGAGATAAAAATGCTTTGTCAAGTCCATAGTAGTTTACCTGAGACTTATAGTTGATGGCAAACTCCTTTTTTGTTATTTTCTCGCCATTTACTATGGCAACTGCTCTGTTTTCATCTACGTACTTTACTATTTCTGGTGTTACAGCAATAAGAATTATCAGAAGTACAGTTGCTACAATAGAAAAAAGTACAATTTTTGTTCTTTTATCCATACATCCCTTCTCCTTTGTTAAAAGTATTTTGATAATATCAATATTATAAAACAATAAATGATTAATTTAAAGCACCCCAATTGTAAAAACTTTTTTAATTTTCTTGTAAATCTTCTAAAATAGCTATTAAAGTATCGAGGCAGTTACTTGCAAGCAAGAGCTGTAACGTATCATCCTTGTTTTGTGAATATGAAAGTCCTTTTTCCAAAAAAATCTTTTTTGCAGTTTCAAGCATTTTTATATTCAAAAACTGAAGTTTAAAACAATCCTCTTGAAACTGCCAAATACTTATTATCCCTGTCTTTTTACATAAACATTTCAAGTATGCAACCTTTATTAAATTGTCAACCTCTTTTGGAACATCTCCAAACCTATCTATTAGCTCATCGTAAATATCGTTTACATCATCTTTTGATTCAATTGACGAGATCTTTTTGTACATATTAATTCTCTCTTTTTCATCATCAATGTAGCTGCTACTAATAAACGCACTGACCTTTATATCTATCTGAGGTTCAATCTCTGGCTGGATATTTTCACCCTTAACACGCCTTATCTCTTCTGAGAGAAGTCTTATATACATATCATACCCAACACTGTTTATATGCCCATGCTGAAGCTTTCCAAGCAAAGACCCAGCACCTCTTATCTCAAGGTCTCTCATGGCAATTTTAAAACCAGCTCCAAGTTCTGTAAACTCCTTTATTGCAGCAAGTCTTTTTTGTGCCTGTTCGGACAGCACCTTGTCTTTTCTAAATGTAAAATATGCGTACGCAAGCCTTGAAGACCGACCAACCCTTCCTCTTAGCTGATAAAGCTGAGCAAGACCCAGTCTATCGCTGTCTTCCACAATAAGTGTATTAACATTTGGCATGTCAACCCCAGACTCTATAATCGTTGTACACACAAGCACATCATACCTGCCCTCAATAAAATCAAGTAAGACTCTTTCTAACTCCTCTTCTTCCATCTGCCCATGAGCACACGCAATTTTCACACTATCGCCCACAAGGTTTTGAAGTTTAGCTGCCACATCGTTTATGTCTTTTACCCTGTTGTAAAGATAAAATACCTGACCTCCTCTTGAAATTTCTTTCAAAATAGCCTCCTTTATTATCCTCTCATTGTACTCAATTACAAACGTCTGCACAGGGTATCTATCTTCTGGCGGGTCTTCAATCACGCTCAAATCCCTAATTCCCAAAAGTGCCATGTTAAGCGTCCTTGGTATGGGCGTTGCAGTGAGGGTCAAAACATCAACATTTGTTTTTAGCTTTTTAATCTTTTCTTTTGCTTCAACGCCAAACTTATGCTCTTCATCAATAATCAAAAGTCCAAGGTCTTTGAATTTAACATCACTCGAAAGTAGCCTGTGTGTACCAATCACAATGTCAATTGTACCTTCTTTTAACCCTTTTATAATTTTCTTTTGTTGTGTCTCACTTTTTAAACGCGAAAGGACCTCAATTGTTACTGGAAAATCTTTCATTCGGGCAGAAAATGTCATGTAATGTTGTTGAGCAAGGATTGTTGTGGGAACAAGCACTGCTACCTGTTTTGAATCCATCACAGCTTTGAACGCTGCTCTCATTGCAACTTCAGTCTTGCCATAACCAACATCACCGCAAAGTATTCTATCCATTGGCTTTTCACTTTCCATATCCCTCTTAATCTCTTCTATGGCCTGAAGCTGACCTTCTGTCTCTGTATATGGAAACTTCTCTTCAAACTCTTTTTGCCACACAGTATCTTTCGAAAATTTAAAACCTTTTCTAAGCTGTCTTTTTGCATAAAGTTCAACTAAGTCTTTTGCCACAATCTCAAGAGATTTTCTCACCTTTTGTTTTTGCTTTTGCCACTCTTGGGATCCAAGTTTTGATAGTTTAGGCTGTGCATTATCAGTTCCAATATATTTTTCAATTACATCTAAGTTAGTAGTTGGAACATAAAGATAAGAAGAATTGGCATATTCAAGCTTTACATATTCTCTTGTTGTGCCTTCAACAGTAATCTTTTCGAATCCTAAAAATTTACCAATACCGTGTGTCCTATGAACAACAAAATCGCCTGGTTTTAAATCTTCAATTGTGTAAAAGGCATCCTTTTTAGATTTTACCCTCTTTTTTGTCTCATTTTCCTTCTTCTTTTCAAGGTGGAAAAACGAAAGATAAACCCATTTGAGATCTTGCACTTCAATGCCCTTTTCAATAGACCGGGCTATTAGATACACTCCCGTTCTTTCTACTTCTGGTTCTTCAGCCTCAGAAAACTGTATATCTTCTCTTAAAAGTGCATCTGCCAAGTCCTCAAGTGATGTCCGACTTCCTGTAAAGATGTTTATGGTATATCTTTTGGACATGTAATACTTCAAATCGTCTATTAAAACTTCCTTCTGCCCATTATAAGAAGGAAGCTCCCTGAGAAAATTGAAAGAAATGATATCTTTGAGTTCAAGCTCCTTTATAACTGAGACAAATGTTTGAAGAATTATCGACCCCGAAAGCTTTTCTAAAACTTCGCTCGTGGTAAAATAACACTCTGCCATTTTTGGAAGCACAAATCCTTTTTCTAAAAGGTCTGAAAACATCTCTTGTGTCTCTTGTTCGAAAGTTTTCAAGCTGCTATAGACTTGGTTGTACTCGTCAACAAAGATAAGACATTCACCAAAAATATCAATAACTGAGAAAAATTGTTGGTAGTAATAGGGATACAGTCTTTCAACATTTAGTTGAAGTTCTTCTACAACCTCTCTGAAACTCTCCTCTAAATTCTTTCTGCCATCTTCCTTCAATTTCAATTTCATTTTTTTGTAGTCTTCCTTAACGCGTTTTAAACCTTCTGAAAAGTCCTCTTCCAAATCCCACTCAATTGCCTTGTAAATCTTCACACTATCTATTCTTTCAAAAGACTTCTGAGTTTCAACATCAAAAAGTCTAATTGTGTCTATCGTATCTCCAAAAAACTCAATCCTCACAGGGTACCTACTTGCTACAGGATATATATCAACTATGCCACCCTTTTGCGAAAACTGTCCTTTCTTTTCTACAGTTTTCACTCTTTCATATCCGAATTTTAAAAGCTTTTCTATAAGGATACCAAGCTCAATATCAAGACCTTCTGTAAGATAGATATAATCAAACTTTAAATTTGTGTACTTTTCAAAAAGGTTCTGGCTACTTAATATGAGAACATCAAAACCGTCCTCAAAAATCTTCACAAATTGTTCCATTCTGTTAATTTCAGAATCTCTGCTCTTTGCAAAAGATACCACAAAAGGATTTTCTCTCTCTTGTAGACTCACCACACTATTAAAAAGGCTCATAAACCTTCTTTCCCATTCAAGCTTTGCTCTTTGAGTTGTGATAAACAACGCCTTTTTGTTAAACTTTTCACATAGAGATTTGACCACAAGCGCTTTCCCCATCTCACCAAGGCCTGTAACAACAAGAGGAAGGCTCTTTTTTACTACATCTTCTTCAAGCCTTTTGAAACTTTCAAGTTTTTCTAAAACCTTTAACAAGCCTACACCACCACATCCCCGTTTATATAATTCATTGCCCTATCTATATCACTTTCAAGCAAGATTTTTATACCGTTTGATGCTTTTTCAATTGCTCTGAATATTTTTTCTTTTTCACCATCTTCAAATTCAGACAAAACATATTTTACCATATCATATTTTGGAATGCCAATGCCTATTCTGATTCTTGGAAATTCTACTGTGCCAAGGCGCTGTATTATTGATTTTACGCCGTTGTGCCCTCCATCAGACCCTTTTTTCCTCATCTTCACAACTCCAACATCAAAGGCTATGTCATCGTAAATCACAATAAGCTTTTCAGGTTTTATCTTATAAAAGTTCACTGCCTCTATGATACTTTCTCCGCTTGCGTTCATATATGTCATTGGCTTTAAAAGCAAAACCTTTTTACCGGCATATTCAAAGCTGCCAACCAAACCTTTGAACTTTATTTTATCTACCTTTGTATTGAAAAGCTGAGCTAAATAGTCAATCGCCAAAAAACCTGCATTGTGTCTTGTAAAGGTATATTTTTCACCAGGATTCCCAAGTCCTGCAATGATATAATCCAATTTCTACTCACTCCTTTTATTTACAAAAACAGGCTGCCTTTTAAAACATTTCAAAAGACAGCCTTTATTTATCTTCTTAATACTAATTTTTATCTGTTTCCTTTTGTGCTTATATATTCGTCAAAAAGGGTAGAAATAGCCACATCTTCGTATATTCTTGTTATTGCTTCAGCAAAAAGGCTTGCAACAGACAACACCTTTATCTTATCTATCCTCTTTTCAGGCGGAAGTGGAATGGTGTTGAGCACAACAAGCTCTTTAATAGGCGACTGTTGTATCCTCTCAACAGCAGGTCCGGATAAAACCGGGTGCGTACAGCATGCATAAACTTCCTTTGCACCATAATCCATAAGAGCCTGAGCTGCAGCAACAATAGTACCTGCTGTATCTATCATATCATCAACCATCAAACATGTCTTGTCTTTCACATCACCAATTATGTTCATAATCTCAGCAACATTTGCTTTGGGTCTTCTTTTGTCAACTATGGCAAGCGGCAGGTCAAGCTTTGTTGCAAAGTTGCGTGCACGTGTCACACTTCCAAGATCTGGCGATACAACCACAGCATTCTCTAAGTTCACATTTTCCATAAAATATTTTGCTAAAATTGGAACACCAATTAGATGGTCAAGTGGTATATCAAAAAACCCTTGAATTTGAGGTGCATGAAGGTCCATTGTCAGGACCCTATCTGCCCCTGCAGATGTTATCAAATTTGCAACAAGTTTTGCTGTGATTGGGTCGCGTGCTCGTGCTTTTCTGTCCTGTCTTGCATATCCATAGTATGGTATCACAGCTGTTATTCTTCCTGCCGAAGCTCTTTTGAAAGCGTCAATCATGATTAAAAGTTCCATCAGATTTTCATTCACAGGATGACAGGTTGACTGGACTACAAAAACATCTGCACCGCGCACAGTTTCGTTTATTCTAACTGATATCTCACCGTCTGAAAACCTGCCAATCTCTGCATCACCAAGTTTTTTACCAAGGTGACTGGCTATCTCTTCTGCAAGCTCCTTGTTTGAATTACCAGTAAATATTTTTATCTCTTTACCATGTGTTATCACTTTTTTTACCCCCAGCACAAAAGTTAATTTTTCTACCCTTTTCCCACGCAAACTATATTATAACACAAAATATTTAATAAATTTATCTTAAAATGTCTACAAAATCTATTCATTTTATTATTTATTATTGTGGCTTTCATACATCTTCTTGCGCCTTAAAACCCAGCCTTCTTTTATAGTCTGCCTTTCACGGGCAATCGCAAGAGCATCTGCAGGAACATCATCTGTGATTGTAGAACCTGCCGCAATGTAGGCGTTCTTCCCAATTTTAACAGGTGCTACAAGATTTGAGTTGCAGCCAATAAACGCATTATCTTCAACAACCGTTCTGTGCTTTTTATACCCATCGTAGTTTACAAATATGGTCCCGCAGCCCAAATTCACATTTTCGCCTATGTCAGCATCTCCAATGTATGTAAGATGAGCTGACTTTGTGTTTCTGCCCACCTTTGAGTTTTTCACCTCAACAAAGTTGCCAATCTTGACTCCTTCTTCCAAGATGCTGTTTGGTCGCAAGTGCGCATAAGGTCCAACCTTTACATTGTCTTTTATCTCAGAATCCTCAATCACCGAAAACCACACATGACACTTATTACCTATTTTTGAATTCACAATGTATGAGTTCGGTCCAATTACGCACTCTTCTCCTATTGTAGTGTTGCCAAGTATGAATGTGCCGGGATATATCACTGTGTCTTTACCTATCTGCACATCTGGATGAATGTAGACAGAATACATATCTATCATTTGAACACCTTCTGCAAGGTGCTTTTTATTTATTCTTATTTTCAGCTCCTGCTCAGCCAAAAAAAGCTCATACCTTGAGTTAATGCCCATTACCTCAAAATTATCATCACATGCAATTTTTACCACCTTCTTGCCTTCTTTATTTAGTATCTCAATGCTGTCTGTAAGATAATACTCGTGCTGGCTGTTGTTATTGTCTATCTTTGCCAAAACATCTTCAAGCGCATCTCTTGCAAAGCAATAAAATCCAGGATTTATCTCTTTTATTTGTTTTTGTTCATCTGTTGCGTCCTTCTCCTCGACAATCTTTAAAACATTACCATTCTCATCAGAAATTATTCTCCCATAACCATACGGATTTTCGAAGATGGCAGTCAAAAGACAGAGCGATGCGTTTTCCTTCTTTCTTTTTTCAGAAATTCTTTTTAGTGTATCTGCTTTAATAAAAGGTGCATCTGCATAAAGAACAAATACATCTTCTGCCTGCTTTGAGACCATGTCCATTGCACACATCACCGCGTGGGCAGTCCCAAGCTGCTTTTCTTGATAAGCAAATTTTACATTCCTGCCTTCTAAAACCTTGCAGACATCCTCTTTTTTGTTGCCAACAACAACCACTATCTCGCTATTTTCAAAGTTTTTCTCAATCTCGTCAATCAGATAAAGTATCATTGGTTTTCCCATTATTTTTTGAACAACCTTAGAATACTTTGACTTCATTCTTTTGCCTTCACCAGCAGCAAGTACAATAAACGTTTGTCTTTTCATTTCAAATCACCTTCACCATTTTCTTCAAACTTTACAACCTCTATTCCCGCTTCATCAAAGATCTTCTGGCTCATCTCATCTGGATACAAACCTTTGTATATGACCTTTTTTATCCCTGCGTTTACTATCATCTTTGCACATATCACACAAGGATATGTTGTTGTGTAAATTACACTTCCATCTATCACAACACCCATTTTTGCTGCCTGGATTATGGCGTTTTGTTCTGCATGGAGTCCTCTGCAAAGCTCATGTCTCTGCCCTGAAGGGACATTTAGCTTTTCTCTTAAGCACCCAACCTCTTCACAGTGAGGAAGGCCTGTCGGTGCTCCATTGTACCCTGTTGCAAGAATCCTTTTGTCTTTTACAATCAAAGCTCCAACCTTCCTTCTGAGGCAAGTGGAGCGCTCTTTTACTATATCCACAATCTGCATAAAGTATTCATCCCATGTAGGTCTCATTTCAAAAATCCTCCATACAACTTCTTTGAACTTGTGTTTGTAACTTATCCAATGCTACTTTGTACCAAACAGTCTGTCACCGGCATCACCAAGTCCGGGTATTATATAGCCGTGGTCATTTAGTTTTTCATCAACTGCTGCACAATAAATCTCAACGTCCGGATGATCCTGAGTTAACCTTTCAATCCCTTCTGGTGCTGCAATGAGGCACATGAGCTTCAAACTTTGAGGATTGTATCTTTTTATATAGTCAAACGCAGCAGATGCAGACCCCCCTGTTGCAAGCATCGGGTCAAGCACAATTATGTCTCTTTCGTGGACATCCTGTGGAAGTTTGCAGTAATACTCAACAGGCTTTAAAGTCTCAGGGTCTCTGTAAAGACCAATATGCCCCACCTTTGCAGCAGGAATTAACTTTAAAAGTCCATCTACCATGCCAAGCCCGGCGCGCAGAATAGGCACAATTGCAAGTTTTCTTCCAGAGATCACTTTGCACTTTGCAACTCCAACAGGTGTTTCAATTTCAACCTCTTTTAAAGGTAGATTTCTTGTAACCTCATACGCCATGAGCATTGCTATCTCTTCAACAAGCTCTCTGAACTCTTTAACCCCTGTGTTTTTGTCACGAATTAATGTTAGTTTATGCTGAATTAAAGGATGGTCAAACACGTATACATTTTTCTTGTACTCTACCATACTCTTTACTCCTTTCTAAAAATTTGTGAGGATTTTTTCTATCTCTGTTCATCTTCTATCAGATGTATCTTATCAACTCTTCTCTGATGCCTTCCACCTTCAAAAGTTGAAGATAAAAAGGCATCTACAATCTCACATGCAAGCCCTTCACCGATAACCCTTGCACCCATCGCAAGAATGTTTGCATTGTTATGAGCTCGTGCAGCCTTAGCAGAAAATGTGTCATGACAAAGCGCAGCTCTAATTCCCCTAACTTTGTTCGCAGCAATAGAGATTCCAATTCCTGTCCCGCAGATGAGTATACCAAAGTCAAAGTGCCCGTTTTTTACTGCCAGCGCCACATCCTTTGCAATGTCCGGGTAGTCACAAGACTCCTGAGAATACGTTCCAAAGTCCTTGTATTCAACCCCTTTTTTCTCAAGATGTTTCTTGATCGCCTCTTTCAAAGAAAATCCTGCATGGTCAGAACCTATTGCAATCTTCACTTTTAAATTCTCCCCTTTCAAAAAATTCCTTATAGTAAAGAGCACAGAGATGGTTGGTACCTCTTTGCAACTTCAAGAGAAAAATTATAGCTTTCAAATACACCATGCTGCTTTAAAATTGAACTCACTGTCAAAAGCGCAACATCCGGGTGATTATTTTCCTCACTCAGATGTCCTAAATAAATCCTTCTTGTACGAGCAAGATTCAGTCTTAAAATCATCTGAGCTGCCTGTTCATTTGAAAGATGACCTTTGTCACTCTTTATTCTCTGCTTAAGATAATATGGATAAGGTCCGAACATCAGCATCTCAACGTCGTGGTTTGATTCAAGCAAAATAATATCTGAAAAATCTATCATTCTGGCAACGCTGTCACTTACATGTCCAACATCTGTGCAAATTGAAACTTTCTTGTCTTTGACATAAAAGCAAAACCCCATCGGGTCAGATGCATCGTGAGGTATTGAAAATGTATCAATTCCAATGCTACCTACCGAAAAGCTTGTCCCTGTCTCAATTAGCTTTACATAGCTTTCGTCCACTTTACCAAGAAACCTCTTTATACTTTCCCATGTTTTGTAATTTGTTATAATGGGAACATTGAGCTTTCTAAAATAAATGCCTGCACATTTAACATGGTCAGAGTGGTCATGAGAAAGTAAAATTGCATCAATTTTCTTATTAAATCCTATTTTTTCAAGTGCCTGTGCAATTTTTTTAAAGCTCACACCAGCATCAACTATGATTGAGGTGTCTTTATATGAAATTAAAATGCTATTTCCACTGCTTCCACTGTACAGCGGACAGAAAAGCACTTCATCTGACATTATTATCTTTCCCCTTTTATCTTATGTTCTTGAAACTTTTGCACCAAGCCGTGATAGTTTCAAATCTATATTTTCATAACCTCTATCCACATTTTTGGCATTATAAATCACAGTTTTTCCTTTTGCTGCAAGCCCTGCAACAACCAAAGCAGCACCTGCCCGAAGGTCCACAGCAACAACCTCAGCACCTTGAAGACTTTCTACACCTTCAACAACAGCAACTCTTCCCTCAACCTTAACGTTTGCTCCCATCTTTTTGAGCTCATCAACATACTGGTATCTATTTTCCCACACACCCTCTGTCACAACGCTTGTACCGCTACAAAGACTTAATAGCACTGTCATCTGAGGCTGAAGGTCTGTGGGAAAACCTGGGTATGGCATTGTCTTTATGCTTGAACTTCTAAGCCTACTTTTGCAAATGACCTCGATGCTGTCTTCATAAGTTATAACCTCTGCACCCATCTCAACAAGCTTTGCTGTGAGCGACTCTAAATGCTTAGGAATCACATTTTTTACAATTACATGTCCTTTTGTTGCGCATGCAGCAATCATATATGTCCCTGCTTCTATCTGGTCAGGAATGATAGCATACTTTGTTGGATAAAGTTTATCTACTCCTTCAATCCTGATAACGTCAGTACCTGCACCCTTGATCTTTGCACCCATGCTGTTTAGAAAATTTGCGGTGTCAACAACATGCGGTTCTTTTGCAGCATTTTCTATTATTGTTATGCCCTTTGCCTTGACAGCAGCAAGCATAAGATTGATTGTTGCACCAACAGACACAACATCCAAATATATCTTTGTGCCAACAAGCCTGTCTGCATATGCCTTTATCATACCATTTTCAATTTTAACATCAGCACCAAGCGCTGTAAAACCTTTTATGTGCTGGTCAATTGGTCTTGAACCAAAATTACACCCACCTGGCATGGCAACCTCCGCCCTGCCAAACCGGGTAAGAAGTGCTCCAATGAGGTAATATGAAGCTCTTATCTTCTTGACACTTTCATATGGTGCTATGTAATTGTGCAAGTTCCTCGCATCTATTTTAAGAGAATGATTGTCATATTCTATCTTTGCTCCAAGCTTGAGCAAAATGTCATCCATTGCAAACACATCTTCAATTAAAGGAAGGTTTTCTATAACGCTTTCCCCGTCAGCCATTAAAGCTGCGGGAATTACAGCAACTGCAGCATTCTTTGCACCGTTTATTACAACCTCACCTTCTAACGGGTAGCCACCTTCTATCACAAGTTTTTCATAAGCTTCTTTCAACTCTTGCACCCTCTCTTTTCAAAAAGCTTTTATTTATTTTCCCATTCTTTTATATTATATTCTTTCTTGTGAAATCTGAAAAGAAGAATATTCTTTTTATCAAGCCAATTGAAAATATTATTTGAAATGAAAAAGTAGTGTAATTTTCTAAAAAATGATATAATAAGAATAAGTCAAAAAATATTTGTTTAAGGGGAAACAAAAGATGAAAATTGGTGTGGTACAAATGAAAATTTCAAACAAGATTGATAATAATATTCTCAAGATTGTAAATTTCTTAAAAAAAGCAAAAGTTGATGAGGTAGACTTGGTCTGCTTTCCTGAGATGGCACTGACTGGCTACAATGTCCAGTTCCTAAAATCAATAGATATGAATGATAAAATTTTGTTTGCTCTTGATGAAATCTCTAAACTTGTTAGTAAATATTCAGTCTGTTGCATAATTGGACATCCATTTTATGAAGGTAAAGAGTTAAAAAATCGTGCATCGATATTATTCCCTGACGGCAGATATGAAAAATATGACAAACTCTATCCAACTGAGATTGAGAAGAAAATATTCTCTGAAGGGAAAGGTCCTCTTGTTTTTGAATACAAACAAAAACGTTTTGGTATTGCCATCTGCAGAGACCAGAATTTTTATAACATATTTAAAGAATACAAAGATAGGGGATGCGATGGTGTATTTATTTTAGCTGCACATTATTACAGTCCGAATGAAGCACGCTGGAAAATAGACAAAAATAGAAGTATCCCTATTGCAAGAGCTGTTGAAAATGAATATTATGTGTTTCTGGCAAACGCCACAGGTGCTCATTTTAACATGATAAGCCTTGGTCATAGCCTAATTGTGGATAAAAGGGGATGTATTGTGTGTGAAGCAGACGAAGCTGGGGAACATCTTTTGACTGCAGAAATATGATGACTATATCTCAACCAGTATTACGTCTTCACCAATCTTTTTTATTTTTTCCCATGGAATCACATAATCTTTTTCTTTTGAGAAGATGTTGCCCACAGAAAATGGTGCCGGGACAACTATTGCATCTATCTTGCCGGTTTTTACATCAACTTCTAAATCACAGACCTTGCCAAGTTTTTTACCATCAGAGACGTTTATAACATCCTTTTCTCTCAAATCCGATGATTTATACATATTATTTTTCTCATCCTAAATCACTGTTGTCTTTTACTATTATATGCATTAATTTTGTTCATGTGAAAATTTCACTTGAACAAAAAGCCGCAGGTACATTCCATATTTGCCTGCGGCTCTATTAAGCATGAGTAAGTATATTCAAATCTCAGTTATGATTGGAATTATCATTGGGTTTCTTCTTGTCTTTTCAAACAAGAAATTCCTTAGATTATCTTTTAAAATTACCTTTATTGCGTTAGGCTCAGTAATATCGTTTTTGTAGCAAAAGTAAAGAACATCCTTTATCACTCTTTTTGCCTCTTCAATCAGGGGCTCAGATTCTTTTATATATATAAAGCCTCTTGTGATAATATCCGGTCCAGAAAGGACATCTCTTGTTGACGAATCAATTGTGAGCACAACAATGAAAAGCCCGTCCTGGGCAAGATGACGTCTGTCGCGCAGAACAACATTTCCTACATCTCCAACTCCAAGTCCATCAACAAGCACATTCCCTGCTTGCACCATTCCAACAACCTTTGCACCGTCTTTTGTAATCTCCAAAACCTTCCCATTTTCTAATACAAATACGTTTTTTTCGCCAAGCTCCATTGCGAGCTTTGCATGGTGTATCAAGTGTTTGAACTCTCCATGCACGGGAATACTGTATTTTGGTCTTGTAAGATTGTGTATAAGCTTTATCTCTTCCTGGCAGGCATGACCTGACACATGAATGTCATCAATGTCTTCATATATCACCTGTGCACCCTGCTTAAATAAATCGTTTATTACTCTATTTACAAACTTTTCATTTCCAGGAATGGGCGCTGCTGAGATTATAACAACATCACCGGGTATAATCCCTACCTTTTTGTGCTCGGCAGAAGCCATTCGTGAAAGTGCAGACATAGGCTCGCCTTGGCTTCCTGTGGTGATAAGAACAATCTTGTTCAAAGGATAGTTGTCAATCTCATCAACATCAATCAGCATCCCATCTGGCATCTTCAGATATCCAAGTTCAAGTGCTTTGTTCACAACATTCACCATGCTTCTTCCCAAGACGCAAATCTTTCTTCCTTGCTTTTCAGCCGAGTTTATGACCTGCTGTACTCTGTGAATGTGCGAAGAAAATGTTGCAACAATTACTCTCCCCTGAGCTTGGGAAAATATCCTGTCAAATGTCGCACCAACAGTCTTTTCAGACAATGTAAAACCAGGCCTCTCTGCGTTTGTTGAGTCGCACAAAAGCGCAAGAACTCCCTGTTTGCCGAGTTCTGCGAACCTTATAAGGTCAATTGGTTCACCTTCAATTGGTGTAAAGTCCACCTTGAAATCACCTGTGTGAACAATGGGACCAAGCGGTGTGTGTATAGCAACAGCAACAGAGTCAGCTATCGAATGTGTTGTTCTGATAAACTCAATGCGCATATTGTTAAAACTAATTACATCCCCTGCCCTAACAGTAAATAATTTTATTGCATTCAAATCTATGCCAAATTCTAAAAGTTTTATCTCAACAAGCCCAAGTGTAAGTCTTGTACCATATATCGGAACGTTCAAGTCACGTAGAACATATGGTATTGCTCCAATGTGGTCTTCGTGACCATGAGTTAAAATTAATGCTTTTACCCTTTCTTTATTCTTTATAAGATATGATATGTCAGGTATTACAAGGTCAACGCCAAGCATCTCATCTTCTGGAAAAGCAAGACCACAATCAATGACAACTATTTCGTCATTTACTTCTATGACTGTCATATTCTTGCCAATCTCATTTAGCCCACCAAGTGGTATAATTTTGATTTTATGTTCTTGTTTCTTTTTCATAAAGAATTCCTCCAAAAAAAATCAAATGTACAAAAGGTAAAAAGACATTTTAAAAAAGCCCTTACGAAAATGGCTTTCGCAAGAGCTTTTTGAAGAATTTAAAAATAAGTCAAAAATCAGCATTCTTTTATGCTCTTTTCGGCTTTACCTGGAGTTTCTTCTTTCTTGTGCTGAGCTCCCAATCAAACCACAGCGCAGTTGCTATAAATATGGACGAATAAGTACCTGATATAACACCAATCAAAAGAGGAAATGCAAATTCTTTTATTGCCTGAACACCCATTGTATACAGAACAACAAGAACTACAATGACACTCATTGCTGTTGCAATTGATCTTCCTATCGTCTGGTTCATGCTAAGGTTCACAAGATCTTTGAGTTCCATCTTCCCTGCTATCCTTCTGTTTTCTCTTATCCTATCAAATACAACAATAGTGTCGTTTATAGAATAACCAAGGACAGTAAGGATTGCCGCTATAAAAGTAGAATTTAGTGGAATTTTAAAGAGAGTATATACAGTCAAAACAATCAACAGGTCATGAATCAGGGCTGCTACAGCAGTTGTACCAAACCGGAACTCAAATCTGATAGCAATATAAATGAGCATCAAAATTGATGCAATCACAACCGCCCAAATAGCCTGAGATTTTAGCTCAGATGAAATAGTAGCTCCTACATTTTGATAAGATATTAAATCCTCTTTTTTCAGATTATATCTTTTTGCAATCTCTCCAAAGAGCTTGTCTCTTGTCTGTTTTGAAAGCTCTGTCTTGTTTTTGCCATGAACCTCATGTGCGTTTATCATTATCTTTTTGCCATCTTCAACTTTTCTCACAATTGGAGTTTGAGTTCCTGTAATTTGCTTTGTCAGTTTTTCAAGTTCTGATATCTCTTGAGCTGTCGGAACCTTATGAAGGTTTATCTCCAAAACTGTACCACCTGTAAAGTCTATGTCATAGTTAAAACCTTGTACAAAATATGAAATCAACCCAACTACCATAACCAAAATTGAAACTATATAAAAGTATTTTCTTTTCCCCATGAAATCAATCTTGGTCATTTAAGCATCCACCTCCCTGGTTTTCTTGCCACCATACCACCTGATATCTTTAAATAACCCTGTATTTATAATTGAAGTAAGTAAAAATCTTGTAACAGTGATTGCTGTGAAGAACGATACCACAATACCTATGGTGAGCGTCCAAGCAAAGCCCTTAATAGGACCTGTTCCTAAGAACAAAAGCACAATTCCTGCTATTATAGTGGTCACGTTAGAGTCAATAACAGCATTTAATGCTCGCCTAAAACCTGCATCCATAGCAGCCCTTAAAGTTTTTCCACTTCTCAGCTCCTCTTTCAACCGCGCAAAGATCAAGATATTCGCGTCAACTGCCATGCCAGCAGACAGAATTATACCTGCAATACCAGGGAGGGTCAAAGTTATCTTTGCATACCCCACAATTGCAACCAGAATAACTATATAAGCAACTAAAGCTATATCTGCAACAAGCCCTGGCAGTCTGTAGAAAATTATCATGAATAGGAACACAAGCAAGATTCCAATAATTCCAGCCTTTAAAGTTGATTTAAAAGCCTCATTTCCAAGTGAAGGTCCTATAGCCTTGCTCTCTATCACATTCAAAGCAAATGGCAGTGCACCAGCTTTTATCTGCTGAGCAAGTGTTTTAGCCTCTTCCAGATCTTTCATACCTTCAATCACAGCTTCACCACTGTCAATCTCTGCCCGAACAACAGGATTTGAAATGAGCTTGCCATCAAGATAAATTCCAATGTTCTGACCCAAATATTTTTTTGTCCCTTCTGCAAACTTTTTTGTTCCCTCTTTGTCAAACTTTAGTGCAACAACGTATCCTGATGTTGTCTGCTGTGCATATGCATCAACAACGTTTCTACCTGAAACAATCAAATCTCCAGAAGGTCCTTTGAATTCAATCAAAGCTGTTCTTCCTATATACTGTATAGCTTCATCAGGGTCTTTGACACCTGGAATTTCTACCCTTATTCTCTTTGAGCCCTGAATTGTCGCCGTTGCATCATAAAAGTTTCTCATGTCAAGCCTTGTTCTGATAAGTTGCAACGCTGATTCCATTTCTCTTCTTGTTGGATTCTCTTTTGCTGCCTCATATACAATGTAAACGCCGCCTTTCAAATCAAGCCCATACCTTATAACTTTTTGGACTGACGGGATGCTTGCAGTTCCAATTTCCAGCCCAAAAAACACTATGTAAAATGCAAAGGCTATTACTAAGCATCCTATCAGAAACTTTGCTAAGCTTTTATTTTGCATAACCCTTTCTCCTTTCTTTTTAGAAGGTTAAGAAAAACATGTAGAAAATCTAATATATACTCAGACAAATACTCATTCAGTAAAATTATAATCTTCTACTTGATAAAAAGTCAACAAACAAAATTTAATAATCTTTTATCTTTTTATACTCATTGCTAAGCTCTATATACTCCTTTGCAGAAATTGCAATCTTTTCAATCTCCTCTGGAGTGAGCTCTCTTATCACTTTAGCAGGTCTGCCAAACACAAGGGTATTTGGCGGGATAACCATGTTTTGAGTTATAAGACTTCCTGCTCCAATCAAGCAATTGTCTCCTATTATGCTTCCATTCATAATGATAGTCCCCATTCCAATTAAAACGTTGTTGCCTATCTCACAACCATGAAGAACCACATTGTGACCAACTGTAACATTGTCGCCTATTATAACAGAGCAGCAGTGATCTGTGTGAATTGTCGTAAGGTCCTGTATATTTGTATTCTTTCCAATTATAATTCTATTCTCTTCACACCTTAAAACACAACCAAACCATACACTTGAATTTTCTCCAATTTCGACATCGCCTATGATAACCGCATTTTCTGCAACAAAAGCAGAACTCGCAATTTTGGGTGTTTTGCCTTTATAAGTAATTATCATTTTAGATTCTTATCCCCTTTTCCATAAGATAAAGATTTATAGCTATTGCATTTTCCACCCTCTTTCTTTCGAGTTCGCAACCAACAATGTAAGATTTCTTCACATCACCGTTCATATTATAGTTTGCAGCAGCGCACCCACCACTGCAGTAAAACCTCGCCCAGCACTTTGAACATTCATCTTTTTCATACACTGTATTTTTCTTAAATTCCTCAACCAAATCAAGTCTTTTTATGCCTTCAAATACATTTCCTAATCTGAAACTTGGTTTGTCAACAAACTGGTGGCACGGGAATATATTACCCTCAGGGTCAACTGCTACATACTCAAACCCGGCACCGCACCCTGAAAGTCTTTTTGAAACACAAGGCCCACCTGTAAGGTCTATATTAAAATGGAAGAAGTTAAAACCTTCTCCTTTAAGTTTTGCATTTATATACTCCTCAGCCAACATATCATACTCTTCTTTTATCCGTTCGATATGACTCTCACGTATCGCCCAGGGACTGTTTTTCTCCAGCACAACAGGTTCAACCGAAATTTCTTTTATCCCAAGGCTGTATAAGTGTAAAACGTCCTTTGAAAAATCCAAGTTCTTTGCTGTAAATGTTCCTCTCACATAATAAGTTTTCCCATTTCTTTTTTGGATAAACCTCAAAATGTTGTTTGTGATTTTGCTATAAGTGCCATTGCCGTCCCTGTCAATCCTCATAAAGTCATTGACTTCAGGTCTTCCATCATGGCTGAGTACAACATTTTCCATGTTCTGGTTTAGATATTCAATTATATCGTCTGAAAGGTTTGTTGCATTTGTTGTCAGTGTAAAAGATATTTTCTTGTTATACTTCTTCTCTTCTTCTCTTGCATATTCAACAATCTTTTTTACCACATCAAAATTCAAAAGTGGCTCTCCACCAAAAAAATCAACCTCTAAGTTCTGTCTTGAACCAGAATTTTGAAGCAGAAAATCTATTGCCTTTTTGCCAACATCAAAGCTCATAAGTTTTCTCTCTTGTTTGAAACTACCACTTGATGCAAAACAGTACCTGCACCGAAGGTCACAGTCGTGAGCAACATGAAAGCACATTGCCTTTATAACCGGATTTCTTTTTTCAATCAAGTTCATCTCCTTATAAGTATCCTCAGAAAACAGAATCCCTTGTTCAATCAAGCTTTTTACTTCAAAAACTGCCTCAGCTATCTGCTGTTTATCAAAATCAAGTACATCTTCTACTCCATCAAAACTTCCATTTTCTTTGTAATACTTTATTACCTTATAAGCAACACTATCAACTGTGAAAATTGAACCTGACGCCACATCCACTACAATTTTGAGTCCGAATTTCTCAAACGTATGAACCATCTCTTCCTATTTGTCTTCCTCCTGCTTTATCACATTTTAAATTAAAAAAGTTTTGCGCAGGGCTGCCCTCAAAAAAATTTTTTTGACAGCCCACTCACAGAAGATTATTTTCTGTTTTTGCAAATTTGGTTTCCAACAGTACAAGATGTCTTGCAAGCTGACTGGCAGGATGCCTGGCACTCACCACAGCCGCCAGAAACAACTGTTTTTGAAAGAGCATTTTTTACAACAACCTTTATATGCTTCATAAAGACCCAAACCTCCTTTTTAAAGTATAAAACTTGTTCTTTTTTAGCAAAAATATGCGTTATACGCATAAACAACATATAGTATTTTACCACAAACTATTTTACAATACAATTTTGTCAAAAGAAAAAGGGCAAGGTTTTTCCCTCGCCCTTTATTTGGCAGTATTTTTTATCCTCTGTTTTTCTTTATCTCCTCTAAAATTTCGGGAGCCTTGCCCGCACAGCCAAGAACATTTCTAAGCTTGTGTTTTACCATCTCTTTTATTGCATCTCTGCCATCTTTGAGATACTGTCTTGGGTCAAAATGGTCAGGATGCTCATATAGGTGTTTTCTGATAGCTGCGGTCATTGCAAGTCTCAAGTCAGTGTCAATGTTAATCTTCCTCACACCAAGCTCTGCTGCTTTTCTGAGCATATCCTCTGGTACACCTTTTGCACCTGGAATATTTCCTCCATACTTGTTACACATCTCAACAAATTCAGGCAAGACTGTTGATGCACCATGAAGAACAATT
The DNA here is from genome assembly GCF_017347585.1 of Caldicellulosiruptor diazotrophicus. NCBI lineage: Bacteria > Bacillati > Bacillota > Caldicellulosiruptorales > Caldicellulosiruptoraceae > Caldicellulosiruptor > Anaerocellum diazotrophicum. The sequence continues at coordinate 1,889,515 of NZ_AP024480.1, forward strand.
GGAAAATCTTTTGGAAGCTTTTCAACAATCTTCTGAAGTCTTTCAAAATCAAGCCTTGGGTCGCCTTTGAATTTGTATGCCCCATGGCTTGTTCCAATTGCAACAGCTAAAGAGTCAACACCCGTTCTTTCAACAAACTCTGCCGCCTGGTCAGGGTCTGTAAAAGCCGCTTCATGCTCTGCAACCTTTACATTGTCCTCAATTCCGGCAAGCTTGCCAAGTTCTGCCTCCACCACAACCCCGCGTTCATGAGCATATTCAACAACCTTTTTTGTAAGAGCAATATTTTCCTCAAAAGGAAGCCTTGACCCGTCAATCATAACAGAAGTAAAGCCACCATCAATACAAGCTTTGCATATTTCAAAGTCCTCACCATGGTCAAGGTGAAGGGCTATCGGAAGATCTCCAGAATCTTCAAGTGCTGCTTCAACAAGCTTGATAAGATAGATGTGCTTTGCATACTTTCTTGCGCCAGCTGAAACCTGCAAAATAAGCGGTGCCTGTTCCTCCTTTGCAGCCTCAACAATTCCCTGGATAATCTCCATGTTGTTGACGTTAAATGCACCTATTGCGTACTTGCCTTCCGCCGCTTTTTTAAACATTTCTCTTGTGGTAACTAACGGCATTTTAAATTACCTCCTCAAAGTTTTTGTTTTAAATCTCAATATCCTTTCCATGAAGCTTTAGAAAGCTTATAAAGCTTTCTAAGCTTTTGTTGACAATAAGCTCAGGCGGAAATTCATATTCACACACAAGTTTCTGGGTAATTTCGCATCTGCCGATGTCTGTCTTATAGTGTGCATCTGAGCCCATGGCGATATACACACCATGTTTTTTGCACAGCTTTAAAATCTCTATGCAATTTTCCTTACTCTTTTCACGAACATAGAACGAAGAGTTGTTTATCTCAATTGCTTTTTTATATTCCTTTGCAGCAAGCACAACCTCTTCTTTGTCAATTTCATATAAGGGATTCCCCGGATGCCCTATACAATGTATATAAGGATTTTTGATAGCACCAATGAGTGCCCTGGTATGGTCAGAAACTGTCCCGCTCGGGATACAAACATCGTGCAGGCTTGCAATCACAAAATCAAGCCTTCTCAATGCCGCTTCCGGGATATCTATCTTGCCTTCATAGTCAACAATATTTGCCTCGCACCCTCTAAATACCATTATACCATTTATTTTTCTCGGTACAACAATTAGATTGTAAAAATATAAACTACTGCACGACCCTGGCATCTCAGGGCCGTGGTCAGTTATACATATCCCTTTTAAACCTTTTTTTTGTGCCTCAAGTACCATCTCTTCCAAGGTATTGTAAGCATGACCGCTTGCAATAGTATGACAGTGCGTCTCAACTTCCAAAAACATCTTCATCTCAGCTCGCATCAAAAATTTTTGTTAAATATTAATCTTTAATCTCTGCAAGTTTGTTCTTTAAAATATCAATCTTTTTCACAGGAGTTGGGTCATTTTGGTAAAGTGTTGCGAGATAAAGTGATACATAGTCGCCTAAGTAGATTAGAGAAAACATTCTTGCAAGTCTTGAATTTCCGATTGAGTATATATCATTTACACCAGACACAACACCCTTTATAAGGTCTTTTGTAATATCCATTCTGATTGCATTTCTCTTGTGGTCTTCTGTGTCATGGAGCATTACAATTTCAAAAAGTCCAAGAATATGTTTTGGCGACTCAGTTCCAACTATCTCGTTGTGGTTGAGTTCTGAAAACACATTGAAATATGCTGGTGACTTTGAATTTTCACAAATCTGACCCTTCCATCTCTCTGCAATGACCTCTGTGGTTCCACTAATGCCATATATGATTGGGAGCTTGTTCCAAAGTTTTAGTGTAAGTCTCTTTGCAAGGTTTTTCTCTTCCGGCACCTCTGGTTTATATCTTTCTCTTAGGTCACTCAAAACCTTTACTGTCTCTTCTATCTGGTCATCAACAGGTTCAATCAGACCAAGTTTGACAAATAGCATCAAGAGTGGAATGAATGAGTATCCAAGTGCAGCTCTTGGCTGAAGCCCGCTTGGAATTGTGATTACATCAAACCCATCTTTTTCGGCAAACTCTTTTAACTTTCCGCCTGTTGTGATTGTAATGATTTTTGCTCCTTTTGCCTTTGCATCCTGGTATGCAGAAAGCGTTTCTTCGGTATTACCTGAATAGCTGGACGCTATGACAAGAGTTTTAGAGTCTACATACGCAGGAAGTACATAGTCTCTGTTAACAATTACAGGAATTTTGCACTTGTCAAGGACAAATACTCTTAAAAGGTTCCCACCTATTGCTGAACCGCCAAGACCTGTAATCACAACCTTATCTATATCTTCTGCTTTTACATTCACGCTAATATTTTTGCCTATCTCATATGCTTTTTGAATTTGCTCAGGAAGATTATACACCGCTTCAAACATACCGCTTGGGTCGTTCTGTGCAATTGTCTCTAAATTATCAAGCATTTTCCCTGACTCCTTTCTATAAAATTTTCTATTTCATAATATAACAATTTTTCAGTTTTTTCAACTTCAAAACCACACAAAAAATAGGAAAGCACCACTTCTAAAGAAGTTTAAAACCTTCTTGTGGTGCTTCCCCATTCTATCCGCTTTTTACTCCTCTGGCACAACTGACGGGTCTATTAAGCTCCAGAAAGCAAATTTTGGCTGATAGTCCTTGTCAAACAAAAGTGGAAAATCACCTTTCAGCCATGAATAGTCATCTTTAAGCCCCCAGAACGAAACACTTGTCACCACATTTTTGTATTTTTTAAACACTTCAAAAAGGTCTTTTAACTTTCTTGCCTGCTGAATCAAAAGATATCTTTTTGTTTCTTCATCTATATCTTCACCAAATTCTTTTGAGATACTTATATCAATTTCTGTTATATGTACCTTAATACCAGGAATGCTGGTAAAAAGTTTTATGGTTTTTTCCACCTCCTCAACGCTTGGCCAGCTCACAGAGATATGGCACTGAAGACCAACGCCATGAATAGGTACTCCTTTTTCTTTTAAGTTTTTTATAAGCTTGTAAATGTATTCTCTCTTTATTGGATTTTCTGTACTGTAGTCATTATAAAAAAGCAGTGCGTTTGGGTCTGCTTGATGAGCGTAGATGAACGCTTTTTCGATATACTCTGGACCTAATATATTGAACCACTCGCTTCTTCTAAAACCGTCCGGCTGGTTTTCGTCAATGGCCTCATTTACAACATCCCAGGCATAAATTCTGCCCTTGTATCTTGAAACAATTGTCTGGATATACTTTTTTAGCCTCTCTAAAAGTATCTTTCTGTCTTTTTCGTTATTTGTAAGCTTTTCCCCTGTCTGAGGGTTTTCAAAAAACCAGCTTGGCGTTTGCTGATGCCACACAAGAGTGTGTCCACGAATAGCTATATTATTTTTCTTGCAAAAATTCAAATACTCATCAGCAATTGAAAAGTTAAAAGTTCCTTCATATGGTTCTATTGCTTCCGGCTTCATCTCATTTTCTGCTGTAATACTGTTAAAATGTCTCTTTATGAGTGCAATATCAACAGGATTTGTCAAAGCCTTGTAGGGTACAGCAACACCAACTTTAAAGTAGTTTTTGTATTTCTCACTTAAAGAAGGTAAATCTAAATCAGGCACAGCTGAATACCACCCATCATCTGAAATTGTGAAGTTGTCAAAATAATAATAGGAAATATCTGAAAGGGGTCTTATGAAAATCACAAAGTCTTTTATCTTTGAATCCAAAGAGGGCGTATAACTTGCAAATACTTCTGTCCACTTATTCTTTGGAACAGCTACTTTTTCAAGCACAATCTCTCTCGTGCTCTTCCCATTTTCCAGAAACCTAACGCCAACTGCCAAGTTTAAACTCTTTAAAATGGGCTGATATACATAAAAAGATATTGAATAGTTCTTACCCCTTTCAAATGTGCCTTTTACGGGCAAGATAACTGTTGTGTTTTGTCTTTTTGCAGTTTGCTGAAGTTTTATGCTATATGTACTTTGATAAGCTTTTTCTTTTGAAATGGATAATTTACATTTTTTGTCTTGAGAGATAAATCCTGCTATGTTTTTGTCTTCAAAGCTTTCAAATTTTATGAGATGAGAGCTGCCGGCAACTTTGAGTGTAAAAAGGTCAACGTAAAAATTTGTGGTTGAGGTTGGCACATATACCTTTAGCCAAACTTTTTTAATCCCTTTTAGCTCAGTCAAATTTAAACTTGCATCAAGTTTTTTCCAACTGTTTGGAATAATAACTTTTTCGCACAGCAGTTTATTTTCTTTTCCGCTTTTTGTCTCAATTTCGCTACTCACAACAAAACGCTGCAGCTTGCTGGACTTTTGATAAACATATAGAGTAATTATATATTCATTTGCATAATCTATAAGATTGGTTACATCAAGCAAAACTCCATCATCTATTTGCTTTCGGCCACTTGCAAGAAGTGAAAAGGTTCCTTCTGCTGCAGTTGTATTGTCAATCTTTAAAGTCATAGATTTGCCTGATGCTTTAAATGGCGTTGCAAATTTATTTTCAAAATTAAACTCCACAAAACTCTTTTTTGTTGCTCCGATGACTTTATCAATTTTAACACTATCTATCTCTGCAAAAGTTGTAAATAAAACTAAAACTATTAAAATTTTAACTGAAAACCTTTTCATTTTTCTATAAAAATCAGATTTCATATTTCACTTCCTCCTCATGCATACTCTGGAAAAGAAAGCATATCAGAGATTACCATTGCTATGCACCCCAAGACCACAGCTCTGTCTTTCAGTTTTGAAACCTCAATCTTAAGATTATAGAACTGGGCGATAAAAGACTTTTGATTAACTATCTCTCTCAATTTTTCCAAAAACAAATCACCAAAAAACGACGCTTTGTTTCCTATAATTACTATTTCAGGATTAAAAATGTTTACAAGATTCGCAATTCCTATTGCCATCTTTTCAGCAACCTCAAGTACAGCCATCCTGCAAACTCTGCTTCCATCCATTGCTGCTTGTATTATCTGAAAAGGAGTTATTTCATCTACATTTTCACAGCTTATATACCTATCCTCTGCTCCTTCTTTTACAAGTTTTTTGATAACACTCAAAAGAGCCCTCTCAGAGGCAAAGTTTTCAAGACAGCCGATGTTACCACAGCTGCAAACATCGTCCTGAAAGTTGATAGTTGTGTGTCCAACCTCACCTGCAAATCCTGCAGCGCCCCTGAAAAGCTTGTTATCAATAATAATCCCTGCTCCAAGGCCAATGCCAACACTTAAGTAAATCAAATCACTAACTTTTCCCCACTCGCCAAACCACTTTTCGCCCAGTGCGCCTGCATTTGCTTCATTGTCAATATAAACAGGGAGGTTGAACCTTTGCTGAACAATAGACTTTAAGTGAACATTTTTCCACTTCAAATTTGGAGCAATAAGTACTATCCCAGACTTCTTTTCCACAATACCTGGAACACCGATTCCTATACCTAAAATTCCTTTCGGTGTTTGTGGAGATTTATCTATTGCTTTTTCAATCAACTCAAAAAGAAGTTCAAAAAGTTTTTCCTTGTTTTCTCCCATTTTTATATCAGCATACTCTTCGAAAATAATCTCACCCACAAAGTTCGAAAGAATTATATGAATATAGTCAACACCTAAATCAATTCCAATGATTGAACCCACATCTTTATTTACCTGTAAAAGTACAGGTCTTCTTCCACCTTTGGACTTGCCATATCCTTTTTCTACTATATATCCTTCTTTTATGAGTTCATCGGTGAGGTTCGACACAGTTGCTTTATTTAAATCAACAAGCCTTGATATTTTCGCACGGGATATTATTTTATTGTCTAAAATTGTTTTTAAAACTAAAAGTTTATTTATTTGTTTTAGTAGTGTGTGGTTACCCATCCTGTCATTTTCCTTTGCTAATTTAAACTTTGCAAAATATTATACAACAAAAATAAGTTGTGGGAAAATGTTTTTTACCACAGAAACATTTCTTTATCCTTTTACGGCACCTGCCATCATACCCTTTATGATTTTATCTTGACCTAGGATATATGCAATCAGCATTGGCAAAAGCGACAATGTCAAGAATGCCATGATGGCTGGAATGTCTGAACCATATCTTGCCTGAAAATCCCAAATACCAAGTGGTAATGTTCTTTTATCTGGTGAACTTGTTAATACCAAAGCAAAAACAAACTCATTCCAAAGATATGTTCCATTGTATATACCAACTGTAATTAATGCAGGTCTTGATAGAGGAAGAAGAATATCAGAATACAATCTGAACATGGAACATCCATCTATTTTTGCTGCTTCTTCAAGTTCAACAGGAATTTCTCGCATAAACTCTGTCAGGATAAATATAGACATTGGTAAACTCAATGCTACGTAAGGTCCAATTAATGCAAATATAGTATCATACAATTTAATTTTATTAGTAAGAACATAAATTGGAATTAAAGTAACATGAATAGGAATTGCCATTCCTGCAATTATAAGAGAATACAAAATATTATTCAAAGAAAATTTCATTCTGGCAAATACATACGCTGCCATTGAAGATATAATAAGTATTAAAACTACTGAAATCGAAACTGCAATAATACTATTTTTGAGGTAATTGAAAAAACTACCGTGAATAACAGTTGAGTAATTTCCAACAGTAGGCTGTTTTGGTATTTGCCATGTATTACCTTCAAGTAGTTCTGATTGTGTTTTTATTGATGTAAAAAACATAAATAAAAATGGCACATCTGCTATTAATGTCCATATAGCTAAAAATATGAAATACCATTTTTTGGTTTCTTTTGCAGAACCCATTATAGTGTCGTACCTCCTTTTGGCACAAAGTTGTAATTTAAGTTTCTTTTTTCTTTGTTGCAAAATATGCTAATATTCCTGCTGTTGTAATTATTATGAACATTGCTGAGGCAATTGTACTGCCGTATCCCATCTTAAATGAGGCAAAAGCGTTTTTATACATATAAGTTGCCATAAGTTCTGTTGCGTTTGACGGTCCGCCCTCTGTCATAACATAAATCAAATCAAAATATTTAAGAGAACCAATCAAAGATAAAATACAAGCAGTCTTTATTGAGGGGGCTAAGAGAGGAAGTTCTATTTTCCAAAAATACTGACCTTGTGTTGCTCCATCTATTCTTGCTGCTTCGTAAAGTTCATGCGGAATATTAGAAATTGCAGCTATAAAGAATATCATATAAAAAGGTATATATTGCCAACATATAACAGCAACAACAGAGTAAAAAGCTACATTTGGGTCACCCAGCCAATCCTGATTTAAAAAGTCAAGATGTAAAAAGTTAAGTATTCCAGCTAAAAGCCCAAATGATGGATCATATATATATTTAAATAGCACACCAATTGCTACTGATGACATTAGCATTGGAAGATAAAATAGTGACTTAAATGCATCAAATTTTTTGCCACCTCTGTCGAGCATTACAGCTATCAATATTGAAATTGGCATTTCGATTATTATAGATAAAAATATAAACTTAATATTATTACCAAATGCATGCCAAAATATCGAGTCATGTATAAGGTCAATCCAGTTTTTAAAACCAAGATATAATTTTTGAGGAGAAACGCCATCCCACTCGTACATACTGAGATTAAAAGACATTATTATTGGCCAAATTATATAAACTCCAATAAGAATTAAGGCGGGAGCCAAAAACAATAAAATTCCTAAATTTTGCATTAGTTTTGATGCCTTATCTCTCGGCAATTTTAACTTCACTCCCCAAAATTAAGTTTTAATTTAAACAGTTTTATAGAAAATTGAATTGGTATTAGCCATGGAGATTACTATCCATGGCTAATACCAATTTTTCCTCATCAGCACAAATATTTAATTTTTACTTCTTGAAATATTCCTTTGCCGCTTTCTCCATTTTTTCTGCAGCAGCTTTTGGTGTAATTGTCAAGCCAAATAAAGACTGAACAATATCCTTATGGGTCTCTGCAAGTTGTGGTGGAAGGTATTGATCCCACCAAAGCTGAATACTCTTTGCTTTTGAAATTACATCATATACTTTTTGTAACATTGGATCTGTAAATTTCAATCCTTTTACAGGTGGAATTTGACCATAGTTTATTCTTTCTTTTACTGCCTGGTCATCAATCAAGTATTGTATCATATTGAATGCTTCTTTAGGATACTTACATGTAGTTGTCACAGCATAATAGTTTGAAGATGCCATTCCTACTAAACTTGTTGGTTCCCCTTTCCCACCCTTAATTGATGGGAATGGGAAGAAATCAAGATTCTTTTCATAAAATTCTTTCTTTTCTGCTTTTACTATAGGTATTTGCCAAGTTCCCATTAATTCCATTGCAGCTTTACCAGAGTACAAAAGCATTCTTGATTGCCCTGTATCCCAGTCAAGTCCATTAAATCCTTTTGGGAATGCGCCCATTTTGACTAAATCCTGAAGCATCTGACCTGCTTTCACAAACGGTTCATCTGCAAAGCTGCCACCTGTTCTTTCAGCAGCTTTTTCAAATGCTGATGCACCACCTAATTTATTTACCAAATTCCAGTACCAAAAACAACCAGGCCATTTTGTTTTATTAGCAAGTGTAATAGGTGTTATTCCTTTTGATTTTAAAACTTTTACGATATTTAAAAATTCATCATAAGTTTTTGGTACTTTCAAATTGTATTTTTTGAATATCTCTTTATTGTACCAAACAAGTGCAACACCGGCACCTTCAACTGGTACAGCCCATATCTTATTGTTATAAGTAATTGGCCCAAACGCTGCATCAACAAATCTGTTTTTGTAGTTATTTTCATTCATATAAGCTGTAATATCTTTTACTTTACCAGCTCTTACATATTCAAAGAAAGGACCGCCACCCCATGTAACAAATACATCCGGTGCTTGGTTAGAACCCATAGCAATTTTTAATTTTGTCTTGAATGAATCATTCTGAAGCGGAACAACTTCAACCTTAAAGTCTGGATGCGCTTTCATAAATCTGTTTACTTGGTTTTGAATCATTTGTTTTCCGACAGCATCAGTTGTGATGTGCCAAAATACAATCTTCTTCGTGCTACCTGCTGAGCTGAAAGCCTTTTCAGATGGTGAAAAAACTAAAACTAAGCTTAACACGAAAACAACCAAAGTCACCACTGCCACAATTCTTCCGAATCTCTTCACATTATACCACTCCTTTTTTGTTTATTTATTAAACAAACTATTTATATATTTCGCTGCAAATTTTAAAATTCCTTCTTTGATTTTTTAATCTTTCGTTAATTATTATTAAATAATTTGTTGTTTTAAAGATATTTTTGTATAACATTTATTAACTCTTATAATGAAATATATGGCTTTGATTTGTTAAATATTAATAACTTTAAATAAGCCTTTTAGGCTGATTTTTTAACTGAAATGCTTTATAATTTAAATTAGATACTTCACTATACATTTTAATTGAGGAGATTTTAAAGCTATGAACAAAACAATAGTAAAGTTTTTTACTATACTTGCGTTTTTACTTGTACCTATGTACATCATAACCGCTATTGTCAATAATGTGAAGTTAAAAAATGAGATTCAACATTCTTCTAATCGTCAATATTATATAACAGCCCCAAATAAAACTTCTAACAAGAACTCACAGCTTTTAGCTTCTGTATATTCTAAGCCATATGAAAACCAACAGGCAAATGAAAATTTTACTATTCCAGATGCTATTTATACACAAAAGGTTTCAGATTCCATTTATATTGTAAGTAGCAAAAATTCAAATGGGACAACAACTCAGAAAATTTACTATAGAAATAAGGTTTCTGCAACTGAAATGAAACATTATAATCCAGTTATTAGCTTTATCAAGTCTCAAATATTGATGTCGAATGTCTTTGAAAGAGGAATTTACGACGTGTACATCGAAAAAATCGATGTTTCATCAAAGTACATAAACGCTGCCGTGATGTTTTATCCTTTAGAAAAGATTGAAAGTAGCAAAAATTCCCTAATTGATGGTGAAATGATTGTCCTTACAGTCTTTGTCGATAGAAGTAAAAAACCAGAAGAATATTCGCTCTTATCTGTGATAAAAGACCACAGCCCAAATGACTTTTTTAATGTGTTTTTAAAGTCGGTTTATAAATTTACTGTGATAAAGAAAGGAGAAGAGGATTAGAAAAACGCTATGAAACAAGAAGATATTAAAAAATTACCTCTTCCTACTGAGATTTCGCAATTTCTTTACAATATTTATAACAAGCTTTATGAATTTTGGGGACCACAGCACTGGTGGCCTGCTGAAACCAAATTTGAGATGGTCATAGGCGCAATCTTAGCTCAAAATATCTCTTGGAACTCCGTGGAAAAGGCTATTTGTAATCTAAAAAGATCAAATATCCTGTCAGTTGAAGGAATTTTACAGACTTCTGATGAAAAGTTGTCTGAATTAATCAAACCAGCAGGTTATTATAACCAAAAAACCAAAAGGTTGAAGGAATTTTGCAACTTTTTAGAAAGAGAATTCAACTCTGACTTAGAAAAATTGTTTGCTCTTGATATCTCAAGTTTGAGACAGGTTCTACTTTCTCAAAAAGGTATAGGATTTGAAACAGCTGATAGCATAATTTTGTATGGTGCTGAAAAACCCATCTTTGTGGTAGACAGTTATACAAAAAGACTTTTTTATAGGCTGGGTTTAATAGAAAGTGAAAAAATATCATATAATGATTTACAAGCAATTATTATGGCCAATCTGACTCCTCAAACCAAGTTTTTTAATGAGTTTCATGCACTTATTGTAAAGCATTGCAAAGAAATTTGTAAAAGCAAAAAGCCAATTTGTAACAAATGCTGTTTAAGATTAATTTGTAATTACTACAAGAACAATTAAAAAGAAGGCTGTTCAATGGTGTTGGACAGCCTTCTTTTTTCTTTAAAGCTTGTATGCAGACACATATTCTTTTATTGCTTTTGCAAGTTGTTCAACCTTTGAAATTTCATTCATCATATGTTTTATATTTTCTTTTATTGAAAAACAATCAGTTAGCACTTGCTGAACATTATTTTTGGTATTATTTAGTTTTGCAATGTCAATAGCAATCTCATTGTTAACTTCTTGAATCTTTGACTTCAATGTATCAATTTCATTAACTATATCATTAATTTTTTGGTATACTCCCAAAATAGTGATTTCCATCTTGTTTAGTATCCACAAAAATTGTTCTTGTAAATCTTTATCTTTTTTTAAATCACTGTGTAAATTCCAGATTTCCTTTATAACATTTTGATTTATACCATCAATATTTTTTAGCACATCATAAAATCTTGTAATTAGCTGTTCTATACTGGTTATTAGTTTTTCAAGTTCGGAAATATTTAAAAAATTTGTAATTTTATTATTCATCAACTCTATCTTAACTGAAATTTGCACTATTTTTAATCCTCTTGCTAATATTCCAGAATTGTAGGCTAATTTTATTAATTCTTTTGTTTTATTGCTTAAATCGCTAACAATATTATTATAGTGAAACAATATTTCTTCGATCTCATTAGTGTAATTTTCTACTTTTCCTATCTCTAACTTGAATGAACTGCATAAACTATCTAATGCTTTTAATTTATTACTTTGGTTCAATAAATATACTTTTATATTTTCCAGGTTATGCATATACACGTCCATGCTTTCACTTAAAATTTTCAAGCAATCTCTCTGCATTTCTAATGAATTTAAAAATTTTATAGATTTCTCATTAATCTCTTTGTTTATATCTTCACTCTGTTGAATCACATTTTCAAATTTACTTTTGGATATATTTGGATTATATGCTATTTCATTAAAATACATTATTGGCTTTTTTAGGGATTGTAGAATTCTAAAGAAGGAATCATAAATCTTGTCAATTTCATCATTAATTTGACTTATCTTTTTCTCAACACTCAAATCTTTCTGCTTTATTTTTTTGAATAAATGTTCCAATCCTTTTAAAGGATTAACTACAACATTGGAAATAAACAATGATAGTACAATAATAAAGATCATTGATATAAAAGTTAGTATCAAAAATAGCCAACGAACAAAGCTTATTTGTCTGTATATATAGTCTTTAGCACCACCTACAGACAAGTTAAAATTGCCACCAACTACATTTTGCGAATATACAAATTGTTCTCTGCTTGCTTTTCCCATGCTTATTAATACTTGCCCGTTTTTCGTTTTTACAACAAACTGATAGTGTTTATAGATTTTGAGTATATTTTGCAATATACTTGCTTTATTCATTACAAGATATATTTCTCCAATCTTACTAAAAGTCATAAAATTCAAGACTGGCATTTCAAACACTAATTTATCCTTGTCAGAATATACAGTAAGCGGAATATCTGCTTCTATAGAAGCAACTTTTTCTAACTTAGTAAGTTCTTCATACTTAGCACTCTCAATTTCTCCTCTAAGATTTGCAAACAAATAAGTATCTTTAACATGAAGATATAAATCTCCACCCAATCGCTGAGCTGCATCTTTTAAGCTAGAAAGTATTATTTCATACGACGCTATATTATCTTTACTTTTAGCATCTTCTTGAGGCAAAGTAAGAATTCTTGAAACCTCTCTATTTAACGAAAACGATAAAAGCATGTCATTCACAAACTTAAAATAACTTTCAAATTGCTCAGCTATTGCCTTAGCATCACCATCAAAGCTTTTTTTAAGCTCTTTTTCCAAGGTCCTTTTGGGAACAGCATAATTTGTTAATATCGAAATAGTCAACAAAATTGTATACAAAAAAAACAAAAATCCTGCTACTTGTCTCCTTAAAAGTCTTGTTGTGCCTACCATTTTTATTCACTCCAATGCTTCTTTAACTTTGTTATTATCTCCATTATTTCTTCCAGCTGGTTTTTCAGACCATCTACAGATGTTCTATATGCTCTTAAACTACTTGTAAGCTCATAAAAATAATCTTTCATGTTTGTAACCTCATCAAACGCTGTATTATAGTTGTCTATCATCTTTCTTAAAACATCTTTCTGTTGTTTAGTCTTATCGTTAACTTCTACAACATTTTTTGACATTTCACGTAATATTCTTTTTATTTCATCAAAATGCATGTCATAATTTGTGTATGAATCTATGTTATTCATAACGTTGTTATATTTTGATATAGAAGGCGTACTTTTTATTATATTTTGAATTATTTTTGTAATGTTTACTAAATCCGACTTTAATAATTTCGTTTGATAAATCAACTGCTGACTAATCATATTTAATGTTCTGTTTGATTCCTCTTTTGCTGTTTTTATTATAGAATTTAGCGATATTATGTCCAGTTGTTCAACTGAATTTATGTTCTGTCTATTGAAATTCTCTAATTCTTTTATTTTTTCAAGTTGTGAGGAAATTCGATCTATCTTTGTAGATACCACCCTTTTCTTATTTACTATATCTTCTATCTTATGTTTATAATCACTAATAATGTCTCCCAATTTCTGAGCTTCTTCTTGAATTTTTTGATTATCTTCAATAAAACGTTTAGAAAATTTATCTTCTGTTGCCATTATTTTATTTATATTGTCTGAGATGCTCAAAAATAATTCTTTCATTTTATACCATATTCCTTCTATGCTTCCCATATTGTCCTCAATACTACGAATTTCTTCAATCATTATATTAACACTTTTTAATGCATTCTCCAAATATACGCTAAACTTTTTGGTTACGTCAACATTCATCCTTGAAATTTCTTCTTTAGTTTCAATCAATTCTTGAGCAGAGTTGTAAAACTCATTTAATAACTTTATTTCGTTTGTCGGTTGCAATGTATTCATATATGTTTCAATTGCTGTTAGTTCCTTCTTTATGTTTTTCATTATCATAGATAGAATTCTCCATGCCAATAATGTTATAAATAAAAATATTATAAAAGGAATATATGTTAAACCTTTGAATTCAACTTGTTTTGCCACATATATATCCAACGGAAAATTTGCTACTCTATAGTGATAAATTAACTTCTTATCTTTTACAATAAATTCATCTAATCCAATATGCTTTACCGCATTCAAGCTTATTTTTGTCTTGCTATAAACAACTTTTTCATTAGAAACAAGCATAAATTCATCAGTACTGCTACCATAAGCTTCATCCAGCAATTCGTTAAGTAATTCATAATTAACTCCAAATACTACTATTCCTTCTTTTTTGTTTTTATCTCCAATCCACTTAAAATAACAAATAGATTGATTTACTGTATCTTTATCAGCTCCAAATTTAATCTCTAAATCAGACGGGAGAATTCCCCAACCTTCCTCTTTTAATTGACTTATTAAATTCCTATTTTGCCCTATATCATTCACATTGTAAGGACTTTGTCCTCTCAATTGGGGAGTTATATTAGGATGCTTTGGAATATATAAGATAAATGAAATAGCTTTTGCAGTATCTGAAATAGCATTAAGATATTGCTGAATTGCATTATCAATTGCATACTTTTCATAATCATCAAGACTGTCATATTGTGTCACTAATTTTACCACCTGCGGGTTGCTGGCAAATGAATCAGCCTGAACCTCAATTAAGTTAAGTTTGTACTCCAAATACTTGTTAACAGATGTTACAACGTTTTTTGCTGATTTCAATTCGGCTGAAATAGCTATGTTTTTAGCAACATAATATGTAGAAACTAATATCATAAACGCTAACAAAGCAGTAAGAAAAAAGCTTATTACTTTTGTAAAATTCAATTTGTTCTTCATATACTCTTTAAATCTCTCAAATAGATTTCTGAAAAATTTCATGTAGTATTCACACCTTTACTTTTTTATATAGTATGAAAATTTGTTTACTATTTTTTAAATAGCAAGATAGGATTGAGAGGTACCTCTCAATCCTATCTCTAAAAAATCACAAAATATTGCTCTATTTATCTGCCCACTTAGAAACAGTATCTTCAATGAGCATTTTGTTATCTGTTCCTTTTTTGATTGTTACACTTCTATTTGATAATTCCTCACCATTTGGCCCTTTTTCTACCTTGCTCCACTCGCCTCTGACGTATTTGTACTCAATGGTTGTTCCTTCAGGAATATACATTGTGATTGAATAAGTACCATCTGCATTCTTTGAAAGCTTCAAATTGTTATCAGACGGATTCCAATCGCTGTACCCAATTGAACTGAAGGTTCCAGCAATATGAATGTTATCATCCGGTGTATTTTGTGGAACTTTAACTTTAAACGTTACTTCAACACCCAAGGGTTTTAAATCAGATGTTATATAATTCTTTAAACCTTTGTTTCTCAACACTATCAGGTTATAAAGTGTAGTGAAAACTTCATTTCTTGTTGCATAGTCCTGTGGTCTGAAATTGCCCTGATCATCTACATCCATAACTTTATATGCCAAGGCTTTTTGAATATATTCTTTTGCCCATCCCGACGCTTTCTCCAAATCAGCTATATCTTTCTTCTGTAATGTTTCACTTACATATTTTTCAGCAATATTAACAGCAATTTTAGAAAGCTGTTCTCTTGTGACAAGACCATTAGGATTAAACTTATTATTATATCCATCTAAAATGCCATTTTCTTTTAGTGCTTCTACATATGGTGCATACCAATTGTACTTCGAAATATCAGCAAAATAACCCCTGTAGTACTTCTGAGATAGGTCAAAAGTTCTGCCAAGCAATGCTGCCAGCTCAGCACGTGAGACAAACTTGTCAAGATTGAGGCAATTTTCATTATCGCCTTGAACTATGCCAAGACTCACAAGAGTAGCTACACTATTTTCAATTGAGTCAACATCACTGAACTTCTTTTCAACTTTAGCAAAACCTATTGTTTGACTACCTTTGCCCTTTACTATGACATATTCGCCTTCTATATAGAAGTCCTTTATTGGTGTTATTCCATTGTCATTGAATGTAACAGGTACAACACCATCATCAATTGGTGAACTGAGCTTGAACACGTAGATTGCATTATTAGATTTATCAACTTCTTCTCCACGTACTATTTTAAAGTTCCTCATACTAAAAATCTTTATATTTGTGTAATCATCTACACCTGTTAAAAGCTTTGACTCTTCTATCTTTATTTTCTCTTTTGGTACTTGGAAGGCCTGAACTTGAATATCACTTGGAGCCGAATTGTATATATCCACAAAGACTGATGTATCAGAATATTTAACCTCTATATTCTTTGCACCTTTTTGCTTTAAACTCTCTACTGCTCGTTTTTCAATACTTACCAGAGGATAAGTTTGTTGAGAGCTTTTTACGGCTACAGTATAATTTTCTCCTTTAATAATAGCATTTAATGCACTTCGACTATCTATCAAAACAATATTCTTAGCATTTGGAACTGAAATAGCACCACCTTCTGCTTTTATTACCTTTCCACCATCACCTGTATCAATTACGGTCTGTTGAGGAACATTGATGACCAGATTCACTGTCGGAAGACCTTGCTTGACTGCTTCAAGGTCTGCAAATGCTTCAACTACATCATTTTTCGTCACAGCCTGAGTATTTATCTGCAGAACTCTATTTGATATTTCATTGCCAAATGCATCCTTTTCTACTTTTGACCAACTTCCGCGGGTATATTTATATTCAATTGTTACATTCGGTGGAAGATACATTGTTACACTATATTTTTTCTCTCCAACTTTTGTTAATTTAATTCCTGAAGGATCCCATTTTGGTAGTTTGTCAGTTTTAAAATCTCCAGCAATATAAATATTGTCATTAGCAGGAGTATAATCTGGAACTGTCACATTAAACGTAACAGGTATTCCACCATCTACTCCTAATAGGAATTTCTTTATTGTAAGAGTAAATATTTTCTGTCCATCTGCTAAAACAGCACCAAACCTTGCTCTTGCTCTCAATTCAACCTGAAGGTCACCTTGGGTTGGCCTTGTAACTGTAACTGCATTTCCATTTATTGCTAATATAGACGAATTGCTGCTCTCCCAGTCAATATTAAATGTTAATGGGTAACTATTCCCTTCGTACACGACATTATAGACGTATGAAGTAACAACTGAGAAATTTGAAGTTATGCTTTGAATTGTATCACCTTGAGCCAGATTTAAAAATGTTTCATCTATAGAGGTATACGTGATATAGTTAGCTGTCTCAACTATTAAGTTTTGGGGTAAATCAACAACATTCAATGTAAACTCAACATTAGGTCCTGTTATTTCACCTATCTTGGCATTTGCAACAATTTTAACTGTCTTTCCTATCCACTCTCTCGGAATATCTATTTTGTTGTTCGTGCTGTAATCACTCAGGCTTACCAACTCGCTATTATTGCTCACATCAATTATTTTGTAGTAAAGCTTGGCTAACAGAGGATTTGCATTTGGTGTATATGGTGCCCATGCAAGGTGAACTGAACTTCCACCAATTACAGAGCTGTTATTTGCAAAATCCACTGGTCGGATGTTTGTCAAATCTTTTTCGGTAAAGAGCCAGCCGTTTAGGATATCAAGGTAAAATTTTGTTTTGAGAAGATTACCATTAGATTCTTTAAATTCTGTCAGGTCAATATTATCTCCACCGTCTTTAAATTTAACAACTGAACCTTCTTTTGCACCATTCCATGCCCATGATAGGTTCCCAAAACCACCTATTACAATCTTAAATCCCCATGGAATCGAGAAATCATTGGAAGTATTATCATATACATAGGTATATGTGGCATCTGGCACTTTTACAAATTGATATTTACCATCATTAGGGTTCCATTCATTATTTACTCCTACAAATTTAAAAGAATTTTGCCCTACTAAACTCTCAGGTCCATTGGGAAAATGAGTACTGTCAATTACAAGCTGAGAATTTTTGAAAAACCAAAACTTAACTGTCTGACCATCTGTAACATTAAGAGGTATGTTAGTATTATTATCTGCTACTTTTGGAGCGCCTGTACACCATATACTACCATTTATAACTGCTTTGAACTCATAAGAACCACCAGTTTTAAAAGTATACTCACCATAATAAAGTCCCGGAGTTGAGGTTTCACTCAAAACAATATTAGAGCTGTCAAAATTCCAGTTACCAGCATCTTGCCAGCTACCTACAATTTTTATGGTATCTTGTGCTCTTGCTTGCTGTGGAAAAATACTTAAAACCAACGAAAATACAAAAAAAATACTTACCAGCAGAGCAAGAGACCTTTTTAATAGCATTCTCATCCTTCTCTTGACCTCCTTCTATTTATTTTGGTTTTAGGGGTGAATACCCAACCCTGCACACCTATCCATCTCACTTAGAGATTGGATGGTGTGCAAGGTAGGCAAATAATCTTGCTTTATTTATCAGCCCAGTTCAAAACTGTATCGCTGACTATCATCTTTCCGCTGCCTTCATCTTTAACTGTTAGTTTCCTATTCTCTATCTCTTCTTTATTTGCACCTTTCTCGACTGTAGACCAGCTACCTCTTGTGTATTTATATTCGAATGTTTCACCTGCGTTAAGTTTAACAGTCACAGTATATGTCCCATCTTGCAATCTTACAAGTTCTATTGCTCCATCCTTATCTCCTGGATTCCAATCAGAAAGTCCAGCTTTCCCAAACGAACCTGCCAAATAGATAACATCATCATCTGTCCCAGCTGGTACCTTTACTTTAAATGTGACTTCAATATTTCCATTACCATAAACTTTTGGAACTGCTACTGTACTTGAGCTTTCTAATGATACAGGGTCCTTACCGGTTACCTTAGCAAAACCTTGTGGAAATTCATTGCTCTTGTATGCAACAAACATAGAAATTGGTGCAACCAATGCTTTGCCAGCAACAAAGTTTGTAAGATTCTTAATTGGTGTTGTGCCAACTTCATCTCCATTTGCAACAACTACCCAGTTCCCTTCTGGCAGTGTGACCTCTTGTACTTTCTTTGTTGAGTTGTAAACAACTATAATGTCATTCCATGTATCTTTTGGATATGTGAGTCTGAATCCTAATGTTCCTTTCGGTGTTTGGATAAATGTAAGATATTTCTGTATGTCTTCTGCAGTTGTCATTCTGAAGGCCGGATGAGCCTTTCTTAGTGCAATCAGACCCTGATAGTACTTGAAAGTGTTGTACCACTTTACTTTAAGGTTCCAGTTGTACTTATTAATTTTATCGCCCGCATTGTATGAGTTATGATTCATATATTTTGTTCGGTTGAATTCAACTCCACCATGCAAGAATGGAACACCCTGTGCTGTCAAAACAATTGCATTCGCAAGTCTGCCCATTTTATCCTTGATGTAATCTGGTTCATTTGGCACACTCTTTTGAAGTTTATCCCAAAGAGTTAGGTTGTCATGTGCCGAAACATAGTTTATGCATTCATCCGGGTCTGCAGCAAAATCACCAAGTCCACCCTGAATGCCTCTTTTGAGGTCTTCAAGCCTAAATGAGTAGTTTCCTTGCATGAATCCCTTAGATTCATTGTCAAGGTTACCTCTTATTGCTTCTCTTATTCTGTCGTTAAAAAGTCCTATGTGAAGGCCTGCCTGATTAAATGAGCCTATTTCCATTCTAAGTGAGCTATCAAGTGGTGTTGACCCTGCAAGCCATCCCTCGCCATAGATAACTGCCGACGGATTTATCTTTCTTATCTCTTCTTGAGCTTTTGCCATTGTAACTCTGTCTATTGCTGCCATTAAGTCAAATCTAAAACCATCTATGTGATATTCTCTTGTGAGGTATGTCAAGGTATCAATTATAAATTTTCTTACCATTGGCTTTTCTGTTGCAACTTCGTTACCACAACCTGATGCATTAGAATAGTTACCATCTTTGTCTTTTCTGTAGAAGTATCCTGGTACTATCTTGTCGAATATTGAGAATTTTGCATCACCTATCTGAAACGTGTGATTAAAAACAACATCCTGAATGATGCCTATCCCAGCCTTGTGCAGTGCCATGACCATTTGTTTGTACTCTTTAATTCTTGCAATTGTATTTGGATTTGTAGCATATGAACCTTCAACGTTTTGATATAAAACAGGGTCATAACCCCAGTTATAGCCTTTATCAGGATTTGTTTCATCCACCGAACCAAAGTCATATGTTGGAAGAAGATGTACATGAGTTATACCAAGCTCTTTCAAATGGTCAATACCTGTTTTTACGCCATTTGGTCCTTTTGTCCCTGTTTGGGTAAAGCCTAAGTATTTGCCTCTAAACTCTGGCCTTACACCACTTGAATCATCTATTGTGAAGTCTCTTACGTGCGTCTCATAAATTATTGCGTCCTCTTGGTTTTTTAGCGTCACAAAAGTATCTTTTTCCCAGCCAACAGGGTTTGTATCCTTGGGATCAAAGATTAAAGTCCTTTCAGAATTTGCAGATGTTGCTCTTGAATATGGGTCTGGCACAACATATTTTCTGATTGTATCGTCGGTTATAGAGTTAGAAGCATGCCAAACTTCATATTGGTAGTATTTACCTTTCAAATCTCCATTTATCTTAAGATACCATGTTCCGTTTACCGACTGCTGCATTTCATACTCTTTGTATTTTGTAGTCTTATAATCGTCGTAGAGTCTCAATATAACTCCAATTGCTGTTGGAGCCCACAATCTGAATGTTGAATAAGCTTTTGTATAGGTGCATCCTAAATCATTGCCTTTGTAGTAGTACTTTGGATTGTCTAAAATATTTCTTGCCTGAGCAACTGTTGGTTTGAAACCATCCTTTGACACAACATAAGGAACTTGTGGTTCTAATTCATCTTCAGTTGTAATCTTAAAGGTGTCAACTTTTGTTATCTTTTCATTACCTGTGTAAAGCTCCTCAATTACTTTGTCATTTCCCATTCCATCTGGATACCACTTTGCAGATGTACCATCCCATGATGTGAACTTGAACTTAGCACCAATTACAACGCCGTCTTTGCCAAGCTCTTTGACAAGTTCATAGTAACCTTTCTGTGCATTCCATGTCATTTTCCATGCAGGAAGTGGTTTGTACTTTCCTTCAGAAGAAGCCGTTCCGCCCCAGTCGTTCATAGTTCCAGAGACATATACCTCAAGCTTGCCAGATGTGTCTGTAAATTTAAAATCACCTGCACCAGGTTTTAATATAAATCTCACTTTTGTGCCGCCATCAATTAGCTCATACCCTGCATCCTCTGGTTTAAAATTCTTGTTTATCTTCGGCAAAACTGGTTCAACCTTTTTGATAGGAACTTCATCATAAAAAGCTGTCACTTTAAAACCTTGAGTTTTATTATTCGAAAGAATGTCTGCTTTCTTTGCAAGCCTTACAACGATCGTATTAAGACCATCAACAAAAGCTGTCATTTTCGGAGTTTTCTGGGGCTGAGATGTATAGATTTGCTCTTCACCTTCTATCAGCCAAACCTCTTTTGAACCGCTGATTCCTGAGATGAACCTGTCAACGGCAACATCTTTTGCTTCCCAGTTACCTTTTCTAACTATGATACCTACTTTTGTTACTTTCCCAGGAAGTTCAACTACTGCTTTTACTCCAAAGTCATCCTTGGAAGTAAACTCATAAGCTTTGCCTTCTGCACCAACTGGCTCAACAGGCCATATCCACAAATTCCAACCCTGATAGTCTTCATTGTACCTGTAGTAGTGAATGATGAGAGTTGTTTTTTCATCTGCCCCCAGAATAGAAATTGGAAAAATTAGAGTAGCAATAAATAGGACCACCATCAAAAGGCTTATAAAACGTTTGCTCTCAAAATATTTCACCATCTTTCCTACCTCCTAGTTAATTTAATTAGTTTTTTTGAAACAACGCAACAAATAATAAACCCGAAACTCTAAAATGTCTTTTATGAATGCAAAGGTTTGCCTTAACTTTGTAATGATTATATATCTTTTTATTAAAATTGTCAATATGCTGCAATTTGAATAAATTAAAGACTTGAATTTATGAAAAGTAAATAAAAATAGCAGTCTCCACACACTGGAAGACTGCCGTATAGAAAAGTTGTAAAGTTTATTTTTTATTCCCATTTGAAAAATATCCTGAACAAAAGCTGAGCAGCTTCTGCACGATTTGCAAACTTTCGCGGCAGTATTTGATTTTTATTATTTCCTTTTATT
Source organism: Caldicellulosiruptor diazotrophicus (assembly GCF_017347585.1). Lineage (NCBI taxonomy): Bacteria > Bacillati > Bacillota > Caldicellulosiruptorales > Caldicellulosiruptoraceae > Caldicellulosiruptor > Anaerocellum diazotrophicum. The sequence goes on from NZ_AP024480.1 coordinate 1,911,618, forward strand.
AAATCATTTGCAACCAAAACAGAAACACTATCTTGAGCATACGTAGATATATCAGACGAATCAGAAAATTTAGTTGCAAGGTTACTTTTTATTTTTACAATTGGTTTGTTTGCAACCTCCAATGCTCTTTGTACAAGTACCATCATATCTTGCCTTGTTATATAATCTTCTGGTTTAAATTTATTTGCATAACCTTTTACAATACCAAGTGCTTTTGCAATTGCAACTTCACGCCAGTAGCTGCTATCTTTTTTAACATCTTCAAAGTTCGAAGAATACTGAGCATCAAGGCCAAGAACATTTACCAGCCACTTGACAAACTCTCCACGCTTTATATATTCTTGGGGTCTAAAACTATTTTGGTCAACACCACTTATTATATTTCTCGTGGCCAGCGAAGATACAGCTTTTTCAGCCCACGAATAATTCTTCAAGTCGTCAAATTTTTTGCTAATATATCCCACTGCAAATTTGCTAAAACTGTTCACATTCGCAACCATACGTTTAGAATTAGCAACATATTTGCTATTTGATACAATCTCTACTTTCCCATCATCATTTATATGAAATAAAACCAAGTTTTCAATACCGCTCAGCTCTTCTACTCCAGGAGTATAAGCAATAGATATTTTTATAGAATTTGTAGGTCTTTCAACATTCACCTTTTTCAAATCTTGATAAAACCCAATTTCATATATTGGTCTTTTCCCAACTGCCGCGCGAATCTCTGAAGGTATATTAGAATTTTCTACTTTTTTTATCAATATCTCTATTTGCTTATTCTTGTCTATATTCTTTTCCTTTAATAGGTCAGCTGGAAGTTTCAAATCTAATTCATCTGTATCAATTAAAACTTCATGCACATCAAAAGAAGTTGTAAATACTTTCGATGGAAGCACAATATTGTACTGTACTAAAGGCTTGCTGTTTTTTAGATCCAACGTTAAAATTTTGTTTTTTGACACCTGCATCTGCAGTGCTTTTTGTACTAAAGACTCATCTAATCTAACGTCTAATCTTCCCTCTGACAGCTGAGATATTTTGGGCCTAATTATCCCATTATTGTCAATCGTAATTTCAGGCAAAGCCTCTTTATCACTTTGTTTAATATCTTCCTTTTGAGATGATTGCGCACCTACCTGCCTTTTAGCTTCATTGAAATTAGGGATTAAAATCTCAGGAGACGAAGTAGGTAAAGATGGTTGTTTCCTTACTACATTGAAAGTTTTTATATCGACAATAGAACCTTTACCTGCCACAACCGTGTAAGTACCCTCAGGCGAGTCTGCTGGTAAAGTAAATTTGTCACTGAAGTTTTTCCCCTTCACTGTATTTATATAAAGTATGGTAGAATTTGGTCTCAACACTTTGATAACAATCTCATCAAACACTGTTTGTCCAGAAATTACAACGTCTTCACCTGGACTTTTATCAGGTATGGAATTTAAAATAACTTCTTGGGCAGAATATCCTATAGACAATAAAGGGACTAATAACACAAAAACTAACAATATACTTGAAACAATCCTTGTTCTTTTTTCCATTACTAAAATCCTCCTTTTAGGATTATAGCCTTATAAAACCTTTAAAATCTGCCCGGCAACCACTAAAAATAGTTGCCGGGCGGTTAAAACCTCATCGAAGATCAACAGGCTCAGCAAGACTATTTGGAACAGAAAGGCTTGTGTCAAATTTGTCAAATACAAATACTTTTACCCTGTAGTCAGTGCTCAGATAATCACTTACATTAAAATAGGCCTTAAAATCTTCAGCTTCTACTACATCCTTTTCAACAGCAACAACTGAAACAGGAGTTGTCCCTTTTAATAGTTCAAACACCACAACTTCTCTGCTATCGTGCTGAATACCTTCTGATTGTTTTACCGTAACACTTGCAATAAGTCCTTTATCTTTTTGCATGCTTGCATTTGAAATTTCAAATTCCCTGTCAGCAACCTTGAAAAATTCTACATCGTCAAGGTTGCACCATGTCCCTCCTGCATTCTCTGAATCTGAATAAAGCCCTATTGTAACGCGTCCAGTGGTAACCTTAATGTTAGCAATTACCATTCTATGCCATTCAGCAACCCATTTGGTTGGCATATTTATTCTCAGTTCTTCCCCGCCATAGTCTTTTACAAACAAGTAGTTAGCATTCTGACCGCCGCCACCATTTGCAAAGGCTCTGAAGATGTATATACCATTTGGTATATTTTCAATTGTTTGATATGTGACCACCTTGTAAGGTTTGTCACTCCAGTGAGTAAGCTGCGCTGTCCCAGAATGCCCACCACTTTCAGTTTTGACTGCATTTGTATTTCCTTCACTTATCCAATACTTTAGTCCTTCTTCAAAACTGTAATTTTTTATAAGGTTTTTGCTGTTGATAACTTTGACTTTGGCATATGCTTTTAGAGTCGTGCCTTCTACAGTACCAGTCACAGTAAATTCACCAATCGCTGAGTATTTACTCTCATCAATAGCTTCCCATGTAACACTTGCCTCAGAGGATGTATCATCATCATAAACCACCATGACAGTTGGCGGAAGCTGTGGCTTTTGCCCTACCTCTGTTGTAATATCTAATCTTTGAATGCTCACTATATTCTTTTCGATATCTGGGTCCTGGCGATAGAACAGAACATCGTCTATTGCACACCAGAAACCTGAATCAGCAGTAATTTCAAATGAAATTGTGCACTTTCCTGTTGTCACACTAATATCATTTATTTCAGCAGGTGTCCAAGCATCCCATGAAGCTGACTGTGGAATTTGCATTCTTATCTCCTGTCCACCATAATCCTTTATTACAATATCACGTTTTTGAGCACTACCAGTGTTAACAAACCATGCTTTAAATGTATACTTGCCTTGCCCTAAGCCTGTAATTGTCTGAGATATTACAAGATTGTATGGTGAGTTATACCAAATATTTAATTTCTTATTACCTGAACGGACAGGGGCGTTGCTGTTTGCATTTGCAGCTCCAGTCTGCCCTTCTATGTTCCAGCCAGTTAAATCTTCTTCAAATCCAGAATTTTGTATTAGATTAGCTACTTTTACTTTTGCAACAGGTGTAACCTCACTTCCTTCAACATGCCCGTAAACTTCAAAGCTACCAGCTTGAGTATATTTTGACGGATCAATACCGTCCCATGTGACATCAACCTCTTTTGTAAGACCATTGCTCAAAATGGCTGTGATTTTAACAGGAAGTTTTGGCATCTCACCTGGAGTTGTTCCAACAACAATTGGTTTATAACCTACAATCATGATGTTATTGAGCATCTTGAACACATACAGAGAATCCAAAGCATTTCCATTAAAATCAAACATAGCTTGGTTATCCCATCCATTTCCTTCACCTGTCTTCCATCCAGCACCTTCAACTGGTATCCAATCAGGCTCCCAATAGAATATGCCAAGTCCTTTGCCATCTGGAACTTGTGCTACAGCGTTTGCAATGTTTCTAATAACCAGTGCTTGATTTTGGACTGATGGCTCATACCAGGCTGTTGCAGCTTCCCTTGTGCCAAAGATATTATTCAGTCCATCTCCATTTTCTAAAGTGTATGCATACGCTGTTTCTGCAATAACTACCTCTTTGTTATATCTTTTGCTAATATCATTCATATTGTAGATTAAATCACTAAGCTTTCCATGCCAGTATGGGTAATATGAAAGTCCAATTACATCAAACTTAACATCGCGCTGGGTCAAATTGTCAAATACTCTTCTGTATAATTCATTGTCCCCGCCATTTGCAAGGTGAATCATAATCTTTACCTGATTATCCGCCCCAGCTGCATCTTTTACACCTCTAATCCCTGCCTTTAGAAGCTCTGCAAAATTGTCATATCCTCCAGCATCTTCGCCCCATGTTTTTCCGTCCGGCCAGAGCATACCGCCATTAACCTCATTTCCAACCTGAACCATGTCAGGAAGTGCACCTTGATCTTTGTACATTTTTATGACGTCATAAGTATACTGGTAAACTGCCTGTTTTAGCTGGTCAAATGAAAGATTTGCCCATGCTTTTGGTTTGTCTTGCTTTCCCGGGTCTGCCCAAAAGTCACTATAATGAAAATCAAGCAAAAGTTTTATACCTAAAGCTTTTGCTCTTTTTGCAATTTCCAGCATATTCTCTGCACTGCAATTTCCACCTCCCAATGGATTACCATTGACATCTTTTGGATCATTCCATATTCTAAGCCTTATCCAGTTAACTCCAAAATATTTCAAAATCTCAAGTGCATCCATCTGGACTCCGTTCAAATAGAACTTACCGCCACAATCTTCTATTTGTTTTAGCATTGATACATCTGCGCCCTTTATGAAAGTATCACCAACCATTTTGTATACTCTCAGCTCCTTTATTGAAGCTGGCTGATTGTTTGGTGTTGAGGTGATTGTGACACGGATATATCTTATCCCTGAGGCAGATGGTATGAACTTGTCATACTGTGTTTGTGAAGTGTCAGTATTGTTTGATTTGTCTACTAATACTGTCCACCTATTGTCATCTATTGAATATTCAATTTTATACTGATAGCTCCCATTACCATTAAAAACTATTTCGGTTGCAAAAAGGTCTTTATAAACATCTCCCAAATCAATCTTCAGCCAATGAATGCCTGCATCCTGTGCACTCCAAAAAGTAGTCTCATCACCGTCATTTGCAAGGGTTGCCTGATGTGTTGGGGCTTCACTGTCAGAAAAAATATTTTTGCCTACAGCTATATTAGGACCAATTGGGTCAACTTTTATCCCAATTTGCTTCTTTACCTGAGCTGAACTCTGTGCAAAGACCTTGGTTGGCAACAAAGGAAAAGCAAAAGAAATGACAAAAATGAAGAATACAAAAATAGCAAATGTTCTTTTCATTTTTTGTTTCACTCCTTTATTGTTGTTTAAAATAAGGCAAGAATCTACCTCAAAAATTTGCATTTCACAATAAGCTACTCTATAATTTAATTAATAAAACTTCTTTATGCTCTTTTTTCTAACTTAATTAGTGTAGAGGCTACCAGCAAAACACACCCATCTCTTGAGCACTGGTAGCCTCTTTCTTTTTCAAAAAACTATTCTATAAATTTACTGATTTCTCTCCTTGAAGTATTGCTCAAGCTGTCTTAGCGCTTCAGCTTTGACCTTGTCAACACCTGCTGCTTTGAGCTTTTTGTCAAGTGTTGCAAAAGCTTCATCCACATTCTTTACCATACCCAAACAGATTGGATTGTAATACTGTGTCATAACGCTGTTTAGGTTTGCAATCTCAGTTTTTACCTTTGTCTGGTCAAGTGAGAATGAAGATAGTGGTGAGCTTACAAGCGCCTTCTTGATTGTGTTTCTTAGTGCAATGTAGTTATCATCCCAGCTTGCAAGTGGTAAGAACTGGTCTTTATTTGTGAACCAGAACCCTGCAGCATCTGGCGGATAAGTGTTGTTATCTGGTGTAACACCTTTTGGTAAGTCAATTTTGTTGTTTTTGATTATATAGTTCTTGCCTTGAATTCCAAAGTATACAAGATAGTTGTAAGACTTTTCTTCCATAATAAGGTCAAGTGCCATAAGTGTTCTCTCTGCGTTTTTTGTCTTTGCAACAAGAGCAACGCCATTATTTATATATGGGTCTGCTGGTCTGTGACCTCTTTTATCAAATATTGGAATAATCTCAACCTTCCAACCTTTAGCTTTTGCATTTGCAAGATTGGACTGGATGTCTTGGCTATTTCCAAACGCAACTGCCGATTTTCCTTGGTCAAAAGCATCTTTGCTTCTCACCTTATTAGCATAAGCATTTCTATTGATGTATCCTTTGTCGTACCATGATTTTACTTTCTTGGCTGCTTCTTTGAAAGCAGGCAAAATTTCTTTGTCCATTATATAGTAAACTTTTGGTTTAGTGTCGTATATGGTTGTGAAAAGACCTGTTCCACCTGTTGAAACTCTTGCAACATCTTCTAAGTAATCTGTTTTTTCAACCAAAAGTCTCCACATAACTGAGTTCAAATCATACTGGTTGTCCAAGTTCATTGGCATCATGCCTTTTTCATTTTTCTTTACTGCAGCAAGAAACGGCTCTATATCATTGTATTTTTTGATTGGTGGCAGCTTATATTTTTCTCTCAAATCTCCTCTCAAAATTACAACATCAGCTTTTCTGTCGGGTGTTGCAGTCGGAATCATGTAGATTTTCCCTTTTACCTTTGCTTCCTGCCATGCAACAGAAGGTGTTGCTTTGTAATGTCTTGGCATGTATTTTTTGATCATATCCATTGTAAGTTCCTTAAATCCACCTTTTGCAGCTTCCTGGAAGTAGAAACACCAATTTGCTGCATACATCCAATCAACATTCTCTCCTGATGCCAAAATAAGTGGATATTTGTAGTTCAAATCTCCCCATCCAATGTAGTTAATCTCCATTGTTGCGTTGATATCTTTTTGAAGTTTTTTGTTAAGCTCTTTCATAACGTTTGGAAATTCAGCTGGTGCATCACCCAAAAGATAACCAACAATCTTGACAGGTTTTGATACATCAATGCTCGGGTCAAAACCGGGTGCAGTTCTTTTCGCTTTTGTTTGTGCACCAAAACCAACCGCAAACATTGAAACTAAAATGGTTGAAAATACAAAACATACCGTCAAGATGAGCACTAAAAGCCTGAAGTTCTTTTTCATCATACAATCAACCTCCCTGATTCATTTTAATCTATATCAACAGGCATTACAAAAAATACCTGTTGATATCATTTTTAGCCTTTTACAGCACCAAGTGTAATACCTCTGACAAAATACCTTTGAACAAACGGGTACAAGAAAATTATTGGACCTGTTGCAACAACTGTCATTGCAAGTTTTAAAGATTCTTTGGGCATGTCTATTCGCACAACATTTTGTAGAATATTTGCCGCAACATTGACACTTGACAGGATTAAATACAGCGTATACTGCAAAGGATACAAGCTCTGTTTTTCGATGAACATCATCGGTGTCCACCAATCGTTCCAGTAATTAAGAGCTATAAAAAGTCCAATAGATGCCAAAGCTGGTTTTGAAAGTGGCAAAACAATTCTTAAGAATATTGTAAAATCTCCTGCGCCGTCAATTTTTGCTGACTCTATCAAAGAGTCTGGAATAGAACCTCTAATAAAGTTGCGCAAGATTAAAATGTAAAATACATTGAAAAGTGGCACAAGTATGAGAACAAGTACATTGTTTTTTAAATGATAGTAATTTGCTAATATTATATAGTACGGAGCAAGGCCACCGTTAAAAAGTGTTGTGAAGTATAGGAAGAAAGCCAATGTATTTCTATATTTTACATCTTTTCTGTACATAACATACGCAGCCATTGTGGAAAGAAACAACGACAAACTTGTGCCAACACTTGTTACTATAATGGTTACCAAATAAGCTCTGAAAATTCTTTGAGGATTTTGGAAAATGAGCTTGTATGCACTGAGTGAAAATTCTCGTGGAATCAAAGTGTAACCGTGGTTTATAATATAGTTTTCTGAAGCAAACGAACTTACCACAAGCACAACAAAAGGTATGAAGGTAAATAGCCCGATTATTGTTATAAATATATATCCAATAATGTTAAAGAGGATATAATCCTTACCCTTTCTCAATGTTCTCTCCCCTTTTAAGTCAAGATTTAGAACAGTGCATAGTCTTTGTCATATCTTCTGACAAGCCAGTTGACAAACATTATAATTACAAAGCACAGCACAGACTGATAAGCACCTGCTGCTGACGCCATCCCAATATCCTGAACCTGCATGAGACTTCTGAACACAAGAGTGTCTATGATATCTGTATAGTCAAGCAAAAGACCGTTATTACCTATTATCTGATAAAACATATCAAACTCGCCACGCAAAATTCTTCCAAGTGCAAGCAAAATCAATATTATCATTGTCGGTTTTAACATCGGGATTGTGATATAAAAGATTCTCTGGAAGATATTTGCGCCATCAATTATTGCTGCCTCATAACACTCTTCGTCAAATCCCATTATAGCTGCAAGATATAAAACGCTTCCGTAACCTACCCATTTCCATACATATAACATTGGCAAAAGGAAATACCAGTAAGTAGGATTTGAGTAGATATCTATAGGCTCACCACCAAGGTTTTTTATCAAGGTGTTAATAAGACCATAATCATAGTTGAAAAAGTTATACATCATGGCTGCTACAACAACCCACGATACAAAATACGGTAAAAACATGACAGACTGGATGAACTTTTTAAATATCTTACCTGCAAGCTCAGCTATAAAAATTGCGCACGCAACTGAAAATACTGTGTATGCAGCTAAAAAAGCTAAGTTGTAAAGAATAGTGTTTTTTGTGACAAGCCAAGCTCTGCCCGAAGCAAAGAAATACTCAAAGTTTTTGAAGCCGTTCCATGGACTGAAAAGTATTCCATCTCGATAGTTGAACTCTTTAAAAGCAAGAACAATTCCACCCATTGGTATGTAGGCAAACAGAATGTAGTAAATTGCTACTGGTAAGAACATGGCATAAAGTACTTTGTTCTTTTTTATTTCGTGCCAAAAACCATTCTTCTTCAATTTCTGCCACTCCTTTGTAGTGATTGAACAAATCAATTATTTTAGTTTCTTATATTTCTTATTATAAAAGGTCAGTTAAAAATTCATATCAGACAAAATTAATATTTTCTTTGTAAAATTAAGATGATAAAAATTGCAAAAAAATAAAAGCTGGCCTTTCAAAACCAGCTTTCCTATCTTTTTGAGCATTGCAAGGAGAAAAAATTAAAATGCTGCTGTGGCTATTCTTCCACAGGAAACAGGACTTTTACAACTGTTTTCTCGTTGATTTTGCTCTCGTAAAACAGTCCAGCTTCATTTCCAAAATAGATTTTTAATCTCTCATTTATATTTTTTATACCAAAACCATGTCCTTTTGACGTCTCAACTTCTCCTTTCTTTATCTTTTCAAGTACTTCTTTACTGATTCCAACGCCATCGTCAATGACACATATCGCAGCCATTTTGTCATCTAATATTTCGCCTTTTATGATTATAGTACCTTTCTGCTCGTCTTTTTCCAAAATTCCATGGTGAATAGAATTTTCAACAAGCGGCTGAAGTGTCAGTTTTGGTATCCGCGCTTTTAGAAGTTTTTGTGGAACATCTATCTTAAGGTCAATGCAGTTGTCAAACCTGTAATTTTGAATCATCACATAGGCTTTTACATGTTCTATCTCATTTTCCACTGTTACTACATCCTCACCCTTGCTAAGACTTAATTTATAAAATTGAGAAAGAGAGGTTACAAGCCTTGAAATATCTTCATTTTTGTTCTTAATTGCAATCCAGTTTATAAGGTCAAGGGTGTTGTACAAAAAATGCGGATTTATCTGGGACTGAAGAGCTTTGAGCTCTAAATTTTTCTTCTCTTTCCCAAGCTGGTATTGTTCATGCAAAAGTTCTTTTATCTTTTTTAGCATATAGTTAAACGTATATATGAGCTGTCCAACCTCGTCTTGAGAGTGTGAATCCAGTTCTATATTAAAATCACCTTTTTCAATTACTTTTTTCATATTATAAGTAAGCCTTTTAATTCTTGATGTACTTGATGTCGCTGCCCAAAAAGAAAATATTAAAGTAAAAGGTGCAATCAAGAATATCATGAAAAATACCTGTTTAATAGTCTTTATATTAAGCTCATGAATCTCTTTGTAAGGTGTAACAAGTACAAGATACCAATCTGTATCACTAATATTCCTTGTTCGAATAAGAAGTTTCTCACCCTCTACTTCCATTTCAACAACATTTGCCTCTTGAGATAATATATTTTCTTTTATTCCTTTTATTATATCTTTCACAGATAAATTTGTTCCATTTAAAGAACGTGCAACAACTTCACTATTTGAATTGACAATAAAAGCAAGTGTTCTGTTTGTAAATAAAGCCTGATTTAGTATTCTTTCAATTTCAGTAATTGAGATATCAGCTCTGAGGGCAGCTCTGTATTCACTAATATTCTTAGGGTCTGGAATCAGTCTTATCAAAGACACAATATCTTTTCGTGCAACATTAAGCATTTTGGGGGTAACCCAAGCAAAAAGCTCCCCTTTTAAAACCATCTGCTGATACCATGGAAGCTTCTCTATCCGTTCAAAGAGAAAATAGCTGTCTGTCTCGCTAAGTTTTGCCAATCCCTGTGTCATATAAATTGAGATGCTAAGTATATCGAAATTTTGGCATGTGCTGTAAAAAAGTTTTGTTAATCTTTGGGAATCTACAAGCCAGTTACCTATATTTTCGTAGTAATAATCATCTGGCCTGTTTACAAGCTCTTGCACAGTTGAATCAAGAGCTAAAATGTTCAGTACATTTTTGACTGATGAGACCCTGTTTTCTAAGAAAGAAACTGTCTGGTCCACAATCTTGCCAGAAGAATAAATAGCCTGTTTTTCCACATCCCTTCCAACAATAACATAGTTCATAAAAGAAAATATACCAAATGATATTAAAATCACAAACATATATGAAGCAAACAATTTGTATTTTATACTCATATTTGAAAAAGTATTTGCGATCATTTTCATACATAATACCTCTCTCTAAATTCAGATGGAGTCATCCCAACCTTCTTTTTGAACAAGGCTGAGAAATAATTCGGGTCTCCAAACCCAACTCTCTCTGCAATCTCATATAGCCTGATGCTATTATCTTTTAGAAGCTGTTTGGCTTTTTCAATTCTGACCTCAGTTATATAATCGTTAAGTGTCTTACCAGTTGCTTTTTTAAACATACTACATAAATAATTCGGACTGAAATAAAAATGGTTAGCTATCTTTTGAACACTCAGATGCTTGTCATAGAAGTTTTCTTCAATAAACCTCATTATTCTATATACCTTTCGATTTAAATTGACACGTGTTGTAAATAGATCAAATATCTCGTCAAGCGTCTCATAAATAACCTCTTTTAACTGGTTTAAAGTAAACTTTTGTTCTATTTCATGCCACTTTTTTGATCTCCCAGCCTCATCCAAAAGTTGCGTTATTTTTCTTTGTCTCCCTACTTGGTATGCAATCAATATCATCTCAAAAAATATATTTTTAACCTTTTCAATCTCAATATTCTGGTTTGACCTTAGCCAAAAATATAGTTTCTCAATTTCTTCTTTTGCTTTTTTTATCTCATCCTTTTTCAGATACTCCTCAAATTTTTCAAAGTCAAAACTAACTTCCTGTTCTCTTTTGCCAACAAAACCTTCATATGTATATATATTACCAAAACCATTATAAAATACATTTCTCTTGAGCAACTTGAACATGCTTTCTACGGTTTCTTTTGCTTGACTTGTATTTATTGAGTTAGCAATCATCAAAGAAATCTCTGCTTTCTGTAATAAAGCTTCTTTTAGTATATTTACTGCCTTGTTTATGTCAATCCCACTTTTTTCGCTGCAGATAAGAACAAAACTGCTCTGTGATAAAAACGAAAATAACACAGAAATTCTTGATGCAAAGTCTTGACCCAAAACTTGTTTATAAATTTCTTTTGATATTATCCCATCCGAACAAGCCTCTTCAGTCTTCCAGTCTACAAATCCAACAATAACATCTAATGTTGATGTTAAAAAATGTTCGGCAGCATGTTTTTGGAAAATGCTATAATCTGTATAGTCTTTTAATAGCTGCTGAACAAGCTGTGTAGCAGCATAATATATACTCTCACTGTAATGTTCTTTCAGTCTTTCTTTTTCTTCCTCTTCTTTTCTCTCAAACTCTATAATCTCCACAACTTTTTTCATAGTGCTTTTAATCTTTTCTATATCGAGAGGTTTTTCAATGTAGTCAACTGCATTTAAACGAATGGCTGATAAAAGATACTCTTTTTCAGCATAGCCACTTATAAAAACTATTTTACATTTTGGGAAAATATTTTTTAATCTCCTAGAAAACTCTATACCATCCATCCGTGGCATTCTTACATCGCACAGCAGAATATCGGGAGTGTAAGTTTTTACAATTTCTAAAGCTTCTTGACCATTTTTAGCACTCTTAATTTCTCCAATCCCAAACTCATTCCATGGTATCAGTGTTTCAAGACTTTCTCTTGTTATTCTTTCATCTTCTACAATTAAAAGTTTAAACATTTTATTTGTTTTCCTCCCAACAGTGAAAAAAGCTAATCTTGCACAATTTTTTGTAGACTTTCTACTTGAATATTATACACCATGTAAACTTTTTTAGTATCTAAAATTTAAAAAAGCCTGTCCATGTTGATTTTTCTCTTTTGAAATAATGGACAGGCAGCAAGCTTTTTTAATATTTATTTTGCCGTATAAAAGCATCTTTTTGGTGACTCTATCAGTCCTTCACTTTTTAGTTCCTTGATAGCTTTTTCAACCTCTTTTTTGTCAAGTCCTGTTTTTAGCATAATATCTTGAGTTTTCATAGGCTTAGTAGAATTTTTCAGTGCTTCTAATACCATCTCTTTTGCATTCATAAATGTCATCTCCTTCCGTATTATTAATTTTTACAAACCTATCTTTCAATAGATTTTTATACCCACGTTTTGTTCTTTGTAACAATCTCTTTTACTTTAAAGTGATATAATTATATATGTAGACTTTTCAAAAGAAGGAGATGATGAGCATGAAAAGCTTATTATCTTCTTCATACATTTTGATGTTTGATGAATATTATTCTTTTCAGCCAAGGCTCAAAGAGATGTGCAGTTGCATTGACCTTAAAGACTTTTCTTCAATTAGATTCATGTGTTCAAAAAAGGTACTCGACTCAATCTCAGAAAAGATAAAAAAAGTTGAAAATTCTTTGTTTTTTCTTGGTGCTGGCGAATTTCATCACTTTACATATATGCTCTTAAAAAAATTTGATAAAACCATTTCTTTAATAGTCATAGACAAACATATTGACTATTCAGATACATACCAAGGATTTATAACATGCGGTTCATGGTTAAAAGATGTAGCTAGATTAAACCAAATTGCCGAAATCTTTGTTCTCTCAGAGGATAAAAGAAATGTCCATAACAATAAGGTTAAAATTTTCTCACCACTTGAATACAAAAAAATAAAACCTTGCCTACCAGTTTATATTAGCATTGACAAGGACATTTTGACAAAGTCCTCAATAAACACAACTTGGGACCAGGGACATTGCCAGCCAAAAACCTTAATTGAAATAGTTTCATATTTTTCATCAGCTTTTGAAATAGTTGGAGCAGATATTTGTGGTGAACCACCTGCACAGTTTTTCTCACCTGAACACAAAAAAAGTGAAGATATAAATTTAAAACTCCTTCTACTGCTCACAGCAAAATCTCAAAGTATTGTTGCATGAAAAAAAGCTGGAAGGAAACCCTTCCAGCCTTTAGTTTACAATATTGGTATTATTCAGTGAACATATATTTATTTAAAATCATCTCAAGAAGCTCTTGCTTACCCGATTTATTTTCTATCTTGTCAAGTGAAAGAGCATATTCTTCTAACATCTTGAAGTTTGCTTCACCGTTTACAATCTTAGCGCCAATTCCTTCTTTGTAGCTCTTGTATCTCTCATCTATAAATTTATCAAATACGCCATCTTTAACAAGCTTGTAAGCAATCTTGAAGCCTTTAGCAAAAGCATCCATACCGGCAATGTGACCAATTACTAAATCTTCAAGCTCAAACGAACCTCTTCTTACCTTTGCGTCAAAGTTGAGTCCGCCTTTGTCAAAGCCGCCAGCTTTAATAACCTCATACATAGCAAGTGTGGTAAGTCTTACATCTGTTGGGAACTGATCTGTATCCCAGCCCAAAAGCAAATCGCCCATGTTAGCATCAATTGAACCAAGCATATTATTTATTCGTGCAAATCTCAACTCATGGTGGAAATCATGTCCTGCTAAAGTTGCATGGTTTACCTCTATGTTGAGCTTGAAGTATTTGTCAAGATCATACTTTTTCAAAAATCCATATACATGAGCAGCATCAAAATCGTACTGATGCTTAGTTGGTTCTTTTGGCTTTGGTTCAATCAAAAACTGACCGTCAAACCCTATCTCTTTTGCATAATCAACTGCCATATGCAAAAACCTCGCCAAGTTGTCAAGCTCAAGCTCCATATCGGTGTTCAAAAGTGTTTCATATCCTTCTCTTCCGCCCCAGAACACATAGTTTTCTCCGCCAAGATCTTTTGTAACCTCTAACGCTTTTTTAACTTGAGCTGCTGCATATGCAAAAACATTTGCATTGCAGGATGTTGCAGCACCATGAACATATCGCGGATGTGAAAATAGGTTTGCTGTTCCCCACAATACTTTTGTCTTGCTTGTCTTTAGATACTCTTTTATCATAGATACTATCTCATCCAAATTCTTATTTGTTTCTCTTAAATTTTCCCCTTCAGGTGCAATGTCTCTGTCATGGAAGCAGAAAAATGGTACATCTAACAGTTCAAAAAATTCAAATGCTGCCTCAACCCTTGCTTTTGCATTGTCCATTGGGTTTGAAAACTTATCCCAAGGTCGAACAATAGTAGCTTGTCCAAACGGATCAGAACCAGTTGCACAGAATGTATGCCAGTAAGCAATAGCAAAACGAAGATGGTCTTTTAAGGGTTTGCCGTCAATAATTTCATCAGGATTATAGTACTTGAAAGCAAATGGATTGTCTGACTGTGGACCCTCATATTTTATTTTTGGAATATCTTTGAAGTACTTCATTTTGTAATTTCACACTCCTTCTAGAGATATATAATCTTTGAGTAAGTTTTATTGCTTAACGCAACATACATACACTTAGTTTGTTTATTAAACAAACTAACATCATTATAATATATATTCTTCATTTTTTCAAAAAATCCTTCTATAAAACAAAGATTATTTTGCAAAAAATAATAACAGATTGTCAGTTCAACTTGCACGATGAATGTATTTTGTTTATAATATAACTATAAATTGAATAGAATTTAGGTGTAATATGAGGTGATACAAATGGAAAAAGAAGTTTTGAACTTTGAAGAAGCGGCTGAGTTTCTGGAAATCTCTACAAAAACACTCAATCAAATTCTAAAAGATGAAGATATACCAGCAAGAAAGATAGGCAGAGAGTGGCGTTTTTCTAAGCACGCTTTGCTTGACTGGCTTGGAAGAGGATCGTCAAAAGATTATTTTAAAAATCAGACTATATCTCGTTTTGAAGAGACAAGAAAAGGAAAGACTGAAAATCTCATTTTTCATGCAAAAGAGATTCTTGACATAATCTCTCGCGAAAGGTCTATTACTATTGAAAATCGAAGGTTCGATTTCCCAGAAGATGTTGAAATGGAGGTCAAAATTAAAAAAAGAACGGACACTATAAAGTTTGAACTCGAGTTTGAATGGCAAACTGATGAGAAAGGAGAAATTGAGAGTGAAGAATGAAATGAACAATCTTGAGGAAAAAAAGATTCTTGGCATACCATGGAACGCTTTTATATTCGGTTTTGTAAGTTTTCTCAACGACTTTTCAAGCGAACTGACAATCAGAACTCTCCCTCTCTTTTTGAAAAACGTTTTAAATGCAAAAACCTCTGTAATAGGCCTTATTGAAGGCGTAGCTGATTCAACTGCAACAATCCTAAAAATCTTTTCAGGGTATCTTTCTGACAAACTAAATCAACGAAAGTGGCTTGTAACCATTGGTTACGGCTTTTCTGCACTTTCAAAACCACTTTTGTATTTTGCTAACAACTGGATGTTTGTTTTGGTAATAAGGTTTTTGGACAGAGTTGGAAAAGGCATAAGAACCTCTCCTCGTGATGCCTTGATTGCAAATACAACCAAAAAAGAAGAACTTGGAAAGGCATTTGGATTTAACAGAGCAATGGACCCGGCAGGGGCAATTTTAGCTTTGATTGTAGGCAGTTTGATAATATATCATACATCTAAAAACACCTCGAAACTCACAGAGCATCTATTTCAGATTCTTGTTTTAGTATCAATCTTTCCAGTCTTTATTGCACTTTTTTTAATAATTGCATTTGCAGTAGATATTAAAAAACAAAACTCATTGACCGCAAAGGTTAACCTTTCATTGAAAGGATTTGATAAAAAGTTTAAACTGTATCTCTTGACAATCTCCATCTTTACCCTTGGAAATTCTTCAGATGCATTTTTGATACTCCAGGCTCAAAACAGAGGATTGACAGTTTTAGAAATATTTTTGATGTTGGCCGCATTCAATTTGATAACAACTCTCAGCAGCTATCCTGCTGGAATTTTGTCAGATCGAATAAAACGCCAATATTTGATTGTGATAGGCTGGATTGTTTATGCCTTGATATATTTAGGTTTTGGACTTGCAACAAAAACATATCAAATAGTTGCACTGTACATTTTGTACGGTCTTTATTATGGACTTACAGAAGGTGTTGAAAAGGCATTAGTTGCAGATTTAGTCCCCCCTGAGAAAAGAGGCACAGCTTATGGTCTCTACAATGGTGCTGTTGGAATTTTCGCCTTTCCAGCAAGTTTGATTGCAGGACTTTTGTGGCAATATATAAGTCCTTCTGCACCATTTATATTTGGTGCTATTCTTGCTATTATGTCCTCAATAATGCTTCTTAAAGTAGTGACCATGAAACAAGAATACTTTTAATTTAAAAAAATAAAAGGGGCAATTCTTGCGTACCCCCTTTTTAATCGCTTACTTTTTCGCCTTTTAGTTTTATACCTTCTTTGTATTCAGAAGGACTATAGCCAGTGTAGCGTTTAAAAAGTCTTGAAAAATAGTGTGGATCTGGAATACCAACCCTGTCAGCAACTTCATATGTTTTAAGGTCGGTTGTAAGTAAAAGATGCTTTGCTTTTTCTATTCTATACTCATTTATAAAATCCGAAAGATTTTTCCCTGTCTCTTTTTTGAACAACCTGCTTAAATATGATGGACTTACAAAAAATTTTTCTGAAATATCACTGAGTGAAATCTCACCTGAGTTATAGTTATCTTTTATGTAGTCAATCACCTTTTTTATTAAGCTCCCCATTTTGTTTTGGTTGTGTTTTTGAACTTCTTCGATAGTTTGTTGAATAGACATTCGTAGGATACTACTTAATTCTGACAAATTTTTGCATTTAATAATCTCATTGAAATAATCTATATCTTCAAACATCTCTGGATTTTCGGATTTATTAACAGCCGAAGAAAGTTGAGCTTTTATCATATTTATTTCAATGAGAAGAAGATAGTAAAAATTAAAGATATACTGTTTATCTGCTTTTGACTTTTTCAAGGTCTCTTCGAGCTCAAGCAAGAGATTATTTATATTTGAGTAATTTCCATATCTGACACTTGACAAAATTTCATTCTTAAGATTCTTTAACTTTCTGTCATCCATATACATGAAAAAATGTGAAAGGTCCTTATAATATATTATATCATCTTCATCAAAATAAAATCTGTAATTTATTGCATCAATGCATTCTTTAAATTTATCTGGAAGTTGCACAATTCCATTACCACACGTACTTACTGCAAGTGTCAAATCAATATTGAAACATTCAACTGCAGCTTTTTTAAGTTGGCTCAAAAGATCAAAGAATTTTTTCTCTTCTTCTTTTTCAAATTCTTTATTTGAATTTACAATATATACCGCTTGAGAGTTATTCAAATAAATAGTATAAATTGTAAAATTGTTGCTCAAAAAATCATTTAGCATATTTGAGATTCCCAAAAGATATAAATGAGAATTTTTTCTCTCTCTTTCTTCTTTTGTACTACACTCAGCTAAAATCATTAAAAATTTACCAATATCAATCTCATAAAGAGATGCCATCTGGAGAATCTCATCTTCATTGGAAATCATCTCAAATATGACATTGAACAAAAAATTTTCTTTTAAAATTGGCAATTTCTCTTTCAAAATGTTATTTATCTTTTCTAACTCCTCAACTATTGTCTTTTCTTTTTTAATCTCGTTTATAGCTTTTTGCACAACATTTATTATATCTTCCACCTTAGTTGGTTTTAAAAGAAAATCAAAAGCACCGTATTTTATAGCTCTCTGTGCGTACTCGAACTCTCTGTAAGCCGTTAAAATCACAATCTTACACTGAGGAATAATCTTTCTAATTCTTTCTATAAGTTCAATTCCATCCATATTAGGCATTTTTATATCTGTTATTACAATATCTGGTTTTACTTCTTCAATCACTTTTAAAGCTTCATCTCCACTTGAAGCCTCAGCACAAATTTCACATTCTATATCTTTCCATCTTATTACATTTCTAATTCCTTTTCGAATAAGCATATCGTCATCCACTATTACAATTTTATACATTGTTCTCTTCCCCTTCACCAGAAAATTCCTGTAAACTTTCTTCTACCACTCTTGAAAGAGCGTCTAACAGAATTTCAATCTTTATAGTAGTGCCTCTCTGTGGCAAGCTTTCAATTGAAAAATCTGCATCCTTCC
This sequence comes from Caldicellulosiruptor diazotrophicus, assembly GCF_017347585.1. NCBI lineage: Bacteria > Bacillati > Bacillota > Caldicellulosiruptorales > Caldicellulosiruptoraceae > Caldicellulosiruptor > Anaerocellum diazotrophicum. The sequence goes on from NZ_AP024480.1 coordinate 1,930,071, forward strand.
CATATATAAGTTTTAATCTTTTTACCACATTCACAAGCCCTATTCTTGTGTATGACCTTTCCTCCTGTTCAAGCAAAACCTCACTGTTATTTTCTAAATCCTGACGTATCCCTTTTAATTTTTCAGCTGGTATCCCCACCCCATCATCTTTTACAATTATGGTAAGCTTGTCGTTCCAAATATAACCACCTACAAATATTCTGCCAAAACCTTTTGGTCTTATGCCGTGAAAGATAGAATTTTCTACAAGAGGCTGAATTAGCAGTTTAGGAATTCTAAGTTTTAAAGCTTTTCTGTCTACATCTATTTCAAGCTTTAAGTTCTCTTCACCAAAGTTTATCTTCAAAATTGAAATGTAAGAGGTTATGTATTTTATCTCTTCCTCTAAGGTTAAGAACTTTTCTTCTTTTAGATTCACTTCTAAGAGCTTTGAAAGTGCAATGACAACATCGCTTATTTGGGATACACCATTTAGCTGTGCAAGCCAGTTAATCGATTCCAAAATGTTAAACAAAAAATGTGGATTTAACTGAGTTTGCAAAACTTTTATTTCTGCTTCTTTTCGTGTTATTTGTTCCTTATAAATTGAATTTATCAGATGATTTATTTTCACAACCATACTGTTAAAGTTATCAATTAGAATACCAAGTTCATCCTTTCTCTCAAGATTCTCTATCGTCTTGTATTCACCTTTTCTTATTTTCTTTGTTGCTTCCACAATAGCATTAATTGGTTTTAATAAGTCCATTGAAAGCATCAGCGACATTGCAGACGTTATTACAAACGACAAAAAACATAAAACTATAAGCCACATTCTTAGCTTTTCTATATCTTTGAACAATATTTTAACAGGAATAGATGTTACTATATACCAATCCAGTTGTTTTATAGGTAAAATATTGACAATATATTCGCTTGAGGTATATGTAACAACCCCGTTCTTATTTTTTGCCCGCGACATGAATTTGAGAATCTTTCCTCTATTTATTTCACCCTTTGTTGAAATAAATATACCACTTCCTACCACTGCAATTGCCTGACTTTTTTCTGCAACAAGTTCAGAAAATGTCTTGTTAAAAAGCTCTGTGTTTACCATAACAGCTAAAATTCCTTCAAATTTTAATGTTTTAGGGTTATTTATACACCTTGTTATTAAGACCGCCGCTTTGCTCTCTTTGTCTTTTTTAAGCAAAGTTACATACCAAACAGGTTTCCCATTTCCTTTTGCAGCTATTTTGTATATTTCCTCTAAAGATATCTGAGACGATATTATTTCGTCAAGTCCTATTTCTTTTGAAGTGTTATCAACTATACACAGCTTCTTATCTTTTGTAAATATACCTATTGACTGAACATCAAGGTGTCCTAAGATTATTTTGCGAAACTTGTTTGTAAGTGAAGTGACATCATCATAATAATCAACATTTTTAATTGATTTATCTAAAACATTGTACAGTTCTGCTTGATACAAAATGTCCTGAGTTATGCTGTTAAGTTCATTTATCTTATCAACAATACGCAGTCTTGCTGTTTTTATAACATCAGAGGTGTATCCTACGTATTTTTTGAATATCAAATCTGACGAAATTCTAAAACTTAAAACCCCAATGAGGATTATTGGAATGAATATTTGAATATAAGAAATGGTTAAAAATTTTTTATCTATGGAAATGGTACGATAATATTTAATAAAGCTCTTGAAAATCAACTTCATCTTTTTTAACATCTTTATTCACCCAATTTTTTTATATTCTCTTCCCACGCTTTGATTGCTATTTCCCAAAACAGTTTTGAAGATATTGTCCCTTGAAGATAATAAGGAATATTTTTTGTAATAACCTCTTCCCAAACCGTTCTATCAACAAAATGGTCAGGCGGTGCAACAAACACATTAGCTTCTTTTATAAGCCCTTCCACCTTCGACCTCAAAGGATTTTTGACATTTGGTTGATCTTTTATCTTTACATTCGAAATCAACCCTGTCCTTTCAACAAATATTCTTGCAACTTTTTCAGATGTCAAATATTTTAATATTTCTATTGCCCAGACTCTTTTTGTGTTATCTTGCCAGGCTTGAGTGCTCACATAAAATGTTCCCCCGCCAAGACCATAAATTAAGTGTTTTTTGTCAGTACCATTTACTTGGGGAAAAAAATATATATCAACTGTCTTAGGATCACATTTAGGTATGAACCATGAACCTTGAACAATCATTGCAGCTTTTTTTGTTAAAAATAAATCATTTCGTTGTTTGCTGGTAAGTGAATAATAGTTTGTCGGAAATGCACCGACTTTGTATAGTTCCTTTAAATAATCAAGTGCTTTTATGTAAGGATCTGAAAACTTTCCATTTTTTATTGGATTTTCTACATCATGTTTTGTTCCAATCGAAACAATAATATTCTGATATATGTATGTTCCTTCTGGCTGGGCATTGAATGCAATTGGAATAATCCCTTTACTCTTCAGTATTTTTGAGACATTTATTAATTCATTAAGTGTTTTAGGAACTTGCAAATTGTATTTTTCAAATATGTCCTTGTTAACAAATAAGCACTCAACTATTGTTTCAAGTGGAACACCATAAATCCTTTTATTGAAAGTTACATACTTCCACATGTTAGGATAAAAACTTTGATACCACTTTACATCTCTTTTAATTACATCTGTCAAATCAGCTATTTGATGTCTTTGTATTAGCAAATCTCTAACAGAACCTGGAAAAAGTCCAAAAACATCAGGCGGATTTCCAGATGCGAAATCTGTTTGGAGTTTTATCAAAAAATCATCACCAAACAGAGATTCGTTTACAATAGTTATGCCAGTATTTTCTTCTTGAAACTTTTGAAGAACAAACGATAGCGTATCAGCATACGGATCACTCCCTCCCCATGGACTTAGAAACCTTATTTTTGTGTTAACTTCTAATTCCTCATTTTCAATAGTCACACTCTCTTCAACAGTTTTTTGAGTGTTCAAGATTAACACAATTATTAGCACAATCGTAGTTACAAGAGGTACAAAAAAACCTATAGAAAGAATATGTCTTTTATTAAATAATTCTTTCATAAAAATCACAACCCTAAAACTCTTCAACATTGAGTACTTTATTCTATTTTAGCTCATATTGATACAAAATCACAATCCGTTTATTTTAATTTTTAGCAACAAAAGGGATACTGATGCTTTAATTTTTGCACCAGTATCCCGCTTAAATATTTTTTTACATTATTTCTTTCTTCCAGTCTTTTTAAGAAACTCATCATACTGTTTCTGTGCTTCTTTTATAATAGCGTCAACACCTGCTTTTTTGAACTTGTCAATTGCCTGTGGAATGTATTTATCTGGGTCTACACTACCTGTTTCAAGCATTGGAATATACTGTTTCCATACATTCTTACATGCTGCAACTTGAGTTTTAACCTTGGAGTCATCAAAGTTGAATCCAAGGCTAAGAAGTGGCAATGCTTTTTTGTTATACTCTTCAAAGTTTTTCCACTTGTTAGGATCTTCATTCTCATAGATGTAGTTTATAAACTGATTTCCAAACATCCAGCCAAGTCCTGGACTGTAGTCTTTTGCTTTTGGTCCTGGAGCAATAATGCCTTTTGCTTTGTCTTTAAATACATAGTGCTGACCTTCAATTCCAAAGTTTACAAGGTTGTTAAGATACTTGTCTGTGTTGAAAAGTTCTAGGAACATTAAAGCTCTTTCAGGGTTTTTAGACTTTGCATTGATTGCCTGCATAGACCCTATACATTCTCTTGTTGACATAACTGGTGGTGTTATATCTATTTGTTTCCACTCATAGCCTGTTGAAATGGACATTTCAGCATCCTTTCCAGGCTTTAATGACTGTGGCATTACAAAGACTTTTCCAGCTTTCAAGTCAGACATCCAGTCTGTTACACTTGCCGCATCTTTCCTTATATATCCAGCTAAGTAATATTTTCTTACAGTCTTAAATAGTGCTTTTGTATTAGGCTGCTCAAGTTCATTGACAATCTTTGTGCTCTTGTTGTTTGGATAAAGTGATACAGGAACATCATCATCAACTACCTTATCCCAGTCTAAAAGGAATCTTGGAGACTCACCAGCATATGCTCCAAGCGGATATATACCTGGTTCTTTTTGCTTGATTACTTTAAGATATGGCTCTAAATCTTCTAATTTCTTAACCTTTTTAAACATGTCTTCCAACTTATATTTCTTTACTAAGTCCATTCTTACAATGAATCCCCAGTTGTGAGCTTTCTCTTTGTTTGCTGGGATTGCATACAAAATTCCATTGATGGATGCACCCTTTATAAAATCATCCCCAAGAAGCTTCTTTGTCTTTGGCGCATACTTTGAAAGTAGGTCATTTCCGGGCTTATTGAGTGGTAAAAATGCACCCTTTGCAACATTAGTTCTATAATTGTTTGTCCAGATTGCTGTAAAACAGATATCAAATGGCTCACCAGCTGCAATTTTTGTCTGGAGCTTATCATTATATTCGCCCCAATCAAACATCGTCATTTTAATTTCAGCATTTAGTTTTGGTTTGATGTACTCATTTACCTTTTGATTAATTAAATCCCAGTCTTTTTGCGGAGTTCCAATAACATACCATGTAAGCTTTACATAAGGAAGTTTTGAAGATGATGCACCAAACCCTGTCACCACGCCTATAACGCTTGTCACTACAAACGCCAACACAAGCATTACCACAAAAAACTTTTTGAGTCTCATAAAAATCAACCTCCCACATCTTTTTTATTTATAAGCTTCAATAAACCGCTGTAAAATTTGCAGCTTACTGAAGCTTATAGCCCGTTCAAATAAACACTAACCTTTAATTGCACCAATGGTTAGACCTTTTACAAAATAGCGCTGGAAGAATGGATATGCCAAAACTATTGGTCCCATACCCAAAACAGCCATTGCCATTCGTGCAGACTCAGTTGGAAGGTCAGTTGGAACAATACCCGATGCCCCAAGTTTTCCTGCAATTTCTGCTAAATACTGTATTTTTTGCTGAACTCTGTACATCATGTACTGAAGGTTGTAAAGTTTTTCATTTTCGATTAGCATAAACGGAAGCCACCAATCATTCCAGTATGTTATTGCTGCAAAAAGAGCTATTGTTGCAAGTCCTGGTTTCACAAGTGGAACAACAATTCTGAAAAAGGTTGTAAATTCACCTGCACCGTCTATCTTGGCAGACTCTATGATAGAATCAGGTAGAGACATCGAAAGATACGTTCTAAAAATCAAAACATACCACATGTTCATAACATACGGTAAAATCAACGCATAGATAGTATCTTTTAAGTGAAGTACATTTACACATACTATATACCATGGAACAAGACCGGCATTGATTAGCATTGTAAAAAAGCCAATGAATGTAAAGAATTTTCTGTATTTAAAATCTTTTCTAAACAGTATATATGCGTACATTGAAACTACAAGCACACACAACACCGTTCCGACTATAGTCACCAAAATAGTAATACCATATGCATGCCAAATTGCTCTTCCTTGTGATAAAACAAAATCATACGATTTTGCACTAAAGCCCACAGGCCACAGTCTATATCCACTTTGTCTGATTTTGTTGTCATCACTGAGCGAAATTGATATGACAGCCCATAGTGGTATTAAACATGCAAGCGTTACAATTCCAAAGAAAATGTGTAAAATAGCTTCTGATATTGCTGATATTTGTAAAAATCTGCTCTTTGTATGCATACTATATCATCACCTTTCTATGGTGTTTGTTTTCACACAACCGCTTTTAAAAGAGTGCTTTTTCCGGATCAAGTCTGCGAACAATAAGATTTGAAGTTAGTACCAAAATAAATCCCATAATTGATTGATAAAAACTTGCAGCAGATGCCATTCCTATATCGTTCATTCCCATAAGAGTCCTATAAACATAAGTATCAATGACATTTGTAACATCAAAAAGAGCACCGCTATTCATCGGAAGTTGATAAAAAAGTCCAAAGTCTGCATAAAAGATTCTGCCTATACCTAAAAGAACAAGTACAACAACAAGCGGGGACAAAAGCGGAATTGTAATGTGTCTTATCTGCTGCCATTTTGATGCACCATCGATTAAAGCTGCTTCATAATATTCAGGGTCAATCCCTGTAATTGCTGCCAAATATATGACTGCATTGTAACCTGTATATTTCCACAGATTAGCAAGTATCAGTATTACAGGCCACGGTTTTGTTTCAAAATACCAGGCAATTGGCTGCAAGCCCAGCTTTGGTAGAATCATTGTATTTAAAATCCCCAAGTCTATACTCAAAAACGCAAATGCCATATATGCAACAACAACCCACGACAAAAAGTATGGTAAAAACATTACTGATTGATAGAACTTTGCCATAAATCTTGCTCTCATTTCACTCAGTGCGATGGCTGTTGCAATTGCTGCCAAGTTCCCAAACACTATAAATGCAAAGTTATAAAGAAGGGTGTTCCTTGTAATAATAAAAGCATCAGGTGTTTTGAAAAGAAACTCAAAATTCTTTAGACCCACCCACGGACTTTTAAGGATTCCCAAATTATAGTGCACATCTTTGAATGCAATGATTAGTCCAAACAGTGGTAAGTATGAAAATGCTATTAAAAGACCAACCCCCGGCAATGCCATCAAGAATAGTGGAAAATTCTTATTAAGTTCTTTTAGAAACCCGCTTCGATATGTGCGATGACTGCTTGCCATTTCTGATGCCGTCTCCTTTCTCAAGGTTATTATTAAAAGCTTTTATTCAGCTTTTTGGACTTTCCGTTTATAGTTTACATCCTATTTTAATTAAAATGAATTGATAAAATTGCAGTCTTTTTGTGAATTATTGATATTAAAATGTGCAATATTTTGTCATATTGGAGTGTCAAAATAATATAAAAATAGCTACCAGCATTTAGCCGGCAGCTTTTTGTTAAAGATTTTTTCAATTTCATGTGTCATAGCTTACCTGCTAAGTTCAAGATGTTATAGAAAATTGTTGCCGCCTCCCCTCTTGAAATGCTCTTACTTGGTGCAAATGTTCCGTCTGAATACAGGTCAATAATACCGAGCTGAATAGCTAACTTCACACTTTCTCTGTATTGAGGATTTATAAGATTTTCATCGACAATCTGAATATCTTCTGTGCTAACTTCTATTTTACCTGTTAATCTTTTGTATACTTCAATTGCTAAAGCCACCACTTCTTCTCTTTTCATTGTATTTTCAGGAAATATTTTATTTCCATTTATTTCAAATAACCCATTTTTATATGCTGTATAAACCATATCTGTGTACCAGCTGTCACTTTTCACATCAGAAAATCTATTATCATATTTTTCAATTTTCAAGTTCAATGCCCTGACACAAAGTGCAGCAAATTCAGCCCTTGTAATGTTTTTATCTGGCAAGTACTTAAATTCTGAAATTCCTTTTATGATTCCTTTAGAATAAAGTTTGGCAACAGCATCATAAAGGCTGCTCCCAAAATTGATATCTTCAAAAAGGACATTGGTAAATCTAACATTATCTATATACATTTTTCCTTTAAAATCGCTATTTCCATCTGCGATGACTACTATTACATCTCTTAAAAGCGTATCTTTGCCCAAAATTTTCCCATCCTGTATTTTGTCTAAGTCAAAAAATACATTGAATTTGTAAATTCCGTCTTCTATCTTTTTTGCACTTGAAAGTTTTGCCAAGTCGATATTAAAACTGTCTTGCACCTGGACCCAGTAACCTAAGGAAGGTGGTGAAAAAGCTAAAAATATCTGAATCATACCTTTTGAAGCTCTATCTGGCTTTAAATAAAAATCAAAAGCCAAATATTTGTTATCTTCCCTTTTGGTATTTATGTCTTTAAGTATAAGTCTTGCAGCTGTTGCCCAGCCATCTTGTGGTTTTTTCTCTGGATACTCAATCTCAAAAGATAGCGCTTTTGAACCATTTACACTTTCGATGGTAATAGGACCTTTTACACCAGATGGTCCATCCCAATCCCAGCCTTGACGTGTGTCATCTTCGAATGTGGAGGGTAAAACTTTTTCGCCTAAGGGTGCACTTTGTCCTTCTTTTTTTTGGCTATTCCTCTCAATTGGCTTATATGGAATTCCTTTTATTCTTGATCTCACATACTCGCCAGATATACTCAGTTCTTTTATATCCCATACTTTATCATCACCTGGGTCAAGTGATGTAGCATTATTTATACCACTTATATATGAAACAAAAGCAGCTGATGTTTCATTTTTGTTTGACAGTGACCAGTTCACCCAGCTAATATAGTTTTCATTTAAATACTCAAGCCATTTGTCCGCCTCATCAAGATATGGTCCACCATCACCGCTTGCCAAACTTGTTCCCCATTCGCTAACAAAAATTGGTACCCCATTTTCGAATGCATTTTTCATATTCTCAAAAACATAGCCATCAACCTTGTGAGTTCCAGAGTAAAAATGAACTGAATACATAACATTTTTATCATTTATAGGATCTTGGATAGCAAAGTCAGGTCTCTGGCTCCAATTGGGAGAACCTACAATTATAATGTTTTGATTCCCCAAACTTCTGAGCATCTGTATAATAGGCTGTGCGAAAGATTTTACCTTTTTCCAACCATCCAAACTATTTTCTACTCCCGGTTCATTTGGATTTGGTTCATTGCAAACTTCATATATTATGTGATAGTCATTAGGAAAACTTGTAGCTATCTCTTTGAAAAAGTCTTTTGCCCCTTTGTAAATTTCAGCATTCGGGTCGCCGGGATTTAATACATGCCAGTCAACAATTACATACATATCATTTTCAATAGCAAGCTTAATTCCCTCTAAAACTTTTTCTTTGATACTTGGATTTGAAGCATAACCACCTTCACCCACATACATCGCAAGCCTTACAACATTGCACTCCCAATCTTTTGAAAGAGCTTCAAATGCATTTTTGTTTATAATATCACCATACCATTGAAGTCCATGTGTGCTCATACCACGAAGCTGGATTATTTCACCTTTTTGATCAGCTAAATACTTTTTTCCGTTCTTTTCAATAATCTGCAGTCTACCAGCAATCGATGGTTTTTTAACTGCCTGATTGCCAAGAAGATTTGGGTATTTTTCTTTCTCATACGGTATGCTCTGAGCAAACATAGGTAAAATTTTTAAAATAGAAACAATAAAAATAACTACCATCAAGAGTACACAAGTCTTTAGAACAATTTTTTTCATAATGTTATAACCTCCTATGTAATCGTTATCATCTTTATGTAAAATTAATATAACTCTTATTCAAGAAGTTTAAAATTAAAAAAAATTCATATCTGTTTCAAATTTTTGACTTGATATTTGAAGCATTTTGTTCTAAGACAAGATAAAAATTTTGCAAAAAATAAAGCTCCTGTCCTTCCAAAAATCTTTAACTCTCTTAGGACAGGAGCCTTGAAAAATTCTCCATTACTTTATAACATCAACTTTGATGTGAAGTTCTTTGAGCTGTTTTGGTTCAACCTCAGAGGGTGCATCGGTCAGCGGGCACGACGAATCTTTTACCTTTGGGAATGCAATTGTATCTCTTATAGAATCCAGACCCAAAAGCAGCATACAAAGCCTATCAAATCCATAAGCAATTCCACCATGTGGTGGAGTACCATACTTGAAAGCTTCGAGTAAAAATCCAAACCTATCCTGCGCCTTTTCCTCTGTAAATCCAAGTGCTTTGAACATTCTTTTTTGGATCTCAGGTGAATGAATTCTAATAGAACCACCACCAATTTCTGTACCGTTTAACACAATATCATATGCTTTTGACCTTACTTTCGCCGGGTCTGTCTCTAAAAATTCTATATCTTCATCCATTGGCGACGTAAACGGATGGTGTTTTGCAACAAACCTACCCTCTTCTTCTGAATACTCAAAAAGCGGAAACTCTACAACCCATAAAAGATTAAATTTTGACTTGTCAAGAAGATTTAGCTTTCTTGCTATCTCAAGTCTCAAGTTCCCAAGAACATCAAAGACAATTTCATCCTTGTCAGCAGAAAATAGCAGCAAATCTCCAACCTCTGCACCAAGTCTCTTTAGAATTTCATTTATCTCCTCTTCTTTTAAAAACTTGACAATAGGGGATTTCAGACCATCACTTTCAACTGCAATCCATGCAAGACCCTTTGCTTTAAAATTTTTTGCAAACTCAACAAGTGCATCAATCTCACGCCTTGAAAATGTAGCTGCACAACCCTTTGCATTGATGGCTCTAACAGACCCACCCTTGTTTGCCGCATCAGAAAATACTTTAAATTCACAGTTTTTCACAATGTCAGTAATATCAACAAGTTCCATTCCAAAACGAGTATCTGGTTTGTCAGAGCCAAACCTTTCCATTGCTTCCTTGTAGGTAAGTCTTGGAAGAGGAAGTTTTAAGTCTATCCCCAGCATCTGTTCAAAAATGGCCTTAAGCAACTTTTCATTTATCTCAATAACATCGTCAACATCAACAAACGACATCTCAATGTCTATCTGGGTAAACTCAGGTTGTCTGTCTGCTCGCAGGTCTTCATCTCTAAAACACTTTACAATCTGAAAATATCTGTCAAACCCTGCAACCATCAAAAGCTGTTTAAAAAGCTGTGGTGACTGTGGCAGCGCAAAAAATTTACCCGGAAATATTCTGCTTGGAACTAAGTAGTCTCTTGCACCTTCTGGAGTAGATTTTGTGAGCATAGGTGTCTCTACTTCTATAAACCCATTTTGAGAAAGAAAATTTCGCACAACCTGATAGAGCTTGTGTCTGAACATCAAATTCCTCTGCATATCAGGTCTTCTTAAATCCAAATATCTGTATTTTAGCCTCACTGCCTCATTTACATTTATTCCTTCTTCAATTGGGAAGGGAGGAGTCTCAGACTTGTTAAATATCCTCAGCTCTGTTGCTCTTACTTCTACCTCGCCTGTTTTTATTTTAGGATTTACTGTCTCAGGTGGTCTTTTTTCCACAATACCTCTAACTCCGATGCAGTATTCGGACCTTAATGAGTCAGCCTTGTCTAAAAGTTCTTCTCCCATCTTTTCATCAAATACAACCTGTACAATACCAGTTCTATCCCTCAAATCAACAAATATTATCCCGCCAAGGTCTCGTCTTGTGTCAACCCAACCTGTTAGTACAACCTCTTTTCCAACATCTTCAACCGACACTTCTCCACAGTATTTAGTTCTTTTAAAGTTTTTAATACCTTCCACATCTATCACCTTCTTTGAAAATTTTTAAAGTTATAAACACATCCTTGTTATTTTTGAAGTTTCTCTTTTAAATACTGACAAATACTTTCTATATTTACTTCATCTTCTGACGATGTTCTCATATTTCTAATTTTGCAAACACCCTTTGCGATTTCCTCATCTCCAATGATTATAGAAAACTGACAGCCAATCTTGTCAGCATATTTCATCTGGGATTTTAAACTTCTTGACATCTCTTCAATTATAGTGGAAATTCCTTCAAATCTGAGTCTACTTGCAATCTCAAAAGCTTTTTTGAGACTATTTTCCCCTATTGTTGCAACAAATACCTCTGGAACTTGCGGTCTTGTAGGAAAAAGTCCATTTTGAGCAAGCAGCATCAAAAGTCTCTCAACACCAATTGCAAAACCAATTCCTGGAGTAGAATTCCCACCTATCTGTTCTATTAAATTGTCGTATCGTCCGCCACCACAGATTGCAAGCTCTTTTTCTGTGACAGTTGCAACAATTTCAAAAACTGTTTTTGTGTAATAATCCAAGCCCCGAACAATAAAGGGGTCTACTTTATATAAAACCTTTGCCTGGTCTAAATAAGTCTTTACTTTTTCAAAATGGCTTTTACAATCATCACAAAGATAATCAATTGGTTTTGGTGCATCTTTTGTAACAAGCTTGCAACCCTCTTCTTTGCAGTCCAAAATTCTCATTGGATTTTTGTCAAGCCTTTGGTGGCATGTGGTACAGAGCTTTTGAGAATTTGCCGAAAAATACTCTTTTAAATTTTTCACATACTCCTTCCTACACACAGGACACCCGATGCTGTTAATGTTCACAGTAATATTGTCAAGCCCAATGCTTGTAAAAAAATTGTAAGCAAGAGAAATCACCTCTGCATCTGTTACAGGAGAAGAAGAACCAAAATTTTCAATTCCAAATTGGTGAAATTCTCTAAATCTTCCACCTTGTGTGTTTTCATATCTGAAAGCGGAAATAATGTAATAAAACCTCTGCGGCATTGGACGTGATGCAAAACCATGTTCGATAAATAGTCTTGCTGCGGATGCTGTCCCTTCTGGCCTTAAAGTGATGCTCCTTCCACCCTTGTCCAAAAAGGTATACATCTCTTTTTGGACAATATCAGTGGTCTCGCCCACTCCTCTTTGGAAAAGCTCTGTGTACTCAAATGTAGGAAATCTAACTTCCTGATATCCATAAAGCTTGCAAACCTCTCTGAATTTATTCTCAACATATTGCCATATATAACTTTCTTCCGGAAGCACATCCTTTGTTCCTTTTGGCGCTTGGATTTTCATTTCCTACTCTCTCCTCAAAATAATCAAAAGATTAGAATTTGCAATATTTAAATTATATATTAATTCAATTTAGGGTTTCAAGTGAGGAAAGTTAAAAATAATCAAAATACAATTATACTTAAACAAAGCTTGCTAACCAAATTCCTACACAAGCTGCAGTAATTCCAGAGATAATGGAAACAAATATATAAATAATGGCTTTTATATGCTTTTCCTTCTTTATATACCTTGATGTCTCAAACATAAAGGTAGAATATGTTGTAAAACCTCCAAGAAGACCAGTCATTAGAAAAAGTTTGTATTCACTTGAAAGATGCTTTGTTGACAAATATCCTATTAAAAAACTTCCAATCATATTTATAAACAATGTAGCAACAGGATGATCTCTATCCATTACTTCTCTAAATATCTTACCAACTATATATCTTAAAATTGCTCCAATGACCCCACCTGCACCAACCACAAGATAGTTCATGCTGCATCGTACTCCTCTTTTTGCTGTCTTTCTGAAATCACCCTTGCAAGTTCAAAACCAAAAATTGAAGTTAAAAGCCCAAGCACAATGGATAAAAGAGGATAGACAATAGCAACTGTAAATTCTCCTTTCATTAAAAACCTCACAATTTCAAGTACAAACGTTGAAAAGGTTGTAAAGCTGCTTATAAAACCTGTTGTTATCATGTGTCTTAATGCGGTTGAAATCTTTATGTGTTCTACCGTTATCTCTGCAACAAAGCACAAAACAAAACTGCCAATAACGTTTATAAAAAGTGTTGCAAATGGAAAGCTGCCAAGGCTTAGCTGAGATATAAAAAACCTACAAACAGCACCAAAAAAAGCTCCAATAGCAATTGCAACAATGTTTTTCATATAATTTTGCCTCCTTCAGTAAAATCAAAGTAGTCGGCATGAAATTAGTCCAATAAAATACAAAAACTCCTACAGATGTTGCTCTTTTGCAGCATCTGTAGGAGTCATCAGCCTTCATTGGCACAAGCACGGCGGACTCCATCGCCACTTAAATATTATACCATTTGACACAGCGGATTTCAATATAGACTTTTGCGACTTTTTTACTTCTCATCCTCAGGTTCAATGTGGATTGTGATATACGAATTTGGTAGAGCCGATTTTATATCATTTTCTATCTGGTTACAGAGGTTGTGAGCGTCGATTAAAGTAGTTGAATTTTCCATTCTAATATGAACGTCAATCTCACGTCTGTCTCCACTCTTTCTTGTTCTGAGTTTGTGAAAACTTGTAACCTTAGAATATTTTTTTATTATATTTTCAATTATCTCTATCTCACTTTGTGGAAGACTCTTGTCAACAAGGTCACATAGAGCCTTTTTAGTCAAATCAACAGAAGCTTTTATTATCATCAAAGCAACAACAATAGCAATTATTGGGTCTATAATGTACACATGTGTAAGTTTTATTGCAACAAGCCCTAAGAATACTCCAAATGAGGTAAACACATCTGTGAAAAGATGCATAGCATCTGCTTCCAAAGCCACAGAATCTGTTTTTTTAGCTACTTTAAAGAGTTTTGAAGATATAAAAAGGTTTACAACGGCTGAGATTAGCATAACCAAAAGCCCTGCTTCTATTTTCTCAACTTCTCCACCCTTTACAATCTTTTTTATTGCCTCATAAATAATCATAGCTGCTGCTAAAAATATTAATATTGCCTCAAATGCACCAGAGACATTTTCAAACTTGCCATGACCAAAAGGATGGTCACTGTCTGCTGGTTTTCTTGCTTGTTTGATGGAAAAATACGCAACCAAGCTTGCTAAAAGGTCAATGCCAGAATGAATCGCTTCTGATATAACAGACACAGAACCCATAATGCTGCCTGCAATAAGTTTGAATAAAACCAATGCTGTATTAGAAAAAACTGACAAAAGCGCCGCACCTTGTTTTTCCATATACCTTCATTAAAACCCCTTTCATTATAATCTTCTTCGCAAAACTATTAAAACAATAAAAAAATCCTGCCAAGACTCATGTTTTGTAAAAAACATGGGTCCCGCAGGATTTTTAATCCCTGCTGCCTGGTAAAATCCCCAGGCCCGAAAAGAGCTTTTGAACTCTTTTCTGACCGCTTTTTAATAGAGAATATTAACTTATTCATGTTACTTGAGCTTTATTTTAACATCAAAGAGGTCTTTTGTAAAGATTTTTTTAGCATCTGAAAAGTTATTTATTGTTGTAAAAAGAAGCTTTTCACAAATGATTTCAACCATGTTAATAGGCAAATTGATAAAGGGTGTCACGTTATATATACATATATCTTTCAGAGGAAGAAAATCAACACAAATCTCAGAAAGAAAAAAGAACTTCTTCAAAAATTCAAAATCTTCTACCACACCCTTTTCAGGATAGCATACCATCCCTCTTTTTAACGCATAAGCTGTCTTGTCTAACTCTCTGAACACAAACACTAGATCAGCATTTTCAAACAATTTCTCTTCTTCCCAGCAGTTTATTATAACTGTTCCGAACTCTCCCAAAAGTTCATCAGCTATTTTTGTCTCTTGAAATGAAGCAAATGAAGTATAAAGAATATCTGTATTTTCCGCAAGCTCATATAAAAGTCCATTTTTTTTAGCTTTTTCAAGTCCAATTATTCCTATTTTTCTGTTTTTTAAACGCTGACCATATTTTTTTAATACTTCTCTTACAATATAATATGCAATAAAACAATTAATGTGAATGTTTTGTTCATACGTCCAATCAAAATGTATAACTCTTCCTTTTCTTTGTTGGTCAATAAAATGTCTTATTTTTTTATGTTTTTTAGAAATATTTTTTGTTTCTGGAAACATGAAAAATTCCAATCTCATCTCTATTCCACTAATTAGCCTTATATATTCTTCAAACTTAGGTTGTGAATTTGCAACCAAAATTTTTCTTAAAAATAGAGGAAATAACTTTGCATATTCTGGAACGAAAATCCTATTTTCACTTTCTAAAACAAATGTAACAGTATAAATTTTTATCAACCCAAGAAAATATCTTCTACTAATAGAATATTTCTACTCTGGGCTTAAAATCAATCTCTTTTATGAGCTTTTCTATCTCTTTTTGGCTCATATCTTCCAATTTTTTACCCGTCAGGGCAACTAAAATAGCCTCAACAACATTTGTTCCAAAAGATCTGCCCTCAAATTCAGGTGTTGTAGTAACAAGCATCTTTAGTTTTCTTTTTTTAAGCTCTTCAACATCCTCTTTTGTAATGGTATTTGTGATGATTATCTTTCCTTCCAAACTATCTGGCATGTACTTTTGAATGTATTTATAATCTCCCGCAATGATGTCTGCCATTTTAAAATATTTCCAATACTTTCTAAGCTTTTTAGGGTTTTCTTCTTTTTTGTCATCATTGGGATACAACATTTTAAAAGGCAGCTTTATTATCAATGGGACAAGCAAAGCCGCAAGATAGTAAAATACCCTGAGACTCTTTATCATAAGTGGAATTCCCAAGGCAAATAGGGCATCACCAAGCAAAAGCTTACATCCAGCTTCATATAGTCCCTCTGCAAGTTTGTATCTATCAAGTGCACATACAACAAGTGCCGTTTTTCCTTTGAAATCTATTATGCTGTTGTCTTGAAGATATTTTATAACCCATTTTTCAAAGGTATTTTTAACACCTGTGCCGTCCACAAGAGGAGTTTTTTGAGCAGCATTTTTTATAGGAATAGCCTCTCTTATGACATAATTTTTACCTCCACCGTAAAGTACAATGTCAATTCCTCCCATACCAAAGGCATCTACTTTACCATCTAATGACTTTATAATCTCTATTGCCTTTTTTATATCTCCATCCGTTCCTATTCTTTCAATCTCAAAGTCAATACCCATTATTTTAGCTTGGGTTTTGTGATCTCTCTTGCTCGAACCAATGCTGACACTCACTACCCTTTTCATGCAAAAAACATCTCCTTTTCCTTCTTGCTACTTCACAATAGAATCTAAAATTCTCTTCAGCTCTTCCACATCCACTTCAACATCATATTTGAGCGGAGATTTTCCCAGAGGTATCGTAATGACCTCACAATCAAGAAAAGCTTTGAACCAGTTTAGTCTAAAGTCCGAACCCATGGCAATTACAATGTCAAACATTTTAAAATTATTTATATATTCACTCATGATATTTAAAAGCTCAGCAGCAGAAAGGGAGTTTATAAAACTATTTCTTTCTTCTTCTGTCATTAACAGATAGTAGTTTATTCCGTAACTCTTCAATACCTGCTCTACCTCATGCTTGTTTTTTACAGGAAATCCAATTGCAGCAATTTTTTTGCCCTTGCGTACTTCTCCAAGCCCTTCAAGCTTTGAGATAAAAGACCTGTCTATTTTCAGCTTTTCGGCAACCTCAATCTGCGAAAATCCTTTTTGACGAAGGTCCAATATTTTCTTGACTTCATCCACTATTTTTTGAAGACTTATGACCTTATCACCAACCCTGTAAAAATCCATTTCTTTATCACACTCAACCGCCATTTGTTTTATTCTATATTACCACAAAAGCCTCTTTATGTTAACATTTTTGTGCACATAGTTTTCAAAAAAATTTTAACTTAGCAGCTTTTTAATATCCTCTTCAGAGACCTGTGAAAAGTTGACATAAAACTGTCCAACTGCCCAAAATGGTTCACTACTTACAATATAAAAGATACCATCACATTCTTTTTCCAGTTCTTTTAACGTCGAAGGTGCAATTACCGGTGTTGCAACGTATATCTTTTTAGGATTTAGTTTTGAAAGAAACCTTATACATGCTTTTGTTGTTGCGCCTGTTGCAATTCCATCGTCTACTATTATAGCCTCCTTATTTTCCAAGCTTTTATATTCGATAGAACCCCTGTACTCAATAAGCTGGTCCTTCAAGCCCACTAAGACTCTTTTCTTTTGGTGTTCAATATATTCGTCTTTCATAGAAAAATATTCTAAATACTCATTATTTAAAACCACATCCCCATTTATGTCCACTGCGGCAATAGCAAACTCTCTGTTAAAAGGGGCACCTATCTTTTTTGCCAACACAATATCCAAAGGGATTTTGAGCCTATCTGCAATTACTTTTGCGACAACCAGTCCACCTCTTGGAACTGCAAAAATTACAACATCTTGCCTTCCCTTAAATATTTCTAATTTCTTAGCTAACTTTTCTCCAGCATCTACCCTGTCTTTAAAAAGCATTTTCAAAACCCTCTCCCTTTGTTAAATGACTTAATCTTTAACCTTAAAAACAAAAATGGCACCTACATTTATTTTACCACATTGGTGCCTTCTAAAAATCGCTTTAATTTTGAAATCCTTAATTTCACACATTAACAAAGAAACTTAGTCTTCAATCAACACCACCCTTGCAGGTGCACCGTCGCAGTCTTTTATTTTTAGCGGCAGTGCTGCATACCTGTATTTCCCTCTACATACCTGTGAAAGGTCTAAACCTTCAATAATCACCACATCATTGGAAAGAAGTAGCTTGTGCACAGCAAAATCGTAGGAAGCAAATTCCTCTATCGAAAGACAATCAATCCCCACAACCTGAACTTTCTTTTCGATGAGAAACTGGGCTGCCTCTAAGCTCAAATAAACATAATTTTCATAGAACTCTGAGGTGTTGCTAAGATACTGAGAATTTTTGGTCTTGAAAAATATCCTATCACCATAGTCTATGTCCTTGCTTTCAAGAAACTCTCTGGTTATACTATCGTTATCATAGACTTCAAAAACCTTGACTTCTCCTATCAAGTATTCCAAAGGAATCTGGTCAACTGTCCTACCATCCTTTATAAAATGAGCTGGGGCGTCAATGTGCGTCCCTGTGTGTGATGAAAGTATGAGCTTGCTCACGTTTGCTGCTTCTCCTTTTTCAATGCTATAAACCTTTGATATTTGTGGTTTTGGGTCACCAGGAAAATAAACCATACTATTTGAAATTGGACTGCTAACATCAATAATCCTCATTTTCAAAACCTCCTTGAACTAAAAATTTTTCTTAAAAATAACAAAAAGGGGCTTCTGTCTAAAGCCCCTTTTGCTGACAAGCATTTCAAACTTATATTTGGTATTTTGCTTTTTCTTCCTTGATTAGATTCATTACAAACTCTATTGCTTTCTCAATTTCAACTTCAAAAGATTCTTTTGTTCTTCTGTTTCTAATCTCAAGCTTTCCTTCTGATATTTTCTTCCCAACAGTAACTCTGAACGGAATTCCAATCAAATCTGCATCCTTGAACTTAACGCCCGCTCTTTCATCTCTGTCATCAATCAAAACCTCAACTCCATTTTTCTGAAGGTTTTCATAAATCTCAAATGCAATCTTGTTCTGATTTTCATCTTTTACATTTACAGGCACAACAATTACCTCATACGGTGCAACAGTAATTGGCCAGATTATACCGTCCTCATCGTGCATCTGTTCAATGATAGCTGCAGCTGTCCTGTTGATACCAATACCATAACATCCCATTATCATTAGCTTCTTCTCGCCTTTTTCATCTGTATAAACACAATTAAATGCCTCTGTATACTTTGTACCAAGCTTAAATATATGTCCAACTTCAATTCCTCTTTCAATTGTCACCTTTTGAGAGTGGCATTTTGGACAAAGGTCGTCTTGTGTTATATTCCTGAGGTCAGCAAACTTTGTTACTTTAAAATCTGAAAGATTAACATTCTTTATATGGTAATCTGTCTTATTTGCGCCAACCACAAAGTTTTTGAGATATTTTATCTCGTTGTCTGCATACACATCTATCGGCAGTCCAATTGGCCCGGCAAATCCCACCTTTGCACCTGTAATTTTCTCTACATCTTCTGCCGATGCAAGCTCAAGGTCTGTAGCTCCTAAAAGATTTTTTAATTTTGTTTCATTTACCTCTCTATCTCCTCTCACCAGCACTGCAACAAACTTGTCATCTGCCTTGTAAATCATTGTTTTTACAAACCTTGTACTGTCAATACCCAGGAAGTTCACAAGCTCCTCAATTGTTCTTACATTTGGAGTGTAGACTTCCTGTTTTTCTTTTAGCTCCTCATTGTTTTCAACTGGTGTGTCCAAACACTCTGCCTTTTCCAAGTTTGCAGCATATCCGCAGGCTTTACAATATGCAATCTCTGCCTCGCCAACAGATGATGGAACCATAAACTCATGTGAACTTGCTCCGCCCATTGCCCCTGTGTCTGCCTCGACAATCTTTACATCAAGTCCGCATCTTTTGAATATCCTTACATATGCATCATACATCTTTTGGTACGATATTTCTAAGCCTTTTTCATCAATGTCAAAAGAATAAGCATCTTTCATTGTAAACTCTCGGCAGCGCATAACCCCAAACCGTGGTCTTCTTTCATCACGAAACTTTGTTTGAATTTGATACAAAATTTTTGGAAGATCCCTGTAAGATGAAATCTCATTCCTGACTATATAAGTAAATGCTTCTTCGTGAGTAGGTCCCAAACAGTACTCCCTTTCATTTCTATCCTTTATTCTAAACATCTCTGGTCCAAATACTGCCCACCTGCCTGACTCTTCCCAAAGCTCTTTTGGCATAAGTGCAGACATATGAACTTCTTGCGCACCGCTTCTATCCATCTCTTCACGAACAATATTCTCAATTTTTCTGAGTACTCTATAACCAAGCGGAAGATAAACATAGATACCTGAAGAAAGTTGTCTCATAAATCCTGATCTTAGCATAAGCTTGTGCGACTCTATCTCTGTATCAGAAGGTGTTTCTTTCATTGTTGGCATAAAAAGTTCTGAAACTTTCATCTTTGTTCTATACTACCCCTTTCCAAGCTTTTAGTTTTTTAGTTTACAAAAAGCTTTTCAATAATCTTTTTTCTCATCGCCCTCTCTAAATCCCAATGTCGAAGAGGTTTTGTCTCTGTCACAATTCTGAGTGTATATTCTATCCAGTTTGTGTCCACAATACCAACAATCTGCGGTGGTGTAACAATGTCTTCTTTGAATTCTTCTTCAATCTCTTTGAACACCTCTTGAAGCTTCAAAGACACCTCATCAAAGTTCATTTTTGTGTTGAGCTTAACATCCACAATTGCCTTTGAGTTGTGCCTCGACCAGTTAGTAATAGCCCCTATGGAACCATTTGGAATAATATGGATTGAGCCGTTGTAGTCTTGAATTTTAATTGTCTTTATTCCCATTTCTTTTACGGTACCACTTCTCCCATCAATTGTGACATAGTCACCAACAGACAGCTGGTCTTCTATAATTAAAAAAAGACCTGCTATTACATCTTTAATTAAACTCTGTGCACCAAAACCTATTGCAAGTCCACCTATTCCTGCAACAGCTAAGATTGTTTTGATTGAAACGTTAAAGTTTTCAAGAATGAGTACAATTATCAAAAAATATATAGAGTATTTTATAATACTTTTGAAAAGTGCTGCAAGAGTATCTATCCTTTTTTGATTGATAGGAAATACAGAACTTCTCTGTTTTTTCTTCCATTTCTCAAGCATTCTATTAGAAAACTTCAAAAATAAAAAACCTACAACTATGATGATTAAAGAGTAGATTATTTTACCACTGTACTTCAAAATCATATCAGATATTTTACCAATATTCAAATACATCACCCTTCCAGAAACCTCTCAAAAAGCTCTTTTTGATAAAGGTTATTTTTTACCATAAGCTCGGGATGCCATTGCACACCTACAAAAAAACTTCTGTCCTTTTTTGAAATTGCCTCCACTATACCATCTGCTGATACAGCCTCTATTTCAAAACCAGGTGCTACCTCTTCTATTGCCTGATGGTGAAAAGAGTTTACTAAAATCCTTCGGCTCCCAAAGATGCTGGCTAATAACCCTCCAACAATCTCCACAGTGTGATATCCATATATACCATCAAGATTCTGGTAATGAGAAATGGTTGTTTTTCTTTCTAAGTCCTGTATCAAAGTCCCACCAAACGCAACATTCATAACCTGCAAACCTCTACAAATTGCCAAAACCCTTCTGTCCATCTCATATGAAATTTTTATTGCTTCAAGTTCTATTTCATCTCTCAAAAGATTGATTTTTCTTATTCCTACTTGAGGTTCTTTGCCATAAAATTTAGGATGAACATCCTCACCTCCACAAAAAAGAACACATTCACACATCTGTATGTACTCTTTCAAAAACTTGGTTGACAAAGCGCTTATTGGGAAAATTATAGGTTTTGCATTTAATATTAAAAGTACTTCTACATATTCACTCATGACATAAAGTCTTCTATTTTCTCTATCAAACCCTCCAAATACAAGTACATTCATTAGATTTGCCTTACCTATTTTGAATTTTTCAATTTCCATTCTATGATTCTCTTTGCAACTTCTTTAATGGGCATCTGATGGTCCATACTAAGTTTTTGAAGTTTTTTCATTGCACTTTCTTCATCAAGCTTTAGATCTTTCATTAAAATCCCTTTTGCCCTTTCAACAAGTTTTCTCGTTTCTAAATCATCCTGAAGCTTTCTTATTTGTTCTTCCAGTTTTCTTAATCTTATCCAATTCTTGACAATAGTTTCAACAAAAGATATAAAAGCCCACTTATTAAATGGGCTATACAAAAAAATATTAAATTCATCGTCCTCTAAGATTACACTTTCTATATTAGACCTTTGTGCTTGGTTTGCCAAAATGATAACAGGACATATTCTATCGTTTTTTAGAATATCAATCATCTCTACAATACTTCCAACACTAAAACCATACTCCATAATAACAATATCTGGTTTTAAAACTCTTATCTTCCTCAGACAATCTGCAAAGTCTGAAGCAGTATCAGCAATAGTATAACCATTTTCAATAAGGGAATTTTTTACAACAGAATGCAACTTTTTGTTCTTTATTGCTAAAATCACCTTGAACATCTTTGTTTTTCCCTCTTATCAATACTTATTTAATAATTTTAACACACTCCTTATTCTTTTTCTATAAAAACATCACTAAACCCTTTTGTGCTAAATTAATTAGCTTTTCCACTATAGTAGTATCGAATTGACTACCATCACACTTTTTCATTTCGTTAAGTGCTGCTTGTTTATCAAAAGCTCTTCTATATGGTCTATCAGAAGTCATTGCATCATAAGCATCAGCAACAGCTACAATCTTTGCAAGAAGGTCTATTTCTTCATCTTTCAGACCAAATGGATAACCTCTGCCATCTACCCTTTCATGGTGCTGAAGTACAACCTTTTTTATTCTGTCAGTAAACTCTAAATCTTTCAAAATATTGTAACCTATTAGAGGATGTTTTTGTATTTCCTTATACTCATGAGCTTCTAAAGAACCTTTTTTGTTCAGTATATCTTCTTTCACACCAATCTTCCCTATATCATGTAAAAGACAAGCAACTTTTAGAATATCTTTCTCTTCATCTGAAAGTGATAGTTCCTCGGCAATTTTCAAAGCAATGTTTTGAACTCTTTCACAATGTCCTTTTGTATACATATCCTTGTACTCAATTGCTTTGGATAAACACAAGATTGTTTCATAAAAAAACTTTTCAATCTCCTGGTTTTTCTTTTCAAGCTCAGCCTTTGATTTATTTAACTCCTCAATTGTTTCTTTTAACTTTTCGTTCATGTAAGTGCTTTTCTCGTATAAATCTTCTATTTCCGATTTCTGTTTTTTAAGATTTGAATAATAGATAGCATTTTTAATGGCTATAGTGATAAAATTGCACAGGCTTATATAATACTCAACATCTTCGCTTGAGGTACTTTTGCATTCAATACCATAAAAACAAATGCCCTCACATCTCTCTTCTGAAACAACCGGAATAGCTACTTTTACCAAGTTATTATTTTCTATCTTGTAAGTTATATTGATATCCTCTTTTGCTCTGCTCAGAAGAATCTCTTCATGAACATCCTTTTGCCCATACTGCCCCAAAATTTTGAATCTTTTATCATCACCATCATGATAAATGCTTATACGAAAAAACCTTAAAGTTCTATGGCTATACTCACCAATAACCTCAACTATATTTTCTACATTTGAAAGACTAATAATTTTAGTCGAAAGCTCAAAAAAATTTTTAAACCATTCATTCTTTTCTCTTAAATCCCTTTCGGTATCAATTAACCTCTTTACAATATTTGTCATTTCCTTGTTCAGTCGAATACTATCAATATAATTCTTTTCAATACTATCTTTTTCCTCTTTTAGCTTTTTAATTATGACCTTTTGTTTTTTCTCAAACACTTTATATTTTTTCAAAACACTGCCATATCTGAGAATATAAAAAACTGTAAAAAACACCACTGCAAAGAACAGGGTTACAATTTGAAGATATTCAATGATTGGTTTTTTAACATGAAAAAACATTTCAGCAATTTGAACTGCCAGTGGAAAACTTATCAAAAAGAAGAGAAAAAATTCAAAAATCCTCATCCATAAATTCTTTTGTAGCTTCAATCTTCAGTCCCCCTGTTAAAAAAGTCACACACCTTATTATTTCGACAAAAGGTACAAAAATCCTTCAAACAAAATGACAAAAAAGAGAGCCAATCGTGGCTCTCTTATGCATTAAATAAATCTTTTACTCTTGGATATATGCTATTATAAAGTTTGTAAGTCTTTCTATATACTTCAAATAAGTCTTTATTTGGACTACAGCTTTCAACCTTCTGAATCATAACATCACACGCTTCTTCTACTTTGTTATATTCGTTGGCACCAACTGCTGCCAGAATAGCCGCACCAAATGCAGGTCCTTCTTTGGAATTCAGCGTCCACACATCCATCTCAAATATGTCTGCTTGCATCTGTCTCCACAGCTTACTCTTTGCACCACCGCCTGAAACTCTTACTTCTTTTACTTCGATTCCCATCTCATATAAAATATCAAGACAGTTTTTAAGTGAAAATACAACACCTTCCATGACAGCTCGAATAAACTCTCTTCGTGTATGCTTTGCTGTGATTCCAAAGAAAACTCCTTTTGCATATGGGTCTAAAATTGGTGTTCTTTCACCCATTAAATATGGCAGGAAAACAAGTCCATCTGCGCCTGGGTTTGCAAGTTCTGCCTCCTGGTCCATCAAAATGTATGGGTCTTTGTCAATAAACTCAAACGCAGCCTTTTCGATGTGAGCAAAGTTGTCTCTAAACCACTTGAGAGAAAGCCCGGCACCTTGTGTTACACCCATCACATGCCACTTTCCCGGTACTGCATGACAAAATGTATGAACCCTTCCCTGTGGGTCAATCTTAAACTCGTCAAGATGAGCAAACACAACGCCAGACGAACCGATTGTAGATGAAATCACTCCAGTCTTTACTATGCCATTTCCAACAGCACCTGCTGCCTGGTCTCCTCCACCTGCAACAACAAGCGTCCCTTCACAAAGACCTGTAATCTCACTTGCAGCTTTATTTATTTTACCAGTAACCTCTGGTGATTCGTAAACCTTGCCCAACAAATCCTTGTCTATCTCAAGCTTTTCAAGAACCTCATCAGACCAGCACCTGTTTTTAATGTCCAAAAGCTGCATACCAGATGCATCCGACACATCTGTTGCAAACTCGCCTGTAAGCTTAAATCTTATATAGTCTTTGGGAAGCAAAATCTTGTAAACCTTCTCATAGTTTTGAGGCTCGTTGTTCCTCACCCACAGAATCTTTGACGCTGTAAAACCTGTCAGTGCAGGGTTTGCTGTTATCTCAATAAGTCTTTCCTTGCCAACTTTTTCTGTAATCTCATCACATTCTTTAGCCGTTCTCTGGTCACACCAGATGATTGATGGTCTTATAACGTTGTAGCTTTTGTCAAGCATCACAAGCCCGTGCATCTGCCCTGTAAGTCCCACAGCTTTGACTTCTTTGGGGTCTACCTTTGACTTTTCAAGCACAGCTTTAATTCCTTTTACGCTTGCATCCCACCAGTCTTCGGGATTTTGCTCAGCCCAGCCAATCTGAGGCTGATAAAGAGGATACTCAAATGTGGCAGAAGATAAAATCTCACCTTTTGAATCAATCAGAATTGTCTTTGTTCCAGATGTTCCAACATCAATTCCAATAAAATACATACAAAATACACCTTCCTTTTTTGAATTTTTATATTAAAAACATATTTTACGCAGACTGTCTTATTATAAGCTGAGTGTCAAGAATATATTCACTTTTGAATTTTTTGGCCGGATCATCTATTTTTTCAAAAAGAATATCGCAAGCAGTTTTTGCCATAAGATTAATTGGCTGACGTATTGTTGTAAGTCTTGGCATTTTGCTAAGTTGAAGTCCTACCAAATCTACATCGTCAAATCCAACTACTTTTACCTCATTTGGAACAGATATTCCCATTTCATCCAAAGCATACATACTTGCATATGCCATAAGGTCATTTGCTGCAAATATGCCATCTATTTTTTTGTTTTGTAAAAGCTTTTTAGTATTTTCATACGCCTTTTGAAACATGAAATCGCCTTCAATAACAAGTTCCTCATCAAATTCGAGTCCAAAGTCTCTTAATGCTGCCTTATACCCTTCATATCTTGCAACACTTTCAAAAGACTCAAGAGGTCCTGATATATGTAGAATCTTTCTACATCCTTTTTCTATAAGATACTTTGTTGCAATATAGCCCCCTTGCATATTGTTTACATTTATTCTTGGAACATTGGGGAACTCAGTATTATTTTCAGCAAGAACAACTGGAACATTGTTAGCATTCAAAAGTTTTAATGCTTGTTTATCAATATTTTTATATCCAAAAACTATGACCCCGTCAACTCTTCCTACCAAGAACTTGAAGTAGTCAATATTATCTATTAGCTGACAAAATATAGCCCCGTAACCACGCTGGGTTATGTATTGGTTGAGCAAACCCACAACTTCACTGTAAAACCAACTGCTGAGCTGTTGGATTATAATTCCAATTGTATCTGTTTTTCTTCTTGCTAAATTTTTGGCCGTTACATTTGGAGTGTAATTCAATGCTTTAATAGCTTCTAAGACAGCCTTTTTCTTTTTTTCAGATACATTTGCTGTTCCATTTATAACTCTTGATACAGTTGCCTTTGAAACACCTGCTCTTTTTGCAACATCTTCTATCGACGGCAAATACTCTGCCTCCTTTCATTATTCTTTTTTAACTTTATCAAATACAGGTTTTGCAAGCGATTTCGATTATTCTTTGTTATATACTTTATCACATTGGCAGTTGATTTATCAACAAAAATTTTAAAAATAGTAAGTTAGGGTATTTGAATTTTTAATTATATATTACAAAAACATTTATTGACGTTTCTTTCTCTAATAACAAAATGGAAATAATGGTTATGGGGGTGATTAAGGTGGAAAGTGAATGGCTTCTAATTGGAAGTGTAGTCGTTCTAGAAGGTGGAAACAAACCATTAATGATTTATGGTCGAAAACAGTTCAATTCGCGAACAGGGCATGAATTTGATTATGTTGCTTGTTTTTATCCTGAGGGAAACCTTTCGGCTGATTACAACATTTTCTTTAACAAGGAAGACATTGATAAAGTACTATTCAAAGGGTACGAGGATGAACTTGAATTTGAAATGAGAAAAATGCTAAAATAAGGGGTGATAAAAAGTGTATGCAGTTCAAGCCTACTGTGGTTCTTCAAATAAAAATTCTTTGTTTTCTATTGGCGTTTCAAGTTTTGGAACTAATAAACAAGGACAAATTACAGCTTATGGAGAGGCATCTATTAATATTGGAAAAGCTATGGTGTCTGCTATTGAAATTAAACAAAGTTTTGGGTTGAGTATTGGTGGCATTACTGTCGAAGTTGGCTAAAAAAGGTTATGCTGGTACGTTGAGAGCAGAAGGTAAATTTAATTTTTCATCAAGCGGAATATCAATAAGTGGCGGGCTTGCTGCTAAAGTAGGTGCTGGAGTTTTCATAAATATTAGATGGTAATAAAGTTTTTTGGAGGAAAACTGTAAAATGAATGAAAAATTATTGAGAATTTATAGAATTTTCTTTTACATGCTTGTTATATTAGCTACAATTGGCTCTGTAATTAGTTCAATTCTTGAAAAAAATGCTTTTTATATAGTTGGAACAATTGTTCTTGGTGTATTTTATATTTTAATGATAGAATTTTTTCTTTTCCCCTTTGTTTTTGGAACAAAGTCTGCGAAATATTTTAAAAAATTTTTAGGGTTATTTTTAGCTTTTGGTATAATTTTGAGTATTATTGTGTTTTTGATTGTAGGAATTACAAGCAAGAAATTTGAGATAATATATTTTGGCGTTCCATTATTGGTCTTAAGCCTTGCTGTGGTCTACAAAGTTTGGATATAAGGTAAATTTTGCTATTGAAATTTTGTAAATTTACGAATATAATGAAATGTAAAATTGAATATAAATTTCTGTTCAAGGTCCATCCTTCGGGGCGGGGTGAAATTCCCCACTGGCGGTAAAAGCCCGCGAGCAAAAGCCTTTTTGGCTTTTGCAGAACCGGTGGAATTCCGGTGCCAACGGTTACAGTCCGGATGGGAGAAGGAATGGATGTGTAAGGATGATTTTCTTATACATCTTGTCAAAAGCCCAAAAAGCCTCGAAGGTGGAAAATCCACTTTCGAGGCTTTAGTTTTTTGTCCATTTAATTACACCGTAGAAAGGAGGAAGCATTTGAGGACTCTTTCACATAGCTACTACATGAACATAGCACTTGAGCTGGCAAAAGAAGCTTCTCCTTTGGTACTGCCAAATCCAAGAGTTGGATGTGTGATTGTAAAAAAAGGAACAATAATCGGAAAGGGATATCATCAAAAATATGGTGAAAAACATGCTGAAGTTTTAGCAATCGAGGATGCAATAAAAAATGGCAACTCGCTCAAAAACGCAACAATGTATGTCTCCTTAGAGCCATGCTGTCATTTTGGCAAACAGCCACCTTGCACGGATGCAATTATAAAAAGTGGCATTAAAAAAGTTGTGGTTGCCATCAAAGACCCAAATCCTCTTGTCAATGGCAAGGGCATACAAATTTTAAAACAGCACGGAATAGAAGTTATAGAAGGTATTTTAGAAAAAGAAGCAGAAAGTGTCAACAAAGACTTTTTTAAATACATGAAAAAGGGTATTCCCTACATTGCCATAAAAGTTGCCCAGAGTATTGATGGCAAAATTGCAACACCTTCAAATAAGCGATTTTTGTTTAACACAGATGACGAAAACATCTTTGTGCACAGTCTTCGTCAAAAATATATGGCAACAATGGTTTCTGTAAATACTGTAATTTCAGATAACCCAATTTTAAATGCAAGGTATGGCCCGATTGTAAGGCAGCCTATAAGAGTTGTGCTTGATTCAAAGCTTCGAATTCCTTTAGATTGCAATATCGTAAAAACCTCTGACAAGTATTCTACCTACATTGTGTGCAGTGAAAATGTTAATGATGTTCGAAAAATAGAACTTCTTTCTAAAAAAGGAATAAAAATAATTTTTGCAACGTCGTCAGAAGATGGTCATCTTGACCTTTTAGATGCATTTTCAAAACTTGCACAGCAAAAGATAGTATCAGTCCTTGTTGAGGGAGGAAGTTTATTAAATTTTTCTCTTTTGAAGCAAAGAGTTGTGGATTACTGGTATTCATTGATATTCAATGTTTTCATCGGTGGGCAGAACACAAAAAGTGTGGTAGGTGGAGAAGGCTTTGAGGACTTTTTCCCAAAGCTTGTAAATACAAAAGTTACAACATTTAAAAACTCTACTATTATTGAAGGAGATATAACCTATGTTTAGCGGTATTGTTGAAGAGGTTGGCAGGGTTGTTCTAATGAGAAAAATTGAAGATATTGTAAAGCTGAGTGTAGAAGTAAAAAAGATAGATGCAAAAATTGGTGACAGTATAGCAGTTGATGGTGTGTGCCTGACAGTTACAAATATTTCAAATGGAATTTTTGATTTTGACCTGTCACCTGAGACAATTGAAAGGACCACACTTAAATTTTTAAAAGAGGGGATGCCAGTTAATCTGCAGCCTGCTTTGAAGATGGGAGACAGAATTGGCGGTCACATTGTTCTTGGCCATGTTGACTGTATTGGCACAATTTGTATGCAAAAAATTCAGGGAAAAAGTAGAATAATTGGGATAAAACCATCTGAAGATTTTAAAGGCCTTGTTATCAGAAAAGGTTCTGTTGCAATTGATGGTATTTCTCTTACAGTTGTAGATAGCTTTGACACATACTTTACAATATCTTTGATTCCACATACCATTGAAAATACTACCTTGAAGTACAAAAAGGTAGGTAGCTGGGTAAACATTGAGTTTGACTACATTGCAAAGATTGTGAAAGAGAATTTGAGGTGATAGACATGTATGTGTTAAAAGATGTAATAGAAAATCTTAAAAATGGAGAGTTTGTAATAGTATTTGATAGCCAAAACCGTGAAGATGAGGCAGACTTAATTCTGCCCGCTCAGTTTTCAACACCAGATAAAATAAGCTTTGTTTTGAATCACGCAAAGGGAATGTTCTGTGTTGCGATAGATAAGGAAATTCAAAGACGCTTGAATTTGTATGTTCCTTACAATACTCAAGACAGTTGCGCTTTTACAGTTACTGTTGACCACAAAGACACAAAAACAGGTATAACTGCTATCGAGAGAAGCAAAACAAGCAAAGAGCTTGCAAACCCAAATGCGATGGCTTCTGACTTTAAAATTCCAGGTCATGTAAATCCTGTTGTTGCTCATGAAGGAGGTGTTTTGACAAGGAAAGGTCACACAGAGGCAGCTGTAGAACTTTGCAGGATCTCAAAGCTTTTTCCTGCTGCGGTGATGATTGAAATCTTAGACGAAAAAGGAGATAGTCACAACAAAGAGTATGTAAAAAGCTTGGCAAAGAAATTTTCAATACCTATTACCACAATTGATGAGATTGAAAAATATATTCTATTAAACCAGCCCACAGTCCAAAAAGAAGCTGAAGCAGACCTTCCAACACAGTATGGAAAGTTTAAGATTTTTGCTTTTAAAAACCATTTTTCGCAAAAAGAACACGCTGTGCTGATAAACCAGACTTTTAATCCAAGCCAGCCGGTAAATGTTCGAATACACTCTTCCTGCAAAACAGGAGATGTTTTTCATAGCCTGAGGTGCGATTGTCATCAGCAGCTTGAATTTTTCTTGCAGTTTATGGCAGAGAACAAAAACTGTATGCTTATTTACCTTGACCAAGAAGGAAGAGGAATTGGATTTGCCAACAAGATTAAAGCATACGCATTTCAAGAGCAAGGCTTTGACACCTATGAGGCAAACAATCTACTTGGCTTTGACGATGATTTGAGAGATTACTTCGATGCTCTGCATATTTTAAGGTTCTTTGGTATAAGCAAAATTAATCTTGCAACATCCAATCCTGAAAAGGTTTCTTTTTTGCAGGATTGCGGAATTGAAATTTTAAAGAGAATATCTATTCCGATTGTTATAAATCCATATAACAGGAAATATATACATTCGAAAATATTAAAGAAAAAGCATGAAATCTTAATAAAAGGAGAGGGTGTCTTTGAGAACTTTTGAAGGAAGCTTTTGTGGAAAAAATTTGAATTTTGCAATTGTCGTCTCAAGATTTAACTCATTTATTACAGATGAGCTTTTAAAAGGATGCTTGGATGGTCTTTCTCGGCATGAGGTGGACAGTGAAAATATCGACGTATATTACGTACCAGGTGCCTTTGAAATACCACTTGTTGCTAAAAAGCTTGCAAAGTCAAAAAAATACAATGCAATAATTGCACTGGGTGCAGTGATTCGCGGCAGCACACCACATTTTGAGTATGTGAGTGCAGAGGTCTCAAAAGGCATTGCAAACGTCTCTTTAGAACAAGAAGTCCCAGTTATATTTGGTGTTCTAACATGCGATACAGTCGACCAGGCAATCGAAAGAGCGGGTACAAAAGCAGGAAACAAAGGATTTGACGCAGCTCTGTCTGCCCTGGAGATGGCAAATTTGATGAAAAATATTTCTGAATCTTAAATTGGCAATAGATTTTTTACAAATTGACAAATTTTTCGAGCAATTTCAAATGCTCTTTCTGCATCATCTTTGTTCGGCAAACCATCTGGAAGGCTTCCAAGGGGCGCGTTAGGATACCTTGAGGGGATGTAGAAAACATCGATTACACGCGCCTCTTCTTCAAATTTTCCAAAATTCTTTTCAATATTAGCACACATCTCAATTAAATATACTATGCTATGTGTTCGGGATGGATTTACACCATTATATACCAAAAACGCTTTCAAATATTTTTCAATTGCCTGCTGAGAATGGAAACACACAATATTATAAAGTTTTGAGTTTAACAGCTCTTGAGCAGCTTTTAGATCATTTTCTGCATACATTACCCATTGTTCAAATTCAGTTTTTCCTTTTTTCATAGAGTATAACTCCTTTTTTTAAAATTTCTTCCGTGTAGAACAAATGGTTATTTTTTATAAATTCTTCTTCCTCTTCTGGAGTATAGACCAAAAAATCTACAGGTGCTTCAGGTTTTACAGTCTGCGCAAGATGTAATAATCTTTCTATAAACCTAAGGTTAGTAGGCATTATTACCACCAAGTCAATATCGCTCGATTCATTAAAATTCCCATTTGCCATTGACCCAAACAGTATCACCTTTTCAGGATTGAAATTTTCAATAATTATGTTTAATATTCTATCTAATTCATTCTTCAAAGAACCATTGACAACCGAAATTGCTGGCATCGCAATCATCTCCTATTATTTCTTCAATTATTAGTATACCACAAAACTTATAGACAGCTAACAAGTTATTTATGACACTCAGTCATTTTGGAAAGCATTTCATTTGAGTTGAGTAAAAACATGGTTTTATAATGAAAATATATTAAAACCTAAACAGAAAAAGGCGGGGTTTTTATGAAAAGTTTATTAAGATTTTGGCTGTTTGTTGTTACTATTATAATCTTATCTTTAGTCATAGTTTTTCCTTCGTTTGCCTCTGGTATTCAAAAAGAAGAGGCTCTAATTTTTGATGCAAATGGCAACCCATCTTATATTACCATTATTAACAAAAGCTCAGTAGAGTACCTATCACCTTATGAACTTTCAAGGATACTGAGTGGAAGTTTTGCTTTCGATCCAAAAGACTATAACTTTCTTCAGTCAAAGCTTATCGTTGACCAAAATGAACTTATATTCAAGCTTGATAGCAATGTAGTAACATTTAATGGAAAAAACTTTTACATGGACGGACCAATGCAAATCATACAAAATAGAATTTATGTACCTTATTCTACTTTCAAAACTTACTTGAATTTATTTGAATATCGTCATTATTCATCAGGAAAACGAATGATATTCAAGCCAAACGGAAACTACATAGTCTACAGTGTTCAAAGCGGTGACTCTCTCTGGATATTGTCTCAAACTTTCGGAACATCTATTGAAACTATTAAAAGCCTCAATAGCCTTACAAGCGACACACTCTATGTTGGACAAAAGCTAATTGTAAAAAAGGTAAGTATTAACCCTGTCCAAATTACTGGAATAATAAAGTGGTGGACATATGTAAAAACTTCTCCTTCTTCGTCAGCGCAAAATCTATTTTATCTTACCCAAGGACAAACTGCAAACATCATTGGAAAGCAATCAGAATTCTATAAAATTTCATCAGCAAAAGGAACTGGTTTTGTTTCAATCTGGGCAGTAGATATAAAACAAGATATTTCTGACCTCTCAAAACCAAGTAGCTATTTTTATTCTTATATACCTGTTGATACTTCAGGTGACTATGTAAGCTATACATACTACAAGGTGCAAAGTGGAGATACAATATGGTCGATTGCAGTAAAATTTGGAATACCCGACTATGAACTTATGTCGGCAAATAATTTGAATGAAAACTCATACATCTATGCAGGACAAACCTTAAAAGTGCCTGTTCACACAGTTGCTGTGCATTTAAATGAGTACGGAGTTGAAATGCTCGACTGGTTTTCGCAGGGAAATTATGTATTCCCGATCGGCAGCGTTGGCAAGTTTATTGACATCCAGACAGGAAAGTACTTTTTAGCAAAAAGAACAATGGGTGCAAGCCATGCCGATGTTGAAACCTTGAGTTTTAAAGACACTCAAATCATGAAAGAGACATTTGGTGGCAGCTTTTCATGGGAAAGACGTCCGTTCATACTTGAAGTAAATGGAAGAAGAATAGCCGTGTCAGTTTCTGGCATGCCTCACGCAGGGGTGGACGGCGTTCCTTACAATCAAAATGTTGCAAACAGAAGCGGTGGATATGGCTACGGTCCAAACCTTGATACAATTGTAAATGGAATGGATGGACATTTTGATGTGTATACACTCAATGGACTTCGCCACAAAGATGGTCAAATTGACCCTCAGCATCAGCTGACAGTTTCAATTGCTGCAGGGTTGAAGTAACTAAAATAAACTGGGGCTGCTCACTTTAGCAGCCCCATTAAATATTTGCTATTTCATATCTGCGGTTGGGGCAGCATCCCATTTTGCGCAAAGCTGTAATACTCATCTTTGGCCACTATAAAATGGTCATTTACGGCAACACCTATTGTAGAAAGAGCATTAACAATCTTTTGAGTTGTCTTAATGTCATCCATTGAAGGTCTTACCGACCCACCTGGATGATTGTGAGCCAAAATTACACTGCTTGCATTATAGCGAATAACACACTCAACAACTTTTCGTGGATATACCACTGCTTCTTTAACTGTACCCTCAAAAAGTGGCACAGAATATATCACATTTAACTGAGTATCAAGGCAAATAACATAAAACACCTCATTTTTCCTGCCAACAAACAAACTCTTTATGTACTCTGCTGCTACTTCTACATTCCTCAGCTGAAAGGTTTTTCTATTTTTATCAGCAAGATATCTTCTTGATATTTGAGAAATAAGAGATATCAAAATGGCAGAATTTTCTCCAACACCATCTATTTTCTGAAGTTCTTTTGGGTGAGCTTCAAAGACATTTGATATGCTCCCAAAAGTTGAAATTAACCTGTGTGCAATCTCATTTGTGTCTTTCCTTGGAATGCTGAAAAATAAAAGAAGCTCTAATACCTGATGATCTTCAAAACCATCAAGCCCTTGTTCGACAAATCTTTTTTTGAGCCTTTCTCTGTGTCCTTCATGCATGTTCTGAGGCAAATTTATGCACTCTCCTCTGATTAATTTTACTTCGAATATTTTAATTACATTTTATTTTGATTATATCATTAATTAGTAATAATGATGTACAAATTTTGGGTATTAAGTATTTTAAGAAAAAAATTTTTGTTGCTTTAATTTTACAATAATGTTATAATTGAATTTGTATTTTGTTTGTTTTGTATAATTTATTAGTTGTTGTTTTAATAAAATTGATTACGGTATTTTCTACTAACACTTACTTAAATTTTGTGAACATTTATCTTTCCCATATATGAAATTCTATGGGGGTGCACAATATGATAAAAAAAGTAAAATCTACTATTTACCTATCTGACATAAAAAAATTTGAATCAGGAGAGCATTTCGAAAGTTACAAGTTCTTGGGGAGCAGAGTTATAAACTATAGAGGTAAGGTTGGAACAGTTTTTTGTGTGTGGGCACCAAATGCTAAAAGCGTATCTGTTGTTGGAAATTTTAATAATTGGTGCGGTGAAAACCACAAGATGATGAGAGTCTATGGAAGCGGATTTTGGTGGTTGTTTGTAGAAGGTATTGGTGAAGGAGAACTTTACAAATATGAGATTATTGGTGCTGATGGAAAAAGGGTTTTAAAAGCTGACCCCTATGCCATCTACTCTGAGAAACGTCC
Organism: Caldicellulosiruptor diazotrophicus; assembly: GCF_017347585.1. NCBI lineage: Bacteria > Bacillati > Bacillota > Caldicellulosiruptorales > Caldicellulosiruptoraceae > Caldicellulosiruptor > Anaerocellum diazotrophicum. The sequence continues at coordinate 1,965,456 of NZ_AP024480.1, forward strand.
CAACACAGCATCAATAGTAAGAAATATCCCTGACTATGAGTGGCATGACCAGGAATGGATGGAAAAAAGAAAAACAACTCCACCGTATGACAAGCCCATCAATATATATGAGGTGCACCTTGCATCATGGAAAATGAAAAAAGATGGAACTGTAGAAAAAGCTGGAGAATTTTTTAACTATCGGGAACTTGCCCATATGCTTGCAGACTACATAAAAGAAATGAACTATAACTACATTGAACTTTTGCCAGTTTTAGAACACCCTCTTGACATGTCATGGGGTTACCAGCCAACAGGTTACTTTTCTCTCACATCACGCTACGGTAGTATTGAGGATTTTATGTATTTTGTAGACTATATGCACCAAAATGGAATTGGAGTAATAGTTGACTGGGTACCAGCTCATTTTTGCAAAGATGAGCATGGACTCTATAAGTTTGACGGAACATTTTTATATGAATATGAGAATGAGCTTTTGAGAGAAAACTACACATGGGGTACTGCCACATTTGACTTTTCAAAACCACAGGTGCAAAGCTTTCTTATCTCAAGCGCCATGTTTTGGTTTGATGTTTATCACATTGACGGAATAAGGGTAGATGCTGTTTCTCACATCATTTACATGAACAACAACCAGAAAAATAGATATGGCGGACATGAAAACATAGAAGGAATTGAATTTATAAAAAAGCTCAACAAGGCAATATTCTCAAAATATCCAAATGTCCTGATGATTGCCGAAGAGTCAACTGCATTTCCTTTGGTCACATATCCAACATACGATGGAGGGCTTGGCTTTAATTACAAGTGGAACATGGGATGGATGAACGACACTTTAAAGTACATGCAAAAACATCCCAACGAGAGAAAACATCATCACAATCTTTTGACATTTTCCATAATGTACGCATTTTCTGAAAATTTCATATTACCTTTTTCACACGATGAGGTTGTTCATGGAAAAAAATCTCTGCTTGATAAAATGCCAGGTGATTACAATCAAAAATTTGCAAACTTAAGGCTTCTTTATGGTTATATGTACACACATCCGGGCAAAAAGCTCCTTTTTATGGGTGGAGAGTTTGGTCAGTTCATCGAATGGAGATTCTATGCGTCGCTTGACTGGCTACTTTTGGACTACCCCATGCACCGCATGCTTCAGCACTATGTTAAATATTTAAACAGATTCTACTTAGAAAACAAAGCTCTGTGGGAGCTTGACCATAAAATGGATGGTTTTAGATGGATAGACGTTCACAATTGGGAGCAGAGCGTCATATCATACCTGAGATTTTCAAAAGACCCTGATGATTTCCTTGTTGTCATTTGTAATTTTGGTCTTGCTTCATATGAAAATTACAAAATAGGCGTGCCAAGAAAGGGTATGTATTTGGAAGTATTTAACAGTGATAAAGCTGAATTTGGTGGTAATAATATAGTAAACACAGAAAAACTTAAAACAATTGATGAAGTGTGGCATGGATACAACCAGTGTATAGAATTCAGGCTTCCTGCACTTTCGTGTTTAATTTTTAAACCTATTGAATTTTTCAATGTTAAAGAAAAAAAGAATCAAAATGACAATATTATTCAGACATAGGGTGGTGATTAAAATGAACGGTCCCAAGCGTGAGATTATAGCAATGATTTTAGCTGGCGGGCAAGGAAGCAGGCTAAAAGACCTTACCAAAACAAATGCAAAGCCTGCTGTGGAGTTTGGTGGAAAGTATCGGATAATTGACTTTACACTAAGCAACTGTACAAATTCATCAATTGACGTTGTTGGAGTTTTGACTCAGTACCAGCCTTTTACATTACACTGTCATATTGGAATCGGGACTGCATGGGATTTGGACCGCACAAAAGGCGGTGTTTACATCCTACCACCTCACACAAATGACAGTGGTGGAAATTGGTACAAAGGTACTGCAGATAGTATTTACCAAAATATGAACTTTGTGGAGTTGTTTTCGCCTGAGTATCTTTTAGTACTGTCTGGCGACCACATCTATACCATGGACTATCAAGAGATGTTTAAATTCCATAAGGAAAAGAAAGCTGATGTGACAATTGCATGTATTGAAGTTCCTATCCAAGAGGCTTCAAGATTTGGAATTATGAATACAAAAGAAGACGGTAGAATATATGAGTTTGAAGAAAAGCCAAAACATCCAAAAAACAATCTTGCATCAATGGGAATATACATTTTTAATTGGGACAAACTAAAGAGGTATCTGAAAGAAGATGCAAAAGATGAAGAATCTGCACACGATTTTGGAAAAAATATAATTCCTAAGATGTTAAAAGGTGGTGAAAAATTATTTGCATACAGGTTCAAGGGTTACTGGAAAGATGTGGGAACTGTTGAGTCTTACTGGGAGGCGAATATGGACCTTTTAAATGAAGAGTGTAAATTAGATGAGCCAAGCTGCATATTAGATTTGTATAATGAAGAGACAAAGGTTTATACATCATCAATTGCATATCCACCTCAATACATAGCTCCTTGTGCAAAGGTCAAAAAGTCTATGGTAGTAGAAGGTTGTAGTATCTGGGGTGAGGTTTATAATTCAGTTTTGTCATACAACGTGTACGTAGGCCAAAATGCTAAAGTTATAAGCTCTGTTTTACTTAGCAGCGCATCAATCGAAGATGGTGCTATCGTTGAAAATGCAATTGTATGCTCAGGGGCAAGAGTTACAAAAGGTTGCAAAGTTATTGGAAAACCGGGAAAAATTGCAGTTGTTTCTGAAAACAAAAAGGTGACTTCTGACATCATAATCTCAGAATAATAAAGTGGAGGAGATTAAAATGCTTACAAATTACTTAGGTATTGTAAGCCTTACAGAAAATGAAAGTAAACTCAAAAGCCTTACAGCAACAAGGCCTTTAGCCTCAATTCCTATATTTGGCAGATACAGGGTTATTGATTTTGTGCTTTCAAATCTTGTCAATGCAGGCATCACAAACGTGGGGATTTTGGCTCCAACTAAGTCCAGGTCCTTGATAGACCATGTTGGAACAGGCAAACCCTGGGATTTGAACCGCAAGGTTGATGGCCTTTACATCTTCAACTATTCCTATGAACCGCCTTCCATAAGTGACATAAAACTTTTGAAAAGTAATATGGAATTTTTACTTCGTAGTAGAAAGGAAATGGTAATTTTTGCTTCATCTTATATGATTTGCAATATAGATTTTAAAGATGTAGCAAAATTCCATGAAGAAAGTGGTGCCGATGTGACAGTTGTATACAAAAAGATTACTAACGAAGATGAACATTTTTTTGAACTTCCTACCTTGATGATTGACCAAAACTTAAACGTGATTGGAGTTGGAAAAAACATAGGTAGACGCACAACTGTTAACATATCTTTGGACATGTTTGTACTCAGTAAAGAATTCTTAATTGATTGTATTTTGACATGTCTTGAAAATGGCAACTGCATAATGTTTAGAGATTTTATATACAAAAATGTCCAGAATATTAACTTAAAAGCTTATGAGTTTAAAGGATATGTAGGATGTATAAACTCTATCTCCTCATACTTCAAAGTATCAATGGACATGTTAAATGTTGATATCCAGCGTGAACTTTTTTCAGAGGAAAGACCAATTTACACAAAGTCCAACGACTCGCCACCGACAAGATATTTTTCAACATGTGAAGTTGAAAACTCATTTATATCCAACGGATGCCTTATTGCAGGCAAGGTAAAAAATAGCATAATATCAAGAGGAGTTGTAATTGAAAAAGATGCAATTGTTGAAAACAGCATAATATTTTCAAAGTGCATTATTAAAAGCGGTGCCATATTGAAAAATGTCATTTTAGATAAAAACGTGGTAATAGATGAAAATGCGACACTTATCGGGCATAACAAAAATCCTCTTGTGATGGAAAAACAAAGCTTTATAAATTTGAGCCAGTTAAAAGAGGTGAAAAGGGTATGAAAGTTTTATTTGCAGTGTCTGAAGCATTTCCTTTTGCCAAAAGTGGAGGTCTTGCAGATGTGGCATATTCTCTGCCAAAAGCGCTAAGAAAACTGGGAATTGACGTGAGAGTCATTATGCCTAAGTACGGTGATATTAGCTCCGACTTTTCCACAAAGATGAAACATCTGTGTCACTTTACTGTCCCTGTTGGCTGGCGAAACCAGTACTGTGGTATTGAGTATTTAAACTTAGATGACGTTCCATTCTATTTTATAGACAATGAATATTACTTCAAAAGACCAGGATATTATGGCTACTATGATGATGGAGAAAGGTTTTCATTCTTTTCAAGAGCTGTATGTGAAGCTGTGTATCATCTTGACTTTGACGTGGATATCATTCACGTAAACGATTGGCACACAAGCATAATCCCGGTTTTATTGAAAGCTCATTATATGCATTCTGAAAAGCATCGGAAAATAAAGACAGTTCTCACGATACACAATTTGAAGTATCAGGGTGTCTTCCCAAAAGAAGTTATGCATGATCTCCTTTCCCTTCCTGATGAATACTTTGATGAAAACAGGCTCAAATTCTATGATGCAATTTCATTCTTAAAAGGAGGCATAATCTACTCTGACAAGGTTGTAACTGTGAGCAAAACATATGCAAACGAAATCAGAACACTTTCTCACGGCGAAGGACTACATGGGCTTTTGTCTGGAATTGGAGAAAAATTAATAGGTATTGTTAACGGAATTGACTATGAAGTTTACAACCCTGCAACGGACAAATTTATCTTTGTAAATTATGATGCAAATACATTTGAAAGCCGTAAAAAGACAAACAAATTTAGACTCCAGCAAATGTTAAATTTACCTGTTACAGATGAAATTGTAGTCATTGGTATGGTCTCAAGACTGACAAAGGAAAAGGGAATTGATCTTATAGAAAAAATTTTAAGTAGGCTTTTGACACTGCCAGTTCAGCTTGTTGTCTTAGGGGCTGGTGATTACCATTATGAGCAGATGTTAAAACAATACGCAGGAGCATTTCCTTCAAAGGTGTCGGCTAATATTTGTTATAGCGAAGAACTCGCACGAAAAATTTATGCCGGCTCTGATATGTATCTTATGCCGTCTTTGACAGAACCTTGCGGGATATCTCAGCTGATTGCCATGAGGTATGGAAGTGTACCGATTGTCAGAGAGACAGGTGGACTTAAAGATACAGTAAAACCTTATAATCAGTTTACAGGAGAGGGCTGGGGATTTTCGTTTGCAAACTATGACCCTGCAGAACTTTTTGCTATCATAAAATATGCACTTTCAATATACCCTGATAAAAGTCAATGGAAATCTATTGTTCATCAGGCAATGACAAGAGACAATTCGTGGAATGTTTCAGCCTACGAATATCAAAAGGTTTATGAAAGTCTTTTAAACTCATAAAAATTCAGACTCAGGAGGAAAATTTTTGATGATAGGTGGAATTAAGGGTCTTTCAAAAGAAGAACTCAAAGAAAAGATAAAGCAGGATTTTCAGCGAAAGATTATATCCCTTTTTGCAATTGACCCAAAAGAAGCAACAACTTATCAGCAATATCTTGCTCTTGGCGAGGTCATAAAAGAATACTCTTTTGAGAGATGGCTTCAGACAAATAAATACTATAAGCAAAACGATGTAAAACAGGTGTATTACTTTTCAATAGAGTTTCTTCTTGGCAAACTTCTTGTTAACAATCTTATAAACTTAGGGATTCGTGATGTCTGCAGAGAAGCTTTGAGCGAACTGGGCATAACTCTTGAAGACATTGAAGAGGCAGAAAGAGAACCAGGACTTGGCAACGGCGGGCTTGGAAGACTTGCTGCATGTTTTTTGGATTCTATGGCATCAATGGGTCTTGCCGGTCATGGAAACGGAATAAGATACCGATATGGCCTTTTTGAGCAAAAAATCCAAAACGGATATCAGGTTGAAGTGCCTGACAATTGGCTTTCTGAAGAGTACGTATGGGAGGTAAAACGAAGTGATAGAGCCTGCATTGTAAAATTTGGTGGAACAGTGCGTTTTGATATTGTTGACGGAAAACTAAAAGCATTCCATGAAAACTATGAACCTGTGTGGGCAATACCTTATGATATTCCTATAATTGGATATGGCTGTAACACCGTAAACACCTTGAGGCTTTGGAGTGCAGAACCGTTCGAAAATGTATTTGATTTTGCTTCGTTTTCAAGAGGTGATTATATCAAAGCTGTGGAATACAGGTATATGGTCCAATCTATCACCCAAGTTTTGTATCCAGATGACACAAACGAGCAAAACAGGATTTTGAGGCTCAAACAGGAATACTTTTTTGTGTCAGCCGGTGTTCAAAGTATAATAAGGTCGTTCAAAAAACGTGGAAAACCAATTTATGAACTTCCAAACTATGTAATGATCCAAATCAACGACACACATCCAGCACTCGTTATACCAGAACTTATGAGGATACTGATTGACGAAGAGGGACTTCCATGGGAAAATGCATGGGATATAACAACAAAAACTGTGGCTTACACAAATCACACCATCATGGTTGAGGCGCTTGAAAAGTGGCCAATTGACATGGTAAAAACCCTTCTTCCAAGGATATATACGATAATCGAAGAGATAAATAGGAGATTCTGCAGCGAGATGCTCGAACGCACAGGTGGGGACTGGCAAAAGGTTTGTAATATGGCTATCATCCATGACGGTCAAATAAATATGGCACACTTGGCTGTTATTGGTAGCAGCTCTGTAAATGGGGTTTCAAAACTTCATACAGAGATTTTAAAAAATGAAGTTTTGAAATGTTTTTACACGTTATACCCAGAAAAATTTAATAACAAAACAAATGGTATTACCCACAGAAGATGGCTTGTTGAAGCAAACCCAGATTTGGCAAGGCTTATCTCTGAAACTTTGCAGACAGACAGGTGGATAAAAGAGCCTATGCTCATGCTTAGATTCAAAGATTTTGCAGAAGATAAGCTCACACAGGAGCTTGTCGCGAATATTAAATTTAACAACAAGGTCAAACTTGCCAAGTATATAAAAGAAAAATACAACATCATAGTTGACCCGCGCTCAATATTTGACGTGCAGGCAAAAAGGCTTCACGCATACAAGCGCCAACTTCTGAACGCTCTTCATATTTTGCATCTTTACAATATGTTAAAAGAAAATTCCAGCTTGGATATTTATCCGCGAACCTTTATCTTTGCAGCAAAAGCAGCACCTGGGTATATTCTTGCAAAAAAGATTATAAAACTCATAAATTCTATTGCTGAAAAGGTCAACAAAGACCCAGATGTAAAAGATAAGTTAAAGGTTGTATTTTTAGAAAACTACTGCGTGTCCTTAGCAGAAAAGATTATTCCTGCAGCTGATGTCTCAGAGCAAATCTCAACAGCCTCAAAAGAAGCATCTGGCACTGGCAACATGAAGTTTATGATGAACGGCGCAATTACTATTGGAACTTTAGACGGCGCAAATGTTGAAATAAAAGAAGCAGTGGGTGATGAGAATATCGTGATATTTGGACTTTTGGCAGAAGAGGTCTTGGACTACTATAAAAATGGCGGTTACAGTAGTAGTCAGCTTTACCAAAAAGATTTGAGAATCAGAAGGCTCATTGACCAATTAATCGGAAACTTTTTTGACGTGCCATCTGGTGAGTTTATGGATATTTATAATCACTTGATAACATATAACGATGAATATTTTGTATTGAAAGATTTTGACTCTTATCATGAGGCTCAAATGAAGATTGATAAGCTTTATAGAGACACAAAACGCTGGCGAAAAATGATGATAATTAACATAGGTGCATCTGGAATTTTTTCAAGCGACAACACAATTCAAAAGTATGCCGATGAAATCTGGCATATAAAAAGAGTTGAAATTCCTGATTAATTTTCTAAAAATAGATATGGGCAGGCTTACTTTCTGTGCCTGCCCATATTTTGGGTAATTAAAATCCAATAGCTTTCAAAAACTCATTTGCTATAATCGTATGTCCTGTTAAATTCGGATGAATTCTGTCAAGCGCAAGTGCATATGAATGATAGTATTTTAAAAATCTATCGAAAGCCTCTTGAACATCCACAAAAATGGCACCATGTTTTTGTGCTATTTCTTTCATTGCAAACCTGTATTCATCCATTTTCTTTCTCATTGCATCTTCTTTATTGTCCTCTATAATAAATGGTGACATCAAAACAAGCCCTTTTAAGTTTGACTTGGTCAAGTTTATAAGCTCCTCCAAAGTAGACTTGTACTCATCCAAATATACGTGACATTCAGGAATAAGTGGATTATCAAACTGTCTCCAAACATCATTTATACCTATCATGATAGAAAGCCAGTCAGGTTTTAAATCTAAAACATCTGTCTGCCAGCGTGCTCTGAGATGCCTTACTGTATCTCCCCCAACACCCATATTGATAACTCTTATTCCGCTTTCTGGGTACTTTGCAAGAATCTGTGCTTGTACAATAGAAACATATCCGTTGCCAAGGTTATTCCAGTGAAGACCTTCTCCAACAGGTCTTGCCCTGCCACAGTCTGTAATTGAATCGCCAATAAAAAGAAGTTTGCTTCCATTTTCAATCTTCATTTTTTACTTACCCACCTTCTTTTGTAATTTTACATTTCACAGCTGCTTTGCTAAAAGTGCAGCCCCTATTATACCAGCATCATTTCCCAAAACGGCAGGAATGATTTTTGGCATTGGAACCTGTTTGCAGTAGAATTTTTCATATACAAGCCTTCTCACAGGCTCTAAAAGATACTCTCCTTCTTTGCTAACTCCACCGCCAATACATATAACTTCGGGTTCAAATATATTGCAGATGTTTGCAAGGCCTTCAGCAAGGTATTTTACATACCTGTCAACAATTGCTGCACCAGTGCTGTCTCCCATTCGCTTTGCATCAAAAGCTGTTTTTGCATCAATCTTTGAAATATCGCCATTTACAAGTTTCATGATAGTACCATTGATATTTCTTGCTGCAGCCTCTCTTGTCATACGAATAAGGGCTGTTGCAGACGCATACGCTTCCCAGCACCCTTTTCGGCCACATGTGCACTGCTCACCGTCAACACAAATCACCATGTGCCCAAGCTCAGCACCTGCATGATGTGCCCCGGTGTATATTTTCCCATCGATTATAATTCCCCCGCCAATGCCAGTTCCCAATGTGATTGTAACAGAAATCCTTGTGCCTTTTGCACCACCTGCTATATATTCACCATATGCTGCACAGTTTGCATCGTTTTCTATGTTAACAGGCTTTGGAATATATTTTTGTATCTCTTCTCTCATAGGAACGTTTAAAAAAGCAATGTTGTTGCTGTAAAGAATCATGCCTTTTTCATTGTCAGGTGCACCTGGACTTCCAATTCCAACAGAATGAATATCATCAAGTGTAAGTCCACATTCCTTTACAAGATTTAAAGAAAGCTCAGCCATATCCTTCATAATCTCTGTATAATGTCTGTGAGCACCTGTTGGCACAGAACCTTTTTTTATAATCTTCCCTTCTTCATCCACAATGCCTGCTGCAATGTTTGTTCCTCCCAAGTCAATTCCTATGTAATACACCTTCTCTCTCCTTTCCAATTCTTAAGATTTTGATTTTATTATATCAACAAAAAGAAATTAAGTAAAATAGACTTTTTAGCCTTTATTTTTAGATATTTTACATAATAAGTTTGCATAAAAATTAAATATTTTTGTTAGCTACAAGAATTGTTTTTTTGATATTATAAAAAAAATCTGCAACATATATAGAGGAGAAGCTATGAAATTAATAGGCAAAATATTTGAAGCCTTTTTTAAATATTTTGTTTTAGTTCCTGCCCTTATTGGCTTTATTGGGGGTACTATTCTTTCCATTATTAACAAATCATTCGGTGGTTTGCTATTAATGCTAAGTGTTATAATTGTCTATTTGTTTTTACCCGAATTAGCATTGCTCATAGGAAGATATGGATTTGAAGAGATATGGAAACAATTTGTAGTTCAAGCAAAACCTGACTTTACAAGACCGTGGAAACTAACTAGAGTAGTATTATTAACATCCTTTTGCACAGCAATAATAATTTCTATTTTGAAAACAATCGAAACTAAAAACTTCTTCTATCTTTTTGGTATCCCAATTAGTGGTTTGTAGTTTTATCTGGTATTGATAGCAGATAAATTAATCCTTAAATTTATCTCAAACAAAAACCTGTAAAATAAAAATCCTAAGGGGACTGAGAAATTTGAGAAATAAAGTGTTTTCTAAAAGTTCTATAGTAAAACTTTTGAGAATATTTGTATGGGCAACACAAATTCTATTATTAATCTTTGGAATATATTTTTCAATAACCTCAAAGAATATGTTATTTATTGAAATATTTTTAATTGTTAGTATAAGCGGTATTTTATTTTTTGAAACCATTGTCAAAAATTTTACTACAAATATCCCTGTTAAACTTAAAGTGTGGAATATGTCCAAAATATCATGGTTTATAGCCTGCGCTATCATAGTTGTAGTATTAGTAAACTATGAACCTAAAATTTCAATGGATTATCTTCTGTTAGTAGTAAGCATAATAATCTTATCAATAGCAGCAATCTTCATAATTGATAAAAAAATGAAAAATCGGGACATAAAAAAGAGCTAATCAGTGTGTGAAAAAACACATCTGATTAGCTCTCTTTGTTTTTAAAGTAAAGTTTTCATCTTTACCTTCTCACAGCAATCTTATACTCTTTTCTGAACTTAAACTCCTCTTGCTTGCCTTTGTTCCAGCACTGAACGGGTCTGTAGTAGCCAACAACTCTTGAGTAAACCTCACACTCTTTGCCGCATGTCGGACAGCTAAAGTGTTCACCTGCAACATATCCATGGTCTGGGCATACAGAGAATGTCGGTGTTATTGTATAGTATGGAATTCTATAGTTATATGCAATCTTTTTGACTATCTCTTTGCAAACTTGAATATCATCAATCTTTTCACCAACAAACCCGTGCAAAACAGTTCCGCCTGTGTAGCGAATCTGAAGCTCTTCTTGATGGTCCAAAGCTGTGAATATGTCATCTGTATAGTCAACAGGAAGCTGGGTTGAGTTTGTGTAAAATGGCTCGTCCTTGCCTGATGTAATTATGTCCGGGAACATCTGCTTGTCTTTTCTTGCAAGCCTGTATGATGTTCCTTCTGCAGGTGTTGCCTCAAGATTGTAAAGAATACCTGTCTCTTCTTGGTACTTTCTTATTCTTTCTCTCATAAAGTCAAGCACTTTTATAGCAAACTTTCTTCCCTCTTTTGTATCAATTCCAACACCCATAAAGTTGAGCAGGCTTTCGTGCATACCAACAATTCCAATTGTATTAAAGTGGTTCTTCCAATACTCACCATAACGTGCATAGATGTCGCGCAGGTAAAATCTTGAATATGGATACAAACCTTTCTTGGTAAGATCTTCTAATACCTCTCTTTTTATTTCAAGGCTTGTCTTTGCAATGTCCATAAGTCTTGCTAATCTTTCAAAATACTCATCTTCAGACTTTGACAAATACCCTATTCTTGGCAGGTTAATTGTCACAACACCAATTGAACCAGTCAGCGGATTTGCGCCAAAAAGTCCCCCTCCACGTTTTCTGAGTTCACGGTTATCCAATCTTAACCTGCAACACATACTTCTGGCATCTTCAGGTTTCATATCTGAATTTACAAAATTGCTGAAATAAGGTAGCCCATACTTTGCTGTCATCTCCATTATCTTGTTTACAACCGGACTGTCCCAGTCGAAGTCTTTTGTGATGTTGTATGTGGGAATTGGGAATGAGAAAATTCTCCCTTTTGCGTCCCCTTCCATCATGACCTCAGCAAATGCCATGTTGAACATATCCATCTCGCGCTGAAATTCTTTGTAGGTCCTGTCCATAATCTGTCCGCCAATAATAACAGGCTCGTCCTTTAAAGTAGAAGGTGGAACTAAATCCAGTGTAATATTTGTAAACGGACTTTGGAAACCTACCCTTGTTGGCACATTTGTATTGAACACAAACTCTTGCAGAGCCTGTTTTACATCAGTGTATGTGAGCTTGTCGTAGTATATAAAAGGTGCAAGGTATGTGTCAAAGTTAGAAAATGCCTGTGCACCTGCTGCCTCACCTTGAAGTGTATAGAAGAAGTTTACAATCTGACCAAGAGCACTTCTAAAATGTTTTGCCGGCTTTGATGCAACCTTTCCTTCAACTCCTGTAAAACCGTTTAAAAGAAGGTCTCTCAAATCCCAGCCACAGCAGTATACCCCTAAAACTCCCAAATCATGAAGATGAAAATCACCGTTTATATGCGCCTCTGCAACCTCTTTTGGGTATATCTTGTTTAGCCAGTACTTTGAAATAACTGCCGTTGATATGTGGTTATTGAGCCCCTGAAGTGAATAGCTCATGTTACTGTTTTCATTGACTCTCCAGTCCATCTTTCCAATGTACTGGTCAACGGTGTTTTCAATGTCCAAAAACAAGTTTTTGAACTCTCTCATGTCTTGGTGCTGTTTCCTGTAGAGAATATAAGCCTTTGCTGTCTTTGCATGACCGTTTTCTATCAAAACCTTTTCCACTATATCCTGAATATCCTCTACATGCGGAATTGAATAGCCGAATTTTTGCTCTAAGATTTCAATAACTTGGTCTGTGAGCTTTTCAGCAATTGAGTAGTCGGAACCACCAACAGCCTTTGCTGCCTTAAAGATTGCATTTTCTATCTTTTTGCGGTCAAAATCAACAATTGTCCCATCCCTTTTCATTACCTTTGTTATCATCCTTATTTTCTCCTTTCGCAAACTTTTTTGAACCGGCAAACTTTTTATTGCAAACTACTATATATTGTGTAGATTATTTTTTCTCAACACAATATATTATATTCCAAGCCTATTTCCAAATCAATGGGGAACAAAAAATTTTTTAAAAAACAAAAGGCAGGCATATTCTAAAAAATTGGTGCCCACCTTTTACTCAAGCCATTTCAATTGCATTTTTAGGACATACCAGTCTGCAGCTTTCGCATTTTATACAGTTAACACTTTCAATGTTTCCATTTTCTTTGAAATAACAAACCTCTACTTCCATCGGACAATTTTTGTTGCAAAGCTTGCAGCTTATACATTTTTGTGCATCTATCTTGAGCACTCCTCTTTTTTTGCCCACAACTCCGCTAACTGTCCCCATCGGACATAAAACACACCATGTCCTTGCTCTAAATAAAATTCCTAAAATTATTGCAATCAAAGTTGTAACCCATAAAAGCATCACAACACCTTTCCCAAATCTCTCTAAATCTCCCCCGCTTAAAATAGCATTTGCACTCATCATCACAACAAAAAATGTAAGCATAAATGCTTTTGCAACCTTTGACTTTAAAACTGCAGGAATATTTTTATTAAAGCTTGCTTTTGCAACAAACTCATCTAAAAACACTCCTCTCGGACAAAACCTGTAGCACCAGTACCTTCCTTTGTAAAAGCTTAGCAAAACACTACCTGTCATACATACAAATGCAAATAAGCCTATTTTTGGATAAAAAAGTCCTACTACTAAAACTCCAAAAAATACAAAAAACAAAAACATCCTTTCAATGCGACTTTTGTCCAAATTCAATCTTTTTTTATTTTTTCTTTTCAGTATTTCCATGTCAAATACCCCCTTACATTTTTCTTTTGTATCATATGCATTCCAGGTATTTTTTATACCATGGGTAGGTATTGTATGTCAATTAGAAAGCCTTTATGAAATTTGCTAATAAATGTGAAAAATAAATTTTCTAAATTGCACAATCAGTTTATCTTTGCTGTAAATTTCGAAACTAAATTACACTTTCATAAATCTGATGTTTTATGTTAAAATATCACTAAATCCAATTTGGACTTTATAAACTCGATTAAAGCAAATCAATATTGTTAATAAATCATATCAGTCAGAATACTATACGATGTTACACTAAATCTTGAGGGAGGGGTTCTCGGTGGAAAGCTTTATTCAGAACATGTTTGCAGACAGAATTGGCGGAAGCAAATTTGGTAAAGAAACAGTACTTTACAAGTTTGAAAAAATTAAAAGGGCAAAGGCAAAAGCAAAAGAGCTTCACCCTGACATGCAGCTTATTGATATGGGTGTCGGTGAACCTGATGAAAAAGCTGATATGGGTATAATTGGAACGCTTGCCTATGAGGCAGGAAAAGATGAAAACAGAGGATATGCTGACAATGGAATTTATGAATTTAAAGTAGCAGCTGCCAAATACTTAGAAAGAGTGTACGGCGTCAAGGGTATTAACCCTGATACAGAGGTAAACCACGCGATTGGTTCAAAGTCAGCCTTAGCACTTTTGCCCTATGCATTTATAAACCCTGGTGATGTAACAATAATGACTGTGCCAGGCTACCCTGTTTTAGGAACAATCACAAAATGGCTTGGTGGCGAAGTGTATAACGTACCTCTTTTGAAAGAGAATAATTTCCTGCCAGATTTGTCATCAATCCCGGCTGATATAAGAAAAAGGGCAAAACTTATGTATTTGAACTATCCTAACAATCCATGCGGTGCTGTTGCAACAAAAGAGTTTTTTGAAGAGGTGGTAAAATTCGCAATGGAAAACAACATAATAGTTGTGCACGATGCAGCATATGCAGCTTTGGTGTTTGACGGTTACAAGCCACTATCCTTCTTGTCGGTTGAAGGGGCAAAAGAAGTTGGTGTTGAGATTCATTCTCTATCTAAAGCGTACAATATGACCGGGTGGCGACTTGCATTTGTTGCAGGAAATGAGCTTGTTGTAAAGGCATTCGCAGCTGTCAAAGACAACAACGATTCTGGTCAATTCAAGGCTATACAAAAAGCAGGAATTTATGCACTTGAGCATCCTGAGATTACTGAGAAAATCAATGAAAAATATTCACGCCGTCATGACCTTCTTGTAAAAACATTGAGAGAACTTGGTTTTGATGCTCAAAAGCCAAAGGGGTCTTTCTATTTGTACGTTGAGATTCCAAAGGGCATTAAAAATGGCCGAAGGTTTGAGACAGCTGAAGAGTTTTCGGAATACTTAATCACAGAAAAGTGCATCTCAACAGTTCCATGGGATGACGCAGGACATTTTGTGAGGTTCTCTGTCACATTTGAAGCAAAGACACCTGAGGACGAAATAAGAGTTATGGATGAACTCAAAAGAAGACTTTCTGATGTGGAATTTGAATTTTAGGAGGTTTTTTTGATGATTGTTACAACAACTCCATCTATTGAGGGCAAAAAAATTGTGGAATATAAAGGAATTGTAAGCAGTGAGGTAATTGTCGGAGTCAATCTTGTAAAAGACTTTATAGCTTCTATCACAGACATATTTGGAGGAAGGTCTGGAACATATGAAAATGAGCTTATAAGAGCAAGAGAAGAAGCTTTGCAAGAACTTCAAAATAGGGCTGCAATGCTCGGTGCAAATGCAGTTGTTGGAATTGACATAGACTATGAAGTTTTGGGTGCAAATGGAAGTATGCTGATGGTTTCAGTTACAGGAACTGCAGTTGTTGTGGAATAACTCTTTAATAGGTGAGAAAAAATGAAGGATAAACTTTTAGTTGTTGACATCGGCAATACTAATATTGTGTTCGGTGTTTACAAAGGGAAAGATTTAATAGCAAGTTACAGGATGAAGACTGACAAAGAAAAGGCTGCTGATGAGTTTGGAATACTTATGACACAGATGCTTCTGTATAGCGGCATAAACCCACTTGATATAATGGATGTCATAATATCATCAGTTGTACCACCAATAATGTATTCATTCGAAAGAGCAATACAAAAGTATTTTGGAACAAACCCTATGGTGGTAGGTCCAGGCATCAAAACGGGACTAAACATAAAAACTGAAAACCCAAAAGAGGTTGGCTCAGATAGAATTGTCAATGCAGTTGCAGTAAACGAACTTTATGGAGGCCCTGCGGTAATAATTGATTTTGGAACAGCAACAACCTTCTGCGCCCTCTCAAGAAAATCAGAATACTTAGGTGGTGCAATTGCACCAGGCATTAAAATTTCGGCAGAGGCACTTTTCTCTCATGCAAGCAGGCTTCACAGAATAGAACTTCAAAAGCCACCAAATGTAATTGGTAAAAATACAGTACATGCCATGCAGTCAGGTATCATCTATGGTTATGTTGGTCTTGTGGATTACATGGTGGAAAGGATAAAAGAAGAAATGGGTGAAATAAACGCAAAAGTTATTGCAACAGGTGGTCTTGCAAGGCTTATTGCTGAAGAATCAAAAACAATTCAGATTGTAAACCCAATCTTGACATTAGAAGGCCTAAGGATAATATACTATAAAAACAAACAGGTATCAGTTTAGAAATGAATAAAAAAAATAAACACGGGGCAATAAAACCTTAAAAAAACAGCAGGTTTTGTTGCCCCTTCTTTTTATATCTGTTTTTCAAGCCATCTAATAAAATCATAGTGAAATTCTTTTTCTGCAATAACTTCATGAAGCTTGTTTGTAAATGCTTTCTCAGACCAGCTCTTTTTGCCATTATAATATCTGTTGCATGTTTTCCAATATCTGTATGGAAAAAGTAGAATTATATAGACAAGTTCAAGCTCGTCTTTGTTCAGTGGCGATACATTTGAATACCAGTTTAAAATACTTTCACCTGTTTTTATATCCCAGTGAATCCTTTTTAACACTTTTTGCATAAAGCTTGTGAGGTCAATTATTCTAAGGTCATAGGTAAGATAATCAAAGTCTATAATATATACATCTCCATCGTGAGTGTAAAGAATATTGTGATAAGAGTAATCTCTATGAATGAATCCCCTTTTTTCTCTCGCCTCATCACAAAGTTTTAAGTAACTTGAACTTTTAAGTTTTTCAAGCGCTTCCTTTGCAAGGTCAAAATAATATGAGTATGTAAATAAATATTCATAATCAAAAGTACTCTTTTTCTTCTCTGCCATTTTTCTCATACGCAAAAATTCATTGCAGCGCTTTTCAAACTTAGTCAAAAGTTTCCCCAAATCATCTCTCACCCTTGCACCTTCTGGAACATTTGTATAACCTATTGATGCTTCGTGCATCATAGCAAGTTTTTCTGTCGCAGCTTTCAGTTCTATCGGGTTTTCAAGTTCACACTCTCTTGCATCAATCCAATCTGTTAGTACATATATTTCATCACCTAACATAACATAAGGCAAGCCTTCCTTGCTTAAATTAAACCTGTCAATGTCTATAAATCCCCTCGAAACAAGGTGTTCTTTTCCACCGTGAATAAACAGAAGCGTTTCTATCGAATAGTCTATCTTTTTAAAACACTTAAGTCCTCTGTCTGTTGAAAGAACTAAAATATCACGGATAGGCATAAAATAAAAAACTTCTATATCAAAAAATTGGGTTATCTCCTCTCTCAGAGCAATCATAATAAAAACACCTCCCATTAAAAACTATATGATTTTACTGCTTTTTTAATGCAGGGAGGCTAAAATTTTGTTTTTATATTGGTCCTTTTCACATAACCTTTTAAACTTTTCTTCAAATCCTTCAGATGCCCAGTCCAAATCTCTAAACCTAATAATTTTCTTGAGAAGAGAAAAATACTCATACGGCAGAAGTATCATAGCTAAGACTAACAATTTTTTATAATTGTTATATGATGCATTGTAAAATTTACTTATACAGTCTTCAAAATCAAAATTTTTGTCTATTCTAAGCAGGCTTTTTATAAATGTGGCTATGTCTTTTTCACGCACATTTAGCTCTAAGTCAAACATATTTCCAAGTCTCAATTTGTTGTAGCATTTGTATATATTGTTAATAGTCAGCTTGCCATGTATGAATCTATTTTCTTGCATGCTGCGCGAGGTTACCTCAAGATACCTATCATCTTCTAAAATTTCTAATGCTTTTTTTACATATTCGATATTTGTATCAATCGTTCTTATAATTATGTCTCTCAACTTTTCATTTTTTATTAACTGAGGTTTTTCTTTTAGCTTAATGAACATCGAATACATATTTCGTGCAGCAATCCTATCTTTTCCATATTGAACATTGTACCTTGCACCTACAGCTAATTTTAAGTTGGTAGACGCTGCATGAAAAGAATTTATAAATTCTATACAGTTGAGTATTTGTTTTTCAGAAAGTTCAACTGGTTCTTTTTTAAAATATTCTACCAGCACATATGTTAACTTGTTAAACCTTAGATATGGACAACCATCCTTTGTGGGAATAATTTTTTCAAAATTAACAAATTTATTGTCTTTTAAATGCTGATGACAGTGAAATATAAAGACAATTTCAGCCGGCGACATTCTGGTCTTTTTTAAAAGGTATTCAGCATTGCCCATTTTTAACAAATACCCATCTTTGAATTTCTTGAGCTCTTTTATGTCAAAGCCATAGCAGAGCTTAAATTTTTGTTTCAATGCCATTTAAAACACCCTCCTGAAAACTCTTTTATTATCATCTCCTTCCCATGTTGTATTCTTTCTGCTCCTTTGAGTCTTTTGAGAAAATACTCTTCTGTCCATGGCTGTTTCTCGAAATAATATTGAAGTCCTACCTGCCATATCTCTTGTGGAAAATACATTAAAATCCAAAATATCTGCAACCATAATTTTTTTGAGATATTTATATCATGTAGAAATTTTAAATAAATTCGAAATATATTCCTGTCCCAATCATTTGTTTTTAAAACTCTTACACCGAGGTTTACAAAGTCATGTACACTATAATCTACCATGGCATAGTCGAAGTCGATGAGGTATACCCCTTTTTCAGAAAATATAAAATTGTGATGGGCAGGGTCATGATGAATGAGTACTCTCCTATTTTCTTTTCTGAAATAGTTTTCTATTGTTTTTATCATATTAATGCTGTAGACAAACCTGTCTTCAAATTTGCTTAAAATATTTAAGAACATCTCATCAAAATAGCCAAGACTATTTTTTCGATGTATAATATTCTTCATTTGAATAACTTGTAAATACTTTTTTCTAAACACTTCTTGATAAGATGGATAAAAACTGCCTTCTATTTTATCAGCAAAAGAAAGCGAGGCTAAATGAAGGTGGTGCAAGATTGAAACTGCTCTTCTCAAATCAAAAACATTTCTAAAATCTGCGCTTCTGCCGTCTATCCACTTACATAGAAGATAAACCTTTTTATTTTCATCTAAAAAATAAAAGCCACCGTCAATGGTCTTCTGAAAATCTATCAGGTGGCTTTTGAAACTTGTATTTTTCAGGTGTGAAAAAATCTTGATAATAAAATCAACATGTTCTTTGTCAACTCTGCTGACCTTTAAAAAAAATTCTTTACCATCTTTTGTCTTTACAAAATAGGCATTAGATTTTATTTGCTTTATTTTTTCTATCCTTAGATAATAATTTTCTTCAACTAACTTTAGTTCAAGAGTTCCCATGAAATTCTATTTTTTTCAATGCTCAATTTCATTATATGGTAAACTTGCAGTTAGTGTTAATCAAAAAGAATAGTAAACTTTTCTGCAAATTTAAACGGATGGTAAGACATTTTTGCCTTTCTTATCCCCTCCTTCCCCAAATCTTCTTCACGGTTTACAAACTCAAAATCCTGCCAAAATTCTGCTAAAAATTTTTGGTTAATAAAAGCATAAAGCCCTTCAACATCTGGATCTGCCTTTTCTATATGTATGACCACTGTATTTTTATTTAAAGGTTCTCCAAATGTAAAAGCTTTTATTTTTCCATCAATAAAAACTACCATACCTTCATAAGAAAGTTTATCAAAATTTCTTATTGCCCTTTCTATGGCCATTTTCTCAAATGTAAGTCCTATATCCTCCTTCCCGTTTCTTTTTTCATACCATTCACATTCAAAGTCCCAGCAAAGCTTTATTATTTCTTCATCTATTTTTTTCCACTCACATCTATCTGAATAGAGCCTTAAAAACTTGTTAATATGGTTCTTTTTGGGATGATATTTCTTTCCCTTTAGTTGAATCAAATCTCCAACTTTGTAAACATAGTCAGAAAGGTCTCTCTCAAAAATACTTTTGAACTTTATTTTACACTCTGAAAGCATATCCACTGTCTTTTTAGAAGCTCTTTTTATCATGAAACTATATCCTTCAGATTCAAAAAAACTCTTGGCTTTTTCTATTACAATAGGAAGTTTATCTAAATCTTTGCCCACAGGTCCATGTAAAAAAGGAGGCTGGTTGTATGGCTTTGCCATGATGAGCAAAAAATTATCTTCTTCGGTAAAATGAATATCATAAAACGGATCCCACATAAAGAGGTTTGTAAACGTCAGGTCAGCAATTTCGGGCTCAAATTCAGCAAAATACTGGTCAAAAATTCTTTTGTGTGAAATGTCTATTTTATAAAATTTCATAAAATCTACCCCCATATCGATACAAAAGTTTTGAATAAAACACAAATAAAATATATAATATCATTATAGAAGGTTTCTGTAATCCATAAAAATAAAGGATGGTAGACAATGGCTACATATATAGTGTTGTATTGTTTGTACTTTTTAAAAGTATTTTTTCTTGTAAGCCTAATTTTAAGTTTGTTTGGTGTATGCTACAGTATAAAAAAAGTTATAGTTGTGAGCTTTATTCAAGCTTTTTGGGATACTATTGTATTTGGCAACCATATAAATCTTATGCTGGGACTTATACTTATGACTACTTGCCTAATACTTTTGTATATCCTATACCTCAAACTTCTACCCTTATATGGTATCATCTTAGGACTTATTTCGCAATCCTTATGTCTGGCACTAAAATTTGGAGGTTATTCAATAATTAGTACAATTGCTAATAATCTCTCGCTGGCACCATCAGTGCTTGCATGTGACATAACAACACTTGTAATTGAAATAGCTGTTATGAGTGTACTTCTTGTTATTATAAAGAGTAGAAACTACTTGGTATTTGAAATTTGCAAAATATTGCCTTCACATATTGATAAAGGGAATGAGGTAAAGTATGAAGAAAAATGACCATACAAAGCTTTTGATATCAATGCTATTTTTACTTGCACTTATTATGTTTTTACTCATCTATTCGATATACTTTATTAACACAGAATTCATTAAACATCAAAAGATACCTCAGTGGCAAAGAACACTTGTTATATATTCTTTTACTCTGCTTGCAATCTTAAATTTGTATACTGTCAAAAACCTTTTTTCAGCACTAAGTATACTAAAGACAACACAAGTTTATAAAGACAATATAAAATCACTGGACAATTTTATAAACATCTTAAGAGCTCAAAGACATGAGTTTAACAACCATCTTCAAATAATATGGGGACTTATTTGTGTTGGAAAATACAATGACGCTGTACGTTATATTGAGCAAATCAGCGAAAACCTCAAAAATACATCAAAATTTTACGGGCTTGGGTGTGCAGAACTTTCTGCTTTGATATTCGCAAAAAGTGCTTTGGCTGAGAAGTACGATATAAATTTTGAATTCCATTACAGCGTAGACTTTAGTAATCTTAAGTTTGATTCAATGGACCTTATAAATATCTGTGGCAATCTAATCGATAATGCATTTTTCTATGCAAAATCTTCATTTTCAAAATATGTCGGGCTTAATATAGAAGATGAAGGAAATTGGATTGAAATCACAGTAACAAATTCAGGTTCTTATGTAGATAAATGTAAAAAAGATAAAATATTTGAGCTTGGATATTCCACAAAAAATTCAAGTGGGCTTGGTCTTTTTATTGTAAAATCAACAGTGGAAAAATACAAAGGTAAAATTGACGTTTTTTCAGAGTACAGGACTCTTGAGAAAATGGAAGAAGGATACACAACCTTTAGAGTAATTCTGCCAAAAAAAATATAACCTCTTCAGCTTTTCATTTGAAGAGGTTATATTTTTATTTCAACTCATTTACTTTTTATTTGCTGGCGGAGAAGGAGGGACTCGAACCCTCGCGCCGGTTTTACCCGACCTACGCC
Organism: Caldicellulosiruptor diazotrophicus; assembly: GCF_017347585.1. Classification (NCBI taxonomy): domain Bacteria; kingdom Bacillati; phylum Bacillota; order Caldicellulosiruptorales; family Caldicellulosiruptoraceae; genus Caldicellulosiruptor; species Anaerocellum diazotrophicum. The sequence continues at coordinate 1,987,431 of NZ_AP024480.1, forward strand.
CTTAGCAGGGGCGCCTCTTCACCAACTTGAGTACTTCTCCGCATCTTCTAAATGACACATTAATTATTATACCCAAACCTTTTGTTCTTGTCAAGGTTGGACAACTACTTTTAATTGATTTTCAAATCTTCTTGAAAGTGCCTCACAAAGTTTATCAAGCGAAATTTTGTGAGTTATTATGTGTTTCAAATTTATTTTTCCTTGTTGCAGAAGATCAATTGCAAGCTTTTGTGTAAATGGGTTTACAAACGACCAAAAAATCTGGGCTTCTTTTTTGAACATCTCAAACGGATAAATTTCAGTAGCAACAACCGGTGACGGTACAGAAAACACCAAAATTCTGCCGCCTTTCCCTATCTTTTTAAACGCCATTTCGATACTCTCTTTTGTTCCTGCACACTCAATTACAACATCAAAACTTTCTTCTTCCCAATTTTCATCAACAATTACTTTAACCCCATAGCTTTTAGCAACATTTTTTCTAAAATTATCAACCTCATAGCCAAAGATATTGTCAGCCCCATACATTTTTATAAGCTCAAGCATTATAAGACCAATTGGACCAAAACCTATTATCAAAACTTTGTCGGTGGGAAAAATCTTTATTCTATTAAGTCCATGAAGACAGCAAGCCAGAGGCTCTGCCAGTGCCGCCTCAGCAAAATCTATATTATCAAATTTTATCGCCTGTTTTTCTGGCACAGCGGCATATTGTGCAAACCCACCGTTTATGTTCACACCAAGCGCTGTTAAATTTTCGCAAAGCTGAGGTCTTCCACTTTTACAAAACTTACACACTCCACAGTAGATGTTAGGATCAATACTCACCTTGTCTCCTACATTGAAAAGTTTAGATTTTGTCTCAACAACAGTGCCACAAAACTCATGACCCAACACTACCGGCGGTGTGACCTTTGCAGACCCTTCTTCGCCATTGAATATATGGATATCTGTGCCGCAAATGCCACATGCCTCAACCTTGACTAAAATCTCTCCTTCTTTTATTGCTGGCAAGGTAACATCTTCTACTTTTAAGTTTCTCTTACCATAAAATATGGCTGCTTTCATTGTCTTTTTTAAACCCTCTTTGATAAAGTTTTGGATTTTCTATTATAAAGTTTATCACTAAATTGAAAGATACTTCAATCAAATTTTATCTTCTCTTTATTAAATTTTGCAACTCCAATTACAGTGTCAGCACCACCATAGTATACCCAGACCTCATCGCCAACCTCTGCATGACCACAGCTGAAAACCACATTAGGTATGTATCCATCAACTTCCCATGAAAGTTCAGGCTCCAAAATTGGCTCTGAAAAACGAGACAGAATCTTTGTTGGGTCCTTTGCATCCAAAAGAACTGCTCCAAGCCTGTAAACGTTTTTGTGGTCTGCTGCATGGTAAATTACCAGCCAGCCAAATTTGACCTTTATTGGTGGTCCTGCAATACCTATGCGGCTACTTTCCCACGAATTTTCTCTTACAGTCATTATCTGAACATGGTCTGTCCAATTTATCATATCGTCAGAAAATGCAAGCCACATATTTGGATATCTTCTGTGAAACATAACATACCTGCCGTTTATCTTTTCTGGGAAAAGTGCTGCATCTTTGTTTGGTTCGTCAAGTGCAATCCCCATTCTCTCCCATTTTATAAGATTTTTTGATTTCGCTATCATTATTCTAAAATCGCCATCATATCTTCCGCCAAAACCTGTATATGTCATATAAAATGTTCCATCAATTTCAACTATACGCGGGTCTTCAATCCCTCTTCTTTCCTGTTCGTTTTCTGCCACCATTATAGGCTTATCAAGTCTGTAAAAGTTAATTCCATCTGTTGATACAGCGTATCCTATTGTAGACACATATTCACCATAATCCTTGTGAGGTGGGATGTTTGTAGCCCTGTAAATTAAATGAAAAAGTCCTCTGTGATATATTGCTGCAGCGTTGAAAACTGCACTTCTTTCCCACTCATTTTCATGTTTTGGCTTTAAAACTGGTTTATCAGTCACTCTTTGAAGTTTAAACATAAAAGTATCCTGCGCCCCCTCTGGTTCTTTATCATATGATTGTCTTTTGAAACTTCAACACATAATTTTAATTCAAGTTTTGAAAATTTCAATTGAAAAAATAACCTGAACTTTTCTTTACCTAAATTTTTGAAAATGATATGTTACATTTTAACAACAAAAGAGCCTCCTTTTTGTCAAGGAGGCCTTGTTTTTTGTCTAATTTTTTAGTTTGCCAGCACATAAACTTTTACACGCCGCACACCAAATTTATACGCATCCTTTTCGACAAACACATCTATCCTGTTCCCCTTGATAGCAGAACCTGTATCAAGAGCTGTTGCAAAACCATACCCTTCCACATACAGCCTTGTGCCAAGCGGAATTACCCGCGGGTCAACCGCAACAACACCGCGCTTTACTTTGTGACCCGTTGCAGTCCTGCCATAGTCGGGGTGAGATGGACTTTTTCCTGTGTCACTGGGAGTCAAAGAATATGCAGTTGCTATCATTGTATAAACTTTTCTGTATCTGACAACCTCTCCTCTTGACGTCTTGAACCACCTTATACTTCCTACTTCAACAATCCTCGGCTTCTGAGGTTTAACAACTTTTTCCTCAATCAACTTTCTCTCAACTTCTTTACCATTTTCCAAAACAACTTTGTATCTTATTTCTTTGATACCATCTTGCCCTTGCTGGACAACCTTTTGCTTTCCATAGTCCATATTGTAGTTTGTTTTTGTCACTGTACTGAAAGGTATCTTTTGTTTTTCTACGACCACCTTCTCTGTTACCTTAGTAATTTTAATGACAGTAGGCTTGTCAAGAAGCTGAGAAAGAGGCAGATTTACCCTGTCTAACTTCCCAAGAACAATCCCTGCTTTTTTGATTGCATCCTCAACAGTACCGCTTGGAATATATACAACTTTTTCCTCGTTACCAACAAGTATTTTCACTTCAAAAGATCTTTTTATTATAATCTGGGTATTTTCATCTATCTTTGAATCCAAAGATGGCGAGATATAGTCATCTTTAGTCAGGTGAATTTGATTTTCTTCTAAAACCTCTCTTACAGTGGACTTAATTGTTTTATAATAAAATGTCTTACCGTCAATTGTTATGCTAACTTCTTTCACCAGTGCCTGTGCAGTCATAGCGCCAAGCAGAACTGACAAAACAAATACAATGACAAAAGCCAGGATAAGCTTCTTCATATCCCTTGGCCTTGCCACAAGGCACCTCAGTTTATTCATAATCAACCTCCTACAAAATGGATTTGTTTTCTAAAAAACTTCTTTGTTATTTTAATTTAAAAAAAATTTTTTGTCAAATCACCTTAAAAGTCAAGAAATTTTCTTGACTTGCAACACCTTTCATATATGAATTTTATACCTTTTGCCCATATTCTATACAAAAATTTTATCAACTTTAAACTAATTTTTATGCCATTTGTGTTCCTTGAAAGTATTTTATTGGTTTGAATTTTCTTTTTTGTATTTTACAAAATTTCAAAAAAGTCTTATATACAAATCCAAAGTTTATCTTTCTGTTTATTCTATGAAAAAAAGAGTAAAATAGATAATGTAAAAACTTGTTTTAAGAGATGATGAAAATATGATTGAATTTTTGAAATACATGGTTGACAATTTCGGTCTTTGGGGAATATTTTTGATATTGGCTGTGGAAGGGCTTGGAATTCCATTCCCTACCCAGATTGCTTACCTTGGCGCAGTAGCACTTTTAAACTTTCACAAATTTACACCTTTTACATTGATAATGGTAATATCTCTGGGAAATCTTTGTGGAAATGTTGTTGTGAACCTTCTTCTTAGAAGTGGAAGAAAGAAAATAATAAGTTTTTTTGAAAGGCTTTTGAGAATAAAAAAAGAGACGCTTGAGAGCGTCAATAACTTTTTTATAAAGTATGGAATATTTGCTGTGCCAGTAGCAAGAATAATAGGCATTCCTCGTACCCCCGTTATTTTCTTGGCAGGAATTAGTAAAATGAATTTCTATGAATATGTTATATCTTCATTTATTGGAAATACTCTCTGGGCAACATTTTATGTGTACTTTTATTGGTATGGGTATAGTTTTTTCAAATTCCTTTACAAAAAAGACACACATCTTTTCTGGCTTGCCATCTTAGTGTTGGTTTTTATTGTAATATTAGCATGGACCATATTTTTAAAGCTATGGAGAAGAAGGAAAAGAGTCTGAAGTATTTTTTTCAAGCAGCTGATCCAAAGTCACGTTTGAAATTCCGCCTGAGAGGTTATAAACCTTTCTAAACCCGTTTTGCTGAAGGATATTTTGGGCAATATTTGAACTTACCCCGCTGTTACAGTATACAATTATCTGCTTGTCTTTTGGAAGCAGATTCATTTTATTTTGCAACATCTCAAGAGGAATATTTACAGCACCTTTTATATGCTTGATTTTATACTGATCAGGTGTTCGAACATCCAGAACAACAAAATCTTCTCCTTTTTGCATCTTTTCCAAAAGTTTTTCCTGCGTACAATTAAATTTTCTCTTGTCAAGAAAGTTTGACATAACCATACCAACATAGTGAACAGGGTCCTTTGCAGATGAAAATGGTGGTGCATATGCTAAATCAAGCTGGAAAAGGTCATCTGTTGTAAGCCCTGCAAAGATTGCTGTTGCCAAGACATCAATTCTTTTGTCAACTCCTTTTGTACCAACAATTTGAGCACCTATAACCTTTCGAGAGGAAAGTTCTGCCAAAGCTTTTATTGTCATTTTTTCAGCCCCTGGATATGCTGTTGTGATATGTGGTTTTGTAATGTGACCTACCTCATATTCAATTCCATCTTGCTGTGCCATTTTTTCTGTGTAACCTGTTTGCGCAACTGTAAGGTCAAATACTTTGAAAATTGATGTTGCCAAAATACCACTGAACTTCATGCTCCCACCTGTTGCATTTTCACCTGCTATCCTTCCCATTTTGTTAGCAGTAGATCCAAGTGGCATGTATATAGTTTTGCCATTTAGCTTAAAATACACTGAAGCACAGTCACCTGCCGCAAAGATTCCATCAATGTTTGTTCTCATATACTCATCAACCTGAATAGATCCATTTGGCAAAAGGTGTATTCCACTTCCTTCCAAAAACTGGGTAGAAGGTCTTACTCCCACTGCAAGCAAAACAAAGTCTGCCTCTATTTTACTACCGTCGCTCAAAATAGCTCTTTTTACTCTCTTGTCTCCTTCAAACCTCAAAACTGACGTGTTCTTTTTTATCATAACATCTTTTTCTTCAAGATAGCTCTCAACAAGCCTTGCCATATCACTGTCTAAATTAGAAAGAATATTTTCCTGTTTTTCAACAATAAGTATATCCATTCCTAAAATTTTCAGAGCTTCGGCCATTTCAAGTCCAATATACCCGCCACCAACTATCAAGGCTTTCTTAGGAAAATAAGTATTTATAAACTCTTTTATTCTATCTGCATCCTTGACATTTCGAAGTACAAATATGCCTTCAAGTTCTATACCATCAATCTGAGGTATCACAGGATGTGCTCCTGTTGCTATAATTAATTTGTCAAAACCATCCTCAAAAACATTACCAGTATTTAAATCCTTGACAATCACCTTATTATTTTGTGTGTCAACTTTTAAAACCTCATGAGCTGTTTTTACATCAACATTAAACTTCTTAAAATATTGTTTATCTCTTGGAACAATGCTTTTCCTGTTATCTATCGCCCCCGAAATATAGTATGCAAGAGAACAACCAGAATATGATATGTCAGTGTCTTTGTCATATACAATAATCTCAGCTTTGTCATCATTTCGTCTTATCTTCATTGCAGCTGTCATCCCACCTGCGACAGCACCAATCACTATATACTTCATCTTTTATTTTCACCATCCTTTTTAAAAGTTTTTTCTATTCTAATATACCCTTTTGCTATCCATTTAAAAACATATCTTTGTGTAAAAATTTTCCTTAAAAATATTTTTACAATTGCGAAACACAAAACCCAATTTTATGTGGGATAATATAATTGAAAGAAAAATTCAAAATAAAAAGAGGTGATTTTTCAGTGAAAAGGATAAAGACAATAATTGGTATAGGACTTATTGCAATCCTGATTTTAAGTGTAAGCCTTGCATTTGCAGGTTCTTCAAAAGCAAGTCTTCCACTAGCTTTCAAGGGCAATCTTACAAAGCTTTGTTTTGGAAAATTTGGAAAAGATACTGCTGGTATAAACCTTGACATCGCTGGCACAATTGAAAGTATCCTTGGCATGAAAAAAGAGGATATTCAAAAACAAATTCAGAGTGGAAAGTCCTTCACAGATATCTTAAAGGATAAAGGTCTAACACTTGACCAGTTCAAATCAAAACTTTTAGAAAGTCTTTATGCAAAGATTGATGATGCTGTTAAAAATAACAAAATAACAAATGACAAAGCAACCCAGTTAAAACAGAACTTAAAACAGAAAATAGACAGTTGGGACGGAAAGCTTCCTTTCATTGGTTTTAAATTCAAAGCATTCTTAAAAGACTTTTACAACCTTGACATGTTAAGTGATATTGCAACAATCCTTGGTATGACAAAAGATAGCCTTTTAAATGAGCTGAAAAGTGGAAAGACCATTGCAGACTTAATCAAGTCCAAGAATATTCTTGAGTCGGACTTCAAAAACAAACTAATCTCAATGCAGACTTCGAAAATTGATAAACTCTTACAAGAAGGTAAAATAACAAAAGACCAGGCAGACAAAATGAAAGAAGCTATCAAAACAAAAATTTCAAACTGGGATCTTTCAAAGGAATTTGCTCCACGAGGATTTGGCAGAAAATTCAAAGGTGCAGCAGGAATGGACGGCACCATGATGCGCGGATTTGGTACAAGAATGAAAGGATTTTGGCCAAATCAGGGAACAAATCAGAACTCTAATAACTTCTCAACAAATGTGACATTCTAAAAAATAAGGGGCTTGAGGGGAAATCCCCCAAAAAAGCCCTTTTTCTTCTTAGAAGTCATAAAAACAAGACCCTCCAATGAACTCTCTTATGATGGATTGTGGTGGAATTTCTCTTTCGTCCTCAATTGTAAGGATAAAACTCAAAAAATGCAAAAGCCTCTGCGCTTCGCTATATTCCTCATCTTCTCTTGTGATTGTCTTAAGTAGTGGAACAGCATATTTTTTCAAAACTGCAAGCTCATAGATCAAAGCTGAATTGAACATGGCATCTGCCATCTCTTGGTATGGAAAAATGTTTTTCTCCTCGCCGTTTCTGACAGACGGCCACATAGAAATTGTTCTTTTAGCAGATGCGCCTCTTGTCCTGGCATCTCTTACAATTCTTCTTAATATCCTGTAGTCTGTAGTTTGGATTCTGTTGTGCTTGTCAAGGTTCAGGTGTGTCAGGGCACTTACGTATATTTTAAATTTGTTTTCATCAGGTATCATTGGAGTAAGAGCATTATTTAATCCATGTATCCCTTCAATTATTATTATATCGTTCTTTTCAAGCTTCACAGTTCTTTCAAACGTCCTTTTACGTTCTATGAAATTAAACCGTGGCAGAACAACCTCTTTACCATCAATCAAATCTTTTAGCTGTTTGTTAAAAAGCTCCACATCAATAGCTTCAATGGACTCATAGTCAGGCTTGCCGTTTTCGTCAAGCGGAACTCTATCTTCAAAGAAATAGTCGTCAAGTCCTATATAAACAGGATTTTTGCCATTTACTTTAAGTTGGATAGAAAGCCTCTGTGCAAATGTTGTTTTCCCAGAGGACGATGGTCCTGATATCAAAACAACTTTTATCTGCTGATTTTGGGAAATCTGGTCAGCTAAGTATGCTATCTTTTTTTCGTGCAGAGCTTCTGAAACCCTTATAAATTCTCTTATTTTTCCGCTTGCTATCACCTCATTGAGCTCACCGATGCTGCTTACTCCAAGTATTTTGCCCCAGTTTTTATATTCATGGTAGACTGTAAACAATTTTTTATTCTCAACAAACTCTTGAAGCTTAAACGGGTCTGTTTTGTCTGGATACAAAAGTACCATACCATCATGATATTGAATTAGATCAAAAATTTTTAGATATCCTGTAGAGGGCACAAGATGTCCATAAAAATAATCAACATAATCCCCACAATAGTAAATGTAAACATAGTTGTTTTCTGAAAACTTTATTGTTCTTGCTTTATCGTAAAATCCTTTCTCTTCAAAAAGCTTAACTGCATCCTCTTTTAACACCTTTTCTCTTTTAAATTGAAAATCCTGTTCTATTATCCATTTCATTTGTTGTTTTATAAGATTTATATCTTCAGGTGTCAATTTTTTGTTTTCAACCTCACAATAAAGTCCTTTTGATAGAGAATGCTGAACATTTATAGTTTCCTCAAAAAGCATCCTTGTTGCAACTATTAAAACAAAAATGAGACTTCTTCTATAAATTCTCATACCATCTTCCTGTGTCATATCAATAAACTTTACTCTACAATCCCTATGAATTACATATTTTAATTCTTTAATCTCATTGTCCACCTTTGCTGCAACTATTGGAGATTTAAAGTAACATTCAAATTTAGGAACAAAAGTCAAAAGATTTGTGCCCAATTCTACCTCTTCATATACGTTTGCGTCTTCAAAAAAGACTTTTGCTGTATTACTTTGTTTTCCCATCAAAGTCACCTTCCTTGTTTTTTAGTTTTTCTTCATACATTCTTAAGTCTGCAATCTTCAAAAGTTCATCAAGACTTGTGGTATCGTCAGGATATACGGCAATTCCACAACTTACTTTTATCTTTTTTGGAAGTTGCTGTTCAGATTCTTTTTCTATAAGGTGCTTTATTGTACTTATTCTATCTTCTATTACCTCTTTACTGCAATTTTTAAATATGACTGCAAACTCGTCTCCACCAAGCCTTGCAGGAATATCTGTTTTTCTGATATTATCTCTTATAATCCTTCCTATCATCCTGATAGCTTTGTCACCCACACTGTGTCCATAAAAATCATTCAAAAGCTTCAAATTATCCATATCAAAGAAAGCTATACAAAACTTGCTTTTGTACCTATCTGCAGATATTGATTCCAAAATAAGCTCTTTCATAAAATATCTCCTATTATATATTCCTGTCAGCTCATCTTCTGTTGATAGATTTTTAATTTTTTCAATTCTATCAATTTGAAAAAGAAGAGCTTGGGAAAAATTCATAAAAATAGTAAGTCCATCCTTTATCTCATCTGTAAGATTAAAGTCTTTAAGCTTAGAATAACAAATCAAAAATCCAACAAGTTTATTATACATCAAAACAGGAACAAATACGGCAATTTTGAAAATCTCAGAATTCACAGTTTCTAAAGTTTCACAGTCAAAAAGTCTCCCAAAGTCTTCAATAGTAAAGGTATTAATTCTATTGAGTTGCAAAAGTTCTTGACTTGCTTTAATTTGAAGGTCTGAACTTATATTACTATTTTGTTTGTCTTCATCTTTAAATACCACAAGCCTGTAGTTATCATCTTCATGCCAGTAATAAAAACACATCCTTGGAAATATCTTTGAATACGCCTCATATACAAACTCTACAAGAAGCTCAAAACTCTTCTGTACATCAAGCCTTTCTTTTAACACTTCAGTGCTAAATTTTGATAAACTGTGTAAAAACCTGAACCTCTGCATTGCAACTGCAAGGAAAATTGCAATAAAAAGATAAAGCAAAGCACCGTTTTGAATTGCTTCTGTATATAAAATTCCTCTTCTTTTCAATATGGCCAAAAAAACTTCTCCTGCAGCAAATGTTAAAACAAATATTCTAAAACTTTTTGTTTGTTTGAAATAAAAATTTGTAAAGCTTAAATATAATAAAATCAAAATTCCAATTGCAACTACTGTTTCACAAAAAATATAAACGTTTGTGGCAGTTATTTGAGAAGTCAGAAAAACTAAATATTTTGAGTTTCTTATTTTTTCAAACACAAAAAAAACTATCATTGTTATACCTATATTGATTAAAATTGCAGTTTTTTCTAAAAACTTTTTTAGTTTTTCTTGGCACAGAACTGAAAATATAAGTGCATATATCATTAAAAATTTTAAAGTTATATTTAAAAAAACAAGAGCCTGGACTCTTTCAACTTTGTTTATAACATCTTTTTCTAAGTTTAGTACATACAAAAACTTTAAAATAACAAGTGACAAAAATATCTTCCCAAAGCTATAAATCAATGTATTTTTTAGTTCCTTCCCTAAAAAAACAGAAACAATAAATATGCCACTTATAGCGACAACACCAACCATTTCAAAAAGCTTATAAAGACAGAATTCCAACTGAGAACTCATCAATTTATCATTCCTTCATTTAAATTTCTTATTCGCCCACATAATAATATATTCCTTGAAAAGTGGGATTGATTTTTATTATACTCTACTTCATATAAAATTTAAAAGGGAGACTTTTCAAAATCTCCCTTGGTTTTCGACCAATTCTTTTATTATTCAACTTTGAACATCTCATCAGAAATTAAAATGAAACTACTCAAGTCAAAGAGCAAACTTCCTTCTGCAAAAAGCTCGTAGAGCAAAATTTTTTTGTTTGCATGCAAAGTCTCACTCCAAGCTTTTAAATGTTTTAAATCTACAAAGTGGTTTTTTATAGTAGTAACATCGATAAACGCAACATCAAAGGATTCTTGCCAGAACTCTACGCAAACGTTTGGGAAAAGAAGTTTTTTGAGTCGCTGGTAAACCTTTTCAGAACCAAAAAAAGAAAACCTCTCAAGTTCGAGAAGTCGTGTAAGAACTAGAATACTTGAGATAAGATGAGCCTCTCCCACATAGGGTTTTAGAACAGTTATAGCATGGGAGGTCACAAGTTCATGTCCTTCAAGAACTATCATTTGTATCTTATCCTCCCTTTGTAAACCTCTGTTATACTTTTCTATATTATATTCTAAATCTAAGTACCTGTCAATAAAATTATTTACTTTTAGATTTTTATTCCTGGAAAAAGACAAAAATAAAATGGCTGTGCAACCAGCTTCGATATAACCCTCCTGGTGAAATAGCAGACCTGCCAGGCTCCTGTCATGCACCCCTGCGGCACACGCAAAAAACTGCTTACCGTTGCTTCCTTCCGGACCTGGCGGGGTTCACAGCCTTCGCGTTGCGCAGGACACAACCATCCTCACCCCGGCCTGCCCTCAATGCCAAAAGGGTTATACCTCAGTCTGGCTATTCGACCCCGCTTTAGCGGATTGCGGGTTACAGGGCACCGCTACCTCCCCGTCATAGCACAGCCAATTCTATTATACTCTCAAAACCTTATAAAATCAACTGCTAAAATTTACTTGCCGTTAGCCTGAACAAGCCATACATGAGCAAGTTCAAGTGCCTTGTAAAGATTGTCTGCCTCAGCTTTTTTCACAACTCTTTCTCTAACAGTGAGCTTTGGATTGTTTATCTGAAGTTCAACCGAAATAGGTGAAGATATTTTATATCCTTTGTAATCTTCTGTTCCCAGAACAACAAACACCGCAACAAATTTGTCGTCTGGATTTCCATAGTGGATAAGGTTATTTCGAATTTTATAAACCTCTCTCCCTCTATATTTGAACACCTGTGGTAGGCTCATAACAAAATCAACTCCTAATCACCATAAATTTTAAAAACTTTTCATAGTGGATATGATACTAAACTTTATTTCGTTTTTCAAGCATTGTTTACGAAATTCTTTTTCCTTTTTGCCAGTGCCTCTCTTATTTCAAACGTAATATCTCTATTTAATGGCTCTGGCAGAATGATAAAAACACCATCTCCCTTCTTTGCCTTTTTTATGCCCTCAGATACCATCTCAACCACATCTGCAAATTTTGTTATTCTTTTATATATAATTTTACTTCTGTCTTCTATAAAATCCAAATTTTGTTCTTTACCTTCTTCGCACACAAAATAAAGATTTTTAATTCCAATTGAGTTGAGGCTCAAAGTAAGAATTTTTATATGTTCCTTTTTGTTAACGCTATCAATAATTACTTTTACACCATTTATATCAAATATATTAAACTTCCCTGGATTTTGATGTGAATCATTCTTGTACTCAGTCAGAAATTTATATATAATCTCAATATCAACGCCGTAAAAATATAGCGCTGCAATCGTCTGGAGAATATTGTCAACCGCAAACATAAGCTTGCCTTCGTATGAGTACGGAATCTCCTTGATGTTGCAAAATGAAAAAATCTGTTGACCATCAAAAATCTTCACAACATCATTATCCAGATACACACATGGCTTTTTCATTTCTATATGAGCCTTTAAATCTGGATGATGATTCGAGATAGATGTAAATACAATCTTACATCTGGCTTTTGCACTGTATAGGTATTTATAAGCATCGTTGATGTTCATAATTAAATACCCATCTTCTTTAATACTTTTACAAAACAAAAGGTTTCTTTCTATCTGGTTTTGGAAAAATGTATTGGTAATAATACCTACGTAAGGTTCTATCTCTATCTCCTCAATACACTTTTCTGGATTGAATTCAACGAGTTTTATGTCTGACAAGTCTTCAAAATTTCTGAGATAGAAATTTTCGATTTCACTATCAATTGATGTTTCCAAACCACATCTTTGTAAAATGTACCTCATTATTTGCAAAATTGTGCTTTTCCCATAAGTCCCTGACACAGCTATTATCGGTACAGCAGGATTTGGCATCTTTTCAAAATACACATCCAAAATAGTGTTGAAAATATCGCAGTTGCACGTCTGTGAAAATATACGAAGGTCGCAACTTGTCTCAACATCAACAACATATCCTCCAACAACCGAATATGGTAGGGAAATATCTTCTGTAACAAAGTCTATAATGGTCACTATATATCCAAACTTTTCTGCAATCTTAATAAAAAGCTGTTGGTTTTCGTATGCTACCTTTTCTGTAACATCTGTAGTTATACATCCTGTTTTAAAACTACTCGGTTCCTTTAAGAAAACCTTCATTCCTTTCGGTAAAATATCATCTAACGTAAAACCTTGTTTTAAAATATTCTTTTGAATATGTTTATTACTTCTCTCACCTTGGTCTAAAAGTTCTGAAATTCTCCTCTTACCATCGCCTATAATGTATGGAGAGGTTCTTTCAATAGCTGCCACAACTTTTCCATTTACAACCAGGATCTTGTAGCTTTTACCTGGCACATATCTCTCAACAATTACTCTATTTTCAATACTTTTGACCATATCAAATGCTTCTAATGCTTGTTGATTTGTTCTGATATTACCTATATTGGGAGAATCTTTTCTACAACCTTTTATTGAAACTGGAAAGCCTAATTTTTTTATACTGTCTATTAATTGGTCAGATGTAAAAACTATATCAAATGGTACAACAGGAAAAGAATAAAGCTTTAAAAACCTCCGAAAAAGTTCTCTGTCACCAGCCAAACCAACTTTGCTAAAGTCCTGTTCACTTATAATAGACGAAAAAAGTTTTGCATACTTTCCCTCACCAAGCATAAATGTATCAGTATATCCGATTCTTGTAAATCTAATGCCTCTTTTCATACAAGCATTCTTTAAAAGCCTCGTATTGGGTGAAAGTTCTGTTTCAATTGTAAGTTTCTTTAATTTTGAAATCTTGTCAGGAAAATGTTCAGGCTCAAATCCTTTTTCTATACACTCTAAAGCAAACTCTATGACCTTGTGTACAAGCATTTGATTGTCATGTTCAATTACAACTTCTATATAGTCATCAAAATCTAAACATTCACTGTACTCAACCAAGTTATATCCTAAAAGGTTTTGAATATGGATACAAAGCTTTGCAAAGTTTTTTGCTTCTTCGATGTCTCCTTTTACCTTTAATACTATAACTTTTTTGTCTGAGTATATATTTCTGTAATTGTAAACTTTAATCTTTTCAATCTTCATATTAATAAAAGTTTCTCTCCTTTTCGCTTTTTATTTTGTATTCTTCCACTTTAAAAAAAACTAATACCTAAAAAAATAAGCAGGGAAAATGCTTATTTCCCTGCTGCTGTTTTTTCTTCACTCTTCTTTTGTTCAATTAGATTTTTTGCTGCGTTTTTAACATGAAGTTTCATATATTCTTCAGCCTTATCAGGGTCTCTGCTGACTATTGCATCAAATATAAGCTTGTGTTCCTCCATAGCCTCCTCAAGTCTGCCAGGTGTCTCAAAAGAAGTTGCTCTTGCCCTTATTATATAGCTATGGAATGTGGATAAAACATGCTCAAGCGGCTTGCTCTTTGATGCTTTGTAAATGAGCTGGTGAAACTGCGAATCTGTTTTCATAACCTTTGGAACATCTTTTTTCTTTGTATAAAGTTCCATAAGAGTTATAATTTCAGTAAGCTCGTCTTCTTCATCTTTTGTAATTTTCTGTGCAGCCCAGCGCGCAGCAAGTCCGTCTAAAAGCATTCTTATTGTGTATATATCCTCTATGTCCTGAGCAGTCACAACTGCCACAAACGCACCTTTGTGAGGAATTGAATATACAAGTCCTTCAAGTTCAAGCTGGCGCAGCGCCTCTCTTATAGGTGTTCGAGAAACTCCAAGCTCTTCTGCAAGTTTTACTTCAACAAGCGGGTCTCCAGGTTTTAATACTCCCATCAAAATCTTTTCTTTTATAACTTCAAAAATTTTTTCATATAAAGGAGAATATCTTGAGTCTTTGTCATCTGAATAACTATATACCATAAAAAACCACCTTCAAAATCCAAATTTTTATATTCTTTCCATTTCGCGTATGACAGCATCTGCAAACTCTTTTGTTCCTGTTGAACCTCCAAGATCATATGTAACCTCTTTACCTTCTTTTATAACTTTAGCCACTGCCTTCTCAACTCTGTCAGCTGCTTCAAGTTCGCCCAAGTACCTTAGCATCATGACACCAGAAAGTATGGTTGCGGTTGGGTTTGCTAAGTTCTGTCCTGCTCTTTTTGGCGCAGAACCATGGATTGGCTCAAATACTGCTCCATCTTCGCCAATGTTAGCACCTGGCGCAATACCAAGTCCTCCCACAAGCCCAGCTGCTAAGTCTGACAGAATATCTCCGTACATGTTTGGCATCACCAAAACATCATAGTTTTCTGGGCTTTGAACAAGCTTCATGCTCATTGCATCAACAATCATATCTTCAAACTCTATATCTGGATAATCCTGCGCAACTTTTCTTGCACATTCTAAAAACAAACCATCAGTGAGCTTTTGAATATTTGCTTTATGCACAGCTGTGACTTTTCTTCTCTTTTCTCTTCTTGCAAGTTCAAATGCATATTTTACAATCCTCTCACTTGCTCTTCTTGTTATTATTTTAACACCAACTGCCGCATCATCGCCAGCCATATATTCAATACCTGCATAAAGGTCTTCTGTATTTTCTCTCACAATGATTAAATCCACATTTGTGTATTTTGAAGGGACACCTTCGTAAGATTTGACAGGTCTTACATTTGCATAGAGGTTAAGAGCTTGTCTGAGCGCAACATTCACACTTCTAAACCCTGTCCCGACTGGTGTTGTAATAGGACCTTTTAGTGCAACCTTATTTTTCTTTACACTTTCCAAAACATGGTCAGGAAGTGGCGTCCCATACTCCTGCATAACCTTTTCGCCAGCTTCCACAACTTCCCACTCTATTTTTACACCTGATGCATCCAAAACTCTTCGTGCTGCCTCTGTGACCTCTGGCCCAATACCATCGCCAGGAATAAGTGTGATTCTATATGACATCATCTGTCCTCCTCATATCAAGATTTGTAATAATCTCAATAAAGAGGGGATTAAACTCCCCTCTTCATTATTTATTTCATACCCATAGCTTTGGTGAGGTTTAAAAGCCCGCCATGCAAAATCATCTGACGTTGTCTGTCTGTCAGGTTTAAAATCATTTTGTATTTTAGTCCTTTTGTGACATTTTCAATTATTAAAACATCACTTTTTTCTATCTGCTCTCTTGCATTTTCAATTTTGAGCTCATCCAACTCTTCAATTGTATCATAATCACTCGGATTTTCAAACACCATTGGAATGATTCCATTGTTAATCAAATTTGCCATGTGAATTCGAGCAAAGCTCTTCGCCAAAACCCCTTTTATACCCAAATAAAGTGGTACAAGTGCTGCATGTTCTCTGGATGACCCCTGTCCATAGTTTACTCCACCTACTATAAACCCGCCGCCATTTTCGCGTGCTTTTTTAGGAAAATCAGGATCGCATGGTGTCAAGCAGTAGTCAGACAAATACGGAATGTTTGACCTGTACGGCAAAAGCTTTGCATTTGAAGGCATAATGTGGTCTGTTGTGATATTGTCTCCAAGCTTTATCAGCACTTTTCCCACAACAATATCTGGCAAAGGTTTTCCTTGCGGGAATGGTTTTATATTAGGTCCTCTTATAACCTCAACCTCGTCAGGATTTTCAGCAGGTGGCACTATTAAGTTGTCATTTATAAGAAATCTTTTTGGCATTTCAACTTCTGGTTCATCACCAAGGGTCCGCGGGTCTGTGATATATCCTGTAATTGCTGATGCTGCAGCAGTTTCAGGAGATACAAGGTAAACTTGAGCAGAAGGTGTGCCACTTCTACCTTCAAAGTTTCTGTTAAAAGTTCTGAGCGAAATACCCCCTGTTCTTGGTGCTTGCCCCATTCCTATACAAGGACCACACGCACACTCTAAAATCCGTGCACCTGCTCCAACCATTGATGCCAGCGCACCATTTTGAGCAAGCATACTCAATACCTGTTTTGACCCTGGAGATATGACAAGTGATACATGCTCTGCAATGGTTTTCCCTTCCAAAATCTTTGCAACCTTCATGAGGTCTTTGTAAGATGAATTTGTACAGCTTCCAATTGCAATCTGGTCAACCTTTATACCTTTTAACTCACTCACAGGCACAACATTGTCAGGACTGTGCGGACATGCTGCAAGTGGCACCAAGCTCGATAAATCTATCTCAATCTCCTCATCATACTGTGCATCGGGATCGGGCAAAATCTCAACAAAGTCAGCCTCTCTTCCTTGTGCCTTCAAAAATTCGTATGTCACTTCATCAGATGGGAATATAGAAGTTGTTGCACCAAGTTCAGCCCCCATATTTGTAATCGTGGCTCTTTCTGGTATAGATAAAGTCTTTATACCCTCACCTGTGTATTCAAAAATCTTGCCCACACCACCTTTAACTGTGAGCCTTCTTAAAAGTTCCAAAATAATATCCTTTGCAGAAACCCAAGGTTGTAGCTTGCCTTTGAGAATTACTTTTACAATCTTTGGCATAATTAAGTAATATTCGCCCCCACCCATTGCAACGGCAACATCCAAACCACCTGCGCCAATTGCAAGCATGCCTATTCCACCAGCTGTTGGAGTGTGGCTGTCTGAACCCAAAAGTGTTTGACCTGGGACTGCAAACCTTTCAAGATGAACCTGGTGACAGATTCCATTTCCTGGCTTGGAAAAGTATATACCATATTTTTTGGCAACAGTCTGTATGTAAAGATGATCGTCTGCATTCTCAGGTCCTGTCTGAAGAGTGTTGTGGTCAATGTATGCAACTGACCTTTTAGTTTTCACCCTGTTAATACCCATTGCTTCAAACTGAAGATATGCCATTGTACCTGTTGAGTCTTGAGTAAGTGTTTGGTCAATTCTGATTGCTATCTCTTTTCCAGGTACCATTTCACCTCTAACTAAGTGCTGCTTTATAATCTTTTGCGCAACTGTCAAACCCATTTTGCTTTTAAACCTCCCAAAAATATTGATTGTCATTGTCAAAAATATCTCTTATATTATATCACTGAAGTATACCTGTATACAAGACTTTGCAAAAATAAATCCCCTCCTCAGCCCATAGCCGATAGAGGGGAACTTTCTTACGGATTCAATTTTTGTTTAAATTTTTGAACACCATCTTTGATTTCAATTATTACAGCTGACTTTTTAGCATTATGTTTTGAATCTATTGAAATTATACCAGTAATACCAACAAAGTTCTTGGTGTTTTCAATTGCCCTGCGAAGTTTTTCTTTGTCAGTGGTTGAATTCGCTCTTTTTATTGCATCTGCTATGAAATAGCCTAAATCATATCCCAATGCTGAAAGCGCGTTTGGTTCAATCTTATACTTTTGCTGATATCTTTTTCTAAAATCCTGAACTTTTTTGTCTGTGTCTTGAGAAGAATAATGTGTTGAGAAAAACACATTTGTTGCATATTTGCTGCCTGCTTTTTCTATAACTTTTGGATCGTCAAAACCATCAGAACCCAAAATAGGTATCCACATCCCCAGTTCTCTTGCCTGTTTGATGATAAGTCCTGCCTCATCATAATATACAGGGGCAAATATTGCTTGTGGTTTTTTGTCTCTTATCTTTGTTAATATTCCATTAAAATCTTGTTCACCTTTTGAAAATGCTTCTTCAGCTACAAGTTTCCCTCCACTTTTTGTAAATGCCTCTTTGAAATTCTTATAAAGACCCTTGCTGTAATCTGAAGATGCATCATATATCACAGCTGCAGTTTTGACTTTGAGGGTTTTTAGAGCAAAGTTTGCCATAACACTACCCTGGAACGAGTCATTAAAACAAATCCTAAAAATATAAGCTTTTGTTTTTCCTGTACGTTCATCTACTGTAACAAGGTCATCTGTTGCTGTAGAGGAAATTAAAGGTATTTTATAACGCTGCGCAGCAACAGAGGCTGATTTTGTTGCCCCTGACGTAACTGGTCCTAACATCGCAAAAACATTTTCTTTTGTAGCAAGTTTTGTAGCAACATTCAATGCTTCTGTTTTGTCTGATTTGTTGTCGTAAATCACGAGCTCAATTTTTTTGCCCAAAACTCCACCCTTATTGTTTATTTCTTCAATTGCCATTTTAAGTCCTTCTAAATTCCTCTGGCCAAACTGTGCAACTGCGCCTGATAGTTCAAGATTTACACCAAGTCGTATTGTTTTTGTGTTCGAAGATTCTACACTGGTAAAAAGAGAAATTAATAAAATCAAGACCAGAACAATTCCAATCAGACTCTTCACACTTAACCTTTTCATAATCCTACCATCCTCCCGTTAATATAATAATTTGATTTGAATATTAAAAAAGGCAAAGGTAACCTCTTCTTGCGGCCCCTTTGCCTTTTTCCCAAGTCATACTGAAAATATTTTAGCATAATTTTTTATAGCTTTCAACATTTTAAATCTTGTATCTTATAAACAAATCTAAAACTTATACAAATTGAAATTTTTCCAAAAACTCTTCAAGTTCATAATATGCTTCGAAATTAAGTTTCAATCTAATCTCTTCTTTTATTTGAATAAGATCAAAAATCAAAATTTCAAATAAAGCTATGCCTGTTCTCTCACCCACACCCCTGATACAACAATTTACAGTTGATGCTCCAAACAGCCATGCACATACTGCGTTTGCCTGGGCTTTATAAAAATCATTGTGACCATGCCATTCAAGCTTTTGATGGGAAAGACCGCAATGCAGCCGCAAGACGTTTATAAGCCTTGGAACACCTCGGGGCAAACTTGCATACTCGTATGGAACACCCAATCCCAATGTGTCACAAAGTTTATAACGAATCTCTATCCCTGTGTTTTTTGTTTTACTTTCAATTAACAAAATAAAAGGTATCACAAAGTTTTGGATATCAGCCCTTGTAATATCCTCAAGGTGAATCCTTGGTTTTAAGTTCAAAGCCAGAGCTTCTTCAATTATATCTATATACTCTTTTGCAACATCAAACCTTGTCTTGCCAAACTTTTTGTAAATATGATAGTCTGATGCTGGCATCAAAATCCCAACCTCATCAAGCCCCAACTCTTTAGCAATCTTTAGTTCTTCTTTTTTTGCTCTCACCCACCCCACCACCCGTGGAAATTTGAACCCTTTCTTTAAACACTTTTCAACACATCGTCTGTGATAGTTTGTATAAAGGAAAAATTCTGAGTATTCTATTGTCCCGGTTTCGTTATCTATATAATGGAAGTATTCAAAAATCCTTTCCACGTTATCTTCTCCTATATACGAAATTGCTTGCTGACCTTCTCTGAATGTGCTATCTGAAATGCAAAGAGTTTCTGGAATATCTAAAAGAACAGGTGTATCTTCAAAAGGTATCTTTGGTATTGAGGTGTACGGAAATATATCTTTAAAATAATTTGGTGCGTTTCTTGATAGAACTTCATATTCCTCATTTTCAATTTTTATCATACTCCCCATCTCCTCTTACTTTTTGAACTTTAATAATCAACATTGTTCAAAAGTTTTTTGGTAATATAAAGTAGAAGGTATGAGATGGCTATCATAATAAAACTTACACAGTAAACTTCATCCTGATTTTGAGCGTAAAGCTTATAAATATAAAGAGAAACTGTTTGAGTTTTGCCGTAAACATTCCCCGCAAAAACAACTGTTGCCCCAAACTCACCAAGGGCTCGTGAGAAGGTCCCAAGTATCCCTATCACAATCCCTTTCTTGCAAACAGGCAAATACACTTTAAACAAAAGCCCCAATTCATCCAATCCTAAGATATATCCTTCTTCTTTGAGCTGTTTGTCTACTGCTAAAAATGAAGTATATGAAACTTTTAAATAATATCCCATCGAAACAAATAGCTGGGCAAGTACAACCGCAGATGTAGTAAATGGAATCTCAAAACCAATTTTGCTCAAATACCTGCCTAAAAAACCCATTCTTCCATAAAGTAAAAGAAGCAAAACACCTGTTATGATTGGCGGTAGAACATTTGGCAAATCAATTAAAATCTCCAGAAACTCATTTTTCTTTTTCAAAGATGAAAGCAAATAGGCAAACGGTGTGCACAGCAAAAATGCTAAAATAGAGCAAATTGCAGCAGTAAAAAATGAAAGACCAAATGCAGTTATGGTCTCTTCTTTTGTTAAAGCATTTATTAATGTAGTATATGGCACAACAAGGATTAGGTTTATAAAAGGCAAGAGTAAAAACAGCAAAAACGGTACTGATAAAAAGAATATCTTTTTCATATCAAGCTCACACACTTTTTGCATTATTTAAAAAAGACCAATCATTCATACCCCTTTTCTCTTAAGAGCTTTGCAATGGTTTTGCTCTTAATAAAAGATATAAAATCTTTTGCAAACTTTGGATTTTTAGCTTTCTCAACAGCTGCAACATAGTGTATTGTAGCTACATTATATTTTTCTGGAATGTCTATTATCTTGAGCTTTGTAAGCTTTGCATCAGGAAAATAAACAATCCCAGCGTCAGCTTCATCAACCTTTACTTTTTGAATTACATCAGTGAGCTCAAACTCCTGCGAAATAATGTTGGCTATTATACCGCTGTAAAGACTCTTGTTATCATTTTTTATCTTGTCAATTAGCATCTTTGTATACATGCCAATGGGAGACACAGGATCAGCTATGCAAAGCCTTGCCCCCTTTTTTGAAATATCCTCAAACTTTTTTATACTTGGGGAACTTGATATAACACAGAGTTTTGTTTTAGCAAAAATTTCGTATTTATCTATATATTTGGCCTTTTTTAGACTATCAATATACCTTCTGTCTGCAGAAAAAAATACATCACACCTTGCTCCATTTTTCAGCTGTGTAACAAGCACATGAGTCCCCGCCACATTTAGAACAACTTTACATGATTTTTGTTTTTCGAATTGCTTAGAAATGTCTTTTACAATGCTTTCCAACGTATGAGGTACAAAAACAATCAAACTTTCTTTTGTGTTTTTATCTTTACTAAAAGATACATTAGAAACTGTTGATAGGAGAAAAGATGCTATTATAAAAAAATAGACACATCGCATCTTAAAAATAAAAAGTTTCTTAATCATTTCCTACATCTTCCTTTCATCTTGCAAAATGCATGACCAGCTTACTTTACATAAAAATCTCTACAATCTCTTTTAAGGCATCTTTTATAAATCCTTGTCTTTCCAAGACAATTTTGTCTGAAAGTTTTTCCAAGGCACAAAGCCCGACTCTATTTGCTACAATTACATCACAGTCTTTTAGCATAACCACTCTCTTTTCTATCCTCTGTTCATTAGAACAATCTTCTTCTTTGTCTTTAAATTCTCTAACACATATAAGTTCACAGCTTCCATCGCTGAAAAGGTCAACTATTAGAAAATTTTCGCTATTTCCAAAATGCCTATTTACAAGTCTTCCATCACTTGTTGCAATTGCCACTCTCTTTTTCTTCATCTTTTTACCACCACCACTTTTTCACACAAGCAATCCAGCTTCATCCGACCTGCACTGTCTGCAATGGGTCACAAGCTGAATTATTTTACTACACTTTTCTCTTGCTTGAGCAAGAACACTACAAGATGGTTTTTCAATATCAGAAAATTTTGCATAGGGCATGAGCGGCATTATATTCATCACCTTAGCACCAAGTTCTTTGACTCTTGCAGCGATCTTCTCAATGTGATGGCTATTTATTCCAGGTATCAAAACTGTATTTACCTTCACCACAAGTCCAAACTCGGATGCTCTGTGGATACCATATTGCTGTTTATGGACAATGAGTTCTGCTGCCTCTTTGCCAAAATATATAAGTTCATTGTACATGGCAAATTCATAAATGTTCTGAGCAATATTGCTATCTACTGCGTTGACTGTGACCGTCACATATTTGACATTGTAATTTAAAAGCACTTCCACCAAATCTTCTAATAAAAGTCCATTTGTGCTTATACAAAACTCTGCCTGTTCGTCATAATTTCTTATAAGCTCAAAAGTTTCAAACGTTTCTTGATTAAAGAGAGGATCGCCCGGTCCAGAAATTCCTACTATCTTTATAGTTTGGTCTTTGCTTGTGATATCCTTGTACCTTAAAAGCGCCTCTTGAGGAGTTAATACTTTTGAGCATGCGCCAGGGTGGTGATCGTTTAGGCATGATATGTTCCTGTCACAGTAATTACATTTTATATTGCAAGACTTTGCAACAGGAAGATGTATTCTGCCAATTTTATATATAACATCTTTGTTGAAACACGGATGACCCAAAAGTCTGCTTTCCATCTCAAATCAACCTCCATACAGGTGCATGTATTTCTTTGGATAAATCCTCACACATGTTTAAAAAACCTTCAAAACACGCATAGGGTTTTGTCTCCTGAGGAAGAACCAAAAAGGGTATTCCAAACTTGTGTGCAAGATACCATTCTCTTGTTCCACCAATAAATACATCAGGCTTTATCCTCAAAAGAATTTCCTCTATTTCTGCACAGTTAAAATCATCAATAAAAAGTGCAGAAGGAAGCTCAAACCGTGCAGCCTCATAATCAATATTGCATCCAAACTGACTGCCGCATACACAAATTTCAAGTCCTGCTTCTTTAAATGCACCAGCCATAAAGCCTATCCTTGAACCTCCAAGAAGAATAACCGCTTTTTTGCTAAAAATCTTCTTTTTATACTTCTCAAGCCTATCTTTTATTTTTTCATACTCTTCCGAAATGACCATCTCAACTTTATGTTCAATACCAAAAAATTTCGAAATTTTTTTAAGAGAATTTATAGTATTGCTAAGTCCATAGAATGAGACATCTACAAAAGGAATAGAGTATTTTTCTCTCATAAACTGAGCAAGTAAAAGTCCAGAGCTTTTACAAACAAGCAAGTTAAGCGCAGCAGTTACGCTTTCTTGCATAAGGTCTGCATCACAATCACCTGTATAGCTACATATAACCTTTATTCCTATCTTTTCTAACAGTTTTTTTATAACCAACGTCTCTCCTGCTACATTGTACTCCCCAATTATGTTTACAGAAAATGGCTTTGTACTTTCTTTTCTGCAATACCCTGAAAGATAGCTTATAATAGCCCTCTGCGCTATGTGGTGCCCGTCTGATTGAGAAAACCCTCCAAACCCAGGAACCTCAACAGGGATAACAGGTTTTTGTACTTTTTCTTTTACTCTTTCTACAACCCACTTTATGTCTTCTCCAATTTGAGAAGATGTGCATGTAGAATATACAAATATCAAACTGTGTTCAGGAAAGATTTTTGCTGCTTCTTCAATACACCTTTCAAGCTTTTCATGCGCACCAAAGATAACATCCTTTTCATTCATATCAGTTGAAAGTATTAAATAATTCTTTTTCCTTACATTCTGACCATAATATGCACAGTCAACAGGTGCGTGCACAATGTGAGTTGAATTTCTTACAGGGGCAAGGACCCAGCGCGCTCCATAATAGGTACAAGCGCGCTGGGACATCACACCTGGAATTGTTGGTCTTGAACACTGAGGTATTCCGCTTTGTTTGATGTGTCCCTGTCTTTGATCTAAAAAAGCTTTTATAACCATTTCAATACACCACTTTTCATCTTGTTTACTGGTGAAGTTTATCATGCGGATAAGAATAATCCAAGATTGTATTTACAATCAAATCCAAAAGCCAGATACTCCCTTTATACCCTGTTATTCCGTATCTGAAATATCCAACCCTGTCGTATACAGGGAAGCCTATTCTCACAACAGGGCATTTTACTGATTTTGCAACTTCAACTGCTTTTGAGTTGCCAAGTATGACCTCAACCCCTGCTTCTTTTGCTAAGTATTCAAATTCATAAAGGTCGCTGTCTACAAGAATTTCACCTTCAATGTTATACTCATCAAAGATTTTCTTTATCTCATCGGCAAAGGTAGAAGAAGGCGTTGCTGTCTCCACCACCTTTACATCCATCCCAAGTTCACACAAAAACCTGGTAACAGCTATTACAATGTCAGGGTCACCAAACACAGCTGCCCTTCTCAGCATTGTATACTGGCAAGTATCTGCCATAGCATCTAAAAGAAGACCTCTTTCAACTTTGACTTCCTCTGGAATTTCGATTCCGCAGACTAAAGCAACATTTTTGACAAACTTATCTGTATTTTCTACTCCAACCGGGAACGGACCAAGAATACTTTTTACACCAAACTCACTTTCCAAATAACTTGCACCAGACCCACCTGCATGAGGACAAAGAGCTAAGATGGCTTTTCCGTTTGCACAGTCTTCAAGTTCCTGCCATGGTGTGCCACCTTCTGGATAGAGCGGTTTTGGAGGCATCAGTGGTGAGTTTAAAGTTTTTGAAATATCAAATAAAACTGAATATTCTATGCCCATTAAATTTAGAAGATGTTTTACCTCTTCGATGTCACCGGGATTAATCATTCCTGGAATAATATATAGTTTTTGGTTTGGTTCTTTTGATTTTGCAAAGTACTTAATATACGAAATTGTTGCTGTGTCATAGCCTTTTACATGTGTTCCTGCGTAGCTTGGTGTATGAATTGGCACAACAAACACGCTTTGTGCAACCTCATCACCCAGTTCTTCTCTCACCTTTTTATATGCCTCTTTTATAAAAGCTTCTATATCGTCTCCTATGGTTTCGCTTGAACATGTTGTAACAACACCTATCACCTTTGGCGCATATCTAAAAATAAGATTTCTTATTCCTTCTATAAGATTTCTCCTTCCGCCAAACACAGCCGCATCTTCGTGGAAAGATGTCACTGCAATGTTCACAGGTTCTTTGAAGTGTCTATTGAACTGGTATCGAACATAAGTGCAGCATCCTTGAGAACCTTGAACAAGTGGCACTGCCTTGTCAATACCAAGCGTTGCATACATTGCACCAATTGGTTGACACATCTTTGGAGGATTTATGGTAACATGCCTGTTTGCTTTCGAAATTAGCGTATTCTCAAGTTTTGTTGCCATTGTGATGCCCACCTCCTGTCAATAAATTTCCAAACTGGAGCATATAGCGACTTGTAAAGGTCTCTTGCAAAATTGACCAGTCCTTCAAAAGCTACATATGGCCCATTTTCGTAAGAATGTGAGTTCAAAGATGGAACACCAATCTTGTGTGCAAGGTATTTCTCTTTCAATCCTGTGAGGAATATATCGGGTTTGTACTTTTCTATAACCTCTTCAAGTTCAAGCTCGTTAGGATTGTCGATCACCAAAACTCCATCGTCTGCTCTTGCGTTTATCTTTTCGTAGTCATCCTCATGCCCAAATGTTGTAGCACATGCAACAACTTCTATTCCAAGGTCACGCATTAGCGGTATCCAGTGCCAGACTCTCGGTGCTCCAACGTAAATCATTGCACGCTTGCCACGAAGCTTTTCTCTGTAAAACTCAAGCCTTGGCATAATACTTTCGAGCTCTTCTTCAATCACTTCTTCCACCTTTTTCTCAATTCCAAAAAACTTTCCTATTTCCCTAAGAGAATTAATTGTTTCGGTAATTCCAAAAAGTGTTACCCTGATAAATGGCGTGCCGTACTTTTCTTTCATAAGCCTTGCAATATATGTTGCTGACCTCTGGCAGTGGACAATGTTGAGCTTTGCATAGTGCATCTTGCACAGATTATCATAAGAAGCGTTTCCAGTAAATGCTGTTATAATCCTCAAGCCAATCTTTGTGAATAGCTTCTCAAGCACCCAATAATCTCCATCAATGTTGTACTCGCCTATAATATTAACGTCATACGGTGTTGGGTCTTCAAGTTCTTTTGTCCCAACAATCTTTTCAAAGATTGTGTGATTTGCGATATGATGACCTTTAGACTGAGAAACACCGCAAAAACCCGGTGAATTGAATGCAATGACTGGTTTTCCTATTGCTTTTGAAGCTTTTTTAGCAACAGCTTCTAAATCATCACCAATTAGGGCAGTTGGACATGTTGCATATATAAATACCGCTTTGGCTTCAGGAAACTGCTGGTTTGCTTCAATTATTGCATTGTAAAGTTTCTTTTCTCCACCGAAAACTATGTCTTTTTCTTGCATGTCAGTTGAAAAGCAATACTTTCTATGAAATTCACTATCGGATAGGTGTCTTCGTGAAGACCACGTATAATATGCACAGCCAATTGGCCCATGGACTATCTGAATCACATCTTTAACAGGTCCTCCAACAACACCTCTTGCTCCTGCAAATGCACAACCACGCTCTGTCATGTCACCTGGAATGGTTCTTATATTGCACAAAGGTACAACAGGATTATTTTTGTCAGTTATATATGTGTGTTTTCCTCTTTCTTCTATGCACTTGTCACAGTCTAAAGTCACAAATGGCATAACTGTCAACCTCCCTTTTTTTAAAGATAGGATTGATTTTTTATATCAGGGCCTCATAGCCCTTTTCTCTTGTCCTGATTCTTATGCTATCTTCAACAGGAAGAACAAATATCTTTCCATCGCCAATTTGACCTGTGCGATTTACAGCAATAATAATATTGACAACTCTTTCAACATCTCTGTCATCTACGATGATTGTAACCATTCTTTTGGGAATAAACTCCATAGCGGTGGATGAAAGAACCATCTCTGTAGCTTTGTCAACCTCCACTGCCTTTACCTCACCCACAAGCCCACGCTGTTTGCCACGCCCCATGACTTTTTGGAATGTGGCAGCGGGATATCCCGCTGCAGCCAACACATCTTTTGTCACACCCACTTTGTTCATTCGGATAATAGCTACAATCTCTTTCATTTTCAAAAAATACCTCCTTCTTACTACAGACCTTTTTCTCCCGTTCTGATGGTATAAGCCTCTTCAACAGGGCTTATAAATATCTTGCCGTCACCGAAATTGCCGGTATACGCATTTTGCAAGATTATATCAACCACTTTTTGGCAGTCACTATCTTCTACCACCATCATGATCATTGTTTTTGGAAGTTCGTCATAGACGATGTTCCCTGTTTTGATGCCTTTTTGTTTTCCACGCCCAAATACATCAATCTTTGTCATTGAAACAAAACCGTTTGAGTCAAGTGCCCTCACAACCTTTTCTTGCATCTCTGGCCTAATTATTGCTCGTATCATCTTCATAACTATTCAAAACCTCCTTTTTTCTAATCTGCCAGTCCATACTCTTCAATGAGTTTTTCAAGTTCATCCATTGGCATAGGTTTTGGAATGACGAACATGTCATTTTCAATTATCCTTTTTGCCAAGTCCAAATATTCTTTTGCTTGATTACTCTCTGGGTCGTATTCAATAACAGTTTTTCTGTTAATCTCAGCTTTCTGGACAATGTTGTCGCGTGGAATGAACTTTATAAGCTGTGTGCCAAGCTTTTTACAAAACGCCTCTAAAAGTTCTTTTTCGTTTTCCACTCTTCTTGAGTTGCAGATAATTCCGCCAAGTCGAACGCCACTTGTCTCAGCAAATTTCAAGATACCTCTGCAGATATTGTTCGCAGCATAAAGTGCCATCATCTCACCAGATGCAACAATATATATCTCGTTTGCCTTGCCTTCTCTGATTGGCATTGCAAAACCACCACACACAACGTCGCCCAGAACATCGTAGAACACAAAGTCAAGGTCATCAGTAAATGCACCAAGCTCTTCTAAAAGATTGATGGCAGTAATAACACCACGCCCGGCACAACCAACACCCGGCTCTGGTCCACCAGACTCCACACACCTCACACCGCCAAAACCTGTGAACATCACTTTGTCAAGCTTGACATTGCTTTCACCCACCTCTCGCACAGTGTCCATAACCGTCACCTGAGACTTGACACCTAAAATAAGGCGTGTTGAGTCAGCCTTTGGGTCACATCCAACAATCATTACCTTTTTACCAAGAGTTGCCAGAGCTGCAACTGTGTTTTGAGTTGTTGTTGATTTTCCAATACCGCCTTTTCCATAAATAGCAATCTGTCTCATAAGCTAATTGCCTCCTTTCAGCAAGATTAAAATTGTTGAATTATGTGTTTTGATATGGTAAACTTAAAAATGGGACAATAAATCAATTTTTTTGCGAGGCAGGGGGAGATAAGTTGTGCAAATCTACTAAGTAGCTTCAAGGTAGAGGAAGCACTTTTTATTCTTCTCCCCCTGTATTTCCAACAAAAATGAGCTAAAATCTATGAAAAATGGCAACAGCAGACATCAAAGCCTTGCTATGGCGAATAACACATGGCAATGGCAGGCACAAAACACGCTATTCACTTTTTTAAAAAGAGGGGCGCAAGAGGCAAGGCAGATTTATCTTCTCAATTTGGGGGTGTTTTGGATGCCTGCTGTTGCCAAATTATAAACTCAAGGAATGAGGGAAGGTTTAAATTGCAGTTTCGCCCTGTTCGCCAGTTCTTATTCTCACTGCATTTTCTACGTTATAAATGAATATCTTGCCGTCGCCTATCTTTCCAGAGCGTGCTACTTTAACAATGGTATCAACAATTCTATCCACTTCTGAGTCCTTTACAATAAGCTCTATCTTGACCTTTGGCAAAAGATTTATATTAATCTCCACACCCCTGTAGTATTCAGTTCTTCCTTTTTGAAGACCACAGCCCATAACCTGTGACACTGTCATACCTTTAATCCCAAGTTGATTTAAAGCATCCTTCACTTCTTCAAGCTTTTCAGGTCTAATTATACACTCAATCTTTTTCATTAATTTTCACCCTTTTCAAATAAAATTTATCTTAAAATCAAAATTTACTTTACTGCCTGAGACTTCATTACAAAGTCACTATACGCTGTTGCGCCGTGTTCTGCAACGTCAAGACCTTCTATTTCTTCTTCTTCAGAAACTCTGAGCCCAACTGTTATTTTGATGATTGCAAAGAGTATAAATGCTGTCACAGTGGTCCATACAAATGTTGATGCAACACCAGCAAGCTGAACCAAAAACTGCTTTATTCCTCCACCATAGAAAAGTCCGCCATCTAGAGCAAAAAGTCCAACCATCAGTGTTCCAAAAGCTCCACATACGCCATGAACAGAAATTGCACCAACTGGATCGTCTATCTTGAGTTTCTTGTCTATAAACTCAACGGCCATTACAACCAGTATACCTGCAAGCCCACCTATTATTGCCGCACCCCATGGGTTGACAGATGCACAACCTGCTGTAATCGCAACAAGACCAGCCAAAGCACCGTTTAGTGTCATACTGACGTCTGGTTTTTTATACTTTAGCCATGTGTATATCATTGCTAAGTTTGCACCCATCGCAGCTGCCAGGTTGGTGTTGACAGCAATATCACCAATCTTCTCATTCATACCAGATAAGGTTGAACCTGGGTTAAATCCAAACCAACCAAACCATAATATAAACGTTCCAAGTGCTGCTAAGGTTATACTATGACCAGGTATAGCATTTACTTTACCATCTTTTGTGTATTTACCTATTCTTGGCCCAAGCAATGCTGCACCAATTAGAGCACACCAGCCACCAACAGAATGTACAACAGTTGAACCTGCAAAGTCGATAAATCCAAGTTTGCTCAGCCAACCGCCACCCCATGCCCAATGACCTACAACAGGATAAATGATAAACGAAATTACAGCACTGTAAATGCAATACGCAATAAACTTTGTTCTTTCAGCCATAGCACCTGAGACAATTGTTGCAGCTGTTGCAGCAAACACTGTTTGAAACATCAAAAATGATGTAAGCGGAATAGATAGGCCCAAGTGTTTAAATGAATCATTCAGGAAAAATCCAGACGTACCGATAAACCCACCTGTGTCTTTCCCAAACATAAATGCAAATCCAAAGAGCCAGAATATTACAGAGCCTATCGCAAAGTCCATTAGGTTTTTCATAACAATATTGCTCGCATTTTTTGCTCTGGTAAAGCCTGCTTCGACCATTGCAAATCCTGCTTGCATAAAGAACACCAAAAATGCTGTAACAAGAACCCAGACATTATCAACAGCAGTTGCCACTTTATCAGGTGTAACCTGGTCTGCTTTTGCTATTGATGTAAAAAGTAGCAAAGTTACAATTGTTCCTACCGGGATTAAAAAGGCCTTGTAGTTTTTAATGAGTCTATTCATCTTTAAAAACCCTCCTTAAACCTAACTTTTTACTGATACAACTTTGTTCACTTGCCCTGCGCCCCCTTTTCAAAGTAAAGATTCTCTGGTATAATGAAAAAGCACGCAATTTTTAAAAAGAGAAGATTGAAAAACCAAAGGCATGTGTGGAGACGGATAAAATTGGGTAATTAAAAAAGGCAAAGGCAACCTTTTGAAAGGCGCCTTTGCCTTTCTTTCTTTATTCTCTTTGTTTACTCTCATTATATTCTTCATTTTGCAATTTGTCAATACCAAAATTGCATTTTATTTTAGATAAAGTTTTTGGAATTTTAAATCCATGTTTTGTGAAAAATGAATATGCTTGCAGCAGCTTTTATTTAATTCTACCCTGTTATTTTACCCTGCTTTCATGCATCTTGAAAAGCTCTGGCATGATTTCTCGAACAACCATTTCAAGCTCATCGTCGCCAATAACAGTTGTTCTTCCATTTTCGTACTCCTTGTCAACCCACTCTTTGATTTTAGCAACTCTTGGGTCGCGCTTGTCAATCTTCTTGTCACCTTCAAGCCTGAAATATGTGTTAATCCATGCAGCGATACCTGCAAGCCCAGAGTGTGCATCAACTGCAATGACAATTGGCCTGTTTAAAATCTTCTTTGTATCAAAGATGTTGTAGATCTCCTCATCCTTTAAAATACCGTCAGCATGAATTCCTGCTCTTGTTGCATTAAATGCTCTGCCAACAAACGGCGTTCTTGGTGGAATCTCATAGTCAAGCTCTTTTTCAAAGTAATCTGCAATCTCAGTGATTACCTCAAGCCTCATATTCTTTGTTGTTCCACGAAGCTGGGCATATTCAATTACCATAGCCTCAAGCGGAGTATTACCAGTCCTCTCACCAATACCCAAGAGCGAACAGTTGACTGCAGATGCACCGTAAAGCCATGCAGTACCAGAGTTAACAACAGCCTTGTAAAAATCGTTGTGACCGTGCCACTCAAGCCACTCAGACGGCACCTCTGCGTAATGCCTTAGCCCGTAAATTATTCCCTGGACACTTCTTGGCAGAGCAACTCCCGGGTAAGACACACCAAGCCCGAGGGTATCGCATGCTCTTATCTTGACCGGCATATTTGCTTGGCGCGCAAGTTTCATAAGCTCATTTGCAAACGGAACAACAAAGCCGTAAAAGTCTGCTCTTGTGATGTCCTCAAAATGGCAGCGCGGAATAATTCCATGTTCAAGAGCGGCTTCAACAATAGAAAGATACATTTCCATTGCCTGTTTTCTTGTCATGTTGAGCTTTTTGAATATATGATAGTCAGAGCATGATACCAAAATTCCTGTCTCTTTGATGCCCATCTCTTTCACAAGTTGAAAATCCTCTTTTCTTGCTCTTATCCATGAGGTAACCTCTGGATACCTATAACCTCTTTCCATGCATTTAATAACAGCTTCTCTATCTTTTTTTGAATATAGAAAAAACTCTGTCTGACGGATCACGCCAGAGTCGTTGTCAAGTTCGTGGAGATAATCAAAAAGCCTTACAATCTGTTCAACTGTATAAGGAGACCTTGCTTGCTGACCATCTCTGAATGTTGTATCTGTTATCCATATCTCATCAGGCACAAACATAGGGACATGCCTGTGGTTGAAGGCTATCTTGGGTATCTCTGTGTACGGGAAAATCTCTCTATAGAGGTTCGGCTCTGGAACATCCTGGAGTGTATATTTATACGCTGCCTGCTCAATCAGATTTGTCTTGGGATTAAATTCTACTCTTGCCACTTAAGCTTCCCTCCACATTGTATATATGTATACAATCAAGTGTTATGAGATATATTATATTCTACTTTTGCATTTTTGACAATAGGACATTGCAAATTGTTCTTTTGCGCAAGTGTATATTTTAAGATATTGAGCGAAATTTTGCAAGATGGCAATTTAAAATCTTCATATGTGAGATTATTACCCTGAACTTTTTTCAATAGCTTCCTCATCATAAAGAATCTTATCTATATCTTTTTCTGAAGAGAGGAACTCAACACTTTTGAGCTTTCTTTCTATGGTTCTTGTCTTTCTTGTTGCAGTGTCAATAGTATCCTGTGCCTCAGAAAGCTTCTTTTTAACCTTTTCAAGTATCTCAGCAAACCTTGAAAACTCAGTCTTGACCGCGGACAAAAGCTCCCAAACCTCGCTTGTTCTCTTTTCAATGGCAAGGGCTTTAAATCCAAGCGAAATAGTGTTGAGCATTGCAACAACTGTTGTGGGTCCCGCAATGATTACCTTGTATTCCCTTTGCACAGACTCAAACAGCCCGGGTATCCTCAAAACCTCTGCATAAAGTCCTTCAGAAGGCAAAAACATGATAGCAAAATCTGTTGTTTTTGGCGGGTCTATGTACTTTTCCTTTATAGTCTTTGCATTTTGCCTTATACTATTTTCAAGCTCCTTTGAAAACCTTGCAACTTCTTCTGTCTCCGCTTTCTCCTGCGCCTCAATAAGCCGCTGATAACTTTCTATGGGGAATTTAGAGTCTATTGGAAGGTATATAAATTCATTATCTTTTGAATTTTTAGAAGGAATCTTTATTGCAAACTCAACTTGCTCTTGAGTGTGCGGTTTTATCCTGACATTTCTTTCGTACTGTGATTGATCCAAAATCTGGTCTATGATATTGCCAAGCTGAATCTCCCCAAGAGTGCCTCTAACTTTTACATTGCTCAAAATCTTTTTGAGATCTCCCACACTTCCGGCAAGTGCCTGCATCTCACCAAGGCCTCTATGAACAAGCTCAAGCCGTTCTGATACAAGCTTGAAAGACTGCGAAAGTTTTGTCTCTAATGTGCTTTGTAGCTGGCTGTCAACAGTCTCTCGTATTTTCTCAAGCTTGCTATCTATCTCTTTTCGGATACTGTCAAGCCTCTCCTGACTTGATGATGTAAAATTTATTATCTGATTGGATAGATCTGAAAATCTTGTCATTAAAATGCTGCCAAATGAGCTTATCATACTTTGCGTTTCATTTTTATTCTGAGAAAATTGCTGTGAGATAGAATTTTGAATTTGTTCAAGTTCTTTTTCAATCTCTAACAGTTTATTTTGAGTATCCAAAGAAGAATTTATATTATTTTTAAGCCTTATGAGCAGTAGCAAGTTTGATATGACAAGAACAATAGCAACAATTAGCAAAACTACTTCCAATCTTTATCACCTCTGCACAAGAAAAAGAATCTTAAAATTTAAAAAACGGGCTGCTTTTATGTTAACTTTTTAGCAGCCCTTTTTGCCTCTTTCAAGTTCAAATTCATTTTTATTCTTCTAAATCCAAAAGCTCTTTTATCTCATCGTCATCAAGTGCAACAACCGGCTGTTGAATCTTCTTGGTGTCTTTTAGAATCTCAAACTCACCAACAGAGTATTCTTTTACCTCTACATTTTGCATCTCATCTTCAAATCTGACCTTTATCTTTTCTTTTAAGACGCTTACCTCAACAACTTCACCTATACCATCGGCTGTTTTTACAATTGCACCTATCCCTGGAAGTTTGAGCATTGCCTCCTCATAGAATTTTTGCTCGTATGTCAAGCAGCACATGAGCCTTCCGCAAAGGCCGGATATCTTTGCAGGATTTAAAACAAGCCCCTGCTGTTTTGCCATCTTTATTGAGATTGGTACAAACTCACAAAGATGCAATGCACAGCAAACCTCACGTCCACACGGACCCAAACCACCACGGAACTTTGTGTCGTCTCTGACACCTATTTGTCTTAGCTCAATCCTTGTTCTGAAAACTGCTGCAAGGTCTTTTACAAGTTCTCTGAAATCAACCCTTCCTTCTGCTGTGAAATAGAAAAGAAGCTTGTTGTTGTCAAATGTGTACTCGGCATGCAAAAGCTTCATAGGAAGCCCATGCTTTTGTACTTTTTCCTTGCAAATCTCAAGTGCTCTTGCCGCCTTTTCCATGTTTTCTTGAGCTTTTTTGTAATCCTCTTCTGTTGCCTTTCTTACAACCTTTTTGAGAGGCTGGACTATCTCTTCGTCCGGCACCTCTCTTTTTTCTATCATAACTTTTCCCATCTCGATCCCGCGGACTGTCTCAACAATGACGTCATCTCCGGCTTTTAAATCTATGTTATTCGGGTCAAACCAGTATATCTTCCCTGCTTTTTTGAATCTAACTCCAACAACTTCTGCCATCCTTCTTTTAGCCCCCTGATAGTTTTAAAAAAATCATGTCAAGCACATTGTCTGAGATTACATTTGCATCTGGGTACTTTTCTAACATCATGAAATCCTGCAGTAGCCTGTATATATGAGAGATTGTATGCTTGTTTGCAAACTCAACTATCTTTTCTAACTTGTCTGTGTTTGTAATAAGCTCAACGAGGTTTGTTTTTTTGAACATAAGCGCATCTCGTAAAAAGTATATAACTGTTTCAAATAAAAATGCAAAGTCGTCTTTAAACTTTTCAAAATCACTTTCAAATTCTTTTATCAAACTAAAACTTGCCCCGTCGTATGAAAGAAGTTTATCAAAAATATAGTCTCTTTTATTTTGAACCTCTTTATCATAAAAATCAAGAGCAATTTTAGGATTCCCTCTGCAAAGTTTTAAAACATAGTCTTTGGGTTCAAGCCCATGATTTTTTAAAATCTCAGAGATTTCGCTTGAGCTGTACCTTTTGAATGAAAGCACTAATGACCTTGAAACCACTGTCGGCAAAAGCCTTTCTAAATTGTTGCATGTGAGAATAAAAAGAGCATACTCTGGAGGCTCTTCTAAAGTCTTTAAAAGTGCATTTTGAGCACTTGTTGACATCTCCTCTGCCTCTTGTATTATATATACCTTTTTACTTGCAAATATGGGTCCTCGTGAAATGTCTTTTATAATCTCTCTAATAGCGTCAACAGATATCTCTTTTCTGTCTTCATCTCTCTTTATTAATTTAAAATCCGGGTGTGTGAGTGCGTCAAAGAGCCTGCAGCTTTTGCAAACGCCGCACGCAAGCTTTTTTTCACACAAAACTTGCTTTGAAAAGGTCATTGCCAAAAGTTTTTTGCCAAGTCCTTTTTCACCTTCAAAAATGTATGCGTGAAAAGGCCGAATAAGTGCCTTTTTGAGTGTAGCAACAAGCCCATTTTGACCTATGAAAGTATCTAAATTCATATTCATCTCTCACCCTGTGCAAATTTCTAAATAAATAGGTCAACAAGCAGCCCTTTTATTTCTCCTACATATGATAAAACCTTGAGATTGTCTGCCTCTTTTTTCAAAATCTCCTGGGTCAGCATATCCATCTTTTCATCAATCTTCTTGATGATACCAAACACCTTGTGCCTGCCTTTTCTGCTAAAAAGGCTTTCACTAAAATACTCGTGAGAAGAATACACTGTATATCCCAAAAGTTCTTTTATGGCCTTTTTGTACTCTTTGAGCGTTGAAAGGTCCAATCTCTCTGCAAGGCTCTTGCCAAGAGAGTCTATTTTGTTAATAAGCTCTTTTATTCTATTGATAATTTCATCTTTCTCAAGCTGCTTTACATAGTTTGAAAAAGAGTCTTTTGGCCTTTCAACTCTTCGCTGGTCTTGAAAAAACGCTACATTATTTATATTGTTTCTTTTAACATCTTCTACTCTCATTTTGCTTTCCCACTTCTTAAATTTTTTTAAACCTTCTCAAATCTCTCAACATTGAGGACAAATATTGTAGCACCACCAATTGTTATTTCAACAGGATATGGCAGGTATACACCTGCTGACGGATTGTTTGTCACAGGCGATGAGACAATTTGTTTGCGTGTCTTGCACTTTTGAGATATAATGTCAATCACCTCAGCAACTCTTTCATCATCAATGCCTATGAGCAAAGTGGTATTGCCAGAGCGCAAAAATCCACCTGAGGTTGAAAGCTTTGTTGCCATTATGCCTTCTTTTTGAAGAGCGTCCAAGAGCCTACCAATGTCTTCATTTTGTACAACTGCTACAATAAGCTTCATCTTTCCTCTTCTCTCCTCTCTTTGAAAAGCTTTGCCGACTTAGCATTCCTCTATATTCTACCACTTCTCTTTGCTTTCAAATAGCCTTTCTATCTCACGACACACCTTTTCAAAAACCTCTTTTTCTGAACCTTGCGCCTCAATGTTCACACATCTTTCAAACCATTTTGATACCTCTTTAAAGCCGCTGTACACACGCCTGTGAAACTCCAAATCTTCTAAGTCAAGCCTGTCGTTTTTGCCAGCCATTTTAATTCTTTGCAGAGCTATTTCAGGCTCTAAGGTAAGAACAATGTAAAGATCGGGTTTTATTCTATCTTCAAAGATTGAATTTAATCTCAGAATATTTTCAACACCAACCCCTCTTACAATGCCCTGGTAAACTACACTACTCAAGATATATCTATCGCAAAGCACAATGTACCCTTCATCAAGGGCAGGAATGAGTACATTTTTCACATGTTCGTTCCTGTCTGCAGCTAAAAGCAGAGCTTCAGTAAGCCCATCCATCTTATATTGAGGGTCTAAAAGAAGCTTTCTGATTCTGTATCCTACTTCTGTCCCACCTGGCTCTCTTGTTGTGAGAACTTTGTATCCCTTCTCTTTAAGATATTTTTCAACTTTTACAAGCTGGGTAGTTTTACCTGAACCATCGTTTCCTTCAAATACTATGAGTTTACCCTTCCTCAACCACATCAACCTCATTTTTTTTGATAAATTCAATACCCAAAAGCTCTTGTAAATATTCTATAGTATCCTTTTCTATAACCTCACCCTCAACAACAACCGGAAATCCCGGTGGGTAAGGAATGATTGCCTGCGCACATACAAAGCCTTCTGCCTCGCAAATCTTTACCCTTCTTTTTTTCGCGTTGTCAACTTCATATACTTTTAAAACCTTTTTTGGTCTTGGCGGTGATAAAAACCTTTTCTCAGGTTCTCCTTTTCCTTTTTCTTTTATTATATCATAAAAAAAGCTTTCCAAGATTTCAAAATTAGAAAGAGCATCCACCAGAGAAAAATAAAACAGAATCCTATTTTGATCAAAAAGCTCTGGAACAATGGAATACTTCTCCAAAAGACTTTTTACAAAACTTTGATTTTTCCCTGCTTTGCCAAAGTTCAAAAGAAGTTTTAAAACATCTACATCTCTGTAGACATAGTTTGTATACTCCAAGACCGACTTGCATATCTTTTCAAGTTTTCTTTCGAGCTCTTTAAAAAGCTGTCTGCCAAACATTTTTGAAAACTCTATCCCATACTCAGTCCAAGCAAGCAGCACATACGATGGACTTGTTGTATGAAGATAACTTAAATTGGCAGAAAGTTTCTTATTATCATTATCTGCTAAGTTTGACAAAAGCAGTGCAGACTGGTTTGGGCATGGCAATGTTTTGTGAAGACTTAAAATGCATATGTCAGCTCCGCTATCCAAGGCTGTTTTTTTCCCTACAAATTTATAATAACCTCCGTGAGCTTGGTCAACTATGAGCTTTTTTTGATATTTCTTTGCTATCCTTGATAGCGCTTTTACATTCTGCTCAATGCCATAATATGATGGTGAGGTTATTACAACAATTTGAGATTTTGAATTTTTGACAACACTTTCAAAGTGCTTTTCGTCTATATATGTAAGTATTCCTAAAGAATCATCGTACTGTGGATATATATATTCAATGTCAAGTTTTAAAATCTTTGCAATATTATATATGCTTTTGTGAGCATCCCTGTTTATAAGTATTCTGTCATACGGATTTGAAAATGCAGCAATTGAAGCTTGCAGAAGGTGCGTTGAACCCTGAAGAGACAAAAAACTATAATTTGAACCAAAAAACTCATTTATCCCCTCTAAAAATTCCTTTATATAACCTTTTGGGTCTAATAAGTTGTCTGTACAGAAGGTTTCTGTGACATCAAAGCTGGGAAATATATTTTTAATAGCATCTGGGAAAATCTCTTCTTTACCTTTGTGACCTGGCATGTGAAGACGCAAAAAATCGTACTTTTTAAGAGCATTGAAAATTTTAAGATTATCTAAAATCCTTTGCATACTTTCTTGGTCCAACTTCATATATATCTTCCCCTTGAGAATCTATTGCCACAATGCAAGGCAAATCTTCCACTTCAATCTCACGAATTGCCTCTGCACCAAGGTCCTCAAACATAACTATCCTTTGAGATTTGACACAGCTTTGAATCAAAACTGCAGCACCGCCAAATGTGGCAAGATAAATGCTACCGTGCTTTTTAATTGCCTCTTTTACAGCTTCATTTCTTTTACCCTTTCCAATTAAAACCTTTATTCCAAGCTCAAGCATCATGGGAGTAAATACATCCATCCTGCCTGCTGTTGTTGGGCCACATGGTCCTATTACTTCACCCGGCTTTTCTGGACAGGGACCCATGTAATATATCGCACCGTTTTTAAAATCTATTGGGATTTTACTTCCTTTTTGAATCATTTCAAAAAGCCTTTTGTGAGCAGCGTCCCTTGCAACAAAAAGTTTGCCACACACTAAAACTTCTTGACCACATTTTAGCTTTTGTAACTCCTCAGGATTTTGAACTGGAACATAAATCCTGTTCAACTTCTTTTTCGCCCTTCCTTTCGACTATACAGATTTTTCTAATTTTGTTTCAATTTATAATTTAAAGACCGGGCACTTGATTTTCTACCCGGTCCTAAGATATTTTGCAATTTAAGAACTAATCTCTTGGCTTTGGAGCATCAACTGGGCATACATTTGCACATGCACCGCATGAGATGCATTCTTCTTCGTTGATTACATACTTTCCATCGCCAGGGGATATGCACTGAACAGGGCATTCGCTCTCGCATGCGCCGCATGAAATACAATCATCTGTGATGTAATATGCCATTTTATCTTTGCCTCCCTTTTGAAATTAGATTTACTTCTATAATAATACCACGATTTTGTGGTTTTTAAAATAGATTTTTAATTAGGTTTTTAAAAGGAAAGAATTAAGCAAAAGATTTTTAAGAAAAATAAGATATGAGGAGGTGAAAGCTTAAATGAGAAAAATAGTTGCATTTTTGAGCATACTATTTTTTCTGAATTTTTCAAGTGCCTTTGCACAAACAAAGATTTATACAATCCAAACCGGAGACACTTTGTGGAGTATAGCTGCCAAAAATCAAGTTGGTATAAGCGAACTTTTAGCGGCAAATCCACAGATTAAAAATCCAAACTTAATATTTCCCGGACAAAAGATAAACATACCCAGTCAATCTGATTTTAAATCCTTTGAAGATGAAGTAATAAGGCTCACAAACCAAGAGCGCGCAAAAGCTGGGCTTGCGATACTTAAGTCAAATTGGCAGCTTTCACGCGTTGCCAAATACAAATCTCAGGATATGGCAAGCAAAAACTATTTTTCACACTATTCCCCAACTTATGGCTCACCATTTAAGATGATGGAAAGTTTTGGTCTCAAATTTTCTGCAGCAGGAGAAAATATTGCGTACGGGCAAAAATCTCCTCAAGAGGTTGTTCGTTCATGGATGAACTCCCCAGGTCACAGAGCGAATATTCTAAGCCCCTCTTTTACTGAAATTGGTGTTGGGGTTGCAAAAAACAGTAAGGGAGTTTTGTACTGGACCCAGATGTTCATAAGACCATACTAATGGTTAATTTTGGGTTAGAATAAAATGCTTGAAAAGTAATAACTGGGGACCAAAAAGAGTGTATCTTTTAAAAATAGTCCCCAGTTTTTATTTATACAAGAAAAAAATCCGTAGCTTATTTCAAAGCATTTTTTTCTATATGTTCTGCCTTGCTGTTTGTTTTAAAGTTTCTCAAATCAAACTAAATTTTTGTTATTGTTACCTCTATCCTTTTATTTATGCTATAAATTATTATCTACTCAAAAATCTGCCGTTCATAAATACGGCTATTGCCTATTATTTGTATTCATGATAAAATAAAACTATTCTCCAAAAATAAAATATGACAAAGCCTCATTACTTAATTGCTGAAGGAGGTACACCATGAAAAAAAGAAAAGCAACTATAATAAGCTTTATTTTGATTATAATTCTCATAATAGCCTTTGTTACTACATTTATACCAACGTTACAACTAAAAACAAAAAATATGAAGGCAAAAAAGGGAAAGTGGGTAGATGTATATTACGAAAAGGAGGAAGCAGCTGCTTTAGATTGTTTTAATTTAGCAGAACAGAGAGCAGAATATCTTATGGGCAAATTAGGTATTAAAGAAAAATCTAAAATAAAAATATTTATTTATGACAAACAATCCACGTTCCAAACTAAAAAATACGGATTAATAACTCTTCTTTTTAACCTTGATTGGTATATTGGCGACAATATAGGTTCAACAGTTATATTAACCTCACCTGCAAATCCAGGAAGATTACACAACTACAAAAGTATTAAACAATCTCTTCCGCATGAAATGGTCCATGCTTATAATTACATAGGACTGCTAGGAAAGTCAGAAAAAGAAATATACGAGGAATGGGTGAATTACATTAAAAGTGTGTATAAATAACAAATATCTTGTCTTGCTTATTAGCGATATATTTCTTATTCTTTTATTCACAAAATGACAAAAATACTTTCCAGCCTGAGTTTTTATTTTCTTTATATACATGAACAAAAGCATTACCCTTCCCATCAGGTTGCACAACAAATTCATAAAAATCTACGTCAACAAATACTACATATCTAAGAGTTTTAAATGAACCATATGTCCACTCTTGGGGTTCAGAAATACTTAAAAGTTTAATCTTTTTGATATTATGGTTAGGATATAAGTAATCATTTTCATGGTTGTAAATCTTATCATCTCTTAAATTTGTAAGTAAATTATAAAACAAATCATAAGTTGGTTCATATGCCCATAATTTTTTACGGTCATGACTATCCAAAGCTTTTATGTAATCTTTAATAACATCTACAGGAGACATTGTAGAAGTTTTCTTCTCCCACTCATTATTATAGTCAACATACTGGTAAATTATTTCCCTCCACTTTTTTCTTGTAATTTTATAAAATGTACTTCTTTTAAGTGAACATAAATCTACCTCAGCGTCAATATAAGCACCAATTATTTTATTGTTATATCTCAAAACAATTCCTTTTGATGGAAGCCGATATACAATACCTTTAGGTTCACCCTCAATAATGGTAATTTCTCTTAACTTATAAATTTCATAGTTTATATTTTCCCCAAGATATTGCTTTAGGCTAAAGCCACAATCAGAAAGAAAATAATTGACATAAGCCCAAAAAAGCTTTGAAGGATACTCACCAGCTCTGTGAATTAAATTTTTTGGCAAAGTCTCTGTTCCTTTTGCTATCAAGTAATCAACCGTCCAGCTGTACTTCCTGAAAAGATTAATTACATCTGATGAAATTTCTGTTTGAGGATTTTTGTGTTCCAAAATAGATAAAATATATACAACCAGTTGATCATTTAAAAAATAACTCTTTCCATCTATAAGAATTACACCATCATAAGCAGGAAACCCATTATTAAAGTAAAATATACCCTCTTTTTTACTATCCTCCCAGCAAAATATTATTTTATTTGGCCCTTCCCGAAACTGACTCAATTTGTTGTTTCCAAGCTTGTATGACTGACATTTAGAAAGCATATCTATTAAATCAGTAATTATTTTCTTATTCTTGATTTCTTTAGAACGTTTTACATTTGGTTCATTTGTTCCAAATATAATTTTGATTTTATCTGGTAGCAAATCAGTTTTTATGTTTAGAAAAACATATTTATTTACTCTAGCTTCTGCTGAAAATGTGCAAAACTCTAATGTTAAAAAACAAATTAAGAGAATTAAATTAATTAACTTTCTCATTTTCTACCTCAATATTTAAATCAGTTT
Source organism: Caldicellulosiruptor diazotrophicus (assembly GCF_017347585.1). Lineage (NCBI taxonomy): Bacteria > Bacillati > Bacillota > Caldicellulosiruptorales > Caldicellulosiruptoraceae > Caldicellulosiruptor > Anaerocellum diazotrophicum. The sequence goes on from NZ_AP024480.1 coordinate 2,030,153, forward strand.
TTTTTGATTATTATATCATAATACACATTTTACTTCAAAATTTATTTAATATCTACACACAATAATATTACTGTAATTGTTCGTCGTAATTTCAAATAGTTATTTAGGTTGTTGAATAGAAAAGTATCCAATCAATATACCTTTTTATAATTTCTAAATCCCTTGAGTCTCACATTCTCAAGATTCTATTCTCCTTTGGATTTACCAAATAGTCTTTCAATCTTTATTCTATGCACAATAAAACTTCAGTAACCTTTTTTATTACAAAAAGCAGCTTTGAAAATTTCTTATTTTGTGCCTTAATATTCCTGAGTACATCTTTTTTACCCATTGTGTTTGTTGTGGTTTTCTCTTAAATTAAAATTATAACACAAGGGAGCTTTTTTCTTTTGTTACTATGTTTACTCTATATGGTTATTTCTTTTATTCAACAACCTCATATTAATAATAAAAAATGTGGAGATTTGAACCAACTTGGAATGGAAAAAATATAGCACTTGTTAATCACAAAGGTAACACCAAGAGCACTTTCTATAAAATTCGTTTTTAAAAAGCAAGTAAAGGACTCTTTAAAAACTCAATTTTCCACATTGCTTTCTTACTATATAGAACTCAGAAACAAAACACTAAAGTTAAAGAGGCTGCCAAATTTTTGACAGCCCCGCTTTATCTATTTCCCCACTTTTTCTTTGCAAAGCTTATACTCCAGTGAGTCAACAAGTGCAATCCAGCTTGCATTTACAATGTCGGTTGAAACACCTACAGTTGTCCAGGTGTCTTTGCCGTCTGTTGACTCAATCAGAACTCTTACCTTTGCAGCAGTTGCAGTCTCAGCATTCAGTACCCGTACTTTATAGTCAACAAGATGAACCTCTTTTAGCTCGGGATAGAACTTTTCCAAAGCCTTTCTCAAAGCACTATCTAAAGCATGAACAGGACCATCACCTTCTGCAGCAGTGATTGCTGTAACCCCATCTACTGCAATCTTTACAATTGCAGATGAGCTGTACTCTACTGCCGGTTCATTAATGAGAACTTTAAATTCTTTGAGAGTAAAGAACGGCTGGTAAAGTCCCAGTTTTTTTCTAATTAGCATCTCGAATGAAGCTTCTGCCGACTCAAACTGATATCCTTCATTTTCAAGGCGCTTTAGCTCATCAATAATCTCTTTTGTGACAGGTGAGTCTTTTGTAACTGTCGGGTCAATCTCGCGAATCTTGTCAAGAATTGTAGCCCTTCCTGCAACCTCAGACAGTACTATTCTTCTTGTGTTTCCAACAATCTCAGGGTTAATATGCTCAAACGAAGCTGGATTTTTTTTGACAGCATCAATGTGCATACCAGCCTTGTGAGTAAACGCATAAGCTCCAACATATGGTGCGCGCTCGTTTGGAATCATATTGGCAATCTCAGCAACATACCTTGAAAGAGAGGTCAGGTGTTTTATATTCTCATCAGGCACACATTTAAACCCAAGCTTTAGCTGAAGATTTGGAATGAGTGTGATAAGGTCTGCATTACCACATCTCTCACCATATCCGTTTATAGTTCCCTGTACCTGACGAGCTCCTGCCAAAACTGCCATGATGGAGTTTGCAACGGCCATGCCTGTATCGTTGTGACAGTGAATTCCAATCAATGTCCCAGGAAACATCTCAACAACTTCTTTCGTGATGTTGTAAACATCCATTGGGAAAGTACCGCCATTTGTATCGCACAGGTCCAAAGAGTCTGCACCTGCCTCTTTTGCAACCTTTAAAGTCTCCAAAGCGTACTCTTTGTTATTTTTATACCCATCAAAAAAATGCTCTGCGTCAAATACAACATACTTGCCCAAGGACTTTAAATATTTTATTGTGTCATAAATCATCTGAAGATTTTCGTCCTCTGTTGTTTTCAAGACCTCTTTGACATGAAAATCCCACGACTTGCCAAAGATTGCAACAGCTTCGGTATCAGCTGCAATGAGTGACTGAATGTTAGGGTCATCTTTTACGTCAATTCCCACTCGCCTTGTTGAACCAAAGGCAATAAGCTTCGCGTTTTTCAATTTCATCTTTTTAACTCTTGCGAAAAACTCCTGGTCTTTGATGTTAGAACCAGGATTCCCTGCCTCGATAAATTTTACACCAAATTTGTCAAGTCTCTCTACAATCTTGAGCTTATCTTCCAAAGTGTATGAAATTCCACCAGCCTGAGCACCGTCTCTTAAGGTTGAATCATAGATGATGATGGTCTTATTATCTTCCACTTCATTTTCCCTCCTTTATGAATATCAAAAAAGCCCAGCCTGTGATTTTTTGGCTGGGCTTTTAAAATTCAATCTCAAATTTGATTGCAAATTCTAAAGATGCCCTAAGGGCCTTTTCAAAAACCCTCTTTTTTCATACACAGGCCAAAATGGGTGCAATGCGGCATATGAAATTTTATAAATCCATTTAATTATTCTCTTTCTAATAACTGAAATAATGCTAATTATTGTGATTGCGCCGCATATTCGTATTATCATTTTTTGCACCCCTTTGACCCTCAAGTTTTATTTGCTAATTATTTTAAACCCAATTTAAAAAATTGTAAAGAGTCAATTTTACTCCTCTGAAATTTTATACAGCATCTTATTTATAGCATTTACATATGCTTTTGCGCTTGCTTCTAAAATATCTGTAGATAAGCCTCTTCCCAAAAACGCTTTGCCATCTTTCTTAATTCTGACTGTTACCTCGCCAAGAGCATCCTTGCCCTGGGTGACAGCCTTTATACTGTAATCATCAAGTTCAACCTGAAGCCCTGTTATTCTGTCAATTGCTTTAAAGATTGCATCAACAGGACCATCGCCAGTTGCCGCCTCTTCAAACTCCTCATCACCCGATTTTATCTTTACAGAGGCAGTTGATATAAGACCATTGCCGCTTATTATCTGGAACCTCACAAGCTCATATGTCTCTGGAATATTGAGTGACTTTTGCTCTAAAAGTGCTTCAATGTCTTTGTCAAGCACAACCTTCTTTTTATCTGCCAAAACTTTAAACTTTTCAAACGCAGCATCAATCTCTTCTCTTGTGAGGTCTGTGTATCCAAGTTCTTTTAATCTTTCTTCAAATGCATGACGACCTGAATGCTTGCCAAGTACCATCCTGTTTTTCGGAAGACCAATTGACACAGGGTCAATAATCTCATATGTTGTTCTCTCTGAGAGCACTCCATGCTGATGTATACCAGACTCGTGCGCAAATGCATTTGCACCAACAATTGCCTTGTTTGGCTGAACAAATACGCCCGTAAGAGAAGACACAAGCTTGCTTGTTCGGTATATTTGAGTTGTGTCAATCAAAACATCGACATCATAAAAGTCTTTTCTTGTCTTGAGCGCCATAACAATCTCCTCTAAAGCAGCATTCCCAGCCCTTTCTCCAAGTCCGTTTATTGTACACTCAACCTGATGAACCCCTTCTTCAACAGCAGCCAACGAGTTTGCAACAGCAAGGCCAAGGTCGTTGTGGCAATGAACTGAAATTTGAACCTTGTCAATGTCAGGAATGTTTTCTTTTAATGCTCGAATAATCCTTTTCATCTCTTCAGGTGTTGTGTAACCTACCGTGTCTGGTATGTTTATAACTGTTGCACCAGCTTTTATCACAGCATCAAACACCTTTATCAAAAACTCTATTCTTGATCTTGTAGCATCCTCACAAGAAAACTCAACGTCAGAGACATACTTTTTAGCATACTTTACCATTGCAACAGCTCGCTCAAGTACCTCATCTTCTGTCATTTTGAGCTTGTATTTCATATGAATATCGCTCGTTGCAATAAAAGTATGAATCCTCGGAGATGAAGCCTTTTTGAGCGCCTCATACGCCCTATCTATATCTTTTTCAATCGCCCTTGCCAGAGATACAACAACTGCATCTTTGATGTTTTCAGAAATTGTCTTTATAGCCTCAAAATCGCCAGGAGAGGCTATTGCAAATCCTGCTTCTATCACATCAACTTTGAGCTTTTCAAGCTGTTTTGCAATCTCAAGCTTTTCATTGACGTTGAGCGACACACCTGGTGTTTGCTCACCGTCTCTGAGCGTGGTATCAAATATCTTTATAACTCTTTTTCCCATTAAAAACCCCTCACCCTTATTCTTTTATCGGTTTTATCCAAGGCATCATCTTTCTTAGCTCTTTCCCTACCTGCTCAATAAGTAAATTCTGCTCTCTTCTTCTTATGCTATTGAATTCTGGCCTTCCTGCCATGTTCTCTAATATCCATTTCTTTGCAAACGTGCCGTTTTGAATCTCTTCTAATACTTTCTTCATCTCTTTTCTTGTCTCTTCTGTTATAATTCTCTTACCTGTCATGTAGTCGCCATACTCAGCTGTGTCTGAAATTGAATAGCGCATAAGTGAAAGTCCACCCTGCCAAATCAAATCAACTATCAGTTTCATCTCATGCAAACACTCAAAATACGCAATTTCTGGCTGATACCCTGCTTCAACCAATGTATCAAACCCGGCTTTGATAAGCTCTGTAAGACCTCCACACAAAACTGCCTGCTCACCAAAAAGGTCTGTCTCTGTCTCCTCTCTAAATGTTGTAAGAATTATCCCAGCCCTTGATGCACCAATACCCTTTGCATACGCTAAGGCAATATCCAAAGCTCTTCCTGTATAATTCTGATGTACAGCAACTAAAGCTGGTACACCTTTGCCTTCTTCATACTGGCTTCTGACTGTGTGTCCTGGTCCTTTTGGAGCTATCATTATAACATCAACGTATGGCGGTGGAACAATCTGACCAAAATGAATATTAAACCCATGCGCAAATGCTATTGCCTTTCCTTCTTTTAAGTTAGGTTCTATACTCTCTTTAAATAGCTTTGGCTGTTTTTCATCATTTACAAGAATCATAATGACATCTGCAACTTTTGTTGCCTCATCAGCTGTCATAACTTTAAGACCATGACTTTCTGCCTTTGCCCAAGACTTGCTACCATGATAAAGTCCAACAACAACGTTTATACCAGAATCTCTCAAGTTCAGTGCATGTGCATGACCTTGGCTACCAAAACCAATCACTGCAACCGTCTTGTCTTTAAGTAGGTCTAAATTACAGTCACTATCATAAAATATCTTTGCCATTTTTACTCATCCTCCTCAGACTTAGATTTTGATATAACTTTATTTCCACGCTCTATCGCAATAAGTCCAGTACGGACTACCTCGCGAATACCATATTGTTTTAAAAGCTCAATTAGCGCTTCAATCTTGTCCTCATCACCTGAAATCTCAATTGTAAGAGTTTCTTTTGACACATCAACAATGTTTGCTCTGAAAATCTCTGTTATTTGAATAATGTCTGAACGCGTCTGAGAATTAGCATTAACCTTTATAAGCGCAAGCTCTCTTTCAACAGCTTCTTTCGGGTTTAGTTTTTTGATTTTTATAACATCAATAAGCTTATTTAGCTGTTTTGTCACCTGCTCGACAATGTAGTCATCACCATTTACAACAATTGTCATGCGGGATATTGTTGGGTCTTCTGTTACGCCAACAGCAAGGCTGTCTATATTAAAACCTCTTCTTGAAAAAAGCCCTGCAACTCTAGATAGTACACCCGGGTGGTTCTCAACCAAAACAGAAAGTGTGTACTTCACCTTCTTACATCCCCCTATCAACAAAAATTTTAGCAAGCTCAATTAAACCATTAAGGTATAGTTGGCTCATCAGGGCTTGTCACAACTTCAAGCAAAAATGGACCATCGTGGATTTTCATAATCTCAATAGCCTCTTTTAACTTTTCTTTGCTCTCAAGTCTCATACTCTCAATACCATATGCTTTTGCTAATATCATAAAGTCAGGGTTACCATCCAAGCATGTTGCAATAAATCTGCCTGTACATCTTTTCTTCTGAAGCTCATATACCATTCCAAGCCTTGTGTTGTTGAAAAGGACAATTTTAATCGGCACCTGCTCTCTTTTAATGGTAGCAAGCTCCTGCAAAAGCATCTGGAAACTTCCATCACCAGTGATGCTAATCACTTCTTTGTCTGGTCTTCCAAACTTCGCACCAATTGCCGCAGGAATGCCATATCCCATTGTACCAAGTCCACCCGAAGTTATAAAGGTTCCTGGCTTTTTGATATATAGATTATGAGCTGCCCAAATCTGATGCTGACCAACATCTGTTGTGATTATATAATCTCCATTGTACGCCCTTGAAATTTCTTTTAACACATCATAAGGATGAAGCTTGTCATCATCTGGAAGAACTTTCTTCTGTGCTTTAATCTCATAAGCCCAAAAATCTTTTCTTTCTGAAATTCTTTTATTAATCTCTGAAAGCACCTGTTTTGCATCGCCAACAATTGGAATGTTTGTATCAACATTTTTTCCTATCTCGGCAGGGTCAATGTCTATATGAATAATCTTCATATTATCAGTAATTTTTGTATCACCCAAGGCCCTGTCTGCAAGCCGCGCACCTATCACAATTAAAAGGTCTGCCTGCCTGAGCGCCAAATTTGCCTCTTTCTGACCATGTGAACCTATCATGCCAAGATAATAAGGATGGTCTGTTGGAATACAGCCAATTCCCATCAAAGTTGAAATTACAGGAATCTTTTGCTTTTCTACTAAAATTCGAAGCTCTTCTGATGCCCCTGATGCAATAACTCCACCACCGCTGCATACAACAGGTCTTTTTGAATTTTCTATTGCTTCTACCGCTCTTTTTATCTGTAGAGGATGCCCTTTTTCTTTCGGCTTGTAGCCAGGAATATCAATCTCTTTTGGAATTTCAAATTCAATCTCCTGCATTTGAACATCTATAGGAACATCTATCAAAACAGGCCCACGTCTTCCTGTTGAGGCTATATAGAATGCTTCTTTTAAAATCCTTACAATTTTTTTAGGGTCTTTTACAAGATAGTTATGCTTGGTAAACGGAGCTGTTGCCCCTGTTATATCCACTTCTTGAAACACATCTTTCCCAATTAAACTTGAATTTACCTGACCGGTGATAGCAACAATTGGAACAGAATCCATATATGCAGTTGCAATGCCAGTTATAAGATTTGTAGCACCAGGCCCAGAGGTTGCAACGCACACACCCACCTTGCCTGTTGTGCGCGCATATCCACTTGCCTCATGAACTGCTGCCTGCTCTGTGCGTACTAAGACATGCTTAATATCAGAGCTATAGAGCGCATCATAAAATGGATATATTGCCGCACCTGGAATGCCAAAGATAATCTCTACACCTTCGCTCTTTAAAACCTCTACCATTGCCCGTGCTACCGTCATCTTTGCCATAAATACAATCCCACCCTTTATATATGAAAAGTCCGACCATGCTACTTTAATTTGTCGGACAATTTCTTTCTTGCAATAGCTTTTTGTTATTTTCAAATTAAATTTTGAAATATTTTAGCACGTATTTTTATTCGTGTCAAGGAATTTAGGTGCAAAGACTATTACAATCTTTTTAACTTTTTTTAAATGCTTTTTCAACTATAAAATCTGAAAGGTGTGGAAAAAGGCGGGTAAAAAGCACAAATATATAGTCTTTTTTAGATGTGTATATCTCTTTCCTGTTCTTCTCAATACCCACGATAATTCTTCTTGCAGCAACATCCGGCGAAAGCCTTGAAAGCCGAATTTCATCTTCTGGATATGGCTTTCCTAAAGCTTTTTTTCTAAAGCTTGTTGAAATAGAACCTGGATATGCATTTAAAACATTTATGTTATATTTTTTAAGCTCCATTCTTGCAACATCAGCCATGACCGACAATGCCGCTTTTGAAGCTGTATATCCGCTTGTGAATGGCACAGGTCTTTTCACACCAAGCGAACAAATATTCACAATTGTGCCTCCTCCTTGTTCTTTGAAAAAGGAGATTCCATACTTCATCATGTAAAAAGCACCAAAAAAGTTAGTATCAAATACCTTTTTAAGATCAAGCTCATCGATTTCTTCCACTTCACATCTCAAGCCAACTCCTGCGTTGTTAATTAAAAAATCTGCCTTTTTTAGATTATCTTTTATAATTTTAAATACATCTTCACAATCTTTCTTAAAGCTTATATCTGCCTTTATTAAAAAAAGATTTTTTGAAAACATTATGAGTTCATTCTGAAGCCCTTTTAAAGACTCTTCTGACCTTGAAATGGCAACAACTTTTGCACCTTTTTCAAGTAAAATCTTTGTCATTTCCTTCCCAAGACCAGATGTTGCCCCTGTAATGATGATGGTCTTATCTTTCCAAAAGTCTTTTCTCATGCGGTACTGTCACCCTTTGGAATGTTGAAATTGTGAAAGATACGAAATTGTATCTGCTTTTTTGTCAAGCCCACAAGCCTCCAACTTTTTTGCATCTTTCAACGCCTGTTTTGAAAACTTTAGTCTATATCCCATCCTAAGTCTTCCTCGTCTTTCCATTCATCTAATGGGACCTTATCTGCCTCTAAAATGCTTTCTCTCAAATTCGGTATTGATAGCAGATATAAAGTTTCCTGAATAGCGTTCCAGTCTTCCTCAGAGATGAGAACTGCATTGCCTTTTTTAGAAGTTATCTGTATCGGTTCGCTACTTATTCTTACCTGTTCCAAAATTTTATATATGTTTTGCCTTACTTTTGTTACAGGTATTGTCTTCAACCTAAATCACCTCTTTTAAAATTTATTATAACGTACGTCAATTATATTTCAAACACATCTCCCACACCACAAACCTTTAACTTATTTGCTATATTATTACCAAAATAAATTAATGTCTCTATCCCAGAGCAGTGAAGAGGTACAAGCTTATAAATTCTCTTTTCCCTGAAAAACTGACAAAGCCTTTGCAAATCATCTTGTTGAAAATTCTTTGAATGAAATCCGCCGATTACTGCGAAGATGCTCTGAGAAAAACATTTTTCCACTTTTTCTATAATATTCTCAATTCCGTTGTGACTGCAGCCGACAATAAGTATAAGTTTGTCATCTTCCTTAACTACAAGAGATTGTTCTTCTAAAAACAAATCGCTTTGAAACCGACCATCTTTGAGAATATAAAACTCATTAGATTCCTTACCTGAGGTAACATTCACCACAAAAATACCATCAAATATCTCATAGACATCTTCATTAACAACCTTAAACCTTGCCATGTCAAGCGCTTCAAAATTTTCACCTATAAATTTATACTCCCCTTCTCTTTTGGCAAACTTTTTCTCAAAAAATCCATGGTGCACCCAAATATTACAATCTGTTCTTTCAATAAGAAATTTAAGACCACCTATGTGGTCATAATGGGCATGGCTAAGGACTACAGCATCAAAATCAAAGCCCATACCCATCTTCTCAATGTTTTTCACAATGGCATTTGTCTGCCCACAGTCAAACAAAATCTTTTTGTCATCTTTTATAACCAAAATTGAAAGACCATGCTCTGCTAAATACCCACCTTTGAACGTCCAGTTGTTGACAAGTATTTTGACTCTCAATTTTTAAAAACCTCTCTTTCTAATTTGCCATTTACTAATCTCTATACAAAACATCTTAGCTTGCCCTATGAACAATTTTGAGTCCAAGTAACTGCTGCGCATTCTTCCAAAAAATCTTTTCTTTCTCTTCTTCAGAAAGTCTTAAGCTATTTACATACTCAACTTCTCTTTTCTGGTCTTTCCATGGAGAGTCTGTTGCAAACAAAATCTTATCTATCCCATGACTTCTGAAAACCTCTTCGGGATTTTGTATATCAACTTCACCAAAGAAAAAGGATGTATCAAGATACACATCTTCACCTATCAAATACTCAAGCGTCTCACCAAAAAACCTATATCCACCCATATGCGCTGCAACTATCTTTGCACCCGAAAAATCTTTTAGAACCTTATGAAGCTTTTTTGGTGTACAATGGTAAGGTGGCATAAAAGCCGGGTCAACTCCGCTGTGAAAAAGTATAATCATATCGTTTTGGAAAATTGCATCATAGATTGGATACATCTTTTTATCATCTACAAAAAAATCCTGATAATCAGGGTGAAATTTTATCCCAGCAAACCCGTTTTCTTTTAACCACCTTATCTCTTCTTTCCACTCATCAAACTCAGGATGAACTGTGCCAAAACAAATTATCTGCTTGTTTTCTTCCATTACCGACAAGGCCCATCTGTTTATTGTTCTTGTTTGCTGAGGTTTTGTTGCAATGGGCAGAACCATGCACATGTCAATTCCAGCTTTTTTAGCAGAGTCTTTCAGACCTGACAAAGTACCGTTGTGATAATATGGCATACCAGAATTTTGTGAAAGCTTTGACATTGCTCTTGGTGCAAGTTCATCTGGAAAACAGTGGGTGTGAAAGTCTATAATCATACTCTCCTACTCTCCTTTTTTCTTTTCTAAATTTTTCATTTGATTATTGCAAGTATTTTTCATTTTTAGGTGGCTGGAGCGGTCAAGTCCAAATTTTTGTGTAAAATACCCTCTGGTTAGAATATAAGCTTTTTAGTATATTTTAATCGGTCGAATAAAATTCCATATGGTTTTTTGTAAATTATAATTTACCAATTATTACCTGTAAGCCTTAAAATATCTTCTACGCCCATTTACAAACTAACAGCCTTAAAAAAGCTCATTTCATCAAAACAATTTCTTTTCTAACACCTTCCTTCACCTTTTCCTGCCACTCAAAATACTCTCTCATCTGTAAGTACTTCCTCGTAGATAGCCATCTTTCATCCTGTTCCATTAATAAAGCACCTATTAAGCGAATACACGACTCTCGGCTAACAAATACCTTATCACCCTTTCTCGTCGACGAATTTCTCCATTCAGTCGCTCTAACATATCAGCCTACGCGCAGCCTCCTTCGGTATGGCTCTGGAAGTTCTAAAACTGCTATCGCGTCTTCAAATCCTTCTTCTAAAACTTCCATTGCTTTTGGGGCTTTATTTTTGTACTCTTCCAACACTTGATTTAACAACACCCTTGCTGTCTTTGCATCTGGAGCTTCAAATATAGCTCTTATCTTAGCATGTAGTTCCTTTTGTAAACCCTTCGGTGTCTTGTCAAGAATGTTTCTCATAAAATGAGTTTGACACCTTTGCCAGGTCGCACCTTGAAAATGTCGATAAATCGCTTGTACAAGCCCTTTATGATGATCTGAAACAACTAAATCGACTCCATGCAACCCTCTTTCCTTTAACCATGAGAAAAATTCTCCCCAGCTTTCTTCTGATTCGCTGTCTCCTATCATAACCCCCAAAACTTCTCTGTAACCTTCTTCATTTACACCTACACCAATTAGAAGACTTCTCTGTCGAACACGACCTTCTTCTCTTATCTTTACAACCATCGCATAGGCTTACACAAAAGGAAACTTCTTTTCTTCCAAAGACCCCGAATTCCACTGCGCAATTACAGGATCAAGATTTTTGCAAAGCTCTGAAATGGTGGATTTTGAAAACTCAGTCCCACATAACTCATAAGTAATTTCTTCAATCTTTCGTGTGGATACCCCATTTACCACCATCTCCATCAATGCCAATAAAAGCGCTTGTTCACTTCGCTGATAACGTTCAAAAAGGTCTGTAGTAAATTTACCATTACGCAGTCTTGGTACTTTCAAAGTCAAAGTCCCTACTCTGGTAATTAAATTCCTTGAATAATAACCGTTACGATAATCTTGTCTTTCCTCTGTCCTCTCGTAAGGTTCAGCCTTAATTTGTTCAGTAGCTTGAGCAGCTAAAATTTGATTAAGTATTGATTCTAATAACTTGGCTAATTTCTCGTCTTTTGTGCCTGTTGTAAAAAGGTAATGCAAAATTTCAGAATCTATGGTAATATTGTATTGAGCCATTCCTCATCCCTCCTGAAAGAATTTGGTTTTTGGTTCTTCTTAATTTCTATTCTAACCAGAGGGTGAGGGGTGGCTCAATCCCTTTTTACACAATTATATAGACTCAACTGCTGGAGCAAAAAATTTTTTAAAACTTATCTCTAGTTTTAATATTTTACCATAGTTTCCTTATTAATTATTCACAAAATTTCTTTTTGTCTTCATCTAAAACTTTATTTAAAATGCTAATTGTTTTTTTCTTTTTTTTTGCTAATATGAAAGTAAATAATTAACTTGAGAGGTGATTTCATTATCTAAAACTTTTGCCTTCTAATTCAACAACTTTGTTCTTCTTATACTATTTTCAAATATACCAAAGAGTCGAGGGGTGATTTACTAAATTCTAACGGACTAAAAACTATAAAAGCACAAAGAATAACTTTATAGCATTCTATATTGCTATGGTATATATTAGGTTAAGTTATACAAAAGTACAGAAGAAAGAAACATTAAGGGAAAAACTTATTTCTGTAACAACAAAAATTTATATGCAGAAAAAATAAAAATTGGTTTTTGTCTTTGCTAAAAGTTCTTTGGCGTCTTCGGCTTTCTGAAGTTTATTTTGTAGTATGTGTCATGCGGTGCATAAATGAAACATCATTTATATCCGATTCTGATCAAAGTATAATATAAGAAAGGAATTGTTGTTTAAATTGTAAATAGCAGTTATATAAATAATTAACTTGAGGAGGCGGAATATTATGATAGTTAGAAATAAAATAATTGCTAAAATACTATCAGTATTGATGATAATATCTTTTTCTCTTATTACGAGTGCCTTTAATATTAAAGCGTATGCTGAAAACAATGAATTGATTGTTGACAATGGTATTTTAAAAGGAATACAATATAAAGGTGGAAATTTTGTCAAAGTTGATTCCGAAAATCAACTGGATTCTAAATTGATAATTAAAAAAATGCAAATAAAAAATGATGAGCTTATTTTAGAAGCTGTAATAGAAAATAAAAATATGCAAAACTTAATTCAAGCAACTGGAAAAATATATTATTCTCAAAACATGATGTTGAAGAAAACAAGATCTCTAACAGTATTATTTAACAATGAAGGAGATTACAAAATATTATCATTTATAATTGAAAATAACGCCAATGAAGGACTTCTTCTTCCTGTAAATAGAAAACTTAAAAATAAAACTGTGGCTAAAGTAGCAGTATTGTGCACAAACACAAATGATATTTTCTATTTTGAAGATGTTTTCCCCAGTATAAATAAATTATCAAGCTTATATAATCTCGCTAAAGAGCCAGCTGAAACTTATAATAAAGATGAAGTTGATAAATCAGGTATAGAAATTGGCAAAACAAATATTGACGAAGCTGACAAAGTAGGTTTTTCTGAAAATTGGTTTATGCCTTTTATCGTAAATAGTAATACTTTACAGATTGAAGAAACCAAAGATGTTAGCCTTAAGGAATCTCAAATTGTTAGTCTCACAACAACATCTCCAGTACCTGGTGTTCCAGTTAGTGATTTTATTACTATTGGTAAGAAGGTATATACTAATAGTGACACTTATGGTTACTATAAAAACACTGTGGAGTGGCCAGTAGGAAGCGGAAATAGACTTACAACTTTGCTAAAATGGGGAATAACACCATTGATTATTACAATTGCTGGAAAAGTAAATAATGTAAATACTACTATTGCAAATGGTTCTACAGAACTTAAAATTTTAGATGAAGCTCAATATATTTACCTTGCATATAATGGTTCCATTCAATTATTTGATAATAGTTCCTATTTAAGAGTAAGAAATGCTTATATAGAATCTTTACTTGCCTCAGGTAATAAAGATATATTAATTGAAGTTAGAAGAGGAGCAGACTCTAATTCAGGCAATTTGAACTTTTCTTTGTTTACATTTATTGGTGCTTTACCATTTGGAAATACTTATTCCACTATTGCTGATATATTTTCTTCAATTAGTTATGTAGTTAATGGTAGTACTTTTGACACTTTTAGCTACCCTGCCTCTAAAAAAGACCAAGAATATCAATATGGAAAAGTCATTAGATATTGTAAAACATCTTTGGATTCAAACGGATATTTATCAACTGAATCACAACGTCTATATTTATCTTTTAAAGCTATCCCACCAATTGATATCGCACCAAAAGTTATAGGATATCGTGATGTATATAACAAAATTTACTTTGAAATTTATTCTCGTCATCCTGTTTGGTTAACATATAGTGTATTGGAAGCAACTGTAGACAAAACAATTACAAAAAATTATTATATTCAATAATTCTAAAGCATAATCATCTAATTATATAAATGCACTACATAAGCTTTGAATTATGTAGTGCATTTATATACTTTTTTATTTATGTGAGGTATAATTTTAAGGTTTTTAATACAAGCTTTTGGGCATAAATATCTTTGAGAAAAATTTTATAAAAAGGAAAGACTTTGTGATGAGCAAAAAAATGCAGGAATAACACCATTGATTATCACAAGTAATGTAAAGGTAAATAATGTAGATACTATTATTGTAAATTGTAAATAGTTCTACAAAACTTAAAATTTTAGATGAAGCTCAATATGTCTACCTTGCATATAGAGGTATTTTGAAATAGGAGGAGAATGGATGAAGAGAAAAATCATTTTTAACCATATAGTTTTCTTGATTATAATAGCATCAATTTTTTTCATTCTCTTTAAAAATTACTCAAAAGAAATAAATTACTTCAATAAGGCTTTGAATAATCTGAAAGCAGAAGCCTTTTTAAAAATACGAGATATTTTATGGAATTCTGCTCCAGATAATATAATATCTAACAAAAACAGTATTATTCTGGAACGCATTTTGTATTTGAAATCTGAAGCAGAATGCATGTCGTTTATAATATCTGCTTTGGAGTATATAGATACCGATTCAAATAATGTTCCTTACTACAAGGCAAAATTACATTCAATGTACTCTACATTTTCTAATTTTGTAACATTTTTGAGTAAAGTTTATGATTATATTAAAGATGGAGAAAAACCTTTTAATTTACCTAATGACAAAGATATTAAATTCATAATAAAAACTAAAAAAGACATTTATAATGAATTGCTGTTGTATCATGATTTTTTTTCAAAATTAGATATAAACGTAATAGGACCTGTTTATGGTAATGAGGTATTTAATAAGATTATTGAAAAATGGAGCATTGAAAAGGCAGATAAAATAATATACCCTTCTAAAAGAATTCAAAAATAAATAATGAGCTCGTGAGACTTTGCAAAAAGATTTTAAAATTGTTATAGTTATGTTAATAAAGATAATAAAGATGGTAGTGTACTAAATGTTATAAAAAAGTTATTATAGCGAAAAGGCACTCATTTCAGGGGGAAAATTTTTAATTAATAAAAATCTTACTCTTAAACTTGCTGTTTTATTAACTATTTTATCTTTGATTTTAGTAGTTATTAGCTGAGATTATTATAATGTCAAACATAGATTCGTTAGTTCGAGCCGGGCTGCTAAATACTTTAAATACTTATTCTTTTTGTCAATACGAAATTCTTATAACAATGCTTTAAATGTTATTCAAGACTTGAAAAAAAATAATAATAATCTTGTACTTAATAATAACATGTTATATCTATTTGATTCTTTGACCCAGAGTGAAAGCTTCTTAGAAGTATTGTATAATATAAATTCCAAATACAGAAAATATGAATCAAAGGTTCCGTCTTTATTGTTTACTATCAGGAGTGTTAAATTTCTTGTATCTGAGATAAGTTCTTACCTTTCAAATGGAACACCGATTACCAGACTTGTTGATAATAAACTTAGATAACTAACAAACGAAGACCTTCGCAATATCTTATCAAACTATTGCAGTTTAGTAAAAAACATAATATCTGAAAATGGAAAAATCGTAGAAAGTGATAAAGTTTTAAATAAACCAGATAAGTATTTTGATAAAATGCTTGAAAAGTGGAACATAAAAAAAACAGAGTTGTTATTTCACAAGGAACTTAAAGATGTTAATATAACTATTTGAACTTAATGAAGTTTTTTAAAAAGCGGGAGGAAGATGAATGAAGAGAAAAATCATTTATATTCATATGATTTTCTTGATTATAATAGTATTAATTTTATCTATTCTATATAGAAATTATTCAATAAAAAGAACGTCTTTTGAGAAGGCTTCGGAGAATTTAAAAGTTAAATTATGTTCAGAAATACAAAGTGCTGTACAACTTACAGATTATATGATATCTAATTTCGACAAAGATAGTTTTTCTGAGGGAAACGTATTGCTTTTAAAATATAAATCTAAAGTTATTTATGAATCTATTAGATTCATCTTGCTTAGTGTAGACCTTGATATGGACGATGATTATTTTGTAAGATTACATTCAATAGAGAGTACATTTGAAACTTTATTTTTATTTTTGAATGAAGTTTACAAGTATATTAAAGATGGAGGAACCCATTTTAATCTACCTAATAGCAACAAAATGATAATAAAGACTAAAAAAGATATTTATAATGAATTGCTCTTGTATCATGACCTTTTTTCAAAATTAGATATTAACAATAAAGGAAATTATAAAGGTATTGAATTATTTAATAGAATCATTGAAAAATGGGATACTAAAAAGGCAGAGTTAATAGCATATCCTTATGAAAGAATTAAATAGCAAATATTAGCTTTATAATAGATTTTATCAAAACAGATTAACTTAAACTGTGGTACCTGCATTTATTAAAATAATAAGCAATTTTCATTTTTATGATTTTTTAAAGTTTTCAATTCTTGTTTTTGGGTATAAATATCTTCGAGAAAAATTTTATAAAAGGAGAGACCTTGTGATGAGCAAAAAGATCGAGAACATATTGAGGTTTGGAATGAAGATGGAGAAAAATGCGCAAGACTTTTATTCGTTCTATGCAAATAGCTTGCAAGATGAAGGGCTAAAAAAACTTTTTGAAGAGTTTGTAAAGATTGAACAAGAACATTATAAGTATCTTGAGAATATTCTAAAAAGTCTGGGCAGCCAAGAACCACCAATTTCAATTTCATGGGTTGTAGATGACCAGAACAAAATGGTAGACCCGCATATATTAGTTGATAACTCCAAAATTTTGGAAACTGACTTTTCAGACCTTACAATTTTAAGGCTTGCATACCTGATTGAAAGCGATTTTGCAGCATTTTATAAACACGCTGCTGAAAAAGTTGAAGATGGCAATGTAAAAGGTTTGCTTCTACATCTTGCCAAGTGGGAAGAGGAACATGAGAAATTCTTTAAAGATAGGTACCACAGCCTTATGAAAAAAGAGTGGGAAGAAATTGATTTGTTCTAAAAAAGACCCACAAAAAAGCATTAAGGGAGCAGTCTTTATTCTATTCTTCAGACAGCTCCCTTTAAATATTTGTTTGAATTATTTTTGAATATAGTTTTGTTTTTGTATATTTCTAACATTTTTGTAAAATAGATGCTGATAAGAAAATTTCCACTTTGAGCATATAACAACAATAGCAGTCAGAATTAGCAAGTATATGGCAATCATGGCATTCTGAGTTCTTTCTTTTTTGGCAGCAACAAAGTATAATGTCTTTGAAGGATCTTCTCCACCTATCATTATCTTTTCAGGAGCTTCCCTCATCAATCTACTTCTTTCTTCTAAAGCGTTTAAAATTCGAACTGGTATTTTATTTAATGCATCTTTTATTATGCCAAAATCCCATATATGATTTTCGTAACCTTTTGCACCAGCACACCACCAATTTCCATCACCTGATACTGCGTATAATGTTATTTCTTCAATATTGACAATTTTTACATCACTCTTCATGCCTCGTTGTACCAAATATTTTTCCAAATTATTTACTGCATTACCCAATGAATCATTCCCAAACACTCCAGTATTCACTATATAATTGTTCATTTTACTATCCCACTCGATAAGAAGATATCCAACAGGTATATTATCGTAATATACAATTCTTGCCCATCCCTTGTCTACAAATTCAGTATTAAAAACATCTTTCCAAGAGTTAAATCTCAAATTTTTTATTTTTTCTTTTACCTCATCTCTTACAATATGATATGGACGCCCATTTTCAGCTATCTTAACTTCAGTTGGGATATGAAATACCCTGTAATATTCATACTCTTTGCTCAACTTGAATTTTTCAATGTTATACGGTCCATTGATATTTGTTATTTCATTTAACGATTGCAGCGTAGATGAGTCTTTTATATAATTTTTAATAAGAGTACTGATATAAAGCTTGAGCCATGACTCGGCTAAATACTGCCTTCTTAGTATATTAATTTCATCATTGTGTTCGATTGAATAGCTTGCTCCAGTAGCTGAAAATGTCGTAAAGAAAAGCAACAAAAAGGTCATTACAAAACCAATATATACCTTATTCTTTTTCATTCTATTTCACCCCCCGTTATATCAATATGGTTTAAATACTCTTATCGCATCTAAGTAATCCTGGTAATTGTCATTATCTCTCAACTCAGAATCAGGAATACTAATTACTCCACCTATAGCTGGATCCATAATCATTATATAATTTTGTAGATATCCATTTGAGTCAAAATATTGCCATATACCATTTAAAACAACAAAATGATTTTGACTTACTGTTGCTGTAATTACTAATCCTATTGGACTTCTGTAATTTACAATTTGCTCTGCAATTTGCCCATATGAAATTATCCAGCCACTTACTGGTATCATGCGTGAAGAGCCAACACCATAATAGCTCAGCGCTCTTTGTATATCATAAAGAGATGCAGGTTTATTTACATAGCTTCCATAAATATATTTCACTATATCCCACTGTGTTGCCTCTCTCCCAAAACCTAAATAGTTTTTGCAATAGTACAATATCGACTCACACCCTGCTGCCCAGCACCAATTTGAATATGCCTGACTTACTTTTTTAACTGGAAGTTCAACATACGTAATTGTATTTTCTGCAAATGCATCACTAAGGTTCAGTAAGAGTAATGTAAAAAACACAATAGCACTAATCACGATTCTTTTGTACCTTCCCTTTTTTAGTAATTTTTTGACCATATCTTCTCACCCTTTCGTTTTTTAATTCTATTTCATTTAAGAACCTTTAATTATAATTTATAACTGCTGTTTTTAATTTCAATTCACAATATTGTTTTTTTGCAATATTTTGCACTCAATTTTACATTATTTTGTCTTGTCAAAGATAAAAATTTACCTTGGACTGTTTTCTGTTTTTAAATTAAACCAATTACTATATTTTTTGCACTCTAATTACACACTAACAAAACAAACACAAATCCAAAGGGAAAAGTCACCTTAAATGACTATTGTAAACTGATTCAAAGTTACCTTTATTGGACATAAAAACCTATCGCAAAGCTTTAAAATTCCGCAATTAAAGAAAGTGCTTTTAAAATCGTGTCTTTTTCACCTGAATTTTCATCGATATGATATAATATTTGATGTTGATTAATATAGGACAATTTTAAAATACATTTAATCAGGAGAGATATACAGCAATGTCAAGAATAGAAAAAGATTTCTTGGGCAGTATTGAGCTTTCTGACCTTGAGCTTTACGGAATTCACACAAAACGCGCTTTTGCTAATTTTAACGTTTCTGGAAAGAGCGTTGACAAAGATTTAATAAAAGCGCTTGTCATGGTCAAAAAAGCGTGCGCAATTGCAAATTATGAAGTTGGTCTTTTGGATGAAAAAATTAAAGATGCTATTGTCTTTGCATGTGACGAAATTCTGGCAGGAAAATATGATGACCAGTTTATTGTAGACAGATTCCAGGGCGGTGCGGGAACATCTACAAATATGAATGTAAACGAAGTTATTGCAAACGTAGCCTTAATTCACATTGGAAGAAAACCGGGTGAGTATGACATAATTCATCCAATCAACCATGTAAATATGTCACAGTCAACAAACGATGTGTACCCTACAGCCCTGCGAATTGCCACTATATGGAATGTAAGAGAACTTTCAGAAGAATGTGCAGAACTTCAAAAAAGCCTTCAGAAAAAAGAGCATGAATTTGAAGATGTGATCAAGGCAGGAAGAACTCAGCTGCAGGATGCCCTACCTGTAACACTTGGTCAGGAGTTTGGTGCATATGCCCAAGCTATCTCACGCGACAGATGGAGACTTTATAAAGTAGAAGAGCGGCTAAGAGTTGTCAATCTTGGTGCAACTGCTGTTGGCACAGGAGTAAACGCACCTTTGAAATACATCTTTAAAGTGATAGAAATACTAAGAAACCTTACCAAAATTGGCTTGGCTCGTTCAGACTATCTTATGGATGCAACACAGAACGCAGACGTTTTTGTTGAATGCTCTGGGCTTTTGAAAGCCTTGGCAGTAAATCTCTCAAAGATTGCAAATGACCTTCGTCTTCTTTCCTCTGGACCAAACACGGGCTTTAATGAGATAAACCTGCCAGCTGTTCAGGCAGGTTCAAGCATTATGCCAGGAAAGGTAAATCCTGTAATTCCTGAGCTTATAAACACAATAGCTTTTCAGGTGATGGCAAACGACTTTGCAATAACTTTAGCAGCGCAGGCTGGTCAGCTTGAGCTGAATGCTTTTTTACCTCTGATAGCAAACAATCTTCTTGAAAGTCTTAAAATTCTCAAAAACGGTATTAAAATTTTCAGGCAGCAGTGTATAGATGGTATAACAGCAAACAAAGAAAAATGTTTAGAGTATGCAAAAAAGACTCCTGCTATTGCAGCAAGCTTAATCGACAAGATTGGATATGACAAGGCAGCAGAAATTACAAAAAAGGCAATTCTTGAGAACAAACAAATAATTGATGTTGTCAAAGAGCTAAATATTATGGATGAAAAAGAAGCACAAGAGCTTTTGAATCCTTTTGAGTTTATAAAGTTTAAAGAATGAAATATTATGGAAAGGACTGACTTTAAGATGAACACAACACCGAGCAGTGAAAGGCTTCACATAGCTATATTTGGAAAGCGAAACGCTGGTAAGTCAAGCTTAATCAATGCCATCACAAACCAGCCAATTGCGATTGTGTCTGACATGCCAGGAACTACAACCGACCCTGTTTACAAATCAATGGAGATTTTGCCGCTCGGGCCTGTTGTTTTGATTGACACAGCAGGAATTGACGATGAAGGTATACTAGGCAAGCTCAGGGTTGAAAAGACACTGGAGGTTTTGAACAAAACAGATATTGCAATCTTAGTGGTATCTGATATAGATGATTTGACGTATGAAAAGCAGCTTGCAAAACTTTTTGACGAGAAAAAAGTGCAAAAAATTGGTGTTTTGAATAAGATTGACAAAGACCCAAATTATAAAGAAAAACTTTCTTTTTTGCAGTCAAGCTTGGGAATGCCATTTTTAGCTGTGTCATGTGTTACTTTAAAAGGCATTGATGAGCTAAAAAGTTCACTTTCAAAGCTTGTGCCAGATGTTGGAGAGGATTTGCGAATAGTAGGAGATTTGATAAACCCGGGTGACTTTGTAGTTTTAGTTGTGCCGATTGACAAGGCAGCCCCAAAAGGAAGATTGATTTTGCCTCAGCAGCAGACAATAAGAGATATTCTGGATTCTGATGCAATTGCAATTGTGACAAAGGAATACGAGCTTAAAGAAACTATCGAAAATCTTGGTAAAAAACCTGCAATTGTAATAACAGACTCACAAGCTTTTTTAAAGGTTGACGCAGACACCCCACCTGATATTCCTCTTACTTCATTTTCAATTTTGTTTGCAAGATACAAAGGGGATTTGGTGGAGTTTGTTGAGGGAGTCAGGAAAATTAAAGATTTAAAACCTGGAGATACAGTTTTGATTGCCGAGGCATGTACACACCACAGGCAATCAGATGATATTGGAACTGTTAAAATTCCAAGGTGGCTCCGCCAGATAGCTGGATTTGATATAAACTTTGAGTGGGTATCAGGCTACAATTATCCAAAAGACCTCACAAAGTATAAGCTTATAATCCACTGTGGTGGCTGTATGATAACACGAAGAGAGATGCTATTTAGAGTAGAACTTGCTAAAAAACAGGGTGTGCCAATAACAAACTATGGTCTAATGATTGCATATGTCCATGGAATCTTGCCAAGAGCATTAAAACCGTTTGGGATTGAGTTTGAATATTAAAACCCCTTCCAACTTTCCTAGGAAACTGGAAGGGGCTTTTTGCCACTTATTTTATTATAAACTCACAGTTCACAACAGCAGTTATTTCTTTATCTATTGATGTTGTATCATTTATTCCATAGTCACTAACTTCAGTTGAATAAAGCGGAGTTATCTGAAAAACACCCATAGAAGCAGATTTTAATCTTTCAACGCTACTTCCTGTGCTCTTTGCAATCTGTTTTGCTCTTCTTACAGCATCTTCTGTCGCTAAAGAAAGCATCTGAATTTTTAAATCTGCAAGCTTTGTGTAATAATACTGAGGTGGCATAGACTCAAACTGAACACCGGAGTTTATAAGCTCTGTTGACTTTCGAGAAAGATCTGTAATCTTGTCTACATCTTTTGATGTAATCTGAATGCTTTGCGAAAGCTTGTAGCTATCAACTTTTGTTGAATATATTCCATTTGGAAGCATCTCGTATATTGTTTGAGTTGAAATTGAAGAAAAAATTAAGTCCTTTTCAGAAAGTCCTTTCGAAAGGAAATAGTCTTTCACCTTCTTTTGACTTTCTTCTAAAAGTTTGTAAGCTTCTTTTAAATCTTTTGCCACAACAGTGTACATCCCTGTCCACTTGACAAGGTCAGAGCGAAGCTGTTTTTTTGCAGAGCCTGTTACTGTAATGACCTTTCTTTCTGCCCTTAAATTTATAAGGCCGTTTGATAAAAAGTAAGATGAAACTGTCAAAGAAATTCCTAAAATTAAAGCCACAATAACACAGGTAATATTTTTACTATTCAAAACCTCAAACCCCCATTTATAACTTTTCTATATTATATCACTAAATCTATATAACCACAACCAAAAATTTAAAAAAGTAAGAACCACCTGCCTATTCACAGGTGGTTAAGATTGACTAAAACAAATACTTTACAATCCCAATGTTACCCATGTACCAATCTGCTGAAAGCCAATCTTTCTGTATATATTAGCAGCTTTAGGATTGTCACAAAACAAGCAAAGCGATTTGCCCTCTTTTATCAAATCACTGCAAAGTCTTTTCATGCACATAGTAGCGTATCCTCTTGAACGATACTCGTGCATTGTGCAAACACTTAAAACCATTGCCATGTCTGCAATTTCTGCACTCGTTCGTGCAGATGATACAACCATCCCATCTTCTTCTATATAATATATCCTGCTTCTTCCCATCAAAACATCCTGTCTTAGTTGTTCAAACGTTGAGGGATTTAAAAATTCTTCTATAGACTGATATAAGTATACTATTAGTTCAAGCTTGTCAAGGTTTTCTTCTAAATTATCCTTATTTATTACCTTGACCTTTTCAAACTCTTCCTGAGAAAGTTCAAATTTATTCTTAGCTACACTGCTGTCAAGCTTCATAAAAAGTTGCTCTCTTTTATTAAGCACATTCAGTGCTTTCAAAAACGGCACAACAACATCCTTTTTGCCAGAAAGAACTTTGCACTTTGTTGTAAGTATTATGTTGCAAAATGAGTCAATGTCCCAGCTGCCAGAATCTGAATAGAAAATCAAATCTCTGCGATAGCGAAGAAGAACTGCTTTTAAATTCCCAGAAATAACGTCAAATTCTCCCCAAACCTCAACAACTGGTGAGTCAAAACCAAAACTTAAAATATCGCCAATTATAAAAATATTCCACTCTTTTTCCTTTCGGACAAAATCCATAAGAGTTTTAAAATCAGCATTTGAAAGTTTCCTTATCATAGAACCACACTTTCCTGCTTTTTTACAATTATACTACCAAATTTAAATCTAATCAACTGCTTTTAAAATCCACATATGAGAATTAAAGTCTCCCCACATCTGAGGAATCATAAGTCCTATGTTCATAAGCTCATCGCCAAACCTTGTTTTTTGCTCACCTTCAATTAAATAGCTCTTGCTGGGGTCAAGACCATCTAATTTTAACCTTTTGATTGGTGGGTTTGGCTGCCTTAAAATTTCAACATAGAATACAACTGCCTCTTTTTTGTCCTCTGTCACATACATCCATGCAGCGCTATTTCCCTCAAATGGAGAAATTAATCTGAACAAATCACCTTCAAACACTATATGCCATATTCTCTTGTAAAGCTCAATTTGTCTTTTAATCTCTTCTTTGTCCTCACAAGATAGCTTTGTCAAATCAAGTTCATACCCAAAACAACCTGAAAGCGCTACAATTCCTCTTGTCTTCATTGGTGTTATCCTACCAACCTGATGGTTCGGCACAATTGATACATGAGCACCCATCGTAGATGCTGGATATACAATGCTTGTACCAAACTGGATTTTAAGCCTCTCTATTGCATCTGTGTCATCACTCGTCCAAATTTGAGGCATGTAATACAAAATTCCCGGGTCAAATCTTCCACCACCGCCAGAACATCCTTCAAATAAGATGTGCGGAAACTCTGTTGTAAGCTCTTCCATCATTTGATAAAGTCCCAGAACATATCTGTGGAAGACCTCTTTTTGCCTCTCAGGTGGAAGCTCAAGCGAACCCACCTCTGTTAAGGGTCTGTTCATGTCCCACTTGATATATTCAATTGGAGCTGCTTTTAGAATCTCCTTCATCATTCTCAAAATCTCTTTTCTTACATCCTCTCTTGTAATGTCCAGAACGTACTGGTTCCTGCACTGAGTCAAGCTTCTTCCTCGAACTTGAATGCACCAATCAGGATGCTTTCTGTAAAGTTCACTATCAGGGGATATCATCTCAGGCTCAAACCAAAGCCCAAATTTGAGCCCCATTTCATTTAGCTTTTTGCCAAGCCCATCTAAGCCATTTGGAAGCTTTCTTCTGTCAACAAACCAGTCTCCAAGCGAGCTTGTGTCATCATCTCTTTTGCCAAACCATCCATCATCAAGTACAAATAGCTCAATCCCAAGCTCTTTTGCCTCTTTTGCCAATGCCAAAAGCTTTTCTTCATTGAAATTGAAATATGCTGCTTCCCAGCTGTTTATCAGAATTGGTCTTCTCTTGTCTCGATATGCTCCTCTGCAAAGTCTTTTTCTGTAAAGCTTGTGGTATGTGCGAGACATTCCTCCCAAGCCCTCTTGTGAATAAACCATTACAACCTCGGGTGTCTGAAACTTCTCGCCTGGATCTAACACCCAGGTGAACTCAAATGGATTTATACCAATTGTCACCCTAACAAGATTGTACTGGTCTTTTTCAACAATTGCAGCAAAATTACCACTGTAGACAAGAGAAAACCCAAAAACGTCTCCAAACTTTTCGGTCGCACCCTTTGATAAAAGTGCTATAAACGGATTGTGTTGATGTGAGCTTTCACCTCTTGCACTTTCAATTATCTGAGTTCCGTGGATAAGAGGAGTTCTCTCTATGTATCTTTCTCTTGCCCATGAACCCCACAGGTGCAAAAGTTCAAAATCCCCTTCTGGAAAGTCAACACATGCACTCATTGCACGAAGGATTTTTAGTTTTTGTTTTCCTAAGTTCTCAAATCTTACGCTTCTTGTTATTGCATCATAATCTTTGTAGGCTGTATAAATCAATGTGACTTTCAAGTCAATCAAATCATCATAAAGGTCAATCTCCAGTGTCTGGGCTTCATCAGACGACTCGACATATGTTGTTGGAAGACCTTCAAGTTTGGGCTTTCCATCATAGATTCTGTGAGTTTTGTAAACAAGGTTTGTGATACGAGAACCGTCTTCCTGCTGAACTTGATACGCGGGATGCCTAAAATCAGAATTGCCATATGCAGGGTATTCTAAAAGCATTGTATCAAATGTGTATGTTTTGTCATTTAGGTCAGGTGTTGGACCAAACGCTCTTTCGCCTGTCACATCAAAATCTGTCCACTCAAACTCTTTTATCTTTTTGCCCCAGTAAACATGGGACAAAAACTTTCCTTTGAAAAGCTTTATAACATAGCTTGTGTTTTTTGCTTCTATGAAAAACATATTTGTTTGTGGGTTAAAGGTTATTGGCATTTTTTAGCCTCCTTTTTTTAAGCTTATACTTTCAAAATTTATAATATCATTAATGGAAAATGTTTTGCTATATTCACTTAAAAAAATTAAATAAACACTAAAATTTTGATATGTTTTTTTAAAAGCTACCGTGCAAATTCTTAACTTTCCTGATAAAATATTTTTATGGAAAACAAAACATAAAATTAAGGAAAGGGATTAAAAAATGCGAATAAAAGTAGATTTTGAATCACAAAAGCCAATAGAACTTCCCATTCATTACAACTACTTTGTCCAGTCCATGATTTACAATACTATTGATGATAAAATTTATGCAACATTTTTACATGATAAGGGATATGAGGTTGATTTGAAAAACTTTAAACTCTTTTCATTTTCTCGCTTAGAAGGACCATTTAAAATTGTGGGAAATGATTCAAATAAAAAGATAGTCTTTGACAAAAAGGTTTCACTTATAATCTCTTCACCTGTTGAGGATTTTATTACAAAGTTTTCAACCGGGCTTTTAAAAAAAGACCAAATCTATCTAAAAGATAATATACTATATGTGACATCTGTAAATATGCTCAAAAAACCGAAATTTTCAAGTCTTCATAAAATAAAAATGTTGTCTCCTATGTGTGCATACAAAACAATCAGAAACGAAAATTCAGAATACAAGCACTTTTTTACTCCTTTTGAGGATGAGTTCTATAACCTCATTTCTCAAAACCTGATGAAAAAATGCAAGCTTTTAATAAAAGACTTTGACGAAAAAAGCTTTAGATTTGATTTAAAACCACTGAAGGTTGAAGAAAAAACACACTTTAAACCCATGCTTTTTAAAAAGACGCCTATAAAAGGCTGGCTTGGTTTTTATACAATTGAAACTGACCCAAGAATAATGGAAGTTGCATATTACTGCGGACTTGGCTCAAAAAACTCCCAGGGATTTGGACTTTTCGAAATCATAGAGTAAGTTTTTCAAGGAGATGATTGAATGGGGTATTTGATAAAACTTGTCAAGATGGCAAGACCGTACTGGAAATATCTTATTATCTCTGGTATCTCCATGCTTGCAATCACAGCACTTAACCTTCTTGGTCCGTGGCTTGTAAGGGATTTGACAGGAATAATTACAAATATTAGCAAGTACCCAAATGCAAAAAGAATGATAATCAAAATCTCTCTTATATTGATTTTATCTTACATTTTAAGGATTGTATTTCAGTTTTTAAATAGTTATCTCTCACATTATGCAGCATGGAATTTAGTTGCACATGTGAGAACTTTGGTTTATAGCAAGCTTCAACAGCTTTCTTTCGGATATTTTGTCGACAAACAAACAGGGCAGCTTATGTCAAGAGTTGTAAATGATACTGCAAACTTTGAAGTCTTGATTGCTCATGCAGTACCAGACCTGTTTACAAATGCTTTTATTATTGTTGGAGTTGCAATTATTCTTTTTATCATAAATCCTGTGCTTGCTGCGCTATCTTTAATCCCAATTCCGTTTCTTGTTTTAAGTGGAACAGTGTTTGCTAAAAAGATTTTGCCAAATTTTAGAGAAGCACAAAAAGCTTTAGCAGATTTAAACGCTGACTTGCAAGATAATCTCTCAGGTATTCGTGAAATACAGATTTTTAACAAACAGGAAAAAGAACTTAAAAAAATTAAAGAAAAAATTTACAGACACATTCACGCACTTTTAAGTGCCCTCAAGCTCTCAGCAGTATTTCATCCAACTGTAAGTTTTCTAAGCTCTGTTGGAACAGTGATAGTAGTTTCTGTTGGCGGACTTATGGCTCTAAAAGGAAAAGTGCCTGTACAAGATATTGTCGGATTTATTCTTTATCTTAGTATGTTTTACCAACCGGTGACTCAGCTGTCTCAAGTTATTGAAAACGTTCAGCAGGCTTTAGCAGGTGCTGAAAGAGTTTTTGAGATTCTTCAAACAGAGTCTGAGATAAAAGAAAAAGAAAATGCTATTGAACTCAAAAATGTTAGAGGAAAAATTAAATTTGAAAATGTATCATTTTCATACAACCCTGAAATTCAAGTTTTGAAGAATATATCATTTGAAATTCTTCCTGGACAAATGGTTGCATTTGTCGGCCCCACTGGTGTTGGAAAGACAACAATTATGTATCTTTTAAATCGCTTTTATGACCCAGATTCAGGTGTAATTAAAATTGACGATATTGATATAAAGGATGTTACATTGAAATCTCTGCATGATAATATCAGTATGGTAATGCAGGATGTATTTTTGTTCAATGGAACAGTTGCTCAAAATATTGCATACGGAAAAGAAAATGCTACCATGGATGAAATAATTCAAGCTGCAAAAATTGCCTGTGCTCACGACTTTATTCAATATCTTCCTCAAGGTTACAATACTGTAATTGGCGAAAGAGGAGTAAAGCTCTCTGGAGGCCAAAAACAGCGTTTGGCAATTGCAAGAGCTGTTTTGAAAAATGCACCGATTTTGATTTTAGATGAAGCAACTTCTTCTGTTGATACAGAGACTGAAAATGAGATTCAAAGAGCAATCAACAACTTGGCAGGAACAAGGACGATATTAATAATTGCTCACAGGTTATCTACTGTCAAAAAAGCTGATAAGATTATAGTTTTGAAAGAAGGTGAAATTGTAGAGGTTGGTACGCATGATGAGCTTATTGCTAAAAAAGGACTTTATTATACCCTTTGTTCTGTTCAGCTTTTAAATGAAAATGATAATCTAATCAGGAGGGACTAATTTATGAAATTTCGCAGACTTGGTAGAACAAATATTGAGGTTTTCCCAATCGCATTTGGTGGAATACCAATACAAAGAATCGATGAAGAGTCTGCTATAAGATTAATCATAAGAGCAATTGAACTTGGAATTAATTTGATTGACACTGCAAGAGGTTATACTGATAGTGAAATAAAAATTGGTAATGCTTTGAAAGGAATTAACAAAAAAGTATACTTGGCATCTAAATCACAAAATAGAACAAAAGAAGGAATTTTGAAGGATATTGAAATAAGCCTTAAAAATTTTGGTGTTGAATAAATTGATATTTATCAGCTACATGGTGTTAATGATATAGATACATTCAATAGGGTTTTTGCTGAAGATGGAGCTTACTGGGGACTGGTTGAAGCAAAGGAAAAAGGCCTTATTCGGTTTATCGGCGCTTCAAGCCACAGTGTAGAAATTCTTGAAAAGTTAATAAATACAGATAAATTTGATGTAATCCAGCTTTGTTATAATATAATAGAAACAGATGTAGAAGAAAAAGTTTTCCCGTTAGCACTCAAAAAAGATATTGGAATAATTGCAATGAAGCCAGTTGGGGGTGGTGTTATTCCAAATGCTGCACTATCTTTAAAATACGTCTTGCAAAAAGAATTTGTTGTACCCGACCCTGGAATAGAAACTATTGAGGAATTAGAACAAAACGTAAATGTAGCAACGAACCTTAGCCCTTTGACTTATGATGAAATAAAAGAAATAGAAAATATTCGAAAAGAGCTTGGCAAAGAATTTTGCAGAAGATGCAATTATTGTCAACCATGCCCTCAACAAATTCCTATTTGGGTTATACTCCATGCAGATTCTGCAATGAAAAGATTACCTTTTAATACATTAAAGTGTGGCTGGTTTTATGATGCATATCAAAAAGCAAAAAATTGCATTAAATGTGGAGTTTGCGTAACAAGATGCCCCTATAATTTACCAATACCTGATATGATTGAGAAAAAGCTTGAGATTATTCGAGCAACAATCGACGATTAATTTAATCTTTATGCCTCTTCCCTTGAAAATTTAAGGGATGAGGCTTTTTGTTTTGGATGATGAGAACTAAAATTTTTTTATCAAATACTCTTCATTTTTTGATAAAATTAATATTTGGATAAAAATCTTTATTCCGAGTGATGAATACTAAAATGAAAAAGGATGTGAAAGACAATGTCAACAGAGCTTAGCTATCAGACTATTGTGCAGTTTTTAACAGACAATCAACTTGCTCAACTTGCAAAAAACAGAAAAGCTTTTGAAAAAGGTATATCTCTTTCTCGAAAAATACAAAAAGAAGATATTCAATATGACCAAGAACAAAATGCAATATATGGCAAAGTAGATGATGGCAAAAATGAATATTGGGTTTTTGTTGATTTTGATTTGCCTTCATACATGGCTCAGGACTTTTTTGGTAATATAAAAATTGAAAATATAATCATAAGTGCTGCGTGTACATGCAGTTTGGAAAATATTGATTTAGAATTAGAAGAAGATATTGATATAGAAGATTTTGTTCAGTTTGATGATTTTTGTCGGCATATAATTGCTGTGTTAAAAAGTTTTGCCGATGGTAAATATATTCTCAATAGCCTAAATAAGATGCAAGAAACTTTATTTCAGATGTTAGAACAAAAACTAAATGAGTCAATTGAAAAGGAAAAAACAAAAAACTCTCGCATTTATCAGTTTATGTCAAGCAATTTTGAAGAAAATTATATAAAGTTTTTACTTGATAACTCATTTAAAAAAGCTCCTAATATATTCCTAGAAAAATACTTTGGTTCTTCTACAAATGATTTAGTAACTTTAAAATTAAAAATAAAAACTTCAGATTTAAAGAGAGACTATGTAGTTTCAAATATACCAGAATTTTTAAAAGCATACGAACAAAAACAACCATTTCAGTTTGGTAAGAATTTTGTGTACAATCCTACTTATCATTTTTTTGGTGAAAAAGACAAAAAATTTTTGGATGTACTTTTGAAGTATCTGAACTTTTTAGATTTAGAAACAGAAAAAAATACTATTTATTTACCTGTAAAAATTGCAAATGAAATAATCGAAATCCTTGACAATGAAGAAATTTTTATATCTTTTGATTATTTTGTGGCAAATTATTATGATGCTCAAAAAGTAAAAGTTGATCTTTGCACTAAGGTAAAACCAAAGATTTCATTTAAACTTGAAGACAATCAGGTAAGACTTTATAGTGATTTAATAGACACTGCCAACAAAAAATTTTTATATAGCGATGGTAGTTATTTTGTCTCAGGTGACACTTTATATAAGCTTTCACCAGAGCAGAAGATATTTTCTTCAATTATCAAAAAAATGGCTGAAGCAAATAGAGTGTTTAACTTTTTCAAAGTTGAATATGTTAAATTTTTTACCTTCAATAAAGAAGACTTTTGTGAGTTCATGAACAAATATTATCTATTTTTAAATGAACACTTTGAATTAGAAATTGACCCAGACCTCAAAAAATTAATATTGGAGGATTATATTATTAAACCTAAACTATATTTAGAATTTGAAAATGAAAGGTTTGTTGCAAAAATTGGTGGAATGAATGAAATATTTGATACAATATCAAAAACAAAGAAAGTCCCATTGTTTGATTACTTTAATTTGTTCCAACTTCAGAGCATTTTATTTGCTTATGGGTTTAATGAGATAGAGTCTGACCAAGAATTCTGTTATGAATGTGTTGACCCTGATTTGTTTATGGAATTTTTAGCAGAAGGTGTTCCGCAAATCCAAAATATAACCGATGCTTATTATTCAGAAGATTTTAAAAAGCTTAAAATTAAAAAAGATGTAAAAATTATTCCCTGCTTAAAATATTCTAAACACTCAATTGACTTCTGGCTTGAAAGTGATGAGCTTGAGAGTTCAGAGCTTAAAAATATTCTTGATGCAATAAAGAAAAAGAAAAAGTATTACAAACTCAAAGATGGTTCAATTTTGATTTTAGATAGTCCAAATATGAAAAAATTAGTTTCATTTATAGATTCTGCATCTGACATAGGTCAGCTTATAAAAGAAAAAGCTGAGCTTTCTTTACAAGAAGCAGTAGCTATAACAAAACTTTTAGATGAAAGCGGAATTCAAGCAACCGGAGTTGAAAGTGTTAAAAGCATTATCGAAAAGATAGAAAATATTAAAGAAATTGATATCCAAATCCCGGTTGAGCTTCAAGGTGTGTTAAGAGATTATCAGAAACTTGGAATAAAATGGTTATCTTCTCTATTTGAAAATGAACTTGGTGGAATTTTAGCTGATGATATGGGGCTTGGAAAAACTCTACAGGTGCTTGGCTTTATTATTGCAAATAAGCAAAAAATTAAAAAACCGGTATTAGCCATTGTGCCAACATCACTTATTTATAACTGGAAACAAGAGATTGAAAAATTTGCACCGGGTCTGAAAACTTTAATTATTGACTCAACACCTGCAAAGCGCAAAAAAGCTATAGAAAAAATACCAGAGTATGATATTGTAATTACATCATATGCACTTTTGAGAAAAGATATAGAACTTTATAAAGACATTGATTTTAGTGTTTGTATCTTAGATGAAGCACAGTACATAAAAAATCCTCACTCACAAATAAAGCTGGCTGTAAAAGAAATCTGTGCAGATGCTAAATTTGCCCTGACAGGTACACCAATCGAAAATAATCTCATAGAACTGTGGTCGATCTTTGATTTTATACTTCCTGGGTATTTAGGAGGAGCTGAGAAATTTGTTGAGCGATTTGTGATGCCAATTTATAGCGGAAACAATGATGCATTGGAAAAATTGAAAAAACTAATAAAACCATTTGTCTTAAGAAGAGTAAAACAAGATGTATTAAACGAACTTCCTGAGCTAATAGAAACAAATATCCAAGTTTTAATGAGCCCTGAACAAGAAAAAATCTACAAGCAATTTTTAGTTTCAGCCAAAAAAGAAATTGAAAAAGAAATAGATTCAGCTGGGTTTGAAAAAAGTCAAATAAAAATATTTTCCTTATTAACAAGACTAAGACAGATTTGCTGTCATCCAAAGCTTGTTTTTGAAGATTATAAAGGAAGCTCTGGTAAGATGGAAGCACTGAAAGAAATCTTACAAGACTGTTTAGAAAGCGGGCACAGGGTAATTATATATTCTCAGTGGACTTCAATGCTATCTATTATCAAAAAAATGCTTGACAAGGAAAAAATTTTATATTTTTATTTAGATGGTACAACAAAATCTGAAGACAGAGTTGAAATGGTAAACAGGTTCAACAGTGGAGAGAGAAATGTCTTCTTACTTTCTCTAAAAGCTGGTGGATTTGGGCTCAATATTACTGGTGCAGACGTTGTTATTCACTTTGATGCATGGTGGAACCCGGCAGTTGAAAACCAGGCAACAGCAAGAGCACACAGGCTGGGTCAGAAAAATGTTGTTCAGTCATTTAAGATTATAACCAAAAATTCAATAGAAGAGAAAATACTTGCTTTGCAACAGAAAAAGAAAGACCTATTTGATAGTTTAATCGAAGCAAGTCAATCTTTTATAGGAAAACTCACAAAAGAAGAAATAATGGAGCTTTTGGAATGATGAGATGTAGAACAAATGTAATGCATATTGGTGATTGACAAAAATTTGTTTCTATTATATAATGAGAGTTTGCAAAGAATAATTGTTTGGAATCAATTGCAGGAGTTGATCAGATGTCTGAAAAGAATAAACAGAATGACATAAAAATCATTGCAACAAACCGCAAAGCCTATCACGACTACTTCATTGAAGAGACAATCGAAGCAGGAATTGAGCTAAAAGGCACCGAAGTAAAGTCTGTGCGCCTTGGTCATGTAAATCTAAAAGACAGTTTTGCAAGAGTAGAAGATGGTGAAGTTTTTCTTTACAACATGCATATAAGCCCATATGAAAAAGGCAACATCTTCAATGTAGACCCAATGAGAGATAGAAAACTACTTTTGCACAAACATGAAATCAACAGACTTGCAGGTTATGTGCAGCAAAAAGGTTACACTTTAATCCCATTGAAGATTTACATCAAAAGAGGTAAAATAAAAGTAGAGCTTGCAGTTGCAAAAGGTAAAAAACTTTTTGATAAGCGTGAAGCAATAGCAAAAAGGGATGCTGAGCTTGAGATAAGAAAGAAAATGAAGGAGTATTTAAGATAAGGGGGCGTGTTTTGGAATTCGACGGGGGCAGTCGGATTCCAAATAGCGGGTAGTGGTTTTCTCGGAACCACTATAAAAAACCGAGAAGAAAAATAACTGCAGAAAAACCACAACTCGCTTTAGCTGCGTAAATAAGCAGCTAACGTCCGCCGGAGGTGCCCACGGCCTCCGAGTCGGGCGCCAACCGTCGTGGGGCACCGAAAGTAAGGTCGCCTGAGCCTTACTTTTGGGACTAATCTCAGGCTGGGGAAGAAAAAGCCTGTCAGTGGGCGTTTTCTTCCCGAGAATTTAAGTACACTGACTGCACCCGGAGAAGTTTGGGGTTCGATGCCTTCGGACGGGGGTTCAAATCCCCCCGCCTCCACCAACCAAAATTGAAGCAAAAGGACTTGAACCCTCGTGTTAAAGTCTTTTTGTTTTTAGCTTTATACTGTGCAGTATAAATGTTAATTGATTTGTGAAATCAATCCACAAATTTCCTCCTGCATGGTATAATGTAGTATGTAGTATTAAGAGAAAAAATTGGAATGAGGATTTGCAATGAGAAAAATCGCAATATTTTATTTTTCTGGCACGGGTAATACTGAATTCATTGCAAAATTGATAAGAAATAACATGATTAACCTTTCGATTAACCTTTCGATAGATTTATATCGTGTCGAAGATATACTGAATAATGATATAGAAGTGGATATATATAATTATGACATCATAGGAATCGGTGCACCAAGCTATGGATTTAATCCTCCCAAAATTATTATAGATTTCTGTAAAAACTTAATAAAAGTTAATCATGTGAAAGTATTTCTGTTTCTGACATGTGCCGCACCATGTTATCTGAATAATGTTGCTTTTTTTGGAATAAAGAGAATTTTAAAACGGAAAGGCTATGAGGTAATATATGAGAAGGTTATTTGCATGCCAGCAAATATATTGCTTAAGTATGATGATTCTATAATAAAAAGGCTTTATGATTCAGCAGTTGAAAGAGTAAAAATAATGACAAAAGACATTTTGGGAAATACTGTAAAAGTTAGAAACGACCATTTTATCCCCTATTTGTTTCGTTGGCTGTTAATACTATTGGTGAGGTTAGCGATCAAAACCGTTCCGTTAGATTTTATTGTCGGGAAAGCATGCAACGAATGTATGAAATGTATTCGTATATGTCCGCGAAAAAACATTTATTTTAAAAGAAAGATCAAGCATGGCTTGAAATGCGAAGCATGTTACCGATGTGTTTATGGATGTCCTCAAAGAGCTATAAAAGGACGCCTTTACAATATTGCTATTCATAAAGAAGGATATGATATTGAAGGTATATTTGAAAAATGCAAGGATATAGATACAAAAAAGCCATTGAAAGGCATATATAAAACCTTTGAGTCATACTTTAATTCTCTAAGCTAATGAAAAGGCTTTTGAGGCAAATTCTTCGGAATGAATGGCATCTATATTCACCTAACTTGCCAAAATAAACAATTCTACAATGTTTTAGGATTATGAGACTACACTTCTAAGAAGAACTCCCATTAGAAAAATAATGAGGTATAGTATATTAATTCAGAGGTGAAATTAGTGAAAGCAAATAAAAATCTTTTATTAAAGCTAATTGAGGAAATCCCGGAAAGTCAACTTGAAGAAGTTATTAATTTTATTTTGTTTTTAAAACACAAGCAAGACAAAAAGTTATTTAGTGATTTGGTGTCCGCCAGTGAGAGTAGTATAGATTTTTGGAACAACGATATTGACGATGAGGTATGGAACAATGTATAGCAGTCGGCAGTGCATTACCCAATTGGTAGTGCCAAATATGCCGATTGCTCATTTTTATTGAAATTTTTTATAAACAGAGGCTACCTTTCAAAATCAAAAGCTGCTCTATTAATTTTTAGCTTTTACCCCCTCAGCTGCCTCTTTGGTAAAGATTGTTTTTAAGGTCAACAGTAAAATTTTAATATCCAAAAATACAGAATAGTTCTTTATATATATCAAATCAAGCCTGAGTTTGTCTTCTGGGCTTGTTGCATACTTGCCGTAAACCTGTGCAAGTCCTGTGAGCCCTGCCTTTACATTGTGACGAAGAGAATACTCAGGATAGATCTTTTTAAACTGCTCAACAAAATAAGGACGCTCTGGTCTTGGTCCTATAAAACTCATCTCACCCTTTAGAATATTTATAAGCTGTGGAAGCTCATCAAGCCGGGTTGCACGTAAAAACCGTCCAACCCTTGTTATTCTTGGGTCGTTCTCGGTTGCCAAAACCGGCCCTGTCATCTTCTCGGCATCTTTTACCATTGTTCTGAACTTTAAGACATAAAACTCTCTCTCTCCTTCAGTGACCCTTTTTTGCCTGTAAATCACCGGTCCTTCAGAGTCAAGTTTTATGGCAATTGCAATTAAAATCATTATTGGAAAAGCAATAACCAGCGCAACTGATGCAAGAAGAATGTCACACACTCTTTTTATGAGCTTTTGCTCGGAAGTAAGCTCCGGCTGTTCAATTGAAAGTGTTGCAACATCATCAAACTGAATCACCCTCGCTTTTGAAATCAATATATCTCTAAAGTCTGGTGCTATGAAAATATGTTTTTTGAATTCTATTGCTTTTCTTACAATCTCACTTTTTAAATTCTCATCCATTTTTGAATAAAGATAAATTGTATCAACAACTTTTATATATGGTATCAACTCTTCAATAGCCTTCGGTTCAAGAACATACTTTACATCAATCCACCCTTTTGAAATATTTTGAAGCTTTTGAGCAAACTCCTGCGCTTTTGAGATCTCACCAATTACAAGCACATGTTTGATTCCTTGAACTCTCTTGAAGACATATAAAACAAACCCTCTCCAACCCAAAAGCAATAAAAACTGTACAAAAAAGGCAATTATAAATATACTCCGTGGGAAAGCAAAGTGTCTGTAAAAAAATGTTGATACAACTGTTAAAAATTGTAGAAGCATTAGAGCCAGACCCAGAGAAAATGCTATTTCGCTAATGGTTTTCATTGTTATTGTATAAAGTCCGTAAATATTCAAAAGTATAAGAGCAAAGAGAGTTATTTGAGGAATTAATGTATAATAAGGCATAAAATTTTTCTCTGGGAATGTAAAGTTGAATTTTATTATATATGCAAGAATGTAACCTGCGTGTATAAGTAAAATGTCCATAAGTACAACAAAAAATTTGCTAAGCTTGTGATAGCTTTTAATATACGACTTCATTTCCTACCATCTCCGCTTATAATATTTTTTCTAACCTATCTGCAAGCACCTTTATATCATGGTACTTTTGGGCATACTCTCTTCCCTTTTGCCCAATTCTCTCTCTTTCTTCTTCTGACATAGCATACAAGCTCAATATTGCCTCAGCAAATGCTTTGCTATCATAACTTTGGCAGGAAATTCCTGCACCCGACTCTTTGACAATATCATTTGCTACATTTCCCGCAAAAACAATCGGTTTTGCAGCACACAAATAGTCAAAAAGCTTATTAAGTGATATTCCAAACCTGTAAACTTTTAGATTGTGCATAGAAACAAGTGTTATGTCAACGCGCTCAAGTAAGCTTGGCACAGAAAGTTTTGAGATAGGAGAATAAAAAAATACATTTTTAAGTCCAAGCTCCTTTGCCATGTTCTCAAGCTTTTCTTTTTCAGGACCGTCACCTATTACCAAAAAATGGACTTTATCGCCTACATTTTCCTGGACAATTTTTGCAGCCTCTATTATGGTCTCCATTGCATTTGCCTGTCCAAGCGCACCCAAGTAACAAGCCTTAAAATATCCTTCATGTTCGTCTAAAATCTTTTTCGCTTCTTCTGAAAAAACATTTTTAAGACCATCAAATCTCTCTATATCACATCCGTTAGGAATATGAACAATCTTCTTTTTATCAATACCCAAACTTTCTATGTACTGGTCTGCCTTTGGCAATACCGTTACAACATAGTCTGCTTTTGTGTAAATAAATTTTTCAAGTCTTCTCAAAAGCTTTACAATTATACTCTCTTCCTTCAAAGCACCAAGGTCAATACCACTTTGGGGCCAAAGGTCCCTAACCTCTGCAATGAATCTGCATTGAAATTTTTTTGATAGTAGATACCCCACAATCCATGCAAGAGGATGAAATGAAGATGCCAATATTACATCAGGTTTTTCAAATTTTCTTGCAATGAAATAAAGGTTTTTGGCATATGAAAATATGTTAAAAAGTCTTTTTATATCATTCTTTTTATAAGGAAACGTCTTTATCCACACAAACTTTACTTTTTCATATTCCTCTATTTTAAACTTCTTGCCTTTTTCTAACATCTCAACCCTTTGTTTGTGGTCAAAACTTGAAGCAAAGATGGTAACGCTATAGCCTCTTTCTGCAAGCTGCTTAGCAAAATCAAAATGCCTTGTAATTCCCCCAACTTTTGGCGGGATTGCATAGTGATTAAATATCCAAACTTTCTTCAATCTTCTTCTTCCTCTCTAAAGATTACTTTCTTGAAGCTTTGTTTATGTAACATATGCAAAATTTTTTTCATATTGAGTATACCACAATTTGAGTTGATTATTAATATCTAAAATCAAAGCTTTGGGTGGATTGTTTTATGTCAAAATAGTGCAAAATAAAAGCAAAATAATTAAAGTTGGCAGTTTGGTAAAAAAGGTATAATTAAAGGTAGGCATAGGACCTTAACAAATATCTTCGGAGAAAGGAGTTCAAAAATGAAGTTTGGATATTTTGACGATGCCAAAAGAGAGTATGTCATAACAACACCTCTTACCCCATATCCATGGATAAATTATTTGGGAATGAAAGACTTTTTATCTTTAATTTCTAACCACGCTGGGGGTTACTGCTTTTATAAGGACGCAAGACTTAGAAGAATAACAAGGTTCCGTTATAATAACGTTCCGCTTGATATGGGCGGAAGATACTTTTACATAAAAGACAATGAGGATGTCTGGTCACCCTCATGGATGCCAACAAGAAAAGATCTTGAGTTTTATGAATGTCGCCATGGTCTTGGATATACAATCATAACAGGAAGAAGAAATGGCGTTGAGGTAGAGCAAACATTTTTTGTGCCAGTTGGTGAAAACTGTGAGATACACTATCTTAAGATAACAAACAAATCTATCCAGGCAAAGGATTTGACACTCTTTTCATTGATTGAGTTTTGTCTTTGGAACGCGCTTGACGATATGACAAACTTCCAAAGAAATTTAAGTACAGGTGAGGTTGAAATAGAAGGTTCTGTAATTTACCATAAAACAGAGTATAGAGAGCGTAGAAATCATTATTCTTTTTATTCTGTAAACGTTCCAATCGATGGATTTGATACAGACAGGGACACGTTTCTTGGTCTTTACAGGGGATTTGATGCACCTTTAGCAGTTGAAAATGGAAAGAGTTTTAATTCAGAAGCTCACGGCTGGGCACCTATTGCATCGCATATGATAAAAATCTATTTGCAGCCAGGGGAGACAAAAGAGCTTGTATTTGTGCTGGGTTATGTAGAAAATGATGAAGACAAAAAATGGATTAAAAAAGGTGTTATAAACAAAGAAAAGGCTTACAAAATGATAGAAAAATTCAAAAACCCAGCAGACGTTCAAAGATCATTCGAAAATTTGAGACAATTTTGGAGCAATCTATTGAACAAGTTTAACGTTCTGACTGGCATAGACAAGGTAGATAGAATGGTAAATATCTGGAATCAGTATCAGTGTATGGTAACATTTAACCTGTCAAGAAGTGCTTCATACTTTGAGTCTGGAATAGGAAGAGGAATGGGGTTTAGAGATTCTAACCAAGATATCCTTGGTTTTGTTCACCAGATACCAGAACGTGCAAGAGAAAGAATACTGGATTTAGCCGCAACTCAGCTTGAAGATGGCGGTGCTTACCATCAGTATCAGCCTCTTACAAAAAGAGGTAACAATGAAATAGGCGGCAATTTCAACGACGACCCGTTGTGGCTCATACTCTCAACTGCACATTACATCAAGGAAACAGGAGACTGGTCCATTCTTGATGAAATTGTTCCTTTTGAAAACGACCCACAAAAGTCTGCTTCAATGTTTGAACACCTAAGAAGAGCATTTTACCATGTGGTGAACAACTTAGGACCGCATGGACTTCCACTCATAGGCAGGGCTGACTGGAATGATTGTTTGAACTTAAACGCATTTTCAACAAACCCTGATGAGTCGTTCCAGACATGTGATAATAAAGACGGCAAAACTGCTGAATCTGTTATGATAGCAGGGATGTTTGTATATGTTGGAAAGGAATTTGTAAAGATTTGTGAAAGGTTGGGCAAAGAAGATATTGCAAAAGATGCACAATACCACATTGAAAAGATGAAAGAGGCAATTTTAAATTATGGTTACGACGGTGAGTGGTTTT
This sequence comes from Caldicellulosiruptor diazotrophicus, assembly GCF_017347585.1. Lineage (NCBI taxonomy): Bacteria > Bacillati > Bacillota > Caldicellulosiruptorales > Caldicellulosiruptoraceae > Caldicellulosiruptor > Anaerocellum diazotrophicum. The sequence continues at coordinate 2,070,502 of NZ_AP024480.1, forward strand.
TAAGAGCATATGACTATTTTGGAAACAAAGTGGGAAGCAAAGAAAATGATGAGGGTAAGATATTTATTGAGACACAAGGTTTTTGTGTAATGGCAGGAATAGGACTTGATGATGGAAAGGCTATCTGTGCACTTGATTCTGTTAAAAAGTATCTTGATACTGAACATGGAATAGTTCTTGTTCAGCCAGCTTTTACAGAGTACAAAATTCATTTAGGTGAGATTACAAGCTATCCGCCAGGCTACAAAGAAAATGCAGCGGTGTTTTGTCATAACAACCCGTGGATTATGATTGCAGAGTGCATAGTTGGAAGAGGTGATAGAGCATTTGAGTACTGGTCAAAGATTGCTCCATCATATAGAGAAGAGATAAGCGATGTGCACAAGCTTGAACCATATGTATACTGCCAGATGATTGCTGGAAAAGATGCGTACAAGCCAGGTGAAGCAAAAAATTCGTGGCTCACAGGTTCTGCTGCATGGAACTTTGTTGCAATGACACAATGGATTTTGGGAATAAGACCTGATTATGACGGTCTTTTGATAGACCCTTGCATACCAAGAGAGTGGAAAGGATTTACTGTAAAAAGAGTGTTCAGAAATGCAATTTACAATATACAAGTAAAGAACCCTGATGGCGTTTCAAAAGGTGTCAAAAAAGTTGTTGTTGATGGCAAAGAAATGTCTTCCAATTTAATACCAGCTTTTTCAGATGGCAAAGAACATTTTGTTGAAGTGATAATGGGATAGAAAAATTTTAAGGAGGGTATTTTTTAATGAATTATGGATACTTTGATTCTCAAAACAGAGAGTATGTTATAACAAACCCCAAAACACCAACTTCATGGGTAAATTATTTAGGAACAAGTGATTATTGTCTTATAATCTCAAACAATGCCTCAGGTTATTCTTTTTACAAATCCCCTAAGCTTGGAAGGGTCACTCGTTTCAGGTTCAATAGCATTCCAATGGACAGACCTGGAAGATATGTATATATCAAAGATGAAAAGACAAAAGACTTTTGGTCAATAAGCTGGCAACCTGTTGGAAAGCCTCTTGAAAGTTTTAACAGCATCTGTCGACACGGTCTTGGATATTCAATATTTGAGAGTAAATATAGCAACATAACCTCATCTTTAAAAATCTTTGTACCAGTAGACAAACCAATTGAAATCTGGGAAGTTAAAATCAAGAATGAGTCGGGTGAGAAAAAGGAACTATCGGTATTTACTTATACAGAGTTCTGTCTTTGGAATTCCATGCTTGACATGATGGATTTTCAGTATATTCTTTACACCTGCAGAATGGGTTACAACAAAGAAGATGAAATTGTAGATTATTCTATCAAGCTCTGGAGTCCTTATGAACCAAAAGCTTTTTTCACATGCACAAATAAAAAGATTGAAAGTTTTGATACAGATAGAGATGTATTTATTGGTCCATATAACAGTGAGGCTAATCCAGAAGCAATTCAAAACGGCAGGTGTTTTGGGTCAATTGCAATAGGTGGAAATCCATGTGCTGCAACACAGGTAAAAATTGAACTTCAGCCCGGTCAAGAAGAATACTTAGTGTTTGTACTGGGAATAGGAGATGCATATAAGGAAGGAAAAGAATATAAAAAACTATTTGCATCAAAAGAAAATATCCAAAGAGAATTTGAAAAGGTGCAAAAGTACTGGGATGACCGGCTTAGCAAGTTCAAATGCTCAACACCAAGCGAGAAGATGAATTTGATGTTGAACATATGGAACCAGTATCAGTGCCATACAACATTTAACTGGTCAAGGTCTGCTTCATTTATTGAAGCTGGTGGAAGAGACGGACTTGGCTTTAGAGATTCTTCACAGGACATTCTGGGCGTTGCACATTCAATCCCTCAAGAAGTAAGAAAAAGACTCATTGATCTTTTGAAGGCTCAGCTGTCTGAAGGATATGCGATGCATCATTTCCAGCCTCTTACATGGGCTCAAGGAGAACATAATATACCTCCACGAGATAGAATTTATTCAGATGACCATTTATGGCTTTTGATTGCTGTGCCACACTATATAAAAGAAACAGGTGACTTTTCTATCTTAGATGAAGTTGTTGAATATGCGGACAAGTCAAGCGCTTCTGTTTATGAGCATTTAAAACAAGCTTTGGAGTTTTCATGGAGGCATAGGGGAAAGCATGGACTTTTGCTTGGTCTTGCTGCTGACTGGAATGATTGTATCAACCTCAAAGACGGTGGCGAGAGTACATGGTCAACCCAGCTTTATTACAAAGCTTTATCTGAGTTTATAGAACTTGCTGAGTATATTGGAAAGACTGATGATGCTGAAAAGTATAAAGCTTATAGAAATGAAATCAAAAAGGCAATGGAAGAGTATACATGGGATGGCGAGTGGTTTGTAAGAGGGTATTTGGCAAGCGGTAAAAAACTTGGGTCAAAAGAAAGTGAACAGAGCAAGATTTTCCTAAATTCTCAGTCATGGTCAGTATTCTCAGGCGCTTTTGTTGATGAAAAAGGCAAAATGGCAATGGACAGTGTTAAAAAATACCTTGCAACAGAACATGGATGTGTCAAAAACTGGCCAGCTTATGTTGATTATATTATAGAGGTTGGGGCTGTAACCTCTTTCCCACCGGGATTAAAAGAAAATGCTGCAATTTTCTGTCATGCTAATACATGGGTAATTATTGCAGAGGCTGTACTTGGAAGAGGCGATTATGCTTTTGAATACTATATGTCGTTCCTTCCTGCAAACAAAAATGATATTGCTGAAATCTACACAGCAGAACCTTATGTTTATTCCCAGTTTATCACCGGAAAAGAACATCCATATTATTTTGGCCGTGCGCGAAATCCATGGCTTACAGGTACTGCAACATGGGCATTTGTTGCAGCAACACAGTATATCCTTGGAATAAGACCTCACTATAAAGGGCTTATTATTGACCCATGTATACCACAGCAGTGGGACGGTTTTGAAGTTGAGAGAGTTTTCAGAGGAAGAAAACTTTCCATTAAGGTTTCAAATCCAGACCGTATTTCAAAAGGTGTTAAAAAGATATTAGTAAATGGAAAAGAGATTGTGGGTAATTTGATTCCATTAGAGTTGCTTGATGAAGAAAATGTAGTTGAAGTTTTGATGGGAAAATAACCTTTTAAAGTATGAAAAATAAAACTGCACGAAAAGAGGCACACCTCTTGTATTTTAAAAGTGGTGTGTCTCTTTTTTTTTGTTTCTTTTCTTAAACATTTATTGGTAAAAAACATCTAAAATTTTTGCTATATTTATTTAAAATTTTTATTTGCAAACTCAAATTTTATATGGCAATATATTTTGATATGAGTGTAATTGATTTCACGACAAAAAAGTTTTATTACTTAAGGAGGTTTACAAAAATGAGTTTCCCAAAAGGATTTCTGTGGGGTGCTGCAACTGCATCATATCAGATTGAAGGCGCATGGAACGAAGATGGAAAAGGCGAATCTATTTGGGACAGGTTTACAAACCAAAAAGGAAATATCTTGTATGGGCATAATGGCAATGTTGCGTGCGACCATTACCACAGGTTCGAAGAAGATATTTCTCTTATGAAGGAACTTGGACTAAAGGCCTACAGGTTTTCTATTGCATGGGCAAGAATCTTTCCAGATGGTTATGGTACTTTAAATCAGAAAGGACTTGAGTTTTATGATAAACTTATAAACAAGCTTGTTGAAAACGGTATTGAACCGGTTGTCACCATTTATCACTGGGACCTTCCACAAAAACTACAAGACATTGGTGGCTGGGCAAACAATGAAATTGTAAACCATTATTTCGAATATGCAATGCTTCTTATAACCCGCTACAAAGATAAAGTAAAAAAATGGATAACATTCAATGAACCTTATTGCATTGCTTTTTTGGGTCACTTTTATGGCATTCATGCACCAGGAATAAAAGATTTTAAAGTTGCAATGGATGTTGTGCACAACATTATGCTTTCTCACTTTAAAGTTGTAAAAGCTGTAAAGGAAAACAATATTGATGTTGAGGTAGGAATTACACTAAATTTAACTCCAGTTTACCTTCAAACAGAGCGACTTGGATATAAGGTAAGCGAAATTGAAAGAGAAATGGTAAATCTCAGCAGCCAGCTTGACAATGAACTTTTCCTTGACCCAGTGCTCAAAGGAAGCTATCCGCAAAAGCTCCTAAATTATCTTGTTCAAAAAGATTTGTTAGATAGCCAAAAAGCCGAAAAGATGCTCAAGGAAGTAAAAGAAAATTTCATCTTCCCTGATTTTCTTGGTATCAACTACTACACACGTGCTGTTAGACTTTACGATGAAAATTCTTCTTGGATATTCCCAATAAGATGGGAACATCCTGCAGGTGAATACACTGAAATGGGCTGGGAAGTGTTCCCGCAAGGGCTTTTTGACCTTTTGATGTGGATTAAAGAAAATTATTCACAAATTCCAATTTATATAACAGAAAACGGTGCTGCTTATAACGACATTGTAACTGAAGATGGAAAAGTGCACGATAGTAAAAGGATTGAGTATTTAAAACAGCACTTTGAACAAGCAAGAAAAGCAATTGAAAATGGAGTAGATTTGCGAGGTTATTTTGTGTGGTCTTTGATGGATAATTTTGAGTGGGCAATGGGATATACAAAAAGGTTTGGAGTTATATTTGTGGACTATGAAACACAAAAGAGGATTAAAAAAGACAGCTTTTATTTTTATCACCAGTATATAAAGGAAAATTCGTAAATACAAGCAATAATAAAGAAAGGCTTTTGGAGGAGTTTTTGTTCCAAAAGCCTTTTTATATTTTAGAAATTTTTTATACCAATATTCTTGCATGTTTTTGAATATATTTTCAAATTTTTCTCTTACTTTTAATATCCTTTTGTTAACATTAAATAAATAGTATTCTATTTTTTTTAAGCCAAAACAACTAAAGTATTTAAGCCACTATTGACTTTTTTCAGCTATTTTTTATAGAATATAATTACAAACGATTGCATTCATATAGGAAAGGAGGAATAAAACAATAAAAATTTTTAAGGTCAGATGTATTGAAAACGTTTGATATCGTTAATTCAAACTCAAAATAAGGAGGTTGTTTGGTATGAAAGGTTTATTTAAAAAATTATCCAAAAAACTTTCTATTATTTCTCTCATAGTAATAATTGTATTTTTACTTACTTCTTCACTATCTATCTATGCCGGTGTGATGATGCAGGGATTTTACTGGGACGTGCCAGCAGGAGGCACGTGGTGGGACACTCTTGCTTCAAAAGCGTATGAGCTTAAATACATGGTAGGAGGAAGTTATGGTATAAATCGTATATGGTTCCCTCCAGCCTATAAAGGCCAAGGTGGAGCTTATTCAATGGGGTATGATCCTCATGACTACTATGACCTTGGCCAGTATTATCAAGATGGAACAACTGAAACAAGGTTTGGGTCCCAAGCTGAATTAAAAAATGCTATTTCAAAATATAAAAGCTATGGCATATCTGTAACAGAAGATATTGTTCTGAATCACCGTTCTGGCGGTAAGAGCGAATATAACCCTAAGACTGGTACAAACACTTGGACAGATTTCACAAATACAGCAAGCGGTATGTGTCAGTGGCACTGGGATGCTTTTCATCCTAATAATTATTGTAGTGGTGACGAAGGAACATTTGCTGGTTTTCCAGATGTTTGCTATGCTTCAGGTCCAGCTTACAATGACATGAAAGCATGGATGAACTGGCTGAAATCATCCACAAATGCTGGTTTCGATAGCTGGAGATATGACTATGTAAAAGGTTATGGCTATTGGGTTGTAAAAGATTTTAATGCAGCAACATCACCCACATTCAGCGTTGGTGAATACTGGGACGCAAACACATCGACCCTTGACTGGTGGGCAAATTCAAGCGGCGCTCACGTATTTGACTTTGCACTTTACTATACTCTGAGAGACATTTGCAACAATACAAGTGGCGGCGGGTACTTACCAAATGTGTTTGATTATAGCAAGAGTTACGCTGCAAAGAATCCTTTCAAAGCAGTTACTTTTGTGGCAAATCACGACACAGATGAAATAGCCAATGACAAGATGATGGCATATGCTTTCATTTTGACCTATCAAGGTTATCCATGCATCTGGTGGAAAGATTATTATGACTACGGTCTTGCAACAGGCGGTGGAGCATCACCTGGTGGCTGGGGAAATGGTATAAAACAACTTGTATGGTGTAGAGAAAAGCTTGCTGCTGGTTCACCTAACATTGAGATTCTAAAAAGTGATGATGGAGATCTAATTATTTATGGAAGCAAAGGTTATTCAACCTCAAGCCCAGGATATATCGTTGTAATAAATGACCATCCAAGTCAATGGAAAGGTGCATGGGTTCAAACAAGCAACAGTTACTTAAAAGGTAAAACTTTAAAGGCTTATGCATGGTCTTCAACAGTATCAGGTCAAAATGTTCAACCACAAAACAAGTACTGTGATGCAAACGGTTGGGTAGAAGTTTGGGCACCTCCAAGAGGTTATGCTGTATATTCTGTAGATGGCCTATAATATAAAAACTTTTACATGTTCCCTTAGGGGCAAAACCCCTAAGGGAACAATATTTTAGGTGGAGGTAACAATAATAAAATGATCAAAAAGAAAAAAACAGTTATTCTTATCTCATTGTTTCTATTGATAGCCTTGATTATTGCAAACATTGTTGTTGTGTACAACAATCAGCCCGAAAATCTAATAAACCTTTTCAGAAAAGTAGAATCTGTAATTAGCGGCAAATACATTGTTGATTTTTACCCTACAAAGGTGGAATTTCTTCAAACAGTCAAAGACCTTGTATACGATTTTGATAAAAATTCCTTACTAATTGATTATAAAGGGCTCAAGATAAAGGCTAATCTCTCATCTCTTTTCCCAGAAGGAAACAAAATAGGCATAAGGCTCAAAATATATATAGAAAACCTTACAGGTACTAAATTAACTTTAAACACAACAAATGTACTGTTGGGTTACAAAGGTGATTTGAACCAGTACTCATTTTTACCTCAACTTATTCAAAATTCCAACTATCCGCTAAATGTTGGAAAGAAATTGGAATTAAATTTGGTATATTATCCAGAAAATAATATATACACCCTGAGAAAATACGGCTATTATGGAGACCTTCGAGAAACATATTTTTTGGATCTAGGCTCTGCTATACTAATGAATAATCTAAAAAGTGTATTACCTATTAGAATCTATTTTTCTGCAGACAAAAAAGATTATGCGCAATATAAAAAAGTATTTAATAAGGAAAATATTTATACTGACTATGTCTGTAGGCTAACTTCCGAACAACTTTCTCTTCTAAAGTCCAGAAAAATAATTTTTTACCAGGATCAGATAGGTACTACCTTCATAAATGAACAGGTACCGTTAAGTTTAAATGTTTTTGAGCATAAGGGAGTGCTGTTTGTACGTGTTAAAATACCCCAGGGAAATTTAATAATTGACCAAAAAGATATCTCCATTTCATATGATGGTATAAGTTGGGAAAGAAGTATAAATAAATTTAAAGACTTGCCCGCTCAATTCAAAAAAATGCTCATTAGCCCTAATGTATTAAATCTTGATATTAACTACCCATTCGAATATACCTTTAAATTCAAAGCCAAAAATACAAAAAAAATTTATTTAGATTTAAGCGGAATTGTGTTAAAAAATGACCATCATGACAATGAAAGAGATAACGCAAAGCACAATGAAAAAAGCTCTATAAAATACTCAGCTCTTGTTCCCATAAAACTTCAACTTGTTAAGGCTGGCAATTAGCATAAGCCAGCCTATTCTTGTTACTACTAAATTAATTGGAACAGTCACAATTTTATTTTCTAAAACAAACACAGCTATTCCGAAATATCACCCTTTCGTGTTCTAAGAGCCATTTCTTTTTGTCAATCCCTGCACTAAATCCTCCTAATGTCCCATCACTTTTTATAACTCTGTGACACGGAACAATTATCACAGCTGGATTTTTGCCAACGGCATTTCCAACAGCTCTTGAACCCTGGGGCATTCCAACTTTTTTCGCAAGCTCTCTGTAAGAAATTACACTTCCAAAAGGAACATCAATAAGCTTGCTCCAAACTCTCTTTTGAAACTCTGTTCCTTGCAGCTGAAGTTTTAACTCAAAATTGGTTCTCTTCCCCTCAAAATACTCTTCAAGTTGCAAAATAGCTTCTTTTACAACAGGGCAAATTAGCTCTTCTTCATCTTTTTTTGTAACAAACTGCACTGATACTATGCTATCATCTTCTCCTACAATCTTTATTAGTCCAATTGGAGACAGCAAATAACCAACAGATTTTTTCAATTTAAATTCCCCCGCTCTTTTAACTAATACTTTTAACAACTTTGTATATAATCGCTCCAATAATTAAGCTCCAAAAAATAATAATAGGAATACCATAATACCATTTCTTTGGCTTTCCTTCTTGCCAAAGATTTTCTGCCTCTTTCTGGCATTCATTTAAAATAGAATCTGGTATAAGCTTTATTGTTATTGCAACTAAAAATGGAAGAATTATTATATCATCAAGATACCCCAAAATAGGTATGAAATCTGGCACAAAGTCAATTGGTGATAATGCATATGCAATGGTAACCAAAGCAAATATCTTAGCAATAAGCGGTGTCTCTTTTCTTTTTAGTGCTAAAAAAATTGCTGGAATCTGCTTTTTCAAAAGTTTTGCTTTTTTCTTTATATCGCCCAAATAAACCACCTTCTTTAAGCATTGCGCTTTTTAAATAAAGCCACACACTCAACATGAAATGTCTGAGGAAACATATCAACAGGCTGAACTTCTACAACCTCATAGCCACCCGAACAAAGTATGTTAGCATCTCTTGCAAGCGTTGAAGGATTGCAGGACACATAAATTATGTTTGAAATTTTATGCTCTACCAAGCTTTCTAAAAGCTGTTTTTCACATCCACTTCGCGGTGGGTCAAGAATCACAGCCTGGGGTATAATTCCGCTTTTCAATAGTTTTGGGATTTCAATCTCTGCACGGCCACATATAAATTCAATGTTCAAAATACCGTTACCATTGCTGCTTTTTTTAGCATCTTCAACTGCATCTCTAACTAACTCTATAGCGTAAACCTTTTTGCAAAAAGGAGCAATGAACATTGAAATGGTGCCTATCCCAGAGTATATGTCAAATACAACTTCTGCTTCAATTTTACGCAGATATTTTACTACCTGACTGTAGAGCACCTCTGTTTGTACAGAATTTACCTGAAAAAATGATTTTGGAGAAATTTCAAATGTTAAATTCCCTATCTTATCTTTTATTGTGCTACTGCCCCAAATTAATATGTCTTCATCCCCCAGAATTACATTTGTCCTTTTAGGGTTCAAGTTTAAATAGAGTGATTTAATTTTGGGAAACTTGTCTAAAATGTCTTTTTTGATAGCCTCTAAATTCTCAGGTACTTTTGTGCAAACAAAAATGATCATCATCTCATTAAATGCAAACGAATTTCTAACAACAATGTGCCTCAAAACACCTTGATGCTTTTTTTCGTCGTAAATATCTATCTTGTGTTTTTTTATCAGCTCTTTCATACCTTTTATCACATCATCGCAAAACTCATGCTGAATAAGACAGTAATCTATATCAACAATATCATGTGTCATCTTTTTATAAAATCCTATTTGGGGTTTTTTATAATTTCCTCCAACTGGTAGTGCAGTTTTGTTTCTGTATCTAAATGGGTTTTCCATTCCAATAACATCATTTATTTTAGTGCTGAGCTTCCCTATCCGCTTAAAAGCATCTTCAACAAGAAGCTTTTTTAGGCTTAGCTGATGCTGGTATTTTACATGCATCAAATGACAACCGCCACAAAAGTCATAATAAGGGCATTCAGGGTCTTTTCTATATGGGCTTTTTTCTAAAATTTCAACTAAGTTTGCTTTGGCATACTCTTTTTTTACCTTTTCTATTTTGATTTTTACAACCTCATCAATTAAAGCATTGTCAACAAACACTACAAACCCATCAATTCTTGCAATCCCCTGTGCCTGGTGATTAAGCGTATCAATCTTAACAATATACTCTTGTGATTTTTTTACCACATCTTTTCCCCCTGATACTTCTTTGTTTTTTTGCTTTAATATTTTACACCATTTTTTAATAGCAAGAAAATAATAATTTAATAAAGTCTTTGAGAAAATATATATTGAAAACTTAAAAACTACTGCTTATTCGACACTCAATCTAAAGGAGGCTTGAAAAAATTGTTCAACCCGTTTGAAGAAAAACCAAAGCCGATTGAGAATTTTCTTATGGACTGGAAAACAATATATCCCAAGTCATATTATAAAAATAAAGTAGACCCTTACACAAAAACAAGGATAATTCTCATGAACGGGATTGAAGCTGAAGCTTTGATGTTTTCCCATCAGTTTCATCGTCACTGCACAGACAACAACGTAAGACGCGATTTAGCAATGGTGAGAAGAACTGAGCAAATGCAACAAAAGCATATCAACTGGTTAAAGCCAATTGATGAAACACCTCTTGAAACTACAATAGGATATGAGCATGTAGCTGTAGACCTTACCGCTTGGCTTGCTCAAAACGAGCCTGACCCTTATGTTAAACAAACACTTGATTTTATTTTGCTTGAGGATTTTGACCACCTTTATCGCTATGCAAATCTTCTGGACATGGATTCAAACATCCAAGCAAACAATCTGGTAAAAAACTATGTCGAAATCATTCCAGGCCGGCCGACAATTGCGCATCACAGACATCCTTATGATACTGTCAGCAAATATGTTGATTTCAAAAAAGCAGATATTAGAACAAAGCTAAACATCTTTATCATAACAGCCGGTGAACAACAGACAATGAATTTTTATAACAATATTGGCAACACATATTATAACGACCTTGGAAGACAGCTCTACTTGGAAGTAGCCTTGGTGGAAGAAGAACATGTAACCCAATATGGGTCGTTGATTGACCCGAGACTCACATGGTTCGAAAGTCTTCTTTTGCATGAATACACAGAGTGCTATCTGTATTACTCATTCTACGAATCTGAGGTTGACTCAAATGTAAAATCCATCTGGGAGATGCATCTTGATGCTGAAATTGCCCATCTTCACAAAGCTGCAGAACTTTTGCAAAAACATGAAAACAAATCTTGGCATGAAGTTATCCCTGGCGGACAGTTCCCAAATCTTTTAATGTTTCGCGATACACGTGAATATGTGCGTAAAGTTCTTTCCCAGATGGTTGAAATCACAGCCGACAAAGAAGACCTCAGAAATATAAATGATTTGCAAGACAACCACACATTTTTCTGGTTCCAGAACAAAGTAAATTATGATATAAATTTGGTTGCAAGCCATGTGGTAATTGATAAACACAAAACGGTAAAAGGTGAAGATTACAGGTGGGAAATGGCTCCACACCCAGTTGAAAGCTTGAGAAACAGAAAAGAAGACAATGTTTCAATTGGAAGAATAAAGCAGAAAAAACTTGTCAGCATATAAACAAAAAGCTGTCTACCCTTCTGGTGGACAGCTTTTTGTAATTTTTGAATTTTTTATCTATTTTGATTGCATCTTTTCTTTTAAAAAAGCTCCTAGTTTTCTATCTGTTCCAAGGATATGATTTTTGAGCCAGTCAACAACAAGCCTGTTTGTCTTTATAACTGCCGCAACTCCTGCTCCTTCTTTCTCTATCTCCTCTCGAAACTTTTTGTAAGTGTCAACAAAGTTATCATGCTCTCTTTTATGAGACAGATACTCTGGGTACAGATACTCTTTCATGTATTTTTCCTCAGTTGAAAAATGAAAAACAACATAATCACCTAAAAAGTCTAAAACTTCTGGTAATACTTTCTTCCCCTCACCCTGAGCACAAGAATCTAACAGTTTATTAATTCTTTCAAAAAGTTCCTTGTGTTGATTGTCTATCGACTCAACTCCTACCGAATATTGGTCAAGCCATTCTATTTGCGGCATTATTTCACTCCTTTCAAATTGAAGTTATTTTCATATATTATATACCCTTATCAATTAAAAAGTAACAAGTTACAATCTTTTTCTCTCAGGTTTTGACCAACCTTTCTTTCTAAGTATAGCTTCAAATGTACCAATAATTCTGAATAACACTGTCATCTGTCTGTAGCCGAAATTTTCTAATACTGCGAATAATATAAGTATTCCAAACTCTCTCCATTCTTCATACTTTCTTTCAGAAAATTCTCCAAGAAGAACTGCTAAAATAGAAATAATTATTCCGTACATTATCTCAACTGCAAAGAAAAATAAAGCCACTTCTAAATTGATTATGCGAGCAAAATACGAAATAGGTATAAAAATATAACCCAACATCTCTACAAACGGCCCTAATAGTTCAAACATAAGCTGATATGGCATAGCAAAAAATCCTAATATGCCGTACTTAGGATTAAATAGAACATCTTTATGCATGAAAATAACTTGGCAAAGACCTCTCTGCCATCTTCTTCTTTGTTTTGAAAGGTCATTTAAAGTCTCAGGACATTGTGTCCACACAATTGGATCTGGCACAAACTCAACTCTGCCCATGATACCTTCTTTATATGAGTTTTTACGCAGTTTTACAACAATCTCCATATCCTCGCCAACAGTTTTATCAGAAAATCCTCCAACCTTTATAACAGCATTTTTATTGAATGCTGCAAACGCTCCAGACGCAATAACAAGACTTCCTAACATAGAAAGACCTTTCCTTGCGCCCAAAAACGCTCTCAAGTATTCTATTATCTGAAATCTTGCAAGACTTGAATTTGGTAGGTTTAATTTTTTTATATTCCCGAAAGAATCTAATTTGCATCCATTTACAATCCTTACAATACCTGTTGTGACTACAACTTCATCAGGGTTATCAAAAAATGGTTGCATAACCTTGGCTATTGAATCTCTTTCTAAAATCGAGTCAGCATCAAGTGAACAAATATACGGATACGTACATACGTTTATCCCAGCATTGAGAGCATCAGCTTTTCCTCCATTTTCTTTATCTACTACAATTAAATTTGAATATTTTTTGGAATAGTATATTGCTTTTACCTCTTTTGTTGATAGAATTTTTCTAAATTTCCTATCTACAATGTAAAGGTCAAATTCGCTTTTTAATACATCCAATGTCCTATCCTTTGACCCATCATTAATTACTACCACCTCATATTCTGGATATTCTATCTGTAAAAATGATTTTACAGATTTTGTTATTGTTTTTTCTTCATTGTATGCCGGTACTAACAGTGATACAGGCGGCGCAAAGTCTGATGAGACAATCTCTACAATTCTTCCTTTTATCTTATTTCTCGAGTAATTAATGATACCAAAAAGAGAAATTAAGATTAAAATAGCATAAATAGTATTCAAAACCAAAACATAATAAGATACAAATAATGAAAACCAGCCTATTATCCGATGCATTTGTTATTCACTACCTCTTTCTTCAGTTATAAGATATTCAAATCCTTCATCGTTCAGTCTTTGATAAAAGCAGTATGGGTTAGACAATTTGAGTATTTTAATTATTTCTAAAGCTATATCTTTTTCTTGTTCAGTTCTGTAATTCAAAGCACTCTTAATAATATAATCAAAATTTTCTGGACTATAAAACACTTCTCTTAATTTGTCCTTTGCAAATTTATCGTTTGTTGAATAGTAAAATTTTAGAAGTTCATTTAATATAACTGGTCCAAATTCAGAAAGCATTTTTCTTGCAAAATCTCTCATATAAAACCAGTCGTCTTCAAGAGAGGCAAGTAAATACTTTAATGAACTCTTAGGCGAAATATTGCTCAGCGCTCTTAATGCACGTAACTTCACAAAATTTATTTTTTCGTTTTGTATAAGGGTTTCAAGTTTTTCTTTGCAGTTTCTACATCCTATTTTTTCAATCACTCTGCAAAAAGCTGATCTGACTTCTGCTGATGGATGGTTTATAAGAAAATCAATCTTTTCTAAATCATCTAATGCTGCAATCTCTGAAAATATATTCAAACATGATATTAGAACCTTGTCCGATGGGTTTTCTTTTATGACGTATAAAATAATATCTTTTATTTTTTCACCACCAAAAACTGTAAAAAATTCCATTCTTCTTCTAACTGCATCTGGATATTTATCAATGTTTAGAAAAATTGTCTTTAAATAAGGTTTAAAAATATTTAAATTTTGTATTTCATCTATGTTTTTGAAAATGGCTTCTACAGTTGTATCTATTAGATATGGCTCTTTAATACTAATTTTTAAAAGCTTTTTAAGATCATCTTCTTCGCCCACTATACTTATAACTTTTGCAAACCTAAGTTTTTGAACTTTATTACCTTTTTGAACCATCTCAATAGCAATATTGAAAAAGTTCAAATTCTTTAAAGCTGTATATAGCCGATTTTTTTCTTCTCCATTTACCCATGAATAATATATGTTTATAATATCACTCAGAATGTAAATGTTCGAAGAATCAATATTATTTTTCTTTCCTGTTATTACATCATAGACATTTTCGCTATAATTCCTAAAAATTTGCTTTATTTTTTTTTGATTTATACTATTTACAACTTTGTATAAAAAAACAACTCCCGAAGTTATAACTAAAAGAATAACAATAATAATAATACACAAGATAACAAAATTAATATTATTTGTCATTTAATTCACTCCAAAGTTCTAAAACTTTCTTTAGAAGAATTAATCTTTTATTATCGCTCAAAATTTTGAATATAAAGTAATAAGTCTCTCCCTTGGTATTAAGTCTTATAATCGAATAACTATTCAAATTTATTTTAATTTTATTCTCATCGTTTAAATAGCCAATAACCTTTTTAATTTCAAATTCACCAAAACCTCTGTTATAAATCACCTCTTTTGAGGTACTATTTAAAGCTAAGAAGCGATATGAAGCAAAATATTCCGATAAAAATTCATCTACAATTTTGGGAACTATAAAGATATGCTTGTTCGTCATTTCATTCAAAATAGAAATAAGATGTACAATCTCATTAACATGCAAATATTCATCCTGAGTATACAATAATGACCGTACCATATTATAAACTTCTAAAGTTGAAAAAGGCTTAGGGATAACTCCAATAGCCCCAAGCTCGTACGCTTTTGATCTTGTTGCACGGTGAATATTACTACTGAGCAAAATTACTGGAACGTGAGCTTTAACAGAACTTTTTTTAATAGTTCTCAAAACTTCAAATCCACTGATTTTAGGCAAGTTTGTATCTATTATTGCAACATGAATATTATTTTCACCAATTTTGTTCAAAGCTTCTTCACCATCAGCAGCCTCAAAAAATACAAAGTGATGTACTGAATCAAAACAATTTTCAAACCTTTCAATTATTGCTTTTCTTATGTATTCATTTTCATCTGCAATCAATACATTTTTAACTATCATAGATTGTTCTCCTATGTTTAGTACCATCTTAATTTCTTATTACCCCTTGTTTTTAATTTAAAAACAACAAAAATAAAAACCCCTTTTTTTAAAACCATTAAAAGGTCCAAAAAGGGGTTTTTTTATTTTACATCTTCTGGTGCCGAAGGCGGGAGTCGAACCCGCACGGCCTCTGCGGCCACTGGATTTTGAGTCCAGCGCGTCTGCCAGTTCCACCACTTCGGCACATTTTCCTTTTGAATTTTCAAGCAAGATTGATTATATCATAAATTTTTGAGGTTGTCAAAGCGGTAGATTTTGATAAAATCCTGCCGGTAGATTGAATTACCAACTTCATTTTACCGTCTTTCAAGGTAAAAAGTCAAGGGTCTAAAAGTGGAAATTTCTAATTTTAATATTCAGACTGTTAGGTTATAATAGAAATAAATTCAAAAAAAGCGTGAGGTTATTTGTATGGAAACCTTTTGGCTGTTTATAATATGCTCTCTGTTATTTGCTCTGAACTTTTTTGTAACTAAAAAGTTCGGACTCAAAAGTGTAGAGTATGAAATCTACTTTGAAGAAAACAAAAAATCTGAAGGCGATGAGATTCATATTGTTGAAAGAATTTACAACGGTAAGGCTCTACCACTTCCATGGGTAAAATCTGAATTTGAAGTTTCAGCATCATTTTTTATGGAAAACGCAAAAAATTACGTAATAGGTGATAAACTAAGGTACATCAGTATCTTCTTTCTTCTACCTTACCAGCAAATAGTAAGGCGGCATAAGTTTGTTGCAACAAAAAGAGGATTTTATAAGCTTGACAAAATATATCTTGTCACTGGTGACCTTTTCGGTCTTTCAATGGATGACAGGTGCTACTATGTGAATTCCAATATTACCATTTACCCTGCATTTTTGGACTTGAAAAGAAATCTTTTGCCTCGTTCCAGCCTTTCTGGCGAAGTTGTGGTAAAAAGACATTATTATGAAGATATATTTCACTTTGCAGGAATAAGGGAGTATCAGTCTTTTGACTCTTTCAACAAAATAAACTGGAACGCGACTGCAAAGTATAATACTTTGATGGTAAACAAGTACGAATATACCTCATCAGGTGATGCTTTAATACTTTTAAATGTCCAAAGTTCAGAGTACGAAAGAAAAGAGGTTTTTAACAAAAACGCTATTGAACTTGGAATAAAAATTGCAGCAAGCTTGGCAAAAGAATGTTTGGATGCTCATACTCCAGTTGGTTTTGTTTGCAATGGTATAGATGAAGAAACTCTTGAGCCGCTTGAGATTTTGTTGCCATCCCAAGATTCAAATCAGCTTTTAAAAATTCTCGAAACCCTTGCACACATTAAAATTCAGGTAAACGAATATTTTGAGGCTTTGCTTTATCAAGTTTTAAGAAATTACAACTTTCGTGAGCTTTTTATAATAACTTCTTTTGTTAACAAGGAAATGGAGGACTCTATTCTTCTTTATTCCTCGCTCGGAGTTAAGTTTACTATTATTCTTCTTGAATATGATGAGAAAGCTTTAAACTTAGAATCAGAAAATGTAAGAATTTACCTTGCAAAACATCATCTTTTAGAAAGCGCCAGAGTATAAGTAAAAATCGCCGCAGGCAAATTCTATTTTTGTTTTCGCACCTGCGGCTTAATATTTTTTGGGATACCAAAAAGATATCATTTCTGATACGCTATAAAAAGACTAATAGGTGCAATTTCAAAACTGCCTATCGCTTCCAGCTCATTTTCTTCTGAAAATATAACACCATCATTTGCTTTTATCTTCCATATTCCTTCAGGAAGTGTAACTGACTTCTTTTCTTTAAAAGGATTGTAGGCAACAATTATTCTTTTCCATGCATCATAAGGATATGAAATCAAAAAAGCCACAACACCATCAGGTGCTGGCAAGAATTTTAGATATTTTCTTATTTCACCTGATGAACGCATTCTAAACGCCATATGTTCCCTTCGCAGTTTTATAAGGTCACAATAAAATTTAAAGGTGTCATAGAATTTTTCTTTTAAACTCCAATCAATCTTGTTTATACTATCCCCTGCGTTATATGTGTTTGGGTGTCCACCTTTACTTCTGTTAAGTTCAACTCCTCCATGCAAAAACGCAATGCCCTGAGACGTCAAAATGATTGCATTTGCCAACCGACACGCACGGTCAATCCAGAATATATCTTCACCAACCATTGTCTTTTGTGCCTTGTCAAAAAGTGTTAAATTGTCGTGACATGAAACATAATTTACACATTCATCTGGTTCCTTTGCAAAATCATCAATGGCTGCATTTATACCTTGTTTTAGTCTCTCAACATCAGAAAGATTTCCATGCATATACCCTGTCTTAAAACCATCTAAATCTCCTCTTATGCTATCCCTTATTCTATCATTAAAAAGACCTATAGAGTAACCTTGATGTGCTGTAGATTCAATAGTTGTTCTTTCTTCCAAAAGGCAAAGACTATCTCCCATAACCCACCCTTCACCATAAATAAGAGCATTAGGATTTCGCTTCCGCACTTCTTTTGCAATCATTCTCATAGTAAGTGCATCAATAAGTCCCATCAAGTCAAATCTAAAACCATCTATATGAAACTCTTCTGTCCAGTATATTATAGTATCAAGTATAAATTTTCTTACCATTGGTTTTTCTGTCGCGATTTCATTGCCACATCCTGTCGCATTCGAATAGTCACCATAGTCATCTATCCTGTAAAAATATCCAGGAACAATCTTGTCAAAAATTGAGAATTTCTCACCCTTTATATGGTACGTGTGGTTGAAAACAACATCCATCACAACGCCTATGTCATTTTGGTGCAAGGTCTTAATCATGGTTCTAAGCTCTTTTAATGCCTCAATTCCACCACTTTTTGTTGAATACCAGTACTCTGGACACTGGTACAAAACAGGGTCATATCCCCAGTTGTACTTTTTGTCAGGATTTTTATCATCAACACTTCCAAAATCAGAAATGGGAAGAAGATGAATATGGGTAATTCCAAGCTCTTTTAGATGTAACAGACCGGTTGAAAACTTTTCTTTGTAAAGGCTCTTCTGGCAAAGACCTAAAAACTTTCCTCTAAATTTTTCATCTACACCTGAGGTTTTATCAATTGTAAAGTCTCGCACGTGCATCTCGTAAATGATAGCATCTTGTTGTTTTTCTATCGTTTTCACAAACTCATCCTGTTGCCAGCCTTCAATAAGCGTATCTGCCGGGTCAAATATAAAAGATTTTTGAGAGTTTGAGGAAGAAGCTTTTGAGTAAGGATCAGGAACCTCATACACTATAAACCCTTCGTCCTCATCATAATTGTAATGCCAAACCTCATAAAGATAGTAGTGGTGTTTTAAGTCACCTGTAAGATAGATGTTCCATGTACCATTCTCAGAACGTACCATCTCTTTTTCGAATCTGAAATTTTCGCTTTCATCAAATATTTTAACCTTAACTTTATATGCAGTAGGGGCCCATAGTTTAAAGTATGTGCCATATGGTTCATATTTCATTCCAAGCTCATCTGGATAAAAAAACTCAGACCTTGTTAAAATTTCTCTTGGTCTTGCCCAGATATGTTCTAATTTATAGACAACCTTGTATTTTAAATTTGGCAGTAGCTTCTTTGAGGTAATAATTTTTATCATATTTGCAAAAGCAGTTTCTCTATCAAAGTACTCAGTTATAACAATATCATTACCAAATCCCGGTGGATACCAAAGTCTTTGACTCGCACCTTCTGCAAATTTGAATTTCTGACCTATCTTTATTTCTTTTAAATCCTTTATAAGTTCATATCTATTTCTCAATTTAGAATATGTCATCTCCCACTCAGGTGAAATTTGCCAGTCGTTCATTTCACCAATTACAAAAACTGGTTTTCTGTATGGTTTTCTATGATAATTAAAATGTCCTTCTTTTAAAACAAACCTTATCTTTCCCTTTTGTTCGCATATCTCATAACCTCTTGTTTCCGCTTCAGCTGGATTGTCAGAGTGAGGAATTATTTTGTCTATTCCTTGTATGTCTATTTCTTCATCATTTAAAAACACTTTAAAATCTTCTTTCTTAACAGAGTGAACCATTTGAGAAAGTACAACAACTATCTCATCAAAATCATCTATATATGCTCTCACTATCATTACAACCACCTGTCTTTTTCTAAAAGTTATATTATGCAACAAGTAAAAATTATATATCATTATATACCCTTTTGTAGAGTCTAATAATTAACAAAATTTTTAAATTGGTTTTTAAAATTATTTTTAGTGGGTATAAATATTTGAAGAAAATGTATTTTTAAAATAAAAGTGGTGATAAATAATGTCAGAAAAAAATAAAGATTTAAATTGCAAAGCAAACAACTATGCAGCAAAAATTTCTATATTGTATGCATTAATTAGCGCTTTGTGGATATTGATTTCAGATACACTCACAGCTAAAATTTTCCCAACCAAAAATTTTCTTGCTATTCTTTCTATTATAAAAGGATTACTTTTTGTAACAGTCACAGCAAGTCTTTTGTATTTTCTCATACGGAAAAAAATTTACTCATTATACCTTTCTGAAAATAAACTTCACACTGCGTTAGAAGAACTCCAAAAAACCAATAAAGAACTTGCAAAAACTCAAGAAAAACTTGTTATACAATACAAAAAACTTGTGAAAAATCAGGAAAAAATAAAAGAGCTTGCTTACTTTGATCAGTTAACTAACCTGCCAAACAGAAACCACTTTTTATTGGCACTTGACAAAGCAATAAAAGATGCAAGTTTTAAAGGACAACAAATAGCCCTTATATGTATTGATATTGATGACTTTGGAAAGATTAACAATACACTTGGTCATGCCACAGGCGATGTAGTGTTAAAAGAAATAGCAAAGCGATTAAAAAATATAGTAAGTGATAATGGATTTGTTGCACGACTAACAGGCGATGAGTTTGGAATTATTATTTACAACTTTCTCGATTTAAATGTTCTCAACTATTTTATTTATAAAATCTTTAACTCATTCTCAGCTTCATGGGAAATAATGGAATATGATTTTTACATCACACCAAGCATGGGTATTGCGATATACCCCTCAGATGGACAGGATAGCATATCACTTTTAAAGAATGCTGATAAGGCTTTAAAACTTGCCAAAGAAAAGGGTAAAAACACATTCTGCTTTTATAATCTGGAAATGGACAATATACTTCAGCAACGACTGGAATTTGAGTCAGATTTGAGAAAAGCAATCGAAAAAGGTCAGTTTATTCTTTACTATCAACCAATCATAGACTTCAGAAAAATGAGGATATGCGGTGCAGAAGCTCTTATTCGTTGGCTTCATCCTCAAAAAGGTCTTGTTCCGCCTACTTCTTTCATACCAATAGCAGAGCAAACAGGACTTATTTCGCAAATCGGCAAATGGGTGGTTGTAAAAGTTATTTCTGATATGAAGAATATAAAAAAGTCAATAGATTATAATTTTTATGTATCATTTAATGCATCGTTGAGAGAATTTTCAAGCGCAAATTTTGTGGATGATATTATATACACAGTTGACTCGCTTAATGGCGACTTTTCTTCCTTAGGCATTGAAATTACTGAATCTGTTGCAATGGCAGATATTCAAAGCACTATACAAACTCTAAATACTCTCAGAACAAGAGGTATGAAAGTATTTCTCGATGATTTTGGAACAGGTTATTCCTCTCTTAATTATCTAAAGCAGCTTCCCATTGACGTGGTGAAAATCGACAGAAGTTTTATAGCCAATATGATTATTGACATAAAAGAACAAAAAATAGCTGAAAGTCTGATTAACCTTTCTCATATCTTAGGTCTAAAGGTTGTGGCTGAAGGTATTGAAGATAGTCAACAAGCTGAAATACTAAAATCTTTTGAGTGTGATTTTGGACAGGGGTATTTGTTCGGAAAACCTCTTCCAAAAGACCAATTTATAGAATTTGCTAAGAGATTTTGAATTATATTAAATTCTAAAGCCACAGCCACATAATTATGGCATCATCTGGTGGATTTGAATAATAATTTTTTCTTATACCTTCCTCCACAAATCCAAAACTTTTATAAAGCGAAATGGCAACATGGTTTTTGCTTCTCACCTCAAGCGTAAGGCCAACCAAACCATTTTTTTTTGCATATGAAATGAGGGCAGAAAGAAGAAGTTTCCCTATCCCCTGCCCTCGTTTTTGAGGATGTACAGCAATATTTGTAATGTGCCCTTCGTCTACAATATGATGCATTCCTGCAAACCCCCAAACTTTGCCATCTTCTTCATATACATAATATATAGCCGACTCATTTTGAACCTCATACTCAAAGCTTTCTTTGCTCCATGGCACAGGAAACGATAAAACTTCTATCTCGTGCACCATATCAATGTCTTTTCTTGTCATTCTTCTTACTCTGCCTTTTATCATGTATTGTGATCCCTCTCTGCATATGATTTTTTTAAATAAACAGGAACAAGATTAAAGTGCGAACAAACCTTACCTTCTTGGGCAAATTCATAAGCCAGAATTCCAACATTTGATGCTTTTTGATACTGCAAAAACTTAGGCGAAATTTTAAACTCAGAAAAATCATAAATGTCCAAACCTTCGCCAAGCAAAATAGGTTCATACTTTTTTGCAAGCTCTTTTGCTTCTTCAATATCGAGTATTGAAGTCGGATGATATGTTTTAAGCTTACCATTTTCAAATTTAAAAATTCCAGTAAATACCTTTTGCGACTTCGCATCCAAAATGGGCATCAGAAAATCTGAACAAGCCCAAAAGTTATAGCAAAGAGCCATCAAAGTATCAATGCCTACACATGGCTTTGAAGTTGCATAGCAAAAACCTTTTATTGTTGAAACACCAATTCTAAGTCCGGTAAAAGAACCAGGTCCTATTGATACCGCAAATAGGTCAATATCATCTATTTCACTTGAGGCATTTTTTAATACCTTGTCAATTAAGTCGATTAACATCACAGAGTGGACAAGTTTTGTGTTAAGAACTATCTCAGAAATTATCTTGTAATCTTCCAGCAAAGCAGCGCTTGCAACCTTGCCAGATGTCTCAATCGCCAATATCTTCATCTTTTTCTATCACATCCTCAACATTTTTGTATTTTTCTCCAACACCTGTTATTAATATTTTTCGAACATTTTCATCTATCTTCAGAATCTCAACCTTTAAATATTCCTTTGGATGAAGCCTTTTCAACTTATCAGCCCACTCAATTATCACAATACCATCACCATAAAAATATTCCTCATACCCTATATCTTCAAGCTCTGTCTCTTCAATCCTGTAAATGTCAAAATGATAAACTAAAATGTCATCTTCCCCTTCATAAACATGAAATATAGTAAATGTTGGACTTGAAATATCTTCAATTCCAAAAGCCTTGGCTATCCCCCTTGTCAGTGCAGTTTTTCCGCTGCCAAGTTCTCCTTCTAAAGTAATAATAGCACCTTTGAAAAGATTTCTTCCAATGTTATAGCCAATCGACACTGTCTCATCATACGAATAAGACATTATCTCCTTCATTTTTCATAATTTCCCCTTTTTATTTGCGATGATATACAACTTTACCATCAATCAAGACATATTCAACCTCAGAAAATATGTCAAAAGGATGACCCTTGTATATTACAATATCAGCATCTTTGCCTTCCTTTATACTCCCAACTCTGTTATCAATTCCTAAAATCTTTGCAGGGTTTATGGTAATTGCTTTTAGAGCCTCTATTTCATCCATTCCGCTTTTGCATGCAAGCGCGCAACATAAAATAAGATATTTTTGCGGAATTACAGGATGGTCTGTCATAATAGCAACAAGAATGCCTTCTTTAGAAAGTATACCTGGATTTTTAAAATCAAGGTTTTTAAGCTCAACCTTTGACCTATCAGTAAGGTTTGGTCCAACAATACACGGAATATTTTCTTGTTTTAGTTCATCCACAATCAAATATCCGTCTGTGACATGGTCAAGGGTGAGATTTACATCAAATTCTTTGGCAATTCTTATTGCCGTGAATATGTCATCTGCCCTGTGAGCATGTGCTTTCAGCGGAATTTCTTTTGTCAAAACCTTTATAAGACTTTCACTTTTCATATCAAACTCTGGCATATCTTTTTCCTCATCCTGCTGAGCCTCAAGTTTTTTATTTAGGTACTCTCTTGCTTTAAAAAGTGCCTCTCTTAAGATTGCAGCAGTTGCCATGCGTGTTTGAGGCATCTGATGTTTTTCGTGGTATACGCTCTTTGGATTTTCACCAAATGCAACCTTCATTGCAGCAGGTTCTTTCACAACCATTTTGTCAACTCTCTTGCCAAACGTCTTGATGACACAAAACTGCCCGCCTATCACGTTAGCGCTTCCCGGTCCTGTTGCAACACATGTAACACCACCTTCAATTGCCTCTTGAAAACTTCTGTCAAACGGATTTATAGCATCAATTGCTCTTAAGTGTGGCGTGACAGGGTCTGAGTCTTCGTTACCATCAGCACCTTCAAACCCGACAGAGTCTTCCCACATTCCTATGTGTGAGTGCGCATCTATAAACCCTGGAAAGACAAGCCTGCCTGTTGCGTCTATTACTATGCTACTATCTTCATTTATGTTTTGGTCAACCATTGCTATCTTGCCATCTTTAATAAGTATATCGCCTTTTTCAATAATTCCTTTTTCATCCATTGTGTAAATTTTTGCATTTTTTATTAAAATGTCCATCGTTGCAGCTTTCCTCCTTTGAACATATTGCAAGTTTATTTTGTTGCATGCATAAGATAGGTCATATCAAATTTAGGTTTTAGCGCTAAATGTGCCTCAACAGGTTTCTGGTATAGGTACACATTCCCATATTCTTTTGTCAAAACATAAACCTCTTCAAATCCACTTGATTTTATGAGATTTATATACTCAGATGGACTTTTTAGAGTTTTTATCTTCTCCATAAACTCTGGTCTTATGCCCAAATCAAAATCAAGTTTTAATACTTCTCCAGAAAGTTTATCAAATGTAATTTCAAGCTTCCCATTTATTATGTAGGCATTTCCTATATAGAGCTTGTAACTCACAGTGTGCTGATTGTCATTTTCGAATATATAAGATTTTGCAACAACATATTTTCCAGTAAGCACTTGCATAATCTGTTCAGCTCTATCGTTTAAGACCTTTGAGTCAACCTTTTTTATTTCACCAGATGATTTTAAATCTGCTATAGCTTTTAATATGTTCCCGTACTTGTCGGTAGCTATCTTTACAGTGCCAAAAAAACTTTTTTTATTGTATGAGTATTCACCGCCTGAAGAAATACTGAATTCGGTAGAAGAAAAAGAAATACGTCTTGCCTGTGAAGAAAGTAGATTTAAAATCTTTCCAAATTTCAACTTTACATATTCAATTTGTGCTTTTTTTTGAGCATACTCAACATAGTTATTGTAATCCCGAATATTTAAAGCGCTTGGAGTTAGATTTATCTGTGGATACACTTTACCATCAACAAAGTCATAGTAGACATCCTTTAATCCAAGTATATTATTCATTGTTGTATACTTCAAAAAAGAATCACTGCTCAAAACAGGAACTACCTTTATACTGTTCAAGACTTTGTTTTCCTCATTGCCTTTTTTGCCTGCATTTTTAAAGTTAATATCTTGATGCCAGTTTATACTAAACTCTAAAAGTTCACCATTATCTTTGTTAAGTACAACCGTTGCCCAGTTCCCTAAAACCCTTTTGTCGCCTTCATATCGATTAAAAACACAAATGTAGGCGTTTTGCATTGATGCTACCTCAATCTCAACATTTCCTTTTGTGTACGGCGCAAATTTGTATAAAAGCTTGAAAGCTTTTGGTTTTACATCGGTAATCGAAAACCTGGTAACTGTATCTGAAGGAGTAAATTTTTTAAAATATACTATCGACTGGTCTTCTTTCATGTATATTTCATATTTTGATTTCGAGTCTTCAAAAAGGTATTTGAACATAAAGGTATCGTCAGGTAACTTCTCAACAACAATGTTGTCTTCAACAAGATTTGCATTTTTCAGTTCAAACATATTTTTTATATAGGTTATGTTGTCATTTTGGGTTGGTATATCTTTGATTATAAAATTTCTAATTAGAAGGATTATAAACAAAATTCCAAATACAAACGCTGCAATACTTATCCCAAGTCTTTTTGTATAAATCTTTATCTTCATAACAATCGGTTTTTAAAAACCTTCCCTCGCTTTTCAAAACAGATTGTTACTTTAATTGTATCATTTTGTTATTTCACCTTCAATATACGCAAAGGCATTGTGGTTGTGAATACTTTCAATTGACTCCACAAAAACCCTATACCATTTTATTCTATTATCTTCCTTTACTTTTAAAACAACTTCTCTTAAAAGGTCTTCAACAAAGCGAGGGTTCTGGTAAGCTCTCTCTGTTACCCATTTCTCGTCAGGTCTTTTTAAAATAGAATAAAGAGGACATGATGCAGAAGCTTCTGCAATCTCAACAAGTTCCTCAATCCACATAAACTTCTTCATCCTCACCTCTATCGTCACATAAGCTCTCTGGTTGTGAGCCCCATACTCCGAAATTTCTTTTGAGCATGGACACAGAGTGTGAACAGGAACAATCACACCCACTTTAAGGTCAAATTTCTGGTCTTTTTCAGCTTCAAAATAACAGTCAACTTTAAGTGGTGAGAGGGTCCCTGTCACAGGTGTTCTTTTGTTGATAAAGTAAGGAAAATCAAATTTTATATAGGCTTTTTCTGAATTAAGCTTTTCTTTTATTCTATCCAAAAGTTTTTCTATCTCTTTAGGTCCCACAACTTTTAGCTCATCTATAGCTTCAATGAACCTGGACATGTGCGTGCCTCTGATATCACCTTTTAGCTCTGCAGCAGCAGTGATTTTTGCAATTGTTGTCTGAGTTTTGTTTTCTCTATCCATTACAACAATCGGCCAGTTTAAATCTTTTATCCCAACTTTTTGAATACTGATACCACGAAGGTCTTTCTGGCTCTGAACATCAATCATTCATCTTCACCCCTGTATATGACGCTACTGTCCTCTGTCTCCCACACTTCAATTTCATAAAGCTTGACGCCTTGTTCCTCTATCTTTTTGCTCAGTTTTCCCCATATCCACTTTGCAATGTTTTCAGCAGTAGGATTTTCTATAATATCGTTTATATATGCATGGTCTAAGATGTCAATCACTTCATCCTGTACAATCTTCTTTAAAAGCACAAAGTCTATCACCATGTCCTGGTTATCGGGTTTTCCTTCCACTGTCACAACAAGCTTGTATGTGTGCCCGTGAAGGTTTTCACATTTTCCATTGTACTTTGTGAGATTATGCGCTGCATCAAATTTGAAGATTTTTTTGAGAAGCATAACACAATCTCCTCCCTTATTCTTTCCCCTATTTTCTCACCGCCTGGACTGACACTGAATTTCCCGCCAAGTCCTTCACATTTGGTGATATATTTACAATGCTTCCTGCCGGAAGCGGGTTTGTGAATGTAATTTCAACAACTCTGTTATCAGAAGACTTTACAAAGCTTACAATGCTGCCGCCTGCAATGCATGAGAAGTTTTGAGCAATTAGCGTTGAAGCATCCATAGGTTCAGAAAATGTGAGTTTGACTTTTCTTGTATCAGTCGAAGAAAACTCTGCTGTGACATCAGGTGAAGTCCTTTCTGTCACATGTTCAATAGTCTGAGTTTTTAACACAACAGAAGGATTTCCATTGTTATCTACTATTAAGTCTGGTCTCTTTATCTCCAAGCTTACCTTGCTGTCTACAATTCCCGGTTTTTTGACCTTCACATAAACTGTACCGTTTTGGATATAAGCTGTGTAATCAACGTCAGGAATTAAAGTAATACCTCCAACTTTTAGCTCAATTCCTGCAGCCAGCACTGTATTATTTATACCTGACAGAGCAAAAACTGGTTCATCAAATGTAATAGCTATTGTGTCTGATTGATTTCCACTTCCAACAGAAACACCTGTCTGCTGTGGACAGATTCTGTCTTTGAGTAATATCGAAGGATAAAAGTTAATATCAAGTGTTGGTGGAATTACAAGGCTCTGTTCAAACTGGTCTTTTATATTTGAATTCACTGTAAATATTTTCAGCTGTTCAGCATCTTGACCTGAATCATTTGTATCAGCCATAGCACTTGAAGTCAAAGAAATTGATGTTTTTAAAGTAATGGTCTTTTTGTCCTGAGAAATTGTATAACTTACAATTCCAAGACTGACAACTTTATCGTTGTCAGGATTTCCATTTAAACTTGAAGTCGAATATGCGTTTCTAAACATTATTGCTGCAGGGTCAAACGATGCAAAGATGTATCCATTCAAGCTTCTTATTTCAATTGTATTTTTGTCTACTGCAACAACTTCTATGTCTTGGGCAGATATCCCTCTAAAGTTTGCCGATACAGACACTGGCATTGCTATTGTAGCATTTGCTAAAAAGTTGCCTGCCTTGTCAGTGAGG
Organism: Caldicellulosiruptor diazotrophicus; assembly: GCF_017347585.1. Taxonomy (NCBI): domain Bacteria; kingdom Bacillati; phylum Bacillota; order Caldicellulosiruptorales; family Caldicellulosiruptoraceae; genus Caldicellulosiruptor; species Anaerocellum diazotrophicum. The sequence goes on from NZ_AP024480.1 coordinate 2,098,509, forward strand.
GTAGGAGCTGCCAACTTGTCAACTACAGCTCCAGATTGACTCCACTTGCCAGGCAATGTATCGTCTGCCCCTGGAATTAAAAGAGTGATTCTGTCGCCGGTTGGTGAAATATAATCAATTTTTGCACCTTTGATACTCGAAAGTGGAATTGTTGCACTTGATGCCCCTACAAAATAACTACTCAAATTCTTTAGTTTTTCAACATCCATAGGTTCTGAGAAAAATATGTCTATTTTGTCCATATCCGAAGAAGAATCATACTTGGCAATTGCAGCAGTTATGGTTGGTGCAAGTGTGTCTTTTACATCTATCGCATATGTGCTATCGTCCATAACATTTTCCTTCACAGAGGTATCACAAATGCCTGAAATCTTCAAAAGATATCTTCCACCATTTATTGCTGCAAGTGTTGAAAACTCAACAGCAAACATTGAGTTATCTTCTTCTTTAAGCGGTTTTACGCTTTTTGCCAGAGCTTCTACTATCTGTGTACCATCTGCTGAAAGCAAAGAAAAACTTTGAACCTTGCCATCAGCATTCACGTTTTCAGTAAATGTTACCTTAATTATATTCCCATCCAAAACCTCGACACTCTTGACTGCCGGTTTTGTAGGATCATCCTGAGCTTTGGATGTAACTGAGACCCAATCTGATACCTTGTTGCCAAGAAGGTCTTCAACATATCGGAATCTCACTTCAAATGAAACAAGTGCCCTGCTATCTAGCTTTAATTGTGGATTTAACTGAATGTCAATCATTTTTTCATTTGAAAGAAGTGCTATTTTTGCGCCAATTGCATGGTTGGTACTGTCCTGTGCTTGGTAAACCTCATACTCACCTGTTGGAACCAAACCATTTAAGCTTCTTATCTCTTCATCAAATACAAGTCTTATTCGATTGTTTGAAACAAGGTCCAAGGACACAAGCTTTGGCGGATTTTTTTCAAGCATTGTTGTAAATGTAGTTTTAAAGTCAGGAGCTTTGTATCCTGCAAAGTCTTTCGCTTCTGTTATTTCAACTGTGTGATTCCCATCAGCAAGAGGATATAAAAGTTCAATGTCAATAGCATTTTCTTGAAGTTTAGGTATAAGTTTTGCATATGCATAACTTGAATCAATTCTTATATTTGCTCCAACCGAAGATAAATCACATACCTTGTAAGTATTTGCAGAATCAATATTCATAGGCTCAGAAAAAATAATCTTAAACCTTTTGCTATTTACCACCTTAAAATCCACAACCTTTGGCTGGATTGCATCAATAACTGTTAGCTCTTTTGTTATGCTTAAGATCTGTCCTGTTTCTGAAAGAAGGTTTGAAATCTCTACCATCAGCTTGTCAGTTTGATTTAATCTGCTTGGGAAGATTATACTCACAGTCTTAAAATCGCTCGAAATAATCTTTCCTATATCTGTAACTTCTTTGCCATTGACATAGATTTTTATCGGCAAGTTATCTTGCTGGCTCTTTGAAATGGCCTTTGTAAACTTCAAATCAATTTTCTTTAAACTCTCTATTTTGATATCCTCTGCAAAGGAAAAAGGCATTGTCTTTGCCACAAACTTTAAAGTTGTAGTTTGCCCTTTATAAAAAAGGGTGTACTCTTTTCCCTCTTGCTGGGCAGATGTTTTTATCTCAATAACCTTTTTGCTTGAGTCTGCAAACTTTGCATCCAAAACAGAAAGTCCTCCATCAAACGAAAAGTCAGATTTAACAATTGAAGAAAGCTCCTTATCAAATGTTACCTTTAAAGTTTGTAGGTCAATTATTTCAAGCCCGACAGGTTTTGCAGCTTTTAAGCTTTCGTTTAAAAATGCATTGTAAAGTATAACTGCCGTCTGGCCTCTTGTGACAAGCTTTCCTATCTCAATTTCGGATTCTATCCCATAAAAAATGTTCATCGAATATGCTTTCTGGATATAGTTTAGTGGCCACTTGCCTTTGAGCTCCGACTCCTTCACACCAAGTGCTCTTACAACTATAGCAGTTAACTCTTCAATTTTTAAGTACTGTTCTGGCTTGAAAGTACCATCTGTATACCCTGAAATCAATCCTATTGCCTTTGCTGCTTCTATGTAGCCAAGTCCCCAGTAATCTGTCTTAACATCTTTAAAAGAAGATTTTTTTTGATTTGCATAAAAATCAGCTAAAGGCTTTTTGCCAAGCAGAATGATAATCATTTTGGAAATCTCTGAACGTTTGAGAGGTTTGTCAAGATTCAAATTTCCTTTTGTGTCACCTGTCATTATTCCTTTTTGTTTTAAAACATGGGCTGCCTGCTGATAGTAAGAAAGGTTTTGAGAAAATGAAGTACTTACCAAAAAGCTTAACAGAAAACTCAGCAAGGTTAGAAAAGCAAAAAGTCTCTTACCCCATCTTTTTAACATTGCTGTTCTCTCCTTTGTTCAATATTTGTATTCCTTCACAGCATTTATATAAGGTATTATATCATGTTTTTTGGAAAATGTTTAGAAAAAGGAAGATAAAAAAGACTGCCGCGCAGGAAAAAATTGGGTTTTGTCCTCCACGGCAGTCTTGTATGTTTTTTTATTCCTCTTTTTTCTCTTCAATGAAATCCTTCAATTTCTTCAGCACCTTTTTTTCAAGCCGTGAAATGTACATCTGTGAAACGTTCATCTCCTCAGCAATTTCTTTTTGAGTCTTCTCTTCAAAAAATCGCTTTTGAACAAACTCTCTCTCAAAAGGTGAAAGCCTTTCAATTGCCTTCTTTACAGCTTCGACATTTTCTACCTGCAAGATGTTCTCATCGCTCTTGCCAAGAACATCCCCAAGCGTCATCTCTTCATCTTCATACATGGTCTGCTCTAAAGACTGAGGAAGATAGTTGTTAGAAGCTTCCATTATCTCTAAAACTTCTTCTGTGCTCATGTTAAGATGCTGAGCAATCTCTTCAACCTTCGGTGGTCTTTTTAATTTTGTAGAAAGCACTTCTGTTGCAAGTTTTATCTTCGCAGAGGTTTCATAGATTCTTCTTGGTAGTCTGATGATTGAAGCTCTATCCCTAAAATATCTTTTTATCTCACCCATTATGGTTGGGGTGGCAAAACTTGTGAATTTATAACCCTTGTTGGGTTCAAACCTCTCAACAGCATTTATAAGTGCAATACATGCCACCTGATAAAGGTCTTCATAGTCCAGTCCTCTTCCCACAAATTTTTTTGCTATAATCTCTGCTATATAAAGGTGCTTATTTACAAGTTCATTTCTAAGTTCAATGGCCTTAGTCTTTTGATATTCTTCGAAGAGTCTATCTATTTTTTCATCATCAATCTCTAATGTCCTTTTTTCATCAACCATCAAATCAGACCCCTCGATGATATTTTTTTAGCTTTACTCTATGACCATCCTCAGTCTTTTCAAACTCTGCTTCATCTATCAAAGTTTGAAGAATCATCTTCGCAAGCTCGTTATCTGTCAACACACCACCAGGCAAATCAATTTTTATGTCCAAAAACTCACTTGCAATGTTAAACTCAATAGATATTTTTCCTTTTAGCTTTTCTATCTCAAAAAGGTTAAAAACCTCTGATATGACCATTTTCAAATCTTCTATTGTTTCAAAATCAAAGCCTGCTCGCGCTGCTATCCCAGACAATGTTAGTCTTACTACAATAATATATTCAGCCTTAGGCGGAATTGTTAACATAATTTGGTCCATATTTGACTTTTTCCCCCTCATTCAATTCTGAACACCTTGTCAAGCCCAGTGATAGTGAAAACCTTTTTCACGTTGGGTTTTAAGTTCTTAAGAACAATGTTTGTACCTTTTTGCTTTGATTTTTTTAATGCACCAACAAATACCCCAAGGCCTGTTGAGTCTATATAACTTACATCATTCATATCAACAATGACGTCACTTGATGATGTATCAATCAATGAATATAGCTTGTCTTTCAATGTCGGTGAAGAAAATATATCAAGCTCACCTTTAAGCTCTATAACAACACCATTTTCAGAAATCTTTTCTTTTAAATCAAGGTTCATCATAAAAACCTCCGTAAACAATTTTGTAATCTTATTATATCATTTTAAACTCTACTTTTCCAACCAGTATATTTTGTTTTCATAAATGTAAATATATACTGGTATATAAAATTCTCCTGTTTTCTTATATACAATATCAATATCAGATGGGTCTATATCATTAAGATTATATGTTTTTTCAAATTCTTTTGCTGCCGTCTTTGTATCTATCATTTTTACACTCTTTAATATCGAAAAGCTTTTAAGATAAATCCTACCCCCAATAACATCTGCATTGTTTGAATAATCTATAAAACTGTCTACATCAAATATCCTGTATCCATCAAAATAAATGGCAATCTCCGCCCTGTAGCCCTCCTCTTTAGGAAAGATAGATATTTTGTAATTATTTATACCAAGTTTTTGTAAAATAAGGTCGGTCTTATTATAAACACTCTTGAAAACATCTTCTTGTGCTTGGTTTTCTGAGAACCGGGAAATTGAAACCTGCATATCGCTTTTGCCTACCACAAAATTAAAATAACCATCATATACATCAGCTTGAACAATATTTTTGGGAGTAAAATATACTTTTTCATACACACCAGATAAAACAATGCTTGATAAAACATCTAAAACATGTTCTTCATCTATTTTAAGTTCATCCTCTTTTAAAACATAAACACTTTGTAACACATTCTCATCTTGCTCTTTTACTATCATATCTTGCTTGTCTTTTTTAACCTCTTTACTCTGTTTTGTAACAATCGCAGATGTATCTGAAACTTCGTTTTTAGAATTTGAATAAAAATCTTTCTCTATGCTCTGCTTTGTTTTACTTTCAAAATCACCTTTAGTAATTTTAGGGTTTACAGTATTCCGAAAAGATACACTTGCATCTGAAACTTTTTTGTCTAAATTATTTTTTTCCTCATTTATAGAAGAACTTGGTTTTTTTTCGCTGTGAGATTTTTCAGCATCTGGTTTTCCTGAAAAAGATGTTGCAAATGCTTCTTTACTACTATTACTTGCCCTTTTAATATCATTTGAAGGTTGCTTTTTATCTGTACTTTGTGTCTGACTTTTCTCAACTCCATCACTTTTTTTCAAAGTTTCTTGTTTGTTGAAAAGACTGCTATTTTTATCATTGTTATCATTTTGTTTTGTCTCTTTTCTTGTACTTGCAACTTGTTGCTGAAAAACTTTTTCCATCTCTGTCTTTACTAACGAAGTGTCCTTAACATTTAATCTCATCAAATCAAGTTTTATTGATCCAAATGCAACAATGGCTAAAACTATACATGCTACAACCACTGTTGATATTCTCAAAAAAAACCTTCCTTTTTTTCTCTTATCATATTCTTTTAACAGCAAATCTTTTAATTCCTGTTTAAACTCTTTCCGATACTCCACTTTAAAAACCTCTTCAAAAATTCTGTCAAGTTTTTCATCATTCACTTTCATGCACCTCTTTTAAAAGCATTTCTTTGAGCGAATGCATTGCTCTGAAAAATAGGGCTCTTACAGCTACATCAGATTTATTTTTTATCTTCGCAATCTCATTAAATTTCATATTAGCACCATATCGTAAAATCACAACTTCTTGCTGGTCTTTTGTAAGCCTTTTAAGTGCATTTTTAATCTCATCTTTTTCAATTTTATCTAAAAGTTCGTCCTCAGGATTTTTCAACCATGAACTGTCCGAAATTTTCTCAATATCAACAAACTCTTTTTTGCTCCTGTAATAGTCATTTACAACATTCTGGGCAATACGGAATATCCATGCTGAAAATGAGCCATTTGCTTTCCATTCAAACCTGTCAAGCGACCTTAGCACTTTCATAAAGGTTTCGCTGGTCAGGTCCTCTGTAATAAGATGGTTGAATGTTCTGTAGTATATGTAAGAATAAATCTTGTCAAAATATATCTCATATAACTTTTCAAAGTACTTTTTATCCTTCTTTGCTCTTTCCACCAATTCTCTCTCATCCATTGTCTACTTTTAATCCCCTCTTGTTTATTTTTTATCACACACCTAAATTTTACTATATTTATTATAACGCGAAAAGCAAAAATTTCGTTTCGTTACCAAAATAACTTGTTTGCTCGTATAATAATAAAGACCAAAAGATGGTGGGTGCACAGATTTTAGAATGAATATATACCAGTTCTTTGTGGCAATCTTGTCACTTAATATTGACGCACTTTTCTTTGGAGTTGCATTTGGTACAAAAGGAATTAAAATCCTGACAAAATCAAAATTGATAATCTTTTTTACATCTACGATCATCACCACAGTTTCGTTCTTCATGGGAAAATGGTTCGGTAATTTTCTTGAACCACAACTTTCTTCACACTTAGGTGCTGTTTTTATGATAATAATCGGTATAGCATTTGTAATTAGAACACTGATTGAGAAGAAGAACAACACCCCTCTACCTAAGACACTTGTTAGTTTTTCATTGAAATCGCTCGGACTAACGGTAAAAGTAATAAAAGAACCGCTGCTGTCTGACTTTGACAGCTCAGGCACAATAGAACCGGTAGAAGCATTCCTGGTTGCTCTTGCGCTTTCGTTTGACAGTCTCTCAGCTTCATTCTCGTTTGGTCTTTCAAACCTTGCAAACATAGGACAAATACTTCTCATACCAGTCTTCCAATTTGTGGCTATTTCTTTAGGAAATGTTTTTACCTGCTTTTTCAAAATTTTTAGAAAATTCCTTATTACCAATTACATCCCAGGAATTGTTCTGATTCTTCTTGGAATTTACAATCTATTTTAAAAAGACAAAGAGGCTGAAAAGTCCTGTGCATACCAAGACTACAGCCTCTTTGCTTTTTACTATTCTTTTGCAAGCCTGTAAATAGCATTCGCATAGATTTTGCTACAAAGGATTAGCCTATCTATAAAGATATATTCATCTTTTTGGTGGGCAACCTCTTCATCACCTGGCATATTTGGTCCAAAAGCAACCACATTTTTTGCCCACCTTGCGTATGTTCCACCGCCAATCACAAGCGGCTGTGTATCGTCATTTGTAAATTCTCTGTAAACCTCAATCAAAGTCCTGATTAAAAAGTGGTCAGATTCAAAATAAAGTGGAGGAACGTTTGTCACCAAACGATATTCAATATTATGATCCTGCAGCACTTTCTTTACTTTATTTTCTATCTCCTCATATGAGGTGTCAACTGGATAGCGAACATTTATTGTAAGGATAACTCTTCCTTTTTCTTTGCGTATTACCCCTGCGTTTAATACGAGCTTTCCTGATTTTTCATCCTCAAATCCAATTGAGAGTTTCTCGCCAAATACGTCAAATCCAATGTGATTATTGTAAAAGTCAATAAATCTTCTAAACTCATCTTCTTTCGCCCAAAGCTCATCTAAGATATTAAACATATACGATATAGCATTTTCACCTTTAAAAGGCAGGCTTCCGTGAGCAGATACTCCCCTTGTAATTATAAATGTCTTACCAGCTTCTTCAAAAACCTCAGCCTTATCACTTAGCCCTTTTTTAACAATAATTTCTTTAGCTTTCTTAACATCAAAACTACCTTCGAACCTGCACCTGTCAGGCACCATGTTAGGCCGCTGTCCACCTTCAATCTCAAATGTATCTTTCACATCTTTTGCCAGCTCAAACACCAGAAAACCTTTTTCACCTTGAATGACAGGAAAATCCGCATCCGGAGTAAAACCAACAGTTGGATATTTTGCTCTTTCAAAATAATACTGAAGACACTTAGAGCCACCCTCTTCGTTTGTACCAAAAACAAACCTTAGCTTTCTTTTAAGAGAAATCTTCTTTTCTTCGGCAAGTTTTTTAACCACATACATGCCATAAAGAGCTGCCACAGTTGGACCTTTGTCATCAACCGCACCGCGTCCAAAAATTTTACCGTCCTTTATAACTCCTTCATAAGGTGGTACACTCCATCCTTCCCCTTCGGGTACAACATCTAAATGACCTATAACACTCACATCCTCATTCTGATTCCCATAGAAAGCTTCAAGCGCATATCCATCATAATTTTTTGTTTCAAATCCTAATCTTTTGCAAAGATTTTCACACGTAAGTAGCGCATCGTTTATTCCCTTACCAAACGGCATATTAGGTGCAGGTGTATCCTCAACACTTCTGATTTTTATAAGCTGTAAAGTAGCATTTACTATTTCATCTTTTAAATTTTCAATCTCTTTGTCTATCAATGCTTTTACTTCATCCACTTTTTTCCATCTCCTTTTTTTGGTCTAAATAGTTTAAAACTCCTTTCAATATTGAGTATGAAAGCCAATCCTGATACTGCTGGCTTTGAAGCAAAGATAGCTCCATCTTGTTTGACATAAAACCACATTCCACCAATATAGCAGGAATTTTGAGGTTTTTTAGGATATACACATCTATTGGTTTTGGCTGTCGTCTATTTACAAGTCCATTTGGCATATATCTTAGCTCATTTTGAACAAACAAAGCAAGTTTTTTCGCCTCTTCATTTGACTTGTCATAAAACACTTGAGCACCAAAGTACTTGCTCACTGGAAAGCTGTTTAAATGAATAGAAATAAAAATCTGAGGATTATTTTCTAAAACAATCTCTTTTCTCTTTTTCAGGTCATGCGCCTTTTTATCATATTCGCTCAAATCGTCTTCTGTTGAACGTGTAAGAAGAACCTTAAAGCCAAACATCTCAAAATATCCCTTCAATTTTCTCGCAATCTGAAGGTTTATCACAGATTCTTTTATATCACCGCTCACTGCACCCGGGTCAAAACCACCGTGTCCAGGGTCAATAATAATTAGATTTCGTGTTTGATAATTATTTTCGCTAAATATCTCAGCAATTTTTGAAATATTGGTATTCAAAAATAAAAAAACTTTAAAAACTATAAAAGTTAAAATTGCCACGTAAACTGAAAATAGCTTTACTTTTTTATTTTTCAACTCCTTATGCCTTCCTTTATCTTTATCTCCTATTTTCATAATTAAATTTTATGCTCATCCTCTTCTTCTTTATCATTCTGCAAAAATTCTTTTATTGTCTTTGCAAAAAGAACTGGCGTGAGGGATATAACAATCACCAAACACAAGCTCAAATAAAATCCTTTAGAAAACGGTCTTAAGATATTTTCACCAAGATAAGCATACAAAAAACATGCAGGTACTGTTCCAATAAAGGTGGCAAGTATAAAGTCTCTGTACCTTATCTTTGAAAGACCACATATATAGTTTATAGCGTCATAAGGGAGGATAGGCACAAGCCTCAAAAGTAGTATGATTAAAAAACCTTTCTGGGCTATCTTCTTGCTAACATTAGAAAACTTTGTGTTTTTTAACTTTTTTTGTACATAGTCTTTACCAAAATACCTTGCAAACACAAAGCCAATGGTAGATGAAAGAAGAGTACCTACAATTAAAATAAGTGAACCTAGTAATGTGCCAAATGAAAGTCCTGCCGCCAGCATAAATACTCCGGCAGGAATAAATATCACAAAAGATTTTACTGAGTATAGAATTAAAAATGCAATCGGTGACCAAACACCAAAATGGGTAATATACTGTTTTATAAACTTGGGATTTAGCTGATGTTGTTTTTCAGCATATATAAGAGCAAATATGGAAAGTACCATGATAAAGATAAATATCCACAATTTTATTTTATCTTTCACTCTTATTTCTTCAACCATTTTGATTTTAATCACCCTCTTAGCTGAGGTTCTCAAATATCATACTTTCCATAAAAAATTTGTTAAATTCTGCAGAATTTGAAAGTTCTATATAATTTACTTTCTTTACTATCTCCTGTGCTTCAAACTCCATTTTTTTACTTAAAAGTACAAGTAAAGCTCCCGCACCAGCACTGTTTCCAACAAGAATTATCTTGTTTTGCAATTTTTTGGGGATGATACCAATTTCAACGGCTGACCATGGATTTATGTAATTTCCAAAACCACCAGCTAAATACACATTTTCTATATCATCTTCAGTAATTTTTGCATATTCAATCATTGTCTTTATCCCAGCTGAGATTGCTGCTTTTGCAAGCTGAATTTCTCTTATATCTCTTTGAGTTATATAAACTGAGTCGGTGATAAAAAAAGCTTGCTGATTGTTTACTTGTTTTATGTATGATTTATAAACATTATTTTTATCGCAAAACCTGCCAGTTTCATCTATTATAGCTTCTTTCAGCATATAAGCAATGACATCCACTACTCCAGAACCACAAATTCCAACTGGCTGTTTTGATCCTATTGTGGTAAAATGTACTTTGCCATTCTCTATTTTAACACTGTCAATTGCACCTTCCACTGCGCCCATCCCGCACGAGATGTTAACACCTTCAAATGCAGGCCCTGCGGCAGTTGAACATGCAAGCATAAAGCTACTACTACCAAGCACCATCTCACCGTTTGTCCCAAGGTCCAAAAGAAGAGAAACCTTGGGACTCTTATGCAATTTTGTTGAGAGTATTCCCGCAACAATATCTGATCCAACATATGCTGAGATGCTGCTTAAAATCTCAATAGCACCTGCAGGATTTATTTCAAGCCCCAAGTCATTCGGTTTTGCATAAACACTTTCAGTAAAAACTGGAACAAAAGGGGAAACAGCAATTGTCTGAGGGTCAACTCCTAAAAGAAGGTGTAGCATTGTTGGGTTACCAACAAAAACTATGCGAAGAATATCATCTTGAGAGATATAGTTTCTACTAGTAAGAATTTGAATTGATTCATTTAATGCTTTTATAATCTCGTTTTGAAGAATAAAAAGCCCTTCTTCTTTTTCCTTTGCAAAATCTATCCGGGAGATGACATCTGCACCAAATTTTTTTTGTGGATTTATAAAAGAGTAAAAATCTACTACTTCTTTTTTAACCATATCAACAAGATAACAAACAACAGTAGTTGTTCCAACATCCACAGCAAGACCAAATGCCAAGGAAGAATTTTTCACATCCACAACCTCATCTGAATATATAATTGCATAAAACTCCTGTTCTTTTAGTCTTGCAAGCTTTTGTAAGGTTCTTGGCAAGATTTTTAGATTGCAATCACCTATAGCCTCTTTCAGTCTCAATTCATAGCTCTTTTGATCATCTAAGGAAGGTGGCTGCAAAACTACCTTTTTTACAATTATATTATCTTCACGCTCAAAATCATTCAAGGTAAAATGTGAAAGTATATTTGTCTTTTCAGAAGATTTTTTCAAAAAGACATCTAAATCTTCACTAATCTCTACTCTGCATGCAAGTCGAACACCACTTGATATCTCATCTTCTCTCAGGTGTCTTTTCTCTTCTTGCGTAAGATTTTCTAAATAAGGTTTTTGACCCTTTTTAACTCTCACTTTGCACTTTCCACATACACCTTTTCCACCACAGCTTGCTTCAATGTCAAATGAATTTTTTTGTAGTACATCCAACAGATTTGAGCACTTTTGTACTTCTATCTCTACAACAATCTCATTTTTTGCGTAAACTCTTACAACTGGCATTTTATACACTTTCACTCCTTTTTGACAAAAAAAGATTTTCTCTTACCTTTTTAATTGCACCTGTCTCATACACTGCTTTCAAAAACACAACCAAAAGCGGACCTATCACAAATCCCCACGCGCCAAACACTTCAACACCTGCATAGATAGAGACAAGTGTTGTAAATGTTGAAATCCCTACTTGACTTGCAACAATCTTGATAGACGCAAATTCTCGAATACCTAAAATTATCAGATAAACAACCAAAAGTTTGATTCCAAAATTAGTGTCTCCAGCTATAAAACTGCCTGCGATCCACGGAAGTAATATTATGCCTGATCCTATGATTGGAATTATACTCAACAGCCCCAGAAGAAGGCTTACCACCAAAAAGTAAGGCGCCTTTATTATAGAAAGTCCTACAAGTCCTGAGAGAAACATTAAAATTGCCAAAATTATCTGAGATTTTGCATAGTCTACAACAGAGTCTATAACTTTAAAAGCAATTGAAGAAAGTTCTCTGTAAAGCTGGACTGAAAAATTTTGAATTAGCCATGCTCTCATTTTGTGTCTGTCGCGCATAAAGAAAAAGGCTGATAAGATAGAAAAAAACCATACAGTGATACCTTTTAAGGTTGCAGGTATAACTTTTATTACCTTTAAACTCATTGTGGCAATCTGGTTGAGTACATTTGTGAGCTCATCAACACCAGATTGAATGAAATTCACAATAGGTCCTGGCAATCCTGAATATATATTTTTTACACTTGCAAAGAGCTTATCCAAAGTATGGTAGATTTTGTCATAATCAATGTTTTGAAGGCTTGTAACTAAACTCATACACTCATTTACAAGAATATATATGCCCTCGGCAAGCATAAAACCAAGTATTATGTTCAAAACAATCAGTATAAGAATTGCAGAGATTGTCCTGCTTACCTTTCTTTTTTCCAAGTATTTTAAAAGCGGTTCAGACACCTCTGCAATAAAAAGTCCAATAATAACCGGAATGAAAGCTTTTATCACAAACCTCACAAAAAGGTCAAATGTCTTTATTAAATATGCACACGAAAAGATAAATGCGCTAATCAGGATGACATAAATCATAGCAACCACAAACCGGTTTTTTGTAAACTCTTTCATCATGGCAAATAATACCCCTTTGTAATTTTTAGACCAATCTCTTTGTTATCAAAATATCCTTTCAAAGCTTTCTCCATTTCTTTTTTATTCATGCCTGTAAAGTCAATCCTTAACACATCAGCCGGTACATCCTTGTCGTTTATATACAAAAATGCAGGGTTTAAAATTTCGTTTTTCCCATGCTGAGTTTTTATGAGTTTTAAAAGCTCACCGTTTCTGTCTTGCAAATATTCTCCCCTTTCAAAAAATTTAAGCCTGTTTATCATCAGAGGAATTCTACCAAAGACAATTACTTCTATCTCACTTTCTTGTGCGTTTTTGTAAATTTCTATAATTCTTGTTTTAGATAGCTCAACCGAAAGACAGATTCTTTTGCCACCAAGAAGTTCTAAAAATTTAAATGATGCAGAGTTGGTAATGTTTAAACTAAAATCAAAATAAATCTCAAAATGATTTTTAAATATCTCATACTGTCCAAGGTTTCTTACCAAAACTTTCTTTATACCTTTTTCTTTTATCTTCTCAACTTCAACCTTTTTCAAATCTTCATCGTGTGTTATTCTGTCAAAATAAGCAACCATGTTGTCATCTGTTTCCATATCAAAGATTACATTGTAAGGCACATAGATTTCATAGCTTGAAAGACTTAGCGTCTCACACCACTTTTTAAGCTTTTCAAGTTGCCAAAGTGAATCTACCATGAAAGAAAACCTGTAACTCTTATTAAATGACCTTACACCACCATCACCAAGATACCTTGAAATTTCAATATCTTGTTTTATACTTCTTTTGCAAGAGTTAATTATCTTTTGAGAAAGTTTTTCAATCAACACCTTTCTTAGCCTGTTTAGCTCTGAAACCTTCACAAAACAGCCATCTTCAATATGCACATCAAAATTTCCCATCTCAAAAATTGTTCCACCCAGTTTTGAAAAGCTGTTAATTACAGCAGCAGATGTAAGCTTTTTCTCTTTTGCCTGCTGAACAACTCCCCCCTCCTCTTCTACCTCAAATCCATCACTTTTTGCTAAAGCTTTTATCCTTTTCCCTTTTTCTATCCATACCTTGAAATCGACCTTCCTAAATTTTTTCTCCATCTTCAGATCTTTTTCTATCTCTTTTTCATATTCTTTACTTCTTACAATAAACACTTGACCCTGTGAAAATTCTTTCAATCTCTTTTTTCTCTCAAAATCAACTTTCACCTCAAATCTTTCGTCATCTTTCTTAACAATATTGTTATTTATTTCAAGAAGAATCTCTTCAAAATTTTTGTTTCTAAAAGAAATTACATCGCCGTTTGAAAGGTTATATGAAGTCTGCAAAAAAAGTTTTTCATTCTCAAAATAAAATTTTCCAATAAAAAGCCCTGTATTGTTAGGCGCTTTTTTGAAGATTATGCTGTCTATATCAGTATTTTCTAAATATCCAGTACTAAAGTTCCCCCTGTTGAAAACAAGCAAGAGTTTTCGACTATCAGTGCTGTCGATTGTTATTGTACCTTTTTCGTAATACATATCAATATATTTTCTATAGATTGAGCTCACAGTGTACACATAATATTGGTCCTTTAATCTTCCCTCTATCTTGAAAGAGTCAACTCCTGCTTCAATTAGCTTATCTACGTTTTCCAAAAGACAAATGTCCTTTGGTGAAAGAAGATATCCTTCATCAATTTCTTTTTTCTCCTTACCTAAAAGCTTATAATAAAGCCTGCAAGGCTGGGCACACTGCCCTCTGTTGCCACTTCTTTTGAAAATTATGCTTGAAAAAAGGCACTGACCAGAATATGAAATACACAAAGCTCCATGCACAAAAACCTCAAGTTCAATATTACTTTGCTGTCTTATGTTTTTTATCTCATCTATTGAGAGCTCTCTTGAGAGTATAACTCTCTTTACTCCTAAGCCTTCCAAAAACTTTACCTGAGCCAAGTTATGAACCGTCATCTGTGTACTTGCATGAACAGGCATACCCGGAAACTCTTTTAAAATAATAAAGAGTAGACCCAAATCCTGCACAATTACAGCATCAATTCCTTCCTTGTATGCAAATTCTACAAGATTTATAGCTTTGTGCATCTCATCATTGTAAATTAAGGTATTTATTGTAAGATATATCTTTTTTCTTCTCTCATGACAAAAATCTATGGCTTTTTTGAGCTCATCTTCTGAAAAATTCTTTGCATACGCCCTTGCTGAAAACTCTTTTGCACCAACATACACGCTGTCAGCCCCAGCTTTTATGGCTGCAACTAATTCTTCAAATCCGCCTGCTGGTGATAATAGCTCTACCTTTTTCATTCTTCTTTGTCATCCCTCTGCGTTCTTATTTCGAAGTATTTTAAAATACTGCTATAAATCTGTTCAATTGACTCAATAGCGAAGATTTCTTTTTTATTTCCATATGCTAAAAAAGGTACTTTATTTTTTGTATGTGTCTTTGTTGACAAATCTTCTATGTTACCGTGGTCAGATGTCACAACAAGACAAGCATCCTTAGGAAGATTCTCAATTAAGCTGATTATAAACTCATCTAAAAGTTTTAAAAGTTCTAAAGCTTTTTCCATGTCACATGAGTGTCCTATGATGTCCGTTTTAAAATGTTCAAACAGAACAAAATTATTTTTCTGTAGTATATTCAAAAGATTTTCAGCTGCTTTTTCAGGGGAAAAAACTGGTACTTTATATCCACTTTCAATTAAGACTTGATTTGTGATGTCAAAATATACCCCTTCAGACTTCAAAAGGTCTCCCACTGTTTTGAACCTTATGCCTGCCGTTAAAGCCATATAACTTGTCACAGACATCTTAAAATTCTTGTCATTTAATATCTTTTGCAAATACTCGTTTCTGTAAACATTTGCAAAGTCTACTTTCAAACCGTGCCGGGAAAGAGTAGTAAAGATATTTTGTTTGTCAATTATTTTCTTGAGGCTTAGCGTAATCTGCCCATTGATATGAAACCCTACCTCCTTTGCTGCGTTTATGCCTGAATAGATTGTAACCTGGCCTGTGGCACTTTGCGGCAGACCTTCAACACCGAGCGTTGCGTCCAAAAACAAGACATTGCCTTCTTTCAAAAATATTTCATATGCTTTTGGATGATAATAAAAAAAGGGGTTAACTTCACTTTTCTCCCCTTTTCCAACACCGTCCAAAAATACAAAAAGCATTTTCATTTTATCTATCACCGTCAAATGCATTTATAAAATCATCAAGTTCTTTTTTGGTCTTTTCAAGTTCCTGCTTTGTCTTTTCAAGTTCTTGGTTAAGATTTTGAATAATTTCATTTAATTTTTCAATCTCTTGACTTTGCAGCAAAATTTTTTCCTCTGCCACTTTTAATTTCTCTTTATATTCCTCTACCTCTTTTTGATATTTCTCGCTTTCAACACCTATCTTTGAAAGCTTCTCATCACATTCTAAAAGGTGTTTAAAATACTCATCTGCCACCAAAAAAGCTGTGAGCATTGCAGAAAGAGATGTTGAAAGCTGAGGCTCGTTAGCTACAACCTCAGACATCTTCTTGTTTATATAATTTGCAATCTTCATTATGTATTCTTCATCTTCGTCAGTCTTTAATACATAATTCATACCCGCAATTTTCACTTCAATTCTCTTCAAATTATCTTCTCTCCTGATATTTTCATCCATCGGTTCACAATCCTTTAAAAAGCTTTGAAAGTGTTGTTATCTATATTATAGTTTTTTTTAGTATTCTTTGCAATTGAGATTTGGAAAAGTACTTGTATTATTTAATTCAAAAGGATAAAATCAAATTATTAAAAATACTTTAAAAGGAGATAACTTAGCATGTATGTAGCAAATTCGAACAGATACAATAACATGATATACCTTCGCTGTGGAAAAAGTGGCTTAAAACTTCCTGCTATCTCTCTTGGTTTTTGGCACAATTTTGGAGATGGTGACCCATTTGACAACATGCGAAAAATTGTTCAAAGAGCTTTTGATCTCGGAATAACATACTTTGACCTTGCAAACAACTACGGACCACCACCGGGTGCTGCTGAGGAAAATTTTGGTAGATTATTTAAACTTAATTTAAGACCTTACAGAGATGAAATAATTGTTGCAACAAAGGCAGGATACAAGATGTGGGAAGGTCCATACGGTGATTGGGGCTCAAAAAAGTATCTTCTTGCAAGCTTAGACCAAAGCCTTAAACGAATGAACCTTGACTATGTCGATATTTTTTATTCGCACAGACCAGACCCAGAAACACCAATTGAAGAGACAATGGAGGCTTTGTATCAGGCAGTGCACAGCGGAAAAGCTTTGTATGCTGGTATATCAAATTACAATCCTGAACAAACTAAAATAGCGTATTCAGTTGCAAAACAAATGGGACTAAAGCTTATAGTAAATCAAGTTCGATACAATATGTTTGCAAGAGATGTTGAAAATGGTCTTTTTGATACATTAAATGAGCTTGGCATGGGAGCTGTGATATATTCTCCTCTTGCCCAGGGGCTTCTGACAGAGCGTTATTTGGACGGAATTCCTGAAGACTCAAGAGTAAGAAAATCAGGAGTGTTCTTGAAAGAAAGTGATATAACACCTGAGAGAATTGAAAAAGTTAAAAAGTTATCTGAGATTGCAAAAAGGCGTGGTCAGACAGTTTCACAGCTTGCACTTTCGTGGATTTTGCGAAACAAAGTTGTAGCCTCAGTAATTGTTGGTGCAAGCAAGGTATCTCAGATTGAAGATAATGTGGGATGTATTAATAATCTTGAGTTTTCAGAAGAAGAGCTGAGAGAGATTGATGAGATTTTAAACTCATAATTAAAAAGTGAAAGGGGCTTTTCCCGAAAAGAAACAAGTCTGGGAGTTGCCCCTTTTTGTTTATTTTTTCATATATTTTTGAGGTTTATTAAAACTTTTTGTACATCTCTCTCTTTGTCCCACAGATTGGACAATATTCAGGTGCTTCATCTAAAACTGTATGCCCACAAACAGGGCAGATATACACATTTTTAATCTCTATATCCTTTCCTTCTTTTGCGCTATCTTGAGCCATTTTAAAAAGCTGAGCATGAATCTTTTCTGCCTCAATTGCAAAATAAAAGCTTCTTTCAGCATCTTTTTCGTTTTGATATTTTGCAGCATTTAAGTAAACATCATACATCTGGTTTACCTCAAAAAGTTCGCCGTCAATTGCTCCCTGAAGATTTTCCACTGTTGTGCCAACTCCAAATACTGCATCAGATGCAACCATATGCCCACCTTTGATGTTGCCAAGTACTTTAAAATGGTTGTTCGCATGGACCTGCTCAGCATATGAGATTGCTCTAAAAAGTCTTGCAATGTTTGGAAAACCTTCTTTTTCAGCAATGTCACCCCATAGCAAATACCTCATGTGAGCCATGCTCTCCCCACCATATGCAGACCTCAAAAATCCTATTGTCATATCATTCTTTACGCTCATAAATCGGGTCCTCCTTTAAAATAAATTTCATTTCTTTTTTACCCATCAAAATCTTTTTTAAACATAAATGTTGCCGAAAATATTCCGTAAAATTATAATAAGGTATGATTACGTGAACTACCGTCCACCTAAAGAAGTGGAGGCTTCGCGAGAAGTTTGGTAGGTTTAAACTACCCTTATTCTCACAGGGTGGTTCACACACCCGCTACTGGTTATCTGCACCGCAGCAGACTCACCAGCTACTTTCTCAAGTATATTCAGCGCCCCGTTTATATCCGCATTAACTACATACCCGCAATCTTTACATACGTACAATCCTCTGTATTTCCTGTTACTTTTGCTTACTGTCCCACATCTACTGCATGTCTGTGATGTATAACTTTCATCCACTTCCATATACCCTATACCATAATACTTGCACTTCGATTCTAACTTTCTCTTAAATTTCTCATACGGTACTCCCATAAAATTTTGATTGTTCACCCTGCCAAGATTTATCTCTTGTTTTATACCTTCTAACTGACCTATTACTATGCTCCCTATCCTGTTTTCTAAACAGTGCTTGATTACAAAATTCACAGCCTGATTTAAAAAATTGTCAATTATATGCTGCCTTTTAAGAGAAATCTTTGCAAGTTTTAAACCTGATTTGATTCCCTGTTTTGAGTATACACTTTGAAGTCTTGCTCTTTGTTTGTTGTACCATCGGTTGACTGATTTTAAAAACCTACCCTCTATCAAAAAGGCAGTCCCAATGGTATCAACTATTGCTGCAAAATTGTTAAGCCCTAAGTCTATCGATAAGTACTTGCTTCTGTCAAGATTACAAAACTTTTCTTCCTCTTCATACACATACTCAATCTCAAACCACCTGCCACAAAACTTCGGTATTATCCTGACTTCCTTGAGCTTTTTGCCTGTAATGTTTTGTGGCAACTCAAAATACAAGTACCTTACCCCAAATTCCCTATAAAAATTTCTACCAAGACTGAGTCTCAGTTTATTCCCTTCTACCTTGAACTGGTCTTTAGGAAAAACAATCTGGTACATCCCTTCCTTTGGCAGGTATGTCGGTATTGAAATTTTTTTATCTATTCTCCCTTCTTTTTTAGCTTTCAAAATACTTAAAAAAGATTTAAAAGCTTCGTCCACAGAAATAAGAGTTTGCTGGGCAACCTGAGAAGGCAAAAGTCTGTAATTTTCGTTTTCCCTCACAAGATGATATACACTTTCATATGGCAGATATTCCTGAGTTTTAAAATAATGTTGCCTTATATGATACAAAGCATAGTTGTACAAGTTTTTGGAAAAGTAACACAGCAGACGCAGAAGTTTGTATGTTTGTTTATCACACCTTATATGATTCTTCTGTGTTTTGTACATTTGAAATCACCTGAAAAATATTGTATCATATTTTTAGCAATTCATCTCCATCTTATAGAAGATGGAGTCTTCTTGCTAGATTTTGATAAAAAAGATTTTGCTGCGAAAGGAGAGTTCAGCTTGAGAAGGCTTCCCAAAAAGGAACCTATATTTTTGCCAGATGAGTGGAACATAATAGAGGAGGGCTTTCATCCTGAAAAGAATTTTTTGCTTGAGACCATTTTTACAGTTGCAAATGGATATTTAGGGCTGAGGGGAAACTTGGATGAAGATTTTCCTGACAAAAGCCAGAGCTTTAAAGCAACATATATTAACGGCTTTTATGAAGAGTATGATATAACCTATCCAGAGGGTGGATATGGATTTGCAAAGCGTGGCGAGGCAATGGTAAATGTTGCTGATGTGAAGACATTTGAAATAAGCATTGAGGATGAAAAATTTAATCTGTTCAGTGGGAAAATTTATAAACATATCAGAAAACTAAACATGAAGAGCGGAACGGTAGTACGCGAAATACTCTGGGAATCCGAACGTGGCAGAAAAATTTTTATATCTTTTGAGCGGCTTGCATGTTTTAAAAGGCAGCATTTAGGAGCAATTAATATTAGAATAAAACCTCTCAATTTTTCTGGTAGAATAAAGATTGTAAGTAAAATAGATGGAAACTCTTCAAATCTGCTTGAGACAGAAGATGTGAGGGTTAGTTCTGGAATAGAAAAATTTCCTTTTGAGACAATTAAAGCTTCCTGTAATAAACTTAATGGTTTTTTGATGCAGAAAACTAAAAAGAGTAGACTCTCGTATGGCTGCATGGTAGATCATGTTTTGAGCATCAAAGAATTTTTCTGCAAATCTTTTGCCGACAAAGAGAAAAATCTTGTTATATTTGAAATTGAGTTTGATGCTAAACAAGATATGGAATATAGCTTGACAAAATATTTTTCATATTTTACACAAAGAGATGTTGAAGAAGATTTGATTGAAGAGCTCTGTGCTGCTGAAATACTTGAAGCAAAAAAGATTGGATTTGAAAACCTTTTGAAAGAACAAAGAAAATTTTTGGAAACCTTTTGGAAAAACGCTAATGTTGTGGTAAAAGGAGATTTTAAAATTCAGCAAGCTATAAGATTTAGTCTATTTTCTCTGCTTCAATCAACAGGTAGAAACGGTATTTCAAACATTGCTGCAAAAGGCTTGACCGGTGAAGGCTATGGCGGACATTATTTCTGGGACTCTGAAATTTATATAATGCCGTTTTTCATATATACCCAGCCAGAAATTGCAAAAATGCTTCTTTTATATAGATACAGCATTTTAGATACAGCAAGAAAGCGGGCAAGAGAGCTTCACCACAGAGGAGCACTATATCCCTGGCGAACCATTGCAGGAAAAGAGTGTTCAGCATACTTCCCCGCTGGGACTGCCCAATACCACATAAACGCTGATATTGTGTATGCCATAAAAAAGTATTTTGAAGCAACAGATGATTTGGAATTTATAAAAAACTATGGTGCAGAGATTGTATTTGAAGTTGCAAGATTCTATTCAGAACTTGGCCATTTCAGTGAAGCAAAGGGCGGAAAGTTCTGCATATTCTGTGTCACCGGCCCTGATGAGTATACTGCACTTGTTGACAACAACGCTTATACAAACTATATGGTAAAGATGACCCTTGAGTTTGCTACAGAGCTTTATAATATATTAAAAGAAAAAGATAGTAATGCTCTTGAGAAACTTTGTAGAAAAATTGAGCTCTTAAAAGATGAGGTTTTACTGTGGAAAAACATTGCTGATAACATGTATTTGCCGTACAATTCAGAGCTGAAAATTATTCCTCAGGACGATTCATTCATCTATAAAAAGAGGCTTGATTTGTCAAAAATCCCAGAGAATCAGTTTCCTCTTCTTTTAAACTGGCATTATTTAGACATTTATAGATATCAAGTTTGCAAACAACCAGATGTCCTTTTGCTCATTTATCTTTTGAGAGAAAACTTTACATTTGAGGATTTAAAAAATAACTATGAATATTATGAACCAATTACAACACATGACTCATCACTCTCACCTGCAATCTTTAGCATCCTTGCAGCAGAACTTGGATATTTAGACAAAGCATACGAATACTTTGTATATACAGCAAGAATGGACCTTGACGATTTAAATGACAACACAAAAGATGGAATTCACGCCGCTTGTATGGGCGGAGCTTGGCAAGCTTTGGTATTTGGTTTTGGTGGAATGAGAACAAACAAAGACAGGCTTTCTTTTTCACCAAAGCTTCCTCAAAGGCTTGAATGTTTATCGTTTAAAGTAAGATACAAGGGAAAAGTTTTGAAAGTGGAAATCACAAAAGACAAAGCTTCCTATACACTTTTGGAAGGTGAAAGTGTTCAGCTTTCACATTATGGTAGCAGTTTTGAATTGAAAAGAGGACAGACTAAAGAATTTATCCTTGCCAATTAAAATTTTAAAGGCTGTGAGAAGATTTGTGTTTTCTCCTCACAGCCGTTTTTTTGTAAAGCTTAAAAAGATATTTAGCGCAGCCTTGCTGTTGATTCTCTTTTTATAAGCTCTGGCTCTAAGATAATGTGGTTTATGGGCTGCTTTGAAATCAGGTTTAAAAGCAGGTAAAAAGCTGATTTGCCCATTTCACTCTTGTTCTGTCTTATTGTTGTAAGAGTAGGGGTGATGTAACGTGCCAAGGATATATCGTCAAATCCAACAACCGAAACTTTTTTAGGCACATCCACACCAAGTTCCTTTAATCTTTTTATAAGACCGATTGCCATCATGTCTGATGCAGCAAAAACTGCTGTGACACCTTTTTTAATAAAATAGTCTGCTGCTTCAAACCCGCTTGCCTCTGTAAAATCACCTTCATAAATAAGTTCACTGTCAACCTGAAGTCCGTTTTTGCTCAGTGCCAATATATAACCGTTTAATCTTTCTTGGCTGACATATGCTTTTTTGTGACCATTCAAAAATCCTATTTTTTTGTGTCCAAGGTTAATCAAGTGTTCTGTTGCAAGCTGCGCACCTTTTAGATTGTTTGTTGTCACATAACCTATATTTGAGTTTTTTATTGGAATGTCAAGCAAAACAACAGGATAGGTACTTTTTTGTATTTCATTCAGATACTCATCATCCATCTTAAGTCCCATGATAAATGCGCCTTCAAGCCCTTTTTCCTGCATAACCGCATCAAAAGAGATTCTTTTTTGCTCCTCTGAAGATGTTGAGAGCAAAACAACCTCATAACCATTGTCCATTGCAGCTTTCCTGAAACTTATAAGTATCTCATAATAAAAAACACCGTATATGCCTTCCCTCTCCATGTCTTCAATGAACAGTCCAACTCTTTTTGTCTTGTTTGTGACAAGGCTTTTTGCAAAGATGTTTGGTGTGTAGTTTAGTTTTTTGGCCATCTCTATTACCTTGTCTCTTGTTTCAGGGTTTATATCTGAGTAATTATTGAGCGCCCTTGAAACAGTGCTTGGTGACAGTCCCAAAGCTTTTGCAATATCTTTTATGGTCACATTCTTGTTCTTCCTCATTTTTTCGTGTCTCCCTCTTATTTTTGAAATGTTTCACTAAAACCTTGAAAATAATTATACACTTTCTTTGTCTTCTATTTCAACATTTTTATTACTCTTTAAGCCCTGTTGTTACTATCCCCCTGACGAAATATTTCTGAAATGCTACGAAAACTATTATGGTTGGCAAAGAAAGAAGGATTGCTCCTGCTAAAACCTGGTTCCAAAACTGATAGTACTGACCGTAAAACGAGTTGAGGCCTACTGGCAGGGTATACAGCTCTTCAGACGAAGCTATGATGCTTGGCCACATGAAACTGTTCCAGTTGCCCACAAATATGAATATAGCTTGAGTGGCCAAAGCTGGCAATGATAGCGGTAAGAATATTTTAAAGAATATTCCAAACCGTGACAGTCCGTCAATCAATGCAGCTTCTTCTAAATCCTTAGGGATTGTCAAAAAGTACTGGCGCATAAAAAATATATAGAATGCACTCACAAGCCATGGAATAATTAGTCCCTTGTACGAATCAATCCAGCCAAGTTTGTTTAGAATAAGGTAAATAGGAATTAAGAGTACCTGCCCAGGAATCATCATAGTACCTATGATAATGTAAAAAATAACCTTCTTAAATGGAAAGCTTAACCTTGCAAGAGCATAGGCTGCCATGGAATTAAAAAGTAGATTACCAGCTGTCACAGCCACTGCAACTACAAAGCTGTTAAAAAGCCACCTCATAAACGGAAACTCTGTTGTGATGTATTTATAGCTACTAAAGCTCAGCTTTCCAAAGTCAACTGAGAATTTTGTCACATCTTCTACAGGTTTTAAAGAAGTTATAACGGCAATAAGGTACGGTACCAAGGTTATCAGTGCCCATAAAATGCAGATTGTATATAGCACTATTTTGACTCCAATCCCATAGGTATTTTCCTTCCTCCACACCTTTTTATCATCTCCTTTTTCGATAATCAAGAAAAATCACTACTTAATACGACATTTCCTCACCAAAAAACTTTCGCTGAATTAACGTAAACACAAATATAATCCCAAACACAACAAACGCCATAGCTGAGGCAACTCCCATGTTGAATTCTTTAAAAGCTGTTCTATATATCATCACAACCATTGTCATTGCTTTTCCCATGGGGCCACCATCAGAACCACCTATAATGTATGACAAATCAAACATCTGGAGAGTGCTAATAAAAGATACAACTGTATTGAAAAATATCATCGGTTTTAAAAGAGGTACTGTGATTTTAACAAGCTTAATAAATTCTCCTGCACCTTCAACCTCTGCAGCTTCATAAAGCTGGTCTGGAATAGTTGAAAGCCCAGACAAAAATGTAACCATATAAAACCCTACAGACCCCCAAACAGCAACACTGACAATTGCCGGCATCACAAAAGAAGGTTCATTGAACCAGTTTCGGGGAGTAATCCCAATATGGCTTAAAATCTGATTCACAAGCCCATCTGTTTTGTACAAAAACAGAAATATAATTGATACTGCTACAGGTGATGTAACTGTGGGAAGATAATATGTTGTTCTGAAAAACTCCTTGAATTTTACCTTGTCATTTACTATCACAGCTAAAATGAGAGCAATAATAAGCTGAGTAGGAACAACTAAAACCGAATAATAAATTGTGTTAAAAATAGAATCTAAAAACATCTTGTTTGTCAGCGCTTCTTTATAGTTAGCAAGGCCTACAAATTTAGGTGGAACATCTCCTAAGAATGAAAAGTTCTGAAAACTTATCATAAAAGCTTTTACAAGTGGGTAAGCAAAAAATACACAAAAAGACAGTATATAAGGAAGCAGCATGACAAAAGCTGTCAAGTATTCTTGGGCTTTTGTTCTATTTCTCATTTTTTATTCACATCCCCCTATAACTTACAGTTATATTCTTATAAATCAAGGCAGGCTTTTTTACCTGCCTTGATTATTTTCCCGGTAGTATTTTCTATTTTACTTCATGATTTGCTTTACTCTTTCTTCAATGTTCTTCTTAAGGTCATACTTTTTGCCAATTACATAATCTTCAAATGCTTTGTTGAAGACATCCACAACTTTCGTGCCATCCAGACCATAGAAGTAGACCTGTGCATATTTTGCACCATCAACAAGCGCTTTTCTCTCTGGATAAGTTTTAGCAAAGTTTACACCTGCACTCTTTAATGAAGGAAGTGCCAAGCCTGCTTCAACAACAAACTTCTGTCCGCCCTCACCAGTCAAAAATCTTATAAGCTTGAACGCTTCCGGCTTGTGCTTTGAATTTTTACTCATTACATATGCAACGGTGAATGCCATTGTTGACTTGCCAGCTGGTCCTGCAGGAAGTTCTGCAATTCCATATTGATCTTTTGGTATCTTTCTGTCGTTTAAAAATGGAATCATCCAGCCACCTTCAATTGTCATAGCAGCTTTCTTGTCAGCAAATGCATCCCCAACCCAGCCAGCACCTAAATCCTTTGGAGTCTTGCATATTCCTTCTTTGAAAAGGTCAAGTGCAAATTTTAAGCCTTCCAAGGCTTTCGGGTCGGTAAAGACTGGTTTTGTGCCATCAAATACTTTACCACCATTTTGATATGCAAAAGGTTGAATTCTTGCAAGTTCAAGGTTCATGGTAAGACCTACAACCTTGTCTGTTGTAAGTTTTTTAGCATACTCTTTCAGCTCCTGCCATGTCTTTGGTGGAAGAGTTAGACCTGCTTGTTTGAACATCTCTTTGTTGTAGAACAAAACTAATGTATTGTAGTCTTTTGGAAGTCCATACACTTTTCCTTTGTAGATGAATGGCTGGAGAAGTGATGACTCATAACCAATTGTTTTGACATTGTACTTTTTCATCCAGCTGTCAAGCGGCTCTAAAACACCTTTTGCAATATACTGCCATGCTGGCATTGAATCCATGTAAAAGATATCAGGTTCTGTTTTAGATGCCATGAGAAGCTGCATCTTTTGGTTGTAGTCACCGACAATTTCAGTAATTTTCACATCAACATTTGGATACAGCTTTTTGAATGCTGCGATTTGGTTTTGAACAATCTTCTTCTCAGCAGGAGAAGATGCCCACGCACCCAGCTTTAAAGTTATCTTGGAAGTGGCAAAAACATCTTTTTGCGCAGCACCCATTCCCGCAACTAAGGAAAGTAGAAAAATTAGCGTTAATAAAATTGTTAGAAATTTTTTCATAAAACAAACCTCCTTTTTGAATTAAATATTTCGGAAATGTTTTCGATGATTTTATTATACAACAAGTTAGTAATTTTGTCTATAGGTTTTTAATTTAATTTTTGAATTTTGTTTATTAAGCATAATCAATGCTGCTTCATATTCTCCAGCTTTCAAACTTTTTTCGAAATCTTTTCGTGAAATTAAACTCCCTGTGAGAATTTTTTCCACAGGGAGTTGCGACTCAAAAGGCTATAAGACTACTTCTTTACCTCTTACCTTGATTTTCACCTTGCTTTTGTCCACTCTTTTTTTGACCTCAACATTTTCCTGGGTTATGACAAAATCCAGCAAGTTTCCTTTCCACCAGATGCTAAATTTCAAAGCTTCCCACTTTTCAGGCAGCCATGGGTTGACAGATAGAACATCATCTTTTTCCACTTTTAAACCTCCAAAACCAAATATCAAAGCTTGCCATGTACCGCCCAAAGATGCAGCATGTATCCCCAAAGCTGTGTTGCCCTGATTGTCTTCAAGGTCTGTCAAAGCGGTACGCATAAAGTTTATATATGCTCTTTTTGTCTCACCCGCTCTTACTCCCATCAGGGCATAGATGCTCGGGCTCAATGACGATTTGTGCATTGTCCTTTTTTCATAGTAGTCATAGTTTATTTTTATAACCTCTTCATCAAACTGGTCGCCGAGCAAATACAAAAGCATCACAACGTCTGCCTGTTTTATGAGCTGATAATCATTTAGCCTGTCAAGCTCAACACCTTTCGGCCAGACTGGCATATTATTGCTGTCGTATTCTTCAATAACAAAATCTTTAAGATTAAAATATCCTTCAAACTGTTCAATCAACTTTGTTTCAGGATGGTATGGAATATAAATCTTTGATGCAACTTTTAGCCAGTTCAAAGGTTCATCTTCTGATAAGTTTATTTTTTTTACTAACCTTTCAAAATGGCTGGGATAATTTTTCTCTAAGCGTGTCAAAAGTTCAAAGGCCTTCTCCAAGTTCCACTTTGCAAGATAATTGGTGTAGGCATTGTTGTTGCAATGTTCATGGAACTCATCCGGACCTATCACATCATTTATTTCATACCTATCCTTTTCTTCATTGTATTTACAAATAGAAGCCCAAAACCTTGCTGTTTCAATCACAATTTCCACACCATAGTTTAAAAGAAACTCTATATCATCTGTTGCACGCACATACTCTAAAACTGCAAAGGCTATGTCTGCTGAAATATGATATTCTATATCCCCTGTCCATATTCGAACAGGTTTGCCAAGATAATCGTACCCCCACTTTGGCGTCTCCTCTTGTCCAGTGTCTGCAGACTCCCAAGGGAACTGCGCACCTTTGTACCCATTTTTCCTTGCGTTCTCTCTTGCAGCGTCCAAAAGATTGTACCTGTACATCAGCATTGACCTTGCAGCTTTCGGATTTGTGTAAATGTAAAACGGGAGCATAAATATCTCTGTGTCCCAAAAAATATGTCCCTTGTAACCTTCTCCGTGAAGGCCTTTTGCACCAAGGCTTACATGTTCATCTTCTGGATTTGCCATACTAAGTAGATGGAAAACGTTAAATTTAAGACTTCTATCTGCAACCTCATCACCAATTACTTCAAGTTTACTAACATCCCAGAGCTTGTCATACTCTTCTATATGCTCAGAAAGCAACCTCTCAACACCTAATTCTTTTGTTCTTTCAAGCTTACTTGTAGAACTTTTAAAAATATCATCAACCTTTTCTCTCGAGGACACCAATACACTCAGCTTTACAATCTCATAACTTTTTCCCTCTTTTGCCTCAACCTCAAGGTTTTCGGTAATAACGCTTCCCAAATCTTTTACAAATCTATTAAAATAACATTTCTGGCTATCTAATAAAACCTCTGTAGAACTCGCTATTCCTGCTTTGTACCTTTTATCCTTTGTTGTAATGCCAAGGAATATACAGCTTTTGCAATCCTTTTTATCTTCTACTTCATAATGTTTTACTCTATCGTTTGGAGTATCCTTGGAGTTCATGGTGTTCGCATCAATAAAACTTTCTACATTTAAGACTGCTGAGTAGTTCTCACAAACTACATTATATTTTTGAACAATAAGATTTTTATTTTTCATGCTGACAAATCGGAATCCTTCTATTGATGTAATTCTGCCTTTTTCATCTTTTAGTCTCAACTTTCTGAAAAGTAGCCCCTGTTTTAAGTCTAAAACTCTTTTAAACTCAAGAATTTCACATTTTAAAGGATTTAAGTATTCTCTATTTACATATATCCTAAGACCTATTGGATTTGGCAAATTCACAAGCTCTGTAACCTGAGCTGTATCTTTGTCAAATATACCTGCTATGAAAGTTCCTGGTATCTCATCACAAAAAACCTCTTCATTGATTCCCCTTATTCCTATATACCCATTTGTAAGAGCAAAACATGTTTCATATCTATGTGAAACTCCAAAACTTTCCTGCTCAATCAGCCAGTTTTTTTCCGAAAGTTTCATTATCAAAAACCTCCTAAACCTTTTTGAAAAGTTTTTCATGAAGATTTTCAAGAAGTTCTAAACTAATCTTATCTAATCTATCAACCACGTAATGAGCCTCTTTTAGCCTATCAAATTGACCATCTCTACAGATACCAATTGTAAGCATCCCCGCACAAATGCCTGCCTTAACACCATCTATGGCATCTTCAAACACTGCACATTCTTTTGGATTAACGTTTAGCCTTTCTGCAGCAGTCAAGAATATCTCTGGGTCAGGCTTGCCTTTTTTGAAATCATACCCTGTTACAACTGTATCAAACATATTGTAAATTCCTATTTTGGTTAAAATTTTGGTGGTATTTTTACTTGAAGAAGCAACAGCAAGTTTTATACCGTTTTGCTTCAAATGATTTAAAAGCCATATGCTATCTTCAAAAGCTTTTAAATTTTCTTGTTCAACAAATTCCAAAAAAATCTTTTGTTTTTCCTCTGCCATTTCTATGAGCTTGTCTTCAGGTACATCATATGCAATGCTTCTTATCCCATCCAGCCTTGGCTTCCCATCAACCTTCCATTTGTAATCTTCATATTCAAACTTATAACCATGATCTTCAAACATCTTCTTCCATGCTTTGAAATGTAACTTTACAGTATCTGTTAAAACACCATCCATGTCAAAAATAGCTGCCTTGATTTTTCCCATGAAAAGTAAACCCCTTTGCTGTGATTGTTGTATAAGATTATTATAAAAGTTTTTCGAATTGTTTTCAATATCGTTTGCGATTATTTTCGGCAAAAATTAAAATTGGATAATATAAGCTTTCAATACTTGGAAGATGCTTATATTATAAAAATGCCAATTTGGACAAAATTATTCTTAGAGTCTTATAAATGAGTTTGTTAAATGAATATTTTTACCATAAAAGTATGTATGAGGTTAGCAAGATTGATTCCATACATATGCAAGAATAAATTTATGTTCTTCTAATTTCCTAACAAATTCTTCAAATAAGTAAGTTATCAATATCCACTCCACGTACCTTTTACAAGTCCTAAAGCTTCTTAATCTCATATTTTTTAATTTATATCCCCTTTAAGTTTATTGAAAAGCCCCTCTATTATCCTTCTTTTTCTGTATAGCTTTTTCCCTTCCCCAGCCTCTAAATATTCCATATTCTCTGCCCTCACTTCACTTTTTACATTATTCTTGTTGTTCATATTCCTTTTGTTTATCTCTGCAACAAATTTTATCTTAAACTCTTGAGCTGTCTTGAACCATTTCTCTACTGCTATATCCTGCATCTGCTAAAACTATCTTGGCTCCATATACACATGCCCTGGACAAAAACTCTATCTTTTGACTATCATGCTCGTTCGCACAAGAAAATTCCCAAGCTAAAGGTATTATCTCGTCTTTCCCTGTGGCAAGCAAATGTAATTTGTATCCCTTGTAAAAACCCAAAACTGCACATACACCTGTTACTGCCTACTTATCATTTTTGCTGCTTCTCAAAGGTGTTGAACGTATTACACAAATACTTGTGTCTGGATTTATTGCACTTACCAGTATTCCTTTTATATCAGCTAAATATTCTTCTTCTATCATTGCTGCATATTTCGCAAGATAAGAATAATCCGGGCTTTTTTCTATCCCTATCACTCCTTCTAAATTCTACATCTTCATTTATTCTGTACTCAAGTTCTCTAAAACTTGTAATACTGTTTTTTTACTTTGCAAACCAAACACGCTATTATTTGAAATACTTCAAATTTTCTTGGTCTTCCTCTTTTATTTGATTTTCTGGAAACTCTTAAGATTTGGGCTACTTTCTTTATAGCAAAAAGGATCTTTAAAAATTTTCTCTTTTGTGGTTTAATATCATTAGTCATGTTGTGTATCCCCCTTGTGTTTGTTGTCTTCTTGCACTTTAAAATTTTATCACAAGGGGGATATTTTTTAATTTCTTCTATGGATATTTTTACTTACAATGGTTGTATCTTTTATTCAACAACCCCAACTTACTTATTTGAAGAATTTGTTAGAAAAATGGAAAAACGTAAATTTACTCTTGCATATGTGTGGAATCAATTTTGTTAACCTTATACATGCTTTTATGGTAAAAATATTTATTCAACAGGCTCAAAGAAAGTGTAAAAATTTTTTGTTTTCCGTAAGTTTTTATTGACTTAATTAGGTATTTTTCTACTTATTACAAACCATTATTTTATTAGCTATAATTCGTTATACTACAAACCCATCTTTTTTTGATCCATCTTATTGCAAGAGCAATCCCTCTTGTCCATTCATCTAAAGCAAATGCAATCCACATTCCTATTAACCCCATTTTAAGTGAAAGTCCCAAGATATAAGAAAGAAAAACGCTTATCCCCCACATGCCTAAAAGGGAGAACATCATCATGAATTTTACATCACCCACTCCCCTTAAAGCAAAGCTAAACGCATGATTAAGTCCTCTTCCAATTTCTACGAATAAGTCTACAATAAAGAGAGAATAGGCTATATAAATTATCTCCTTGTCGTGTGTATAAAGGGTAATTATTCTCTTGCCTAATATAATAAAAAGCAACGAAAGGCTAATGTTAGATAGTATTATTAATTTTGAAATCATTATGCAAAATTTATGGGCAATACCAATTTTGTTGCTCCCAACTAAATGAGCAACAATTATTTGAGAACATTGTCCCATTGAAAAACCAAGAATATACACAAAAAAAACTATGTTAGAAACGTACGTACGAGCAGCAAGACTCACAGAACCTAATCTTGCAATAAACGATGTTATTACCACTTGAGACAAGGGGTAAGATATTCCCTCTGCAGTTAGTGGTAAGCTTAAACTAAAAAGCTGTTTTATGATAGCAACATAAGAGCTAAGGCCTCTCTTTCTTAAAAAGAGAATATTTAAAGAATAAGAGCTTTTTAGAATGAATAGAAAGAAGATGCATGTTATAAATTCACTCAAAACTACAGAAAGGGAAATTCCCATTATTTTAGAAACAGGTAACTTGATAGGTTCAAACACTACCAACCAATTTCCTACTATGTTCAAAATATTCATAACAAAAGAAAAAAACATCGGCAAAAAAGTATTTTTATAAGACCTTGATATTGCCGAAAGAACACCCAAAATACTCTGCAAAAATGAGCCACCACCTACTATAGTCAAATACACAAAACACATAGACATAAGCTCAGAAGGAGTTTTCATTCCAATTAGAATTGGTCGAGCAAAAGCCGAAATAAAAATACTTAAAAATAATCCTATTAAAAAATTCACTCTAAACGATAAAGCAGCAATTTCTTCAGCCATATCTTTCTTATTCGCTCCTAAATATTGGCTTAATAAAGTGGCTGTTCCAGCCGAAAACATACTATATACGGTAATAACTAACATAATAATTTGACTGGCTATACTTACAGCTGCTACAGCTTCATTGGAATATCTACTTAGCATCAATATATTGATATTACTAAGGAAACTTCGTAGCACATTTTCAATTACTAACGGCAAAGAAAATTTAAAAAATAAAGCTAAATTATTAGCATATTTATCCACTGGAACTGTCTCTTTGTTACTTAAATTAATCGACATTATTTATTATTTTCCTCCTTTGTGAACAAATTTTACGTGTCTATAGAAAATATTTAAGCGCAACTAAAAACAAGAATTTTTTGAAAATACGACCACCTTCCCATCATAGAAATGAGGAAAGGTGGTCACCTCAACTTAATCAACTTCAATCTCTACTGAGTCACCTACTAATCCTTCAGATGTCGCAACAATTTCTATCATCCCTTTTTGTTTTCTTGATTTTACTATTGCCAAACACATACCATTAAATGCTTTTCTTTTCGCATCTTTATAAGATTCATGACTATCCGGTTTCCCATTATCAACTCCTATTAAGTCCCCACAACCTTTAACTTCAAAAACAACCAAGTTGTTTGCATCGGGTACGATTTGTCCTTCCTTGTCTACAATAAGAACAGTAATATGGCAAACATCTTTACCGTCCGCTTTCATTTTCTGCTTATCACATATAAGCTTTACTCTTTGGGGTTCTCCAGTGGTCTTTACTTCTTTTACAATTTCTTTACCATCCTTCACTCCCACAGCTTTTAAGATACCTGGTTCATATGGAACATCCCAAGAAAGATGCAAGTCGCCAGTTGTAGCATACACAAACGGTTTTTCGTAATGACCAAACCTTTTTGTCATCCCTTGAGCAGGAAACTCGTAACATTTTCTCCCTAGTGATTTGCCATTTAAGAATAATTCTACATAGTCACAATTTGTATAACATATAACTGGTATTACTTTTCCTTCCATACCCTTCCAATTCCAATGAGGAAAAATATGAAGCACTGGTTCTTCAGACCATTGACTTTTGTAAAAATAGAAAGAATCTTTCTTAAAACCACAGGTATCTAATATCCCACAACTTGTATTTTTTGCTGGCCAACGAGATTCTCCTAAATAGTCAAATCCTGTCCAAATAAAATCACCTGCGACATAGTCGTGAACTTTTGTAAATTTCCACAGTTTTTCTGGCCTTATCATTGAAGTGTAATAAGGACCTCGCCACCATCCAAATTGGCTTGCTTCAAAAGAATATTCTCCTCTGACTTGATTAATAGAAGCATGCTCTGTGCCTATTATTTTCCAATTCGGGTGTTTAAAATGATCTTCTGCATAAAAGATTTCTGTTCTATTTCTCCATCTATCTACATAATTATAACCAACAACATCCAATAAATTTAAAAATTCTTCTGTTGCTTTTTTCGGTTCTGCCTCTATCTGGTCACATGCAGCCGTCACTGGCCGTGTAGGATCTTCTTCATGACATATTTCTATTAGCTTTTTCAGAATAAGATGTCCATCTGGTGTAGTTTGTTCAGGTACTTCATTCCCTACACTCCAAATAATGATGGAAGGATGATTTCTGTCTCTTCTTATCATTGATCTTAAATCAGCTTCAAAGTTTTCATCAAAATATTTATGATACCCATATCTACTATCTCCTTCTAAAAAATTCTCTCCAAACTCTTTTATTTTTCCAATTTTCCATTCATCAAATGCTTCTTCAATTACTAAAAATCCCATTCTATCACACATATCAAGGAATTCTGGAGCAGCAGGATTATGCGCTGTTCTAATTGCATTGCACCCCATTTCTTTTAGGAGTTTTAACCTTCTTTCCCATACTCCTTCAGGCACAGCAGCACCCACACATCCACCATCATGGTGTAAACAAACTCCTTTTATTTTTACTTGCTTACTATTTAACAAAAATCCTTTTTCCGCATCAAATTTTATAGTTCGGATTCCGAAGGGTATGGAAATACAATCAATTATTTCTTCTCCTTTTTGAATAATATTTTCAATTGAATAAAGATACGGATTTTCTATGCTCCACAAGTGAGGATTCTCTACATTTGTAACTATTTTTTTCTTTCCTTTTTTGTTTTTCTCAAGTGTTATTGCAACACTTTCTTCTGCCACTACTTTTCCTGAAAGATCATAAACTACCGTTTTTAATATTCCTTCAAAATCTTCAGGTGTTTCATTACAAAGCTCCATTTCAATTTCTAATGTTGCTTTCTTTTCATCCACATAGGTAGCTTTAATAAATACCCCCCACTCTTCAAAGTGAACTCTTTCCGTAACAATTAACTTCACATGCCTATAAAGACCTGAACCAGTGTACCATCTTGAATTCGGTTGTTCCGAATTATCAACTCTTACTACAATTACATTTTCATCTCCAAACTTCAAAAAAGAAGTGATATCAAAGTAAAAACTAGTATAATAGTGATAGTGTGTTCCTACATGAAATTCATTAATCCACACATCTGTAATCCCTGCACTTCCATCAAACTCAATAAAAAATTTTTTATTCTCCAATTCCTTTGAAATCATAAACTTTTTTCTATACCAACCTATACCTGCAGGAAGATAGCCACCACTTCCCCCTGTAGGATGATCCTTTGAAAAATCCCCTTCTATACTCCAATCATGAGGAAGATCTACTATTCTCCATTCGCTATCGTCATAATCAATAGAAAAAATCTCGGCCTCGTACTTTTCACATTTTGTAAATTTCCACCCTGTATCAAAATCTTCATACTTCCTCATTTTCCTATCCCCCTATGGTATCTTTTCCAGGAACATTTTATAAGATTAGTTAAAGTTCAATTACTTTTCGCAACGAAGGAATAATATCTCAAGAAATAAAGGGAAGTAATGTCCCTTTTGGTAAACTTCTCCTCAACCAAAATTTTTTAAAAGAAAATCAGGTCACATTACTCCCCTTTTTAACTTAGTTTTTTAACTCAAACTTACTTCAATCCTTTTCTCTTCTTATATTCATCAAATTGTCTTCTTACTTCTTTTAAAACTTTCTCTAAACCAGCTTTTTTAAGTTTTTGCTCGAATTCTTTTAACTTCTCATCCGTTTTATTCCCAAACATTCCTAATTCTAATGCAGGTACATATTCATCTCTCAAAGAGTTTATTACTGCAAGTTCTGCTTTAACAGGTCTTTCATCAAAAACAAAACCATCTGTTTGGGTTGGAATAGCTCTTGCTCCTATGCTCTTTTCCATTGCACGCTGGACTGCACTAGCTTCTGCATCCTGAGGAAGATCAGGTCTTGTTAATGCCCAACCCCACGTATTCCAACTATACTTATCTGCTCTTGGACCCCGTGCATATAGATTGCCAGGTTTTTCTATCCAATGCACTCCTTTTATTCCACCTATAAGTAATAAATTGAGATTTTTATCATTTTTCATCATATCTAAAACCAATGCTGCTCGCTCTGGATATTGACATTTTCTGGTAATAGCAAAAGCATCGTTAGCAAATGAAGCTCGCTTAAACTTAATATCAGGTGTAAGATCATAGTACCCAGCTTTCCCCAGTTTAGCTTCTTCTAAACGCTTACCAGATCCAAAAACTGCAAAGTTATGAACATAAGAAGCTGCTCTTCCTTGAGCAAATAAATCACTTGGAGAGATAGTATTGTTTATAGCATTCTTAGGCCATACTCCTTTAGCTGCCCATGTGACCATTCTCTTTACATATTCTTTGAAATAGGGGGAAGTAAACAGATAAAAAATTTCTGACGAAGCAGGTGCATCAGGTTTGTTGTTCATTTTATAATAGAAATCATAACTTTCATCTATATTCCATATTTTGTTAAGCTGCTTACATAGTACTTGTCTTAGTTCCCAGTTATTCCCTGCAACACCTAATGCCTGAATTCCTTTCTCCTTCTGAGCAACAGTGAATAAATATTTCTCGTATGTGGCGACATTAGTAATTTTGGGCAGTTTGTATTTCTCTCTTAGGTCTTCTCTAATTACCACAAATTTATAATTCACAGGTGGAGAGGAATTTTTAGGAACTGCATAGATTTTTCCATTTATCATCATTTGTTCCCATGAGGCAGGATCTTGACTCTTATAAGTTTGAGGCATATATTTCTTGATCCAATTCATAGTGAGTTCTCTGAAGGCACCTTTTGCTGCTTCCTGAGCATAATAACACCAATTTGCTGTATATATAATATCACATTGTTCTCCACCTGCTAAGATTAGTGAGTATTTATTTTGCAAGTCAGCAAAAGGAATAAAACGAACTTCAATTGTAGTATTTAGTTTAGGCTTGAAATACTTTCCATTAGCTTCTTTTAGCACCATCTCCAAGTCATCTGGCTTGTTTCCTACCATATAGATAACCAATTTTATTGGTTTTGAAAGGTCCACTCCGGTAGGATGAATTAATTTCTGGTTTGGTTTAGTTGCATTTGCACTTTGCCAGTTAAAGAGTCCTAATGTAATGCTACTGACAACCAAAATAACTGTTACCAAGGCTAAAATTTTTTTGATACGCATTTTTCAATTCCTCCTCCTTGTCTATGATTTTTTTATAATCCTTAAGGGTTTTTAACCCTTAAGAGCCCCAATTGTAATACCTTTGATAAAATATTTTTGCAAAAATGGATAGAGTAAAATAATCGGACCTGTAGCAATAACTGTCATGGCCATTTTTGTAGATTCCATTGGTAACGCTTGGACTATTCTTCCACTTTTTTCAGCAATCCTTCTTATCGCTTCTGCACTGTTCAAAAGTTCTTGCAAATAATATTGAAGTGTATACATGTTTTCATTTCGAATAAACAACATACAATTATACCAATCATTCCAATAGGCTAACGCAGTAAATAGCGCTAACGTTGCTGTCAATGGTTTACACAAAGGAACTATTAGTTTGATAAACATTGTAAAATCTCCTGCACCATCAATTTTGGCTGATTCAATGATTTCAAATGGGATATTATTTCTTATGTAATTTGTTGCAATTATCATATTCCAAACCGAGAACATTAATGGTAGAATTAACGCATATATTTTATCATTAAACTTTAATACTTCACTACAAAGCAAATACCAAGGTACAAGACCACCATTAAACAAAGTAGTGAAGAAAAAGAAAAACATAATGCCGTTTCTCCAAGGAAAATCTTTTCTTGCCAACACGTAAGCAGTCATTAGGGTAATAAATAAATTACAAATTGTCCCCACGACCGTTACGAAGATAGTAATTTCATATGCACGTATAATTGAAATTGGATTTTTAAAGATGAGTTTATAAGCCTCAAGCGAAAATTTCTTTATTACTAAACTATACCCTTCTGTAATAATTGTTCTTTCATCACTAAAGGAACCAATTACTACTAAGTAAAAAGGTAAAATACATGCCAAAGCAAAGATACCAACAATCGTATATGAAAGAAAATTAAATATTATCTTATCTATTTGTCCCCTCCCAACAATTGAACTTTTGTGCATGTTTTAGCCTCCTTTTTTTTTTAAATTTTTGATCAGAATAGAGCATAATCTGGTTCCACTTTTTTTACTATTTTATTCGCTATTATCACCGTAATAAATCCCATCACAGATTGATATAAACTCGCAGCGGCAGACATTCCAATATCTGTTGATGACATTAAGGACCTGTAAACAAATGTATCGATAATATCGGCCACTTCAAGAAGAATTTGATTATTTTTTACTATTTGATAAAACATCCCAAAGTCACCTTTAAATATTTGGCCTAATGCCAATATTAACATGATAACCATCGTTGGTCGCAAACATGGAATAGTAATATACCTAATTCTCTGCCAAATAGAAGCACCATCAATTTCTGCTGCTTCATACATCTCCCTATCAATGCCTGTAATTGCTGCCAAGTAAATGACTGAGCCATATCCTGTATTTTTCCATATCCTTAATAATACTAAAAACAAAGGAAATATAGACTGATTACTGTACAAATCAAAAGGTTCCGCACCTATCGACCGCAAAAAATTGTTTAATACTCCATATTCAAAACTAAAAATATTAAGAACAATCGCTGCTACAATAACCCATGAAATGAAGAAAGGAAGAAGCATTGCAGACTGGCATATTTTTTTGAAATACCTACCACTCATTTCACTAAGCAAAATTGCTATCCCTACTTCTACTATCATACCGGTTAGGATGAAGGCGATATTATATAAGATTGTATTTCTTGTGAGAAGCCACAATTTATTAGATATAAGCAAATATCTAAAATTTTCAAACCCTACCCACGGACTTTTTAAAAAGCCATCTTGATAGTTGTAATTTTTAAATGCTACTATTATGCCTCCCATTGGAATATAGTTAAAAATTATTACATACAAAACAGAGGGAAGTAGCATAAGGAGCAGTATTTTGTTTTTTAAAATATTTTTCCAAAAAGTATGTACACCCACTTTTCTGTCTTTGTGAAAAAGTGAAAATGTATTGTGTGCTTTTTCCATTATTTTCTCGCTCCTTTTTAGATCTGTAAATTTTATAAATGTTACTTGTAGTTGTCTTAGTGAATTACAATTCGTATTTTATTATAAATAAAAAATTTATAAAAACATACGTACCTTTTTCTTATTTTCAGTATAAAATTATTTTATTTTAATGTATGTACTGTATATATTTACCTTTAAAATGATATATTTCAAATAACTCTAAAGATTTCTTCAAGACGTTAGACCATTTTGTGAGCTGGAAGAGTAATAATTACGGTAAGTCCTCCTAAAGAATTGTGTTCAAAATCCAAACCATATTCATTACCATAAAGAGTTTTTATTCTCTGATTAATATTTTTCAAACCAATTCCACCATACCCACTACTTGGTACTAAACCTTCTTTGAGCGCCAAGAGTTTTTCTTCTTCTACACCAATACCATCATCTTCTACAAAAATATTAATAATATTTTCTTCCCTTTTCGCCCATATTCTGATATTTCCCGTTCGTTCTTTTTTATTCATAATTCCATGCTGAATGGAGTTTTCAACTAATGGCTGTAAAGTTACCCGAGGTATTTCGTAGTCCAATAATTCTTTTGGAATTTCTACCATTAATCTTAATTGATTTCCAAACCTTTTATTTTGGATCGAAAAATAATAGTTAACATGCTCTATTTCTTCCCTTATACTCACTACTTCCGTTTCGGTTTTGAGACTCATTTTATAAAATTTTGCTAAGGATTCCACTATGTCAACAATATCAAAGCACTTATACATTCTTGCATACCAGTTTATCATGTCTAAGGTATTGTAGAGAAAATGAGGGTTTATCTGACTCTGCAAAAGTTTTAATTCTACACTTTTCTTTTCCATACCTAACCTGTATTGTTGTTCCATTAATTCTTTAATTTTATTTGCCATATAGTTATAGCTATCAATTAAACTCCCTATCTCATTATCTTCAGTTCTCAAATGAGTAAGTGGCAATATTTCACCTTTTTTAACGTTTCTCATTTGTGCAGCAAGCTTATTTATTTTATCTGTAATTGCTTTTCCATTTTTTAATGAAATAAGAAACGCCATTACTGTAGTGGTTATTCCTACAAAGGCAAACAAAAATACTTCTTGGGCTTCTTTTCTGATTTCGCTAAGAGGTATTGCTGCCACAAGACACCAATCTGTGCCTTCAATTAAAGAGGATAAAAGGAAATATTTTATTCCCTTCGTTATTACTATTCTTTCTAAAATATTATTATTTTCTTTATTTAACATGCCCTTTATGCTCATTGGAAAGAAAAGTTTCGATGTTGCTGCGACTACAATACCATCTTTGTTCTCTATCCACATAATATCATTTTTGGATGATGTTCCATTTTTAAGTATACTTATTATATCCTCTTTTTTTAAATCGCACCGTAAATAGCCTACAATTTTATTGTAATCGTACAAATCCACTATTTTGAATATGATGGAAATAGTAGATGTAATGGGCAAGTCTGTTTGTTCTAAATAGGTGTGGTCTCCTTTTAAATACTGAGAAGGAATTAAAATGTAAGAAGTAAAGGAATTGTTAATTTTTTTATACCAAAGAGAAGAATCAATATCAGATATGCTAAACACATTTCTATTATCGCATAAAACTTTTAGCCGTTCATCTACGTACAATCTGATTTTGTAAATATCATCTTTTTTCTCGTATTCTTGAATATACATTTTCAGAGATTTTGCAGCTTTAAATAATGCAAGAGGATCTTTTTCATATGTTTCTGAGTCAGACACAAGAATAGTTCTTAAATCATTATTAACAATCATTGGCAAACATTCTTGGACAATATTGTTAATCTTATAAGATAAATAGGAACAAGTTTGCTCAAAATTTTTAAATGCAGCATACTTTGTATTATACTCCAAAGTCTTTGCAATAGTCATATACGAAATTATATTTACTGCTATGAGGGGAAAAGCCATAAAACACAAGTTTAGAAAAAAGAATTTTCTCCATATACTACCTTTTAGAATTTTTTGCATTATCATTTTCATTACGTTTATCATCAAATAGTCACCTCTTTTTTTTGTTTTTAATATGGGATGGTAAAATTCCTGTAATTTTTTTAAATTTTTTGGTAAAGTAATCACTATATCTAAATCCTACTTTATTGCTTACATCTTTAATTTTTTCACTTCCACCTCTAAGAAGTTCTTCTGCTTTTCGTGCTCTTAATTCGAGTAAATACTGCTTTATGGTCTTTCCTGTGACTTTCTTGAAGAGAAAACATGCGTATGAAGTACTTAAGTTAACTGCTCTACTTACATCTTCTATACGCAATTCCGGTTTTGAATAATTTTCATTTAAAAATTCTATCATCTTGTTTACGTACTCATTCTCGTACTTCTGGAGTGCAGATACTCTGTAACGATCTATTTCTTCTATTATGATGTCTACTAATTCATCCAATATAGTTGTATCAAGTATTCTGAGATAAATCTCCAATTTTCTTTCTGCCTCTCTTTCATCCAAAATTTCTATAAGCTTGAAGAAAAATAATTTTATATCTCTTGTACGCAAATTTTCTCTTTTTCTTATTTCTAAAGCCAGGCTTTTTACAAAAATTTTTGCTTGTTCATAGTTTTTTTGATTCAGAAGATTAAAGAAGTATATCCTTTCTTTTTCTCCATAAGGAAAAGGCACATATTTTCTCTCCTCAAAAAACGCTACATATCCTGCTTTTTTTATATACGCATCTTCCAAAGCCAGTAGAGCAGCAGTTGAGGAAGAATTTATCTCTCTAATATCATAGACTATTTTCCCCACTCCTATTAGAAATTTTAAATTGTATGTTTCCAAAAAATCCTTCAATTCGTTGCAAAAAGAAATCAAAACACTCGTCCTAATTTCTTTTTTGGGACTTATTAGGTATATAAAAACCAAATGATCTTTAAGAGTATAAAATGCACAAATATTTTCGTAACATTTTTTTCTTTGTATTGTATTGAGAAAGGAATTGACCAGTGTGAGAAGATAACTCGATAGAGAAGCAACATCATTTTTCAAAAATTTTATCGCGATACTAACAGCAGTTATATTTCTTAGAACATCTGCACCCATTATTTTTTCTAAACTATAAATTTCCGAAGAATTTTGTCCACCCTCACTTAATAAAGTCCCTATCGCCAACTTAATCCAATCAAGAGTATCACGATTACCAGAAAATAACGACAAAATATGTTCTTCCTTCTCTTTTACTTGGCTTAAAGCTTCTTCGAATGCCTCTATAAGTTCAGTAGCAATTATCGGTTTTTCAACAAACCTTATTGCTCTTAATGACAGTGCTGCTTTTAGATATTCTTTTTCGGGATAAGCACTTACAAATATTATTGCAGCAGAAGGTAAGATCTGTCTAATTCTTACTGCTAATTCTATCCCATCCATATGAGGCATTCTAATATCTATAAAAATTATTTGAGGAAAAAAACTTTTGCAAAATTCTAATGCTTCCTCCGAACTTTCAGTTTCTATAATCTCAAACTTGTTTCCCCCATAACTTGAAATTATTTCTTTTATATTTTCTCGGGAAAACATCTCGTCATCAACTATTAATATTTTCATTTTTAAGCCTCCTGATTTAGTAAATCTTTGAAAACTCGCACTTCACCAAAGTAATCCTCACGAAAAAGTTATTAAATTTTATACATGAATTTTTTATCCAGATTGAGTTCGTTTTGTATTAGTTTTTTCTATTAAGCCATCAATTTTTCTATTTTATTTATTGTTTTAAACTTTAAGTCACCTTATTATACATCCTTTATAATTTTATTTTACATCTACTTCTTCTTTCTGTCATATATTTTTTTGAATCGAGAACATTAGATTAACGCAAACTAACTGAGTTTCATGATAATAAAAGAATTGTAAACTTAAATAGAATTGAAATTTCAAGGAAATGTTTTGCACCTCTTAGATTTTTTATACTCAAGCCTTTGAACATTTTTACAAGTTATACATCTTCTTATTGAAAAAGTATACACCAAAACATATACGCGAAATAACTATCGTTACTTTATCCAAACTCTTTTTTCAACTCTGTTTTATCTTGCCCCATTATTGTTAAACAATTAACATTTGGACACAAAAATAAAAAATCCGGCAGCCACCTACTTTCCCGTGCCGTCTCCAGCACAGTATCATCGGCGTTGCGAGGCTTAACTTCCGTGTTCGGAATGGGAACGGGTGTTTCCCTCGCTCTTTCGCCACCGGATTTGTTATCAATATTCATTTTTTCAAAAGCTTTTTAAGCAGCCTCGCAAGTGAATAGGAGGAAAGCTCTCTTGGTCAAGCTCCTCGGGCCATTAGTACCGCCTTGCTCAACGCCTTGCGGCGCTTACACATGCGGCCTATCTACCTGGTAGTCTTCCAGGACCCTTACCACCACTTACGGTGTGGGGTATCTCATCTTGGGGTGGGCTTCACGCTTAGATGCTTTCAGCGTTTATCCCATCCGGACTTGGCTTCCCAGCCGTGCCCCTGGCGGGACAACTGGTAAACCAGCGGTCCGTCCAACCCGGTCCTCTCGTACTAGGGTCAGCTCCCCTCAAATACCCTGCGCCCGCGGCGGATAAGGACCGAACTGTCTCACGACGTTCTGAACCCAGCTCACGTACCGCTTTAATGGGCGAACAGCCCAACCCTTGGGACCTACTTCAGCCCCAGGATGCGATGAGCCGACATCGAGGTGCCAAACCTCCCCGTCGATGTGGACTCTCGGGGGAGATCAGCCTGTTATCCCCGGGGTAACTTTTATCCGTTGAGCGACGGCTCTCCCACTTGAAACCGCCGGATCACTAAGCCCGACTTTCGTCCCTGCTCGAGGTGTCCCTCTCACAGTCAAGCCACCTTACCGCCTTTGCACTCTTACCGCACGATTTCCATCCGTGCTGAGGTGACCTTTGGGCGCCTCCGTTACCTTTTAGGAGGCGACCGCCCCAGTCAAACTGCCCACCTGACAGTGTCCCATCACTCGGTTCAGAGTGTCTGGTTAGTGCCCCAGTGCACCCAGAGTGGTATCCCACCGTCGGCTCCATGGATGCTGGCGCACCCACTTCTCTGCCTCCCACCTATCCTGTACAGGGCACACCAAAACACAGTGCCAGGCTGCAGTAAAGCTCCACGGGGTC
Organism: Caldicellulosiruptor diazotrophicus; assembly: GCF_017347585.1. NCBI lineage: Bacteria > Bacillati > Bacillota > Caldicellulosiruptorales > Caldicellulosiruptoraceae > Caldicellulosiruptor > Anaerocellum diazotrophicum. The sequence goes on from NZ_AP024480.1 coordinate 2,142,204, forward strand.
TTTCTGTCCAACCGCGGGTAACCAGCGTCTTCACTGGTACCACAATTTCGCCGGGCACACCGCCAAGACAGCGCCCAAGTCGTTACGCCATTCGTGCGGGTCGGAACTTACCCGACAAGGAATTTCGCTACCTTAGGACCGTTATAGTTACGGCCGCCGTTCACTGGGGCTTCGGTTCGGAGCTTCGCTTTTTTAGCTAACCCCTCCCCTTAACCTTCCAGCACCGGGCAGGCGTCAGCCCCTATACCTCGCCTTTCGGCTTGGCAGAGACCTGTGTTTTTGATAAACAGTCGCTTG